>NZ_CP154845.1:2400000-3036666 GCF_047302285.1 Robertmurraya phoenicis
CACAAACCATTAATAATGCAACCGGGGTCGATAAAGGGAATGATGGGAAAAAGGGAAATGAAGTATGATTTGCTTCATCATCTCTTATGGTAATGATAAAAAACGAATAAAGGAGTAGATTATGCAATATTCACAGCAATCACCAATGACTTCGCCTCCACCGGCGATTACAACAAAAGACTTGTCTTATTTAAAGGATGCAATGTCTTGGGAATTACTTGCTTTTAAGAAGTTCCACTTTTATGCTGAACAAGTAAATGATCAGGAAATTAAACAATCATTCGAACAGGCAGGAAGAATGCATCAAAATCATTATCAACGTTTACTTACCCACTTACAAGTGAATAACAATGCGATCATGTCAAATGTACCGAATCCGAATCAAGGTCAACAGCATTAAAGAAAGCAGGTGAAAATGGATGCAAAACCAACAACAAAACAAGCAAATAGCTAATCCTTCTACTGGGCAATTACCAAAAGTAAAAACACCAGAAATGAATGAAAGAGATTTTATGAATGATGGCCTTTCTACGTGTAAATATTTAACAGATAGTTTAAATATCGCTGTTCGTGAAGCGAGTCATGACCAGTTATACAATGAATTACTGAATATGCTAGAAGAAACGCATCATAGTTCAAGACAACTTTTTAATCTTATGTTTAAAAAAGGATGGTATAAACTAGAAGCGGCTGAACAACAAAAAATCGATCAAGCTCACCAGCAATTTAGTAATTACTCTACGCAGTTTCCGTACCAATAATGGGGGGATATTTTCTCCCTGTTTTTTATGTTCAAAATAAAAGGACCACGATTAGGTCCATGAATTTTTGAAGATAACTAATCCTATTCTATTTCTTTTCTTAAGGCCTCTCCTCTCTATCATCTCGCGATAATGGAAAATATTGATTTTTACTGTTTCTAGATTTGCTAGAGGCATAAAAATATGAAGCTGCTAGCGCTGATGCTGCTGCACTTACACTTAATACTCCAACCCTTCTAAATTTAAAAGGCTTCCTTCTTTTCTCGATACGACCGTCCTCCCTCCTACTAATTAGTATTAGCGTATACAGATCCTCCTCTCCTTTCAACTAATATGTCAGATTTTATGACATCATTTCCAAAATTATAGAATTTCTTTAAAATATTATATTGGTCTATGACAAGCTGAAATGGGAATAAAATCTATAGTTAAAGATGTTCTATAGAAAGGAGATAGTACATTGCCATATTATTGGGGAGTGGATTCAGCCACTACGGTATCGAAGGATTTATATGATTGTGTACTAAAGAACTTTGGGAAACCAACCTATTGGGGAAGATATTTAGCCCCTATTCCGGGAAAGGTGGATGTGTTAACAAAAGAAGAAGTAAACTTGCTCCACAATAGCGGCACCAAGGTCCTTCCCATATACAGCAATTTCGATCAGGCGATCGGTTATAGAGAAGGCGCAGTTGTCGCTCAGAATACAATATATCAAGCGAGGAGAATTGGGGTGCCAAATGGCAAAGTCATTTTTGCCAATATTGAAAATCACTATGACATAGACGAGGCCTGGATTAGAGGTTTTGTTGATGGTATATATACCAGTGGCTATAAGCCTGGGATTTATCATGATCCTGTCACCGGTCCGTTCAGTCGAGCCTATTGTGAAGCTGTGGCCAACGATAGTAAAGTAGGCAATCAAGTAATTTTATGGAGTGCTGAACCAGAGTCTGGGGTAACGAAGGCTAGAAGAGCTCCCAACTTCCGTCCACGAAAGCCACCTTGTAAGGCGAATGTATGGGGCTGGCAATATGGTAGAGATTCAAACGTTTGTCCGATTGATACCAATCTCATTAATGGACAATTATATGAGTTACTTTGGTAATTCCATGACAAAAGACATTCTCTTTTAGGAATGCCTTTTGTCCTCTCTAAAAAAATTGTGTAACGAGTTGAACGACGACTGGACCAATTAGGACAACAAAAAGGGTTTGTTAAAAATACATAATCTCTGACAAAATATTCTAATTTTACAAAAATTCTGATATAATATAAATAGGAACAAACTCGGCGGCTGTATCTATGGCAATGGGCGTCTAATAACTTGAAAAAGGAGGTTCGTCTATGTACAAAATTAAAGAAAAAGAAAAGCTTTTTATCTATACAGGGCCAGATGGTTCTGGAAGGAAAACAGTGGCGAAAATGGTGGCGACGGCTTTTGATATGGAAACGGTGCTTTCTTACACGACACGTCCTCCTCGCCATTATGAAATAAATGGGGAAGACTATCATTTTGTAGATGAAGAAACATTTATGAAGTTACATCAAGACGGTGAATTTTTAGAAGCTGTTGAAACAGATGGCATCCATTATGGTATACGAGAAGCAGATATTGTAAAAGCCTTCGAAAATCACCATCTCGTCTACTTAACCTTAAATCCAGAAGGTACGGAAAAATTAAAGAATGTGTACGGGGATCGTGTGATGAGATTTTTCATTTATGCAAACCGGGATACGGTTATAAGCAGACAAAAAGAACGAGGCGATAATGAGGCAGATATTGAACGTCATCTAGCCCATTATGATGAAATTATGGCCTACAAAAACGAATGCGAATACGTATTTGAAAATTATGATTCTCCGCAAATTTCGTATCAGATAAGCGAAGAAATTGAGAAATTTTTAGACCGGGATATGATTGTAACGGATTACTGATCATTGTAACAAAAGCAGGATGCAAAAGTGCTCCTGCTTTTTAGATCACTGAAGTAAGATGAATCAACGCCGGTATAAGTGATTTTGCCCAAATCATGGTAATGAATGCAGCAAAAATCATCGCTAAGGTTGAAAAGGTTGCTTCCTGTTCCCCATATTCCCTTGCTTTCGAAGTACCAACCCCATGGGCACTCATCCCGAGCGCCAGTCCTCTTGCTAATGGAGATTGAATCGAAAGACCATTGATTACATGAGGGCCGATAATTCCTCCCACTATACCTGTAATGATAACGAAGACCGTTGTTAAAGTTGGCAGACCACCGATATCTTTTGAAACCTCTATTGCAATTGGAGTTGTAATCGATCGAGGTAAAACACTAATCAAAAAGTTTGAGTTCAATTTAAACACCAATGACAATGCAAACGAACTAAATATCGCAACAAGGGTTCCGCTTGTTAAACTGATAAGGATGATGGAAATATTTTTCTTAATAACCGGAAGATGTTTATAAATCGGAATAGCAAAGGCAATCGTAGCTGGCCCCAACAAATGAGTTAAAGCAGCAGTTCCCTCCATATACTGATCGGCAGATATATGAAGAGGCATAATCATCATAATCAATAAAAATGGACAAAGTAATAGTGGATGAAAAATAGCAATAGAATATTTTTGATACATTTTTTTAGTAAAAAAATAAAAGAGACAAGTAATAACAGTCATACCAACATACATCATACTGGATCACGCTCTTTCTTTTTAAAAATAATATCTGCGATAAAGGCTGTTGAGCCCATAACAATCAAGGTACTAAGTCCGATCAAAAGTAATGTTTCAAATCCTTGTAGACTTAAAATTTCATCATAATTGATAATGCCAACTGCTGCTGGAACGAAAAAGAGAAGGAGCTCTGCTATTAGCCAGGTTGCTCCCTTCTCCACCCATTCTATTTTTACGATTTTTAAACAAAGTGCAATAAAAAGTAGGAATAGTCCGATCATGGAGGCAGGAATGGGAATCGGAAGTAAAGCTTTAATACCAACGCCTAAAAACAAAAACAAATGAATAAATAGAATTTGTGTGGCAATCATGATTATTTTCATCCGCATGCTCCCTCCTTTTAAATGGATATGAACATATTACAACGTTCAAGTGCATGCGTAAAATACATATTTATTATATCTTTCATAACTTTAGGTTATATCCTATTCGAGTTGAAGAATGATTGGAAATATAATTGATAAACGTTCTTCCTGCATATGAGAGATATTTATCCTTTTTGGTAATGACCGCAAGATTCCATGGCGTGACAGGTACAAACTCAATGATTCGAACCTTTTCATTTGTGACCCGATTACAAATCGAATCTGGGAGAATCGTTACTCCTAGGTTGGCGGCAACCATTTCAGACATTAAATCCCATTGAGAGCTTTTAAATAAAATATTCGGTTCAACCCCTACTTGAATAAATTTCTTCCACAGGATGTCATGTAAAGCAAAATCCTCATGATAAAAGATAAGTTCTTCATCTTTAAGTTCTTTAAGATGGACTTTTTTAGAGCTTGCCAGGCGATGTTCATGATACACCAACAGTTTCATCCTCTCTTCGACAATTGGATAAATGTTAAAGATTCTCCCATTCACCGGAAGAACAACAACGCCAAGATCTAGTTCTCCATCATCAACAGATTTGACGACTTTCGCTGCACCGTATTCCGTTACATTCATTTTTATTTTCGGATATTTTTTATGAAAATCAGCCATCATATTGGGAAAAAAGAGACTTCCGATGATCGGAGGGAGCCCTATTTGTATCTCTCCCTTTTCTAAGTTGGTTAAATCATTCAGAGTCCTACTCATATTATCAATTTCAGAAAAAATCTTTTGTGCATATTCCATAACGATTACCCCAGCATCAGTGAGCTCATTCGATTTATTTGAACGCAAGAGTAAGGTCATGCCAAGTTCATCTTCTAATCCCTTCATCATTTTACTCAAAGCTGGTTGAGAGACATGCAAAATTTCTGCCGCCTTCGTAATACTTTTGCATTTTGCTATTGTAAGAAAATATTTCAATTGCCGTATTTCCATTTATTACACCTCCAAAACTCGATCTATTACTCATTATTAGCACGATTTAACAGGACGAACAACCCCTATATTCCATCTTCAACCATTTACAAAATACATTTTACCTCCTATAATACTTTCGTACATATGAATATATCCATTCACTCATATAATCGCGGGGATATGGCCTGCAAGTTTCTACCAGTGTACCGTAAATATACTGACTATGAGTGAGCAATGGGAATATCTCACCCTTTTTAGGTGAATATTTCAGTATCCTTCTAATTGTAACCTGGAGGTCATTGGCTCACTCATGTTTGAGGAGTGCGATGATGTTCAGGTTTTTTTCATTATAGGAGGAAAAATATGAAACGATTAAAAGATAAAATTAGAGCAGAAGGAAAGGTTCTTTCCTCGCAGGTATTAAAGGTAGATTCATTCTTAAATCACCAAATCGATCCAGTATTGATGGTTGAGATTGGAAAGGAATTTGCCAAAAGATTTAAAGATGAGAAGATTACAAAAGTGTTAACGCTCGAATCTTCTGGTATTGCACCTGGATTGATGGCTGCTTTAGAACTAGAGGTTCCCGTTATTTTCGCTCGAAAACGAAAGTCACTTACACTTGTCAACGATTTACTGACAGCAAAGGTTCATTCTTTTACGAAAAATGAAACAAACGAAATCTCTGTATCCAATCAATTTTTACGTAAAGAAGATAACGTTTTGATTATTGATGATTTTTTAGCCAATGGACAAGCCGCCTTAGGTTTAGTCGATATTGTCAAAGCTGCTGGTGCAGAAATTTCAGGTATTGGCATCGTCATTGAAAAATCATTCCAAGATGGTAGTCGTCTCCTTCAAGAACAAGGTTTTCGCGTAGAATCCCTTGCACGAATTGCTTCATTAGATGAAGGCGTTCAATTTAAAGATGAAGTGGAGGCTACTCGATAATGGATAAAAACTTTTTCAAAACAACGTCATTAGGGATACAGCACGTACTTGCGATGTATGCAGGAGCTGTCATTGTTCCGATTATTGTTGGTGGTGCACTAGGATTATCAGGGGCACAGCTTACGTATTTAGTGTCCATTGATATCTTAATGTGTGGAGTGGCTACCCTTTTACAAGTGTGGAAAAATCGCTTTTTCGGAATTGGGTTACCAGTCGTACTCGGCTGTACCTTTACCGCAGTTGCACCGATGATTGCCATTGGTGGAGAACATGGCATTTCAGCTATATACGGTGCGATTTTAGTGTCAGGATTAATCGTTATGGTAATCTCTACTATTTTTAGCAAACTAGTAAAATTCTTTCCTCCAGTCGTTACCGGTTCTGTAGTGACAATAATTGGAATCACGCTTATTCCTGTTGCCATGAATAACATCGCTGGTGGTGAAGGAAGCTCAGATTATGGCTCACTAGCCAATATAACTCTTGCCTTCTCTACCTTGTTATTTATTTTACTTTTGTATCGTTTCACAAAAGGATTTATCCGTTCTATTTCGATTTTAATCGGACTTATAGCTGGTACAACTGTTGCTTATTTTATGGGAATGGTTGATTTTAGTGAAGTTGTTGAAGCATCATGGATACACATGCCATCACCGTTCTACTTTGGAATGCCAACATTTGAGTGGTCAGCCATTCTTACGATGACGATTGTAGCAATTATTAGTTTAGTAGAATCATCTGGGGTTTATTTTGTACTTGGAGAAATTACTGATAGAAAAATCTCTGAAAAAGATTTGGCGAAAGGGTATCGTGCAGAAGGTTTGGCCATTGTGTTAGGCGGTCTTTTTAATGCATTCCCTTATACGACCTATTCTCAAAACGTCGGTCTTATTCAGCTTTCTGGGGTTAAACGAACGAGTGTCATTTACACGGCTGGTGTTTTTCTAGTAATACTTGGATTAGTTCCGAAAATTGGTGCCTTTACAACGGTTATCCCAACATCTGTATTAGGTGGTGCAATGGTTGCAATGTTTGGAATGGTCATTGCAGCAGGGATTAAAATGCTGAGCAAGATCGACTTCAACTCTCAGGAAAACCTGTTAATTGTTGCTTGTTCCATTGGAATGGGGCTTGGCGTCACAACTGTACCTGCTATTTTTGATAACCTTCCAGAAGGAATTCATATTTTAACAAGTAACGGAATTGTAATTGGAAGCTTAACAGCGATTGTGTTAAATGTGATTTTTCATATTAAACCTTCTAGAAAAAAATCAAATCATGCTCTTCATGAACAACAGGCATCATAATATCATCTGTGCACTCGTTATCTTTTGACGGGTGCATCTTTTTTTAACCTATAACCGTGTATCCCAATATACTGTGAAAAAGGGTGAGGATATATGAGTAATGATTTTCCCGTCAAAGTTGATACATTGCATATCGGAGAAGCGCCTCGAAAGAGCATTTATTATCCGCGAATCAGAGGAATAAGAAACCATTTTTTTGAGAAACGAATGAACGATTCGATCGTGAAAGTGGTTCAAACTTTAATCGATACCCAAGTCGGAAATATGCCTTCAACAGTAGCTGAGATGCTCGGAACTTATGAAATCAAAAATAATCAACGAGAAGTCTTAAGTTTGTTACTTTCCAATTACACATATCATGATCGGGCAGCTCATGGCATGACCTATTTAAAATCGTTAACATTTGACCTGCAAAAGCAAAAGCTTTCTACATTGGCAGATCTTTTTAAGCCGAGTAGTCCTTATATAGAGAGGATTTCAACTTTAATCAAAGAACAAATTGAGAAAAGAGAGATCTCCTTATTAAATGAGTTTTCGCAGATTAAACCCGACCAGGATTTTTATATTGCTGATAAAACATTAGTTATTTATTTTCAGCTCTATGATATAACACCATATGTTTTCGGTTTCCCAATGTTTCCTCTATCAATCTATGAATTGAACGATATTATTGATGAAAATGGTCCGCTAGGGAGACTTTCTACCAACTCTTAATAGAAAATAAAACGAGGACACCGTGTCGACGTCCTCGTTCTATTGTAAATTCCTAGTCATTCTAATATTTCGCTCAAATATCAAAGCGATGAAAATATTTCTTTTAAATTACACACAGCTCTTCTCCCAATTGAGTGGTATTCAATGGCATGCCTAGACGCTTCCTCAAGCGAGTAACAATTTCTACCGTCAAAAATTACAGGGCTTTTCATGAATTTTTCATAAATAGATAAAGAAAGCTCCTTGATGACATCCCAATCTGTCACAATAAATGCGAGATCTGCTTGATAGAGAGCTTGTCGTATATCTGATGTAACTGAGCTCTCTTTCGGGAGAACTGCTCTTGCTTTTTCATAAGCAATCGGATCGAAGGCTGTCACCTCTGCCCCTTCTTTGACAAGTCTATCAGCAAGGGTCAGTGCTGGTGATTCCCTCATATCATCTGTATTTGGTTTAAATGATAGACCGAGGAGTGCCACTTTTAACCCAGAAAGTCGTCCGAAACGGTCCATTGCTTTTTCAAAAAGGAGAGCTTGTTGGCGGTTATTTACATGAATGACAGATTTAAGCAATTCAAATTCATGACTTAAATGGCCGGCAATTTGCATAAGGGCATTCGTATCTTTTGGAAAACATGAGCCGCCATAGCCAATTCCTGCTTTTAAAAATTGATGGCCAATTCGTGAGTCACTTCCCATTCCTCTGGCAACATCATCAATATTAGCATGGAGTTTTTCACAAATATTTGCAATTTCATTAATGAAGCTAATTTTCGTTGCTAAAAATGCATTGGACGCATATTTGATCATTTCTGCACTTCTTAAATCTGTTCGGATGATGTTGATGTTGAAAGGCTCATAAATATCCATTAACAGATTTGCCCCGTAATCATCATCTGCACCGATGACAATTCGTTCAGCATGAAATGTATCATGGAGGGCTTGCCCTTCGCGAAGAAATTCTGGATTTGAGACGACATGAATGTTCACTTCATGTAAGGCATGTTCTTCAATGTAGTTCTTGACCATTTCACTTGTGCCAACGGGGACTGTGCTTTTCGTGACGACGACTACTTCACCAGTTGCTGCATAACTGATTGCTTTTGCTGCTTCCAATAGATAGGTTAAATCAACTGAACCGTCTTTCTTGGATGGAGTTCCAACTGCAAGATAGATGACCTCAGCTTCGATAATGGCCTCATGATGATTGAAAGTAAAGGAAAGATTTCTTCGGTCCAAGTTTTGTTGTAAAAGTTCTTCTAATCCAGGTTCATAAATTGGGGATTGCCCCGCCTGTAATACATTAATTTTTAGCTTATCGACATCCATACAAGTTACTTTATGTCCGATTTCTGCCAAAGCAACAGCTGTAACTAAACCGACATAACCAGCACCAACAATCGTAATTTCTCTCTTCTCCAAACATACCCCTCCCGTATTACATATTTGCAATCAAACGATTCGTTTCCGTTTCGGTAATCACATCTTCATACTGAAGCAGGAGGTCAGAAAAAATCCGTTCCCATGATTGGCCTAACGCATAGTTTCGTGCCTCTAAACTCATCATTTTAAGAATCGACTTCTTGCTTACTAATTCAGTAATGCTCTCAATAAATTCATCTACATTTCCTGGATGACATAGAATCCCTGTACGGTAATGTTCAATGATTTCTTGAACACCACCTGCTTTTGCTCCAACGACTGGAGTTCCACATGCGAATGATTCCAATACCACATTTCCAAACGTTTCCGTGCTTGAAGGAAAAACAAACAGATCAGAGGCTGCATAGAGCTCTGCTAAGCTTTTCCCTTTGATATATCCGGTAAAAGTCATATTTTCGGGCTTTTGCTGTTGTAACTCTTCATAGAGAGGACCATTTCCAGCAATCAACCAGTGAACTTGTTTTTTTATGTGCTCAGGTAATTGGTGGGCGATATCCATTAGAACATCTAGATCTTTTTCAGGAGCAAGGCGACCGACATAGCTTAAAATATATGACTCTGTTATTTCATATTGATTTCTTACACGAGTGGAGGAATAATGGGGATGAAATAGCGAACAATCGACTCCTCTACTCCAAATATCCACATTTGCAAACCCTCTGTTTATGAGTTCAGTTTTTGTTTCATAAGAGGGAACGAATGTCTTTTTGAAGGAACGATGGAACCATCGTAGGTATTTCCATATGAAATTAGATAAAAATTGTAAATCATAGTATTGTAGATAGCGGTCAAAATGGGTATGGTATGAACCGACTAGAGGGATACCGAGTTTTTTCGCATAATAGATTCCTGCTAGCCCAATATTAAAAGGTGTTGCAACATGAATGATATCTGGTTTAAACTGCTCAAGCTCTTTTTTAATATGCAGGACATTCGGAAAGGCTAGGCGGCACTCCGGATAGAGGAAAAACGGATAGCTGGCGAATCTGAAAATTTGATTAGAAAATAAATCTGTTTCTTCCGTTTCGGGAACGAATAATCGGTATTCGACCCCTTCTTTATCTAAATAATCCACGAAGCGCTGAAAGGTTAATGCAACCCCGTTCACTTGAGGTGTGAATGTATCAGTAAAAATGGCAATTTTCATTCAGGTCTTCCCTCCTTAAATGATCGTCACGAAAAGAATCGCAAAAACAGTTCCAATAAGGGCTCCTACTAGTACATCGGATGGATAATGTAATCCTAATACAATCCGAGAAGCTCCTACAGCGAAACCAATTGGATATAGGAATAGACTAGCGATCGGTAGATGAATGATAAATGGAGTAATAATCGAAAAAATGGCTGTCGTATGTCCTGACGGAAAAGAATGATCTTTTAACGGATTGATATCGACGAATGCATCTTTTATAGATATATAGGGACGTTCCCTTGGATAGATTTTCTTAATGATCATGACTAATAGATGACTAAATAAAAGAGCAAGACTGCTTTGGACTCCCCACATTTTTACAGGAGCTTCTACGAAAAGGATGACAAATAGACAGAAAGCGATTGTAAATGTGGCTCCTCCAAAATAAGTGATTCGGGAAAAAAAGATATTGAGTGCTTTACGTTCAAAAAGGCAATTTAAAGAATGAAACAATCCACAATCATATCGATAGAGATTTTGCGCAAACTTCGTAATCATCGATAATCCCCCTTCTTACTTCGTTAGCACCTATTTTAATCTGATCTTATATGGGGAATATTAATTGCATGTAAAACTTCTATAAAATTTTCGCACATGCTCATTGTCATTCAACGTTTAATAAGTTTGCTTTATGGGTATAAAGTCTTTGTACGAAATAACGACTAGGAGCATATTATCATATGATCGCAGATACGGAACTTAACATATTTATGAATGAACTTAAGCAGTTATTAAATGAGTATCAAGAATGTCAAGACATGACGATAAAAAATACGATTAAAGATGATATTCTTTTTATTGCAACAGCAATATTGGAATATCATGTATGATTTATATTGTTAATATATAAAGAATAACCAATAAAAAGACCAGATCACTGATCTGGTCTTTATTATTGATTTCAACAAACTCTTACTCGATTTTTCCCTTCTGATTTCGCTTCATAAAGGGCGATATCCGCTCTTTTAATTAAAGTCTCCTTTGTATCTCCTGGAATATAATGACTTACCCCAAAACTCGCGGTTAATATTGGAATATCATGAAATTGATGCTGCTCAATACAATACCTTAAATGTTCCGCTAATTTACTAGCATTTAGCAGGGAAGCTGGTGATAACACCATGAATTCTTCTCCACCCCAACGACCAAAAATCTCATCATTTCTTAACGTTTTAGAGATCACTTGGCTAAATTCTCGCAAAACATGATCACCAATGTCATGTCCAAATTGATCATTTATTTTCTTGAAACTATCAAGATCGATTAAAATAATCGATAATTCCTGCTTTGAGGTATTGGCTTTTTCCCAGTAGAGATCTAAGTTTAAGTCCAGCTTCCTTCTGTTTTGGACTTCTGTCAATGGATCAATATAGGCAGTTGATTTAATCGTTTTTAACTCAGAAAATACACCAAAGGCGATCTGAGCACAGTAGAAAGCAAAAATATAGACTGTATTAGCGACATGATATTGAATGATGGAGTCAATAGAATTCGCTTCATAATATGGGACAAATTGAATTCCGATACTTGCGGTTAACGCTAGTACAAAGCAAGCAAACAATACTCCTTTTTTCCTACCTAATGTTAAATATATATAAATAACATATAAGGGCATCCACATCGTAAAATCCCCGAGTGTATAATTCCCTTCTACAAGATTGATTTGTACGGATTGATAATATTGATTTAATTGATAAAGGCTAACTAAAAACAAATTGGAGATCTCGATAAAACGAAAGTACCATCTCTTGTAAATCATGATCCAACTAAAAGAAAAATAGAACAGCAATGTAATACCTAAATAATAGCTGGTAGCTTCATAATAATCTAATAAATTGTTGAGAAAGATTGTGAGCACAAGTAAGGGTGCCGCAAATAAATATATTTTACGTTTTAATTCATCTAAGTTTTCAATATGGTTAGGCACATGTTGTCCCACTTTCTCATGAAAAAAGGCCAATCGAATCTAATTAACCTCCCACTTCTTAATCGGTAACTGGTAGGAATGGTATATGTACGTTAGCCCCTATAGTTTTGCGTCTTCATCTTTCAACAAATTTACCTTTTTCCACATTATTAAATTAAGAGTCTTTAGTAGGTAATTAGTCCTATCCATATTATAGTATTTTTATCCTGTTTTTTCAATTTATACATGTATTGTTTCTTTCATAATTCTTCAAACATCTTAGTGCTTCTTCTCGAGCAACTTCATCCCTTAAATATCGTTCATCTAAAAGTATCTCCAATTTTTCCATTTTTTCTTCCTCAGACAGAGGAAGTTTATCGACAACATTAACGAGCTGGTTTGGAGGAAGAGATTTCATTAATTCCTGATTTGTTTTTCGGTCATTCGTCGCTAAAATAACAATAAAAGCCCCTTCAAAATCACTTTGAAGAGCCTTTCTTTTCACCCAGTTGAAACCACTATGAACAATAAGATCTTCAATTTCCTGACAAATTTCTGGAGCGATAAATGTAATTTCAGCCTTTTCATCTATCAAAGTATAGGCTTTACGGGCTGCAATTCGACCGCCGCCAGCAATGACCACCTTTTGCCCTCTTAAATCAAGCATAAACGCTTGCATTTTTTCACCTCTAGCACCGATCGTACAACGACATTTCGCATCGCATCATGACGGCTCAATGGTTCCACTTGAATGATTTTCGTGCCAAACTTTTTACACCTTTGGTTAATCTCTGATAAAAGAAGACCTGAGAATAGAAGATATGGAATAACAATTACTCGATTCTTCCTTTTTTCAAGGATATTCTCTAATCCTTCTTGAAAAGTTGGCTTAGCTGCTGCTAAATAACAAGTCGATATTGCGGAAAATTTTAGCCGTGTTTGAATTCCTTTTTCAATTTTAGAAAAAGCATTATGTACATCTGGCTCACTACTTCCTCTACCGACAATTAATAAAGCATCCTCTTTTGTTAAATCAGGTACTGCCTGCAAAACTAAATCGGCCATCGCATCGATTATTTCTTCTTGAACCCCAAATGCATCCTTGAGGAAAACATTTATGTGAGGATATTGCTCCTGAAGCGAACGGATTACTTCAGGGATATCCTTTTTCATATGTCCAGCTGTCAGAAGAAGAATTGGAACAACGGTAATCTCAGTTGCACCTCTTTCAACACATCGGAGAAATCCTTCATCTATCGTTGGAGAAGTAAGCTCAAGAAAGCTCAATTCTTGTATGTCAACCTGTATTTTTTCCATGATTGACTCGATAAAATGTATGGCTTCTATAGCCCCTTTTTTTGAACGAGTACCGTGTCCTACAAAAAGAACGGCCTTCATAATCGTCACTCCCTCTTCATGAACCTTCTGCAGCTGTCAAATAAGTTCTCATTTCTTCATTAAACCAATTCAATTGAGAACTAAGTCTTACCACTTCTCCAATGACGATCATACTCGGATTAGAGATATTTTCCTTCATGACCATTTCACAAATGGTTTCAAGTGTACCAGCTACTGTTTTTTGTTCTAGCAATGTACCCCATTGAATAAGAGCAATTGGAGTATCCTGATCCTTACCGTACTTCAGTAAATTGTTGATGATGGTTGGAAGCTGAGAAACCCCCATATAGACACAGAGTGTATCGACTCCGTTTGCCAAATGATACCATTGCTGTTCTGCTGCTACATCTCCTGCTTGATGCCCTGTAATGATGGCAAAACTTTTACTTATATGACGATGGGTAATAGGGATGCCCGCATAAGCGGCAGCCCCAATCCCTGCTGTTATTCCCGGAACTACTTCAAAGGGGATATGATTACTCACACAGATTTGCGCTTCTTCACCACCACGTCCAAATACAAACGGGTCTCCCCCCTTCAAACGAACGACTTGAAGACCTTTTTTTGCATATTTAACAAGAAAATGGTTAATCGTTTCTTGTTTCATTGTATGTGCTTGAGGATGTTTTCCACAATAAACAAGCAGTGCGTCATCCTTTGCATACTGTAAAAGTTCCTTATTAATTAAGCGATCATAAAGAATCACATCTGCTTCCTTAATATAACGAAGACCTTTGACAGTAATTAATTCAGGGTCGCCAGGACCAGCTCCAACTAAATATACTTTGCCAACCATTGACCCCTCACCCTTCCTTTAAAGGAGATTTTTCTTCTGCAAAAAGCCTACTATTTTTTCAACAGACTCTTGAATCGTTAATTCATTTGTGTGAATCACTAAATCTGGATATTTCGGTGCTTCATATGGAGAGTTAATACCTGTAAAATCTTTAATTTCCCCTCTCCTTGCTTTTGCATAAAGCTGTTTCGGATCGCGTTTCTCGCATTCTTCAAGAGGGCAATCAATATAAATTTCAAAAAATTCATCGTCCTCAAACAGGGCACGAACTTGATCCCTGTCAGATTGAAATGGAGAGATAAACGCTGTCGTGACAATTTTGCCACTATCGACGAATAATTTCGCGACTTCCCCGATTCGTCTAATATTTTCTGTACGATCTTTTTCACTAAAGCCTAAATCCTTATTCAGTCCATGGCGAATATTATCACCATCAAGAACATATTCATTAATCCCATGGCGGAACAATTCACTGGAAACAGCATTAGCAATCGTTGACTTACCGGAACCGGATAGTCCAGTGAACCATAAGACGCAGCTTCCATGACCATTTTGGTTTCGACGCTCTAGTTTCGAAATGGTTGATTTATGCCATGTAAGATTCGTAGATTTCAACTTCATCTCCCTCCTGTCACGGATGTGGCTTCCTTTAGTCCTTCGATTAGAACTTCGATCACTTCTTTTCTACTAAAAGTAGATGGTGGTAAGATCCCGTCCCTCAGCATTTCTCTTACCTTTGTTCCAGAAAGAATGACACGATCCTCTACTCCATGTGGACAAGTCTTGTCTGAAGCCATTCCTTCACATTTTTTGCAATAGAAGCTATGTTCAAAGAATAATGGTTTAATTCCTAATTCTTCTTCAGTAAATTCATTAAAGATATGTTGGGCATCGTATGTTCCATAATAATTCCCGACACCTGCATGGTCTCTTCCAACGATAAAATGAGTGCAGCCAAAGTTTTTGCGAGCAATTGCATGGAAAATCGCTTCTCTTGGTCCTGCATATCTCATCGCAGCTGGATAGACTCCGAGATGAACTCGTTCTGTAGGATAATAGTTTTCAAGTAAGGCTCGATAGCTTTTTAAGCGAATATCAGCTGGGATGTCGTCCGCTTTCGTCTCGCCTACAAGAGGATTTACAAATAAACCATCGACTGTTTCTAGTGCTACTTTTTGAATATATTCATGAGCACGGTGGATGGGATTTCTTGTTTGAAAACCAACGACTGTTTTCCAGCCCTTCTGTTCAAATAGGGCACGAGTTTCTTTTGGTTCGTACCAAACATTAGCGAAAGTGCCCTTATCAGGTTTTTTAACGAGAATAATATCTCCTGCAACATAGATATTACCTCTTTGAAAAAGATGCTTCACTCCCGGATGTGCGCTTTCGTCTGTTTTATAAACTTCGAGGGCTTCTTTTTGTAAATTTGGCTCATACCATTCTGAGACAGTGATGATTCCATATGTTTCTCCGTTGAATTTTAGCTTATATGTTTCACCTTCTGTTAACCCTTTTGCTACAGCCGGTGAAACAGGCAATGTAATCGGGATCGACCACACCTTCCCATCGGCTAAACGCATATTTTCCACGACAGATTCATAGTCTTTCTTTCCAAGAAAGCCTGTAAGTGGACTAAAAAGGCCAACTCCGATCAATTCAAGATCACTCAATGCAATGGCATCAATATTGATTTCTTTTACTATAGATTTTATATCGAAGTCCGGTTGATATAATTGGATTAATGTTCCACCGTGTGGACTTGGTAAAAAAGACAAATTCCTCAATCCTTTCAATATAAATTAACTTTTTTCTGTTAAAGATGTTTCCTTTCTCGTTTGTGCTGGTATAGGAACATTTCTTCTTTTTATTACTAAAACTGTTCCGATAATGACAAAAAGCACGGTAGAAAGGATGAGTATTGGATAGAAATTTTTCTCAATGATCAATTGGATCAGACTATAGGAAAGCACCATCGATATGATCGGGGATACAACCCAAACGGTTAATAATTGGACGACTATTTTCTTTTTTAATACAGCAAATCCGTCCTTTACAAAACCGATGCCGATAATAGAACTGGTCGTGATTTGCGTTAAAGGAACTGGTATACCAAAAAGGGAAGCGGTTATGACAATACTTGCCCCTGTTCCAGAAATAATGCACCCATCTTCTAGTCGTATGCTCGTTATCTTCTTTCCGTTCGTCTCCAGAACCCTTTTGCCTAAAACAAGAGCTCCTATTGCAACGAACAAGCCTCCCCACAAGATCCCTGATTGGGTGGAAAGAATTTCTGCTCCAACTAATGGACCGACTGCGTTTGCCACATTATTCATCCCAGCGGAAAAGGCTTCAAACATTCCCATCACGATGACAATGATCGGTAAAGTGCGACTGATTGAGGGATTTTTTAGCCACGCTTTTATTCTCTTGATTTTGAGAATCATTGAAGCGATAACAGCCATGACAAAGGCAACAATAGGTGTAAGCACCCAAAATAGTAAGATCCATGCTAACTTATCCATAAATAGAGATTGATAGACAATTCCAACACCGACAATGGCGCCTACAACGACCTCACTTGTCGATAGTGGAATTCCTAATATATTTGCCAAAAATAATGATAAAGCGGCAGAAAGTAGGACAAGGATGGTAACAGAAACCGTGAACGTATTTCCTGGAACAATACCACTCCCTAATGTTTTCACAACTTCTCCGCCGCCTAAATAGGCACCAAGGAATACAGCAATGGCACAAAGAAATAATGCCATCCTCTTTTTAACAACGCCTGTTCCATAAGCAATTCCCATCGATGCAGCGGCACCTGAGGCACCTATGTTAAGAGCAAAAAATAATGCAATGAGAATGGCCAAGATAACCATCGTGCCAACCTCCTCTAGCTTGTGTGAAGTCCACACTCCGTCTTGCTACTACCAGTCCAGCGGCCGGCTCTAGAATCACCATCCTTCGTGACTGGCTGTGTACATGGAAAACAACCGATACTCGGGTATAGATGATCATGCAATTCATTGTATGGAAGTTCATGTGCTTTAATATATGCCCAAATTTCGTCCCACGTCCAATGGATCAACGGACATATTTTCACATTTTTAAATTTATCATCCTTATTGAGAAATTCTGTCTGAGCTCTCGAAGGTGATTGTTCCCTTCTTAGACCTGAAATCCAGGCTTCTTTTTCACCTATCGCTTCTCGTAATGGTACGACCTTACGAATATGGCAGCACTGGTTTGGGTCCCGTTTCCATAATGCCGTTCCATATTTTTCAGCTTGCCTCTCTAGGGTAAATGCTGGTTTCTTTTTTTCAATTCGTAGTGTGGGAAACCGTTTTTCTATCTTTTCGATGACCTCGTACGTTTCTGGAAAATGCAAATCTGTATCTAAAAAAACGATATGAGCATCAGGCTTTACCTGATGAATGAGGTCAATTAAGACGATCCCTTCTGCTCCAAAGCTTGAAGCATAAGTAATTTTTTCCTCTGGATACATTCGGAATGCCCATTCAATAACGGAGAGCGCTCCCTTATATTCTTCATCCACTTCAAATAAATGGGAAATGGGCTGCCAGTTATCATAGGTGATCTTGGTTTTCATCAGTTAAACCTCCTTTATCATTCAAAAAGCAGGCTTCCCCTTAAAAAAGTAGGAGCCTGCCTCTAGTTTGTCTAGTCAGCAAGTGTCTAAGGAAGACGAATCTTTTCATTTTTTTCAATTTGTACGATCTTTCCATCCTGAACGACTAATGTAATCGACCCAAATTTCAAAGTCGCCAGCATTTCTTCTATATGTTTGACCGTGTTCTGCCATTCTGCTGGTTTCAGAGCGATTCGCCCTCCTCTCATACATAAATTGTATATTTCACCAATAAAGTTATGTTAATCCTACCATTTCGATGTGATTTGTCAACATTTAAAGACGAAATATTCTAACTAAAGATAGCTTACTGAAGAACATGAAAATTGGTTCCATCTGTCGTTTCTTTCACTATTCCTATTCGAACGACAAAATCACCAAAGTGTTCGCCTTCTTCTCTTTCCTTCGCATATCTTGAAAGAAGTACTTTTAGCTCTGAAAGAATCTCTTCTTCCCCGATATTTTCCCGATACAATTTGCTAAGGCGACTGCCATCAAATGCCGCTCCTAAGTACATATTGTATTTTCCTAATGACTTGCCGATAAAACCGATTTCTCCAAGTGCATGTCTCGCACACCCGTTTGGGCAACCCGTCATTCGAATCGTAATCTCTTCGTCACGAAGACCATTCTCATCAACAATCGTTTCGATTTTATCGATCAAAGTAGGTAAATATCGTTCTGCTTCAGCCATTGCCAATCCACATGTAGGCAGTGAAACACAGGCCATTGAATTTCGTCGTAAAGCACTGAAATGATGTCCATCAGTTAAACCATGCTTTTCCAACAACTCGTTTATTTGTTTCTTATTGCGACTCGATACGTTGGCAATAATTAAGTTTTGATTAGGAGTCAGTCGGAAATCACCTTTATGAATTTTGGCAATCTCTCGTATTCCTGTTTTGATTTTAATATTCTCAAAATCTTTCACTCTTCCACCTTCAACAAAGAGGGTGAAATTCCATTTTCCTTTTACCCCTTTGACCCAACCATAACGATCTCCATTATGGTCAAATTTAAATGGTTTCGCTTCTGTCAATTCCCATCCTAGTCGCTTATTTAGTTCTTCTTTTACTGTTGGAAGACCGAGACGATCGACCGTGTATTTAAATCGGGCATTTTTCCGATTGGAACGATTCCCATAATCTCTCTGGATCGTAATAATCTTTTCCGCTACATCGACCATTTGTTCTGGTGTGCAATACCCAATCACCTTGGCAACTTGCGGGTAAGTTTCCTTATCGCCGTGGGTCATTCCCATTCCTCCACCGACTACAACATTAAACCCGAGCAGTTTGTCATCCTCAACAATGGCAATATACCCTAAATCCTGTGAAAAAACATCGACATCATTAGAAGGAGGAATGGCTACACCAATTTTGAATTTTCTTGGTAAGTATACAGGACCATACATCGGTTCTACTTCTTCTACTTCAGGACTGGCGAACACTTTTTCCTCATCTAACCAAATTTCATGATAGGCCCTTGTTTTGGGAAGGAGATCATCACTAAGTCTCTTCGACCATTCATACACTTCAGCATGTAGCTCGGATTGAAAAGGATTAGCGTTGCTCATGACGTTCCGGTTCACGTCTCCACAGGCAGCGATTGTATCCAATAATACTTGATTAATTTCTTGCATGGTATCTTTCATATTCCATTTTAAAATTCCGTGCATTTGAAAGGTCTGCCTTGTCGTCAATTTCAACGTTTGATTGCCAAATTTTTCGGCAATCTCATCCATAATGAGCCACTGCTCTGTTGTCGCTACCCCACCAGGGAGTCGGACCCGAATCATAAATTGATAGGCTGGTTCTAGCTTTTGTTTTTGCCGTTCATTCCGTAGGTCTCGATCATCTTGCTGATAACTTCCATGAAATTTTATTAATTGATTCGAATTATCGGAAATTCTTGCATGCGTAGGGTCTGCCATTTCTTCTTTCAATGTTCCACGTAAAAAATCACTCTCTCTTTTTAACTTTTCATTGTTACTTGGAGGTCCATCAGGTGCTTTTATCGTTTTGTTCCCCATCTCGTCGTTCTCCTCTCTACTCAATATACGTCTCTTAAATATCGTTTTTGTTGTTGAAGCTTTGCTACATACTCTTCCGCCTCTTTACGATTTAAGTTCCCTTCCTTCTCAACAATTTCAATGAGAGTTTCGTGAACATCCTTCGCCATATTTTTTTCATCTCCACAGATATAAAGGACAGCTCCTTCTTGTAGCCAGGCGAAAAATTCTTTACTTTCCTCATTCATCCGATGCTGCACATAAACTTTTTCCTTCCCATCACGGGAAAAAGCAACATTCATCTTTGTTAAAACACCATTGTTTAACCATTGATTCCATTCCGTTTGATAAAGGAAATCAGTCATAAAATGCTGGTCACCGAAAAATAACCAAGACTTCCCTGCAGCACCTTGTTCTTCACGTTCTTGCATAAAGGATCTAAACGGAGCTACTCCTGTACCAGGACCGATCATGATGATTGGCGTATCTGGATCTTCTGGCAAACGGAAATGTTCATTCGTCTGGATAAAAATAGGTACCTTGTCCCCAATGTCTAATCTTTCTGCACATAATGTGGAACATACCCCTTTTCTTTCTCGTCCATTGGCGCTGTATCTTACTGCTCCAACCGTTAAATGAACCTCCTCTTGGTTAGTTTCATAACTACTAGCAATGGAGTATAAGCGAGGAGGAATTTTGCGGAGAATGGAGACAAATTCTTGTGCCTTTCCCCCCCATACGCCAAAATCATTGATCACATCGAGTAGGTCCCGACCATCGATATAACTTCTCAGTTTTTTTTCATTCCCTTTTTCTAACAAATCATTTAAGCGATCATGCTGGAGAAATTCTTGTATCTTTTGTAAAAGAGGTTTCGTCACAACTGTTATCTCGTAATAGTTCGTAATCGCTTCTTTGAACGATAAAATATCTCCTTGTTTATTTATGGTGACAGATTCATCTGGACTCCAATTCGATGCCTGAATCAGTGCCTTAACTAACTGTGGGTCATTATCAGGAAGTATGCCTACACTATCACCCGGTTTATAACTTAGTCCTGAACCTTCCAATGATAATTCTATATGGCGAGTCTCTTTATTCGATCCTCTTCCGTTTAGATTAAGATTTTCTAATACCTCAGCTTTAAAAGGATTGCTTCGTGAATAGGTAGAAGTTGTTGGAATAGATGATGTTACCACGTTTGTTATTGCTTGCTCGTTTAATAGATTCGAATCTTTTAAGCTTTTAATAACTCCTTCTAACCATTCATCAGCTGGCTCCTCGAAATCCAGATCGCAATCAAAGCGTGGATATATCCTCGTCCCTCCCAGTTCTTCTAATCGTTGGTCAAATTCTTTTCCAACCTGACAGAAGAACTCGTATGAACTATCACCCAACGCTAAGACGGAGTAGTTCAATTTATCAAGCTTCGGTGATCTTTTCCCATGTAGGAACTCATGAAAAATAATGGCATTGTCAGGCGGATCCCCTTCACCATGTGTACTAACGAGGAGTAGAAGGTTGTCGATCTTTTTCAATTGATTCGGTTTAAAATCATTCATGGCGATGACATTTACCTTAAAGCCATTACTTTCCAGTCGCTCTTTTGCTTTTTTTGATAATCCTTGTGCGTTCCCAGTTTGTGACCCGTAAAGGATCACCACTTCCTTCGGTGTCGGTGATGATTTTGGTTGTTCTGTCGCTGTTTCTCCTTGCACAGATATCGAACCGGAAAAATATCCACTTAACCAGATTTTTTGTGAATCTGTTAATGTCGCGAGTAGCTGATTAATGAGTTCTGCTTGTTCCTGATTAAATGGACTATTCCCTACATGTATTTGCAATACTATCCACCTCACAAAAAATTTGGTAATATATCATTATATTTACTTTTCCTATCAAATAAGTAGGTTTTATAGTTAAAAAAATTCATCATGTTCTGTCTTTTCAAAAAAAACCTTTTATTTAATTCAAAACTTTAACGAAGAAATAGCCGTATGTAAAATAATTTTAAATAATCGGAATCATCAACATTCCTAATCATAAGGTGGGAGATCGATGCAATTAGAAGAACTTAAAACATTTGTGACATTAGCCGAAGTGAAAAACTTTACAAAAACCGCAGATAAACTTCTCATGTCTCAACCGACGGTCAGCCTTCATATTAAAAACTTGGAAAAGGAATTCAATACCGATTTATTTCAACGCTCACCTAAATTTTTGAAAATAACACCAAGTGGCCAGTTACTGTTACTGCGTGCAAAGAAAATTATTGAAGTCTACGATATTGCGAAACAAGAAATTCTCGAATTTCATCATAAAATTGCCGGAAAATTAACGATTGGTGCAAGCTATTCAATTGGGGAGTATATCCTACCCTCTATCCTATGTGAACTCCAAAAGAAATATCCTACGCTTGAAATTGAAATGATGATTGGGAATCGAGAGGAAATTCTACAATATGTTCGTCAATTTCAAATAGATATAGGATTTATTGAAGGAGAGGCGATGGAAAAAGATCTACGAATTGTAGCTTTTATGGAGGAAGAATTCTTCATTGTTTCCTCACCAGCTCATCTGCTTACTGGAAAACAGGAGATTACCTTTCACGACTTAAAGAAGGAGACATGGTTATCAAGAGAAGTCGGTTCTGGAAATCGAGATTTTTTATTAGAAATCTTAAGTACAAATGGATTAAAAATAAATTCACTTCTCACCATGAATAGCATTCAAGCAATAAAGGAGTCTGTCATTAATGGTTTAGGGGTTTCCTTGCTTTCTAAACATGCGATAAAAAGGGAGTTGGAGCATCGTTACTTAGCGATTCTTCCCATCTACAATCAATCATTCACAAGAACCTTCTCTTATGTATACTCACCAATTATGGAAAATAATAAAAATGTGGAAGCGTTTATTGAAGTATTGGAGGAAAAATGGAGATAAAGCATCTGGATATTTTTCGTTTGTAGACGCATATTAAATACATCTGATTGTTTGAAAGGGGTGCGCATAGTGGAGTACTTAACTCGCTCTAGAGTCATGGAGGACTTACAGGAACCATTCCAGCAGTATCTTGAACGATTTGAACTCGATGAAATCGGGGTTTATGAGGAAGATGGACAGGATGATATTTACCATATGGGCTACACAGTCACCAAAAATGGAAAAACCTATCATATACATACATCGTTTCGCAAAAATGATAAGGATGGTCTATCCCCGCTAAATAATCTTTGGACTTTAGAACCAGACGATCCAAGCTTTGGAGATCGGACTGGTTATCGAGATGTGGAAAGTGTATTTCGTGAGATCTAACAAAACTCCGATACATGTCGGAGTTTTGTTTTTTTAAAGCCTCTGCCCTTTTAAGACATTCATAATAAAAGGGGTTTCTTCATTTGGGATTTTTGCTGCCTTCAATGCATCTCGAGCATACGCCCAAAGCTGTGGTACCGCAGCTGCTGTGGTACCAAGCAATACAAAGGCTGTGAGCATGAGGGCAAGATAGTCCCTTAAAAATGCAAATAAAGTATAACCAAGAATACCGGTAAGCGAAGTCAGTAGTAATAACGTCCTCCGGCTTGTTTTTGTGTCAGAGCGTTTGGCAATATAACTACTGATTACCACCCCACCTATCGCCATAACGGTCATAAAAATTCCAAAGCTTGCATTGCTCATTCCAACTTCATCAATGCCCAAAAGTGATGAAAACGGAACAAAAAAGGACATGGACAATCCAAATATCGTATTAATGAGAAAAAGAATCGGGAAGGATGGAATCCTCCATACAAACACTGCTTTTTCTATAGCAGTTGACATCCTGATGTTTTTCATACATGGCATCTATCCTAACGATTAAAATGTGAAGCTAAAAACGATCTTATAGAACCTCACCATTTGAAGCAATCACTTTCTTATACCAATAGAAGCTTTTCTTTTTCACGCGACGCAGGTCATGTTCTCCTTCTTCATGTTGATTAACATAAACAAAACCATATCTTTTTTGGAATCCGTTTAACCAGCTTAGTAAGTCGGTAAAGGACCATACGCAATAACCAAGTAAGTCTACACCATCGGAAACCGCTTCTTGCATTGCTTGGACGTGGGCGCGGATAAAGTCAATACGGTAATCATCGTTGACGACATCCCCTTCTTCAAGCTTATCAAATGCACCTAGTCCATTTTCACTAATTAGTATCGGTAGTTCATAACGATCGGTAATACGACGGAGGGCAATTCTCAGTCCGTGGGGATCAATATTCCAATCCCAGTCGGTTCTTTCCAGGTTTGGATTTTCTACTGTTTTAAAAACTCCTGGAATCCCCGTGTCCTTTGAGGTTCCCTTCTTCCCAGTCGTGTTCATGTCAGCCGCTCCTACTCCACCTTCTAATGGATTTTCTTCGTAGGTCGTCGTTTGATAATAATTTAATCCCATGAAATCCGGAGTACCTTTACGTAATAATTCGAAATCCCCTTCTTCAATTGTAGGAGTAAGGCCGTTCTTCTCTAAATAATTCCACGCTGCCTTCGGATATCTCCCCCATGCGTAAATATCCATCCACCAATGGTTATTTAATTCTTCAGCGTTCTCAGCCGCTATAATATCTTTCGGGTTAGATGTTAGCGAATAAGCAGGAGAATAGGCAAAGCTAGGGCCGATTTTTCCATCTGGAACATATTTACGAAATTCTTTAATGACACTTGCATTAGCAAGATTGGCATGGTGATTGACCTGATAAAATAACTTATCATCCATTACACCTGGTGGATGAGTAGCCATACGATAGCCAAACATGGTAAAAATATTTTGCTCGTTTAGGCTGACCCAATATTTTACCCGATCTCCAAAACGCTTGTATAATTCAACACTGTAACGGGTAAAATCCTCGATGATCTGTCTAGACTCCCAGCCACCGTACTCATCTTGGAGAGCTTGTGGTAAATCCCAATGGTATAATGTTAAAATCGGTTCAATATTATTTGCCTTCAATTCGTTAATTAACTGATCATAAAATTGTAAACCTTGTTCGTTGAGTTCACCTTTTCCATTCGGAAAGATTCGCGTCCAAGCAACAGAAAAACGATAGGTCTTCATTCCCATTTCAGCCATTAACAGAACATCTTCTTTATAGCGATGGTAATGGTCTACCGCCACATCACCTGTCGTCCCTTTGAATGTTTTACCGGGAATACGGACAAACTTGTCCCAGTTTGAAACGCCTTTTCCGTCTTCATTCCAAGCACCTTCAACTTGGTAGGCAGCCGAAGCTGCGCCCCAAAGAAAATTCTTTGGAAATGGACTTAGTTCTTTATGTATCATGTGGGTCACTCCTCTGTTGGTAAAAAAATGTTATGCGCTTACACTCTATTATAAACGTTAAAAAATAAATGTCTATACTTTTGATTTTATGAGTATAGACATAATAAAATAATATTGATAAGCTTCTTTTATCATAATTTACTTGAATTATGGAGTAAATTCTAAAAATTAATGAAGGATTGGAGTTCAAAAATTGAATAATTATTTAGTGTTTGATGTCGGAGGTAGCTCCGTTAAGTATGCCGTTATGAACGAACAAGGTGACATTCTAACGAAGGGAGATTACATATCCTCTGCGAATAATTTCGATAAATTTACGAAGGAAATAATAAAAGTTACAAATATACATAAAGAAACATACGAATTAAAAGGGATTGCCCTTAGCTGTCCAGGGGGCGTCAATAGTGAAAGTGGTGTCATTGGTGGTGCGAGTGCTTTGCCTTGTATTCATGGACCAAACTTTAAGGAGGTTTTCGGTAATGCTACTGGTCTTCCGATTGAAATTGAAAACGATGCTAATTGCGCAGCGTTAGGAGAGGTATGGAAAGGTGCAGCACGTCAAAATCAAGACGTCTTATTTATCGTGATTGGTTCTGGAATCGGAGGAGCTGTCGTGAAAAATCGTCAAATCCATCACGGAGCTAATCTCCACGGTGGAGAAGTTGGCTATATGGTGATGAAACTTGAAAATGGCCAAGCTTATACATGGAGCGACCTCGCCTCTACTCGTGGGCTAATCGAAAATGTAGCCAAAAGGAAATCTGTCCTGGTTGAAGGGTATAATGGAAAAAGAGTATTTACTGAAGCGGAAAATGGAGATCAAGATTGTCTTGAGGCAATCAATGAATTTTATCACTATCTAGCACATGGGATTTATAATCTCCAATACGTGTATGATCCAGAGAAAATTATTATCGGAGGAGCAATAAGCAGTAGAACAGATCTTATTAAGGAAATTCAAACGAAGTTAGACGAAATTCTTGATTCTGTAAAAATTGCCAAAATCCGTCCAGTGATTGAAATTTGTCATTTTAAAAATGACGCCAACCTTATCGGAGCATTATATCATTTTCTGCAACGACAAAGTACTAAAGTACAAAAGCGCAAGCGCCTTGTTCATCGCCGTACATAACTGGAAGGGCCTCGACTGAGATATAGGAAATCCGATGAGCGTTAGCGAATCGAGATTGACTTATCGTAGGGAGGGGACCTGAAGTTTGATAGGCGATAGGCGATAGGCGCTGGAGCTAGACGTAGATAGACTAATTATAAGAGTTATCCACAAAGGCGAAATCCATAATTTTCTAACCAACAAGTGTAGACAAAATAAGACGGTAGACAAACTGGTCCACCGTCTTCTTTGTTCTTAAGGGTGAGAAACCATCAGTTCGCAGTTTCCTGAAACTTCAAATTCAGCCATTCCAACTGGGACGATGAAATGAGTTCCTTTCGTTAATAGATATGTTTCTCCGTTATGGTGAAACGAACCTTCCCCTTTTAACACACTTATGAGTAAATATTGGTTAACTGGTGCAGAGAATGGAGCTTTACCATTCACATCCCATTTGTACACAGAGAAAAATTCAGAATTTACAAAGGTTGTAATCGTTGCGTCTCCCTTTGTTTCAACAGTTGGTGTGCTTTTGACAGCTTCGTGAGGAACGGTTGTAACTTCGATAGCTTTTTCTAAGTGTAGTTCACGAAGATTCCCTTGATCGTCACGACGATCATAATCATATACTCGGTAAGTCGTATCAGAGCTTTGTTGTGTCTCTAATACAAGTGTCCCCTCGCATAATGCGTGAATCGTCCCACTCGGTACATAGAAGAAATCACCTGGCTTAATTTTGACGCGACGAAGCAAATCATTCCAACTACCTTCGTTCACCATTTGCTGGAGCTCTTCTTTCGTTTGAGCGTTATGACCAAAGATCATGTCAGCTCCCTCTTTACAATCTATGATATACCAGCATTCGGTTTTCCCTAGCTCCCCATTTTCATTCACCAAGGCGTAAGCATCATCTGGATGTACTTGAACAGACAAATCCATATTCGCATCCAAGATTTTCGTTAATAGCGGAAAGACCTCGTCTGTCGGATTACCAAATAGCTCTGGATACTCTTTCCAAAGGCTGTTCAATGTTTGCCCCGCATATGGACCATTTTCAATCACAGAGGGCCCGTTCGGATGAGCAGAAATTGCCCAGCATTCTCCTGTTTTATCCGTTGGAATGTCGTATCCATACTCTTTATTTAAAGCAGTACCGCCCCAAATTCTTTCTTTAAAAACAGGTTGTAAAAATAATGGTTGCAAAATTTTTTCCTCCCTAATTAATCTTGTTGAAGTGCTTCATAAGCAAGTAGTAGTGAGCCCGTAATTCCAGCATCATCTCCTAATCCAGGAGAAACGATGTAATCGGTTAATTCAGGTAAATCAACATAATGGTTCATGAGCTCTGTTAAGTGTTTATAAATAAAAGGAAATACCTGCTTTTGCTTCATGACTCCCCCACCAAGAATAATCTTCTTCGGAGAGATGATCAAAATGTATTGCATGAGAGCTTGAGCAATATAATAGCCTTCTAACTCCCAAACTTCAGAACGCTCTGAAAGATCAATTCCTTTTTCGCCCCATCGCGCTTCAATACCCGGACCCGCTGCTAAACCTTCTAAGCAATCCTTATGATATGGACATGTTCCGTCATATGAATCATTCGGATGCCTTCGAACAAAGGTATGTCCCATTTCAGGATGGGATAAGCCTTGCAACAGTTTTCCTTGTACTAATGCACCAGCACCGATCCCTGTTCCTACAGTTATATAGAGACAGCTATCTAATCCCTTTGCAGCGCCAAGAGTTGCTTCACCTAAAGCGGCCGCATTCACATCAGTATTAAAACCAATTGGAACCGAAAATGCGTCCTTCATCGTTTGGATAAACGGATAATCCTTCCAAGCCGTTTTTGGCGTAGAGGTAATGTATCCGTAGGTTGGGCTTTCCTTATTTACATCAATCGGACCAAAGGAGCCAATCCCAATGGCGTCCACTTCATATTTTTGAAAGAATGCTATGACTTCCTTCATTGTTTTTTCAGGTATAGTAGTAGGGATTCTGAATTCGCTCTATGATTGTCCCTTTCTCATCTCCAACAGCACATACAAATTTTGTTCCGCCAGCTTCAATTGCCCCTAGCATAGTCCATTCCTCCAATGCAATGTTTCTAGTTGATGGTCGTTACCTCAAATTTATCGTATCGATGGCGTGAAAAAGAATATTCAAATGGTACCCCATTATTGAGAAAACCTACATGCTCCACTTCTAAAATCGGGTCATATGGTAAGCACGCTAAATATTGATGGTCAAGTTCCTCTGATTTACATGCTCTTATTTTTCGATGAGATCCTGCGATCGTAAGACCTAAAGTCTCACGAATGTATTCATAAATTGATCCAAATAGCGTTTCATCCGTAATTCCTGGAATTAACGTCGTAGGCATATATGTTTTTTCCATGACATATGGTTCATCATCAACTAATCTCAGACGGATTAAAAAGTAGACAGGGGTCTTTAGATCAATTGCTAAGTGTTCAGCAACTTCCTGAGAAGGAAACTGTACATCAAATTTTATGACCTGACTTGTCACTTTTTTTCCTTTAAGTAGCCTCGATAATCCTAGATTTTCGTTTGATCCGACGTTGACAACATTCTGAGATATGGCAGATTGAATAATAAATGTGCCATGGCCTCTTTTTCGATATAGTAGGCCTTCTTTCACTAATATATCCAACGCCCGCTTCATCGTCATACGGCTACATTGAAACTCTTTTGCTAAAGTAATTTCATCTGGTATAGGTTGATCAATGGGATAAAACTGATGTCTAATTCTTTTTCTCATCACCGAAGAAATAGTTTCGTATTTTGGCATGAACGGTCTCCACCCTATTAACAAATTCTTTTTCTATAGGTTGATTGCACATAGATGTCGTTCTAACGCCTTACACAAGCGCTGTCTTCTATATCATACATCAACTTAAAGAAAATGACTGTTAGTTTTTGATTTTTTCGATGCTATCGTGCAAGAATTCACAAACATATATTTTGAAAAAAAAGATGGTCTAAGCGACCATCTTTAAAATCCGTTATGTTCAGAAACGGTTTTAAACCATTGTCCGCTCTTTTTAATCGTTCTTTCACCGTCTTTGTTTAAATTCACAGAAACGAATCCATAACGATTTTTATAAGCGTTTGTCCAAGACCAGTTGTCCATAAACGTCCATAAATGATAGCCCTTAACGTTCGCTCCCTCTTCCAAGGCTTTATGAACCCATTTTAAATGGTCTTGAATAAATTCAATCCGATAATCGTCTTGAATAATACCATTTTGATCACGGAACTTCTCTTCACCTTCAACGCCCATTCCATTTTCTGAAATTAAACATTCAATGTTTCCATAATTCTCACGAAGGTTTGTTAGGATATCATATACACCCTTTTCGTAGATTTCCCATCCACGGTGAGGATTCATTTTACGACCAGGCATGACATAGTTATCAAAGAAATGTTCAGGCATAAATGGAGCATCTGGATTCGGTAGATTTTCCTTTGCCTTTACTCTTCTCGGTTGATAGTAGTTAACACCAAGAATATCGACGGTGTTTTCTTTAATGATCTCTAAATCACTAGCTTCCATTTCTGGTACAAATCCTTCTTTCTTTAGAATTTGTACTAATTCCTGAGGGAATTCCCCTTTGACAGATGGATCTAGGAAAGAGCGATTAAAGAATGCATCAGCGAGTAGTGCTGCCTTCAAATCAGCAGGATTTTGACTTCTTGGATATGAAGGTGTCAAGTTCAGGATGATCCCAATTTTTCCTTCTTGTTTTAATTCTTTATAAACTTGAATTGCCTTTGCACTAGCAAGGATCGAATGGAATGCGACTTGAACAGCTTTCCCAAAATCAACTTCATTAGGATAGTGGAAATCGTATAAATATCCGCCTTCTACCGGTACGATAGGCTCATTATGGGTAAACCAATATTTCACCCGATCACCAAAGAGTTCAAAACATGTTTGTGCATATTTTACGTAAGCATTAACGGTTTCACGATTCGTCCATCCACCAATCTTTTGAAGTTCCCAAGGCATGTCAAAGTGGAAAAGGTTAACGAATGGTTCAATCCCTTGAGCAATCATTTCATTGATGACATTGTTGTAAAATTCAACAGCCTTAGGATTCACTTCACCTTTACCACCAGGAATTAAGCGAGCCCATTGAATCGACATACGGAACGAATTGTGTCCGGTTTCCTTCATTAAGCGAATATCCTCTTTATATTTATAATAAAATTGAGATGTTTTATCAGGACCTACCCCATCAAAGAAGCGAGTGGGCTCAATTTCATACCAGTAATCCCAAATATTTTTCCCTTTGCCATCGACTTCTGCTGCACCTTCTGTTTGAGGTCCAGATGCTGCAGATCCCCACCAAAATCCTTCTGGGAAGTGATATTTAATCTCATTCATGCTAGTCATCTTTGTAGTCTCCTTTACCTGCATAGTTTACATTTGTGAAAAAAAAGGCAGAGTCTTACGGGGATGCTAAAGAATCATTGCATTTGCCGTTTAAACACCTGCCCCTTTTAGTTTTCAAGCTTATGCTGCTTTTTCTGCTTCTTTTTCTTTGATTAAATTCGTTTTGTCTAAGGTCTTTAAGAATGGGAACCAAATGAGTCCGACAATAGCCATGTTAACTAACTGTAAAAGGCCACCAGCTATAGAGTTTGTTGCCATGATCCCATTGATAAAGAACGGAACTGTCCAAGGTACAGCTACACCTGTTGGTGGTGGAACTAATCCAGTTGACATGGCGAAGTAAGAAACAAGAGTTGCGACCATTGGTGCGATAATCCAAGGTAAGATAATAATTGGGTTCATTACGATTGGTAAACCAAAGATAACAGGTTCGTTAACATTGAATAGACCAGGACCAACAGCAAGTTTCCCTACTTGCTTTAATTGTCTACTCTTCATAAAGGCAAGCATTGCGAATACAACGACTAGCGTCATACCAGTACCACCCATACCAACTGTGTAAATCTCGATAAATGGTTTAGAAATGATATGTGGTACAGCTTGACCAGCTGTATAAGCTTCTAAGTTTTCAATCATTAATGTGTTCCAAATTGGATCCATAACGGAGTTGATGATAACTTGTCCATGTAATCCAAAGAACCAAAGGATTTGGATAAAGAATACAGCGATTAACGTTGGGATAATTCCGCTACCCAATCCTACTAATGGCGCTTGAATCACGTTATAAATAACATCATGTAAGTTTGTATTAAATAATTGTGTTACAAGGATGTTGATACCTAAGAAAATAGTTAACGTAATAAGTGCAGGGATAAGTGCTGCGAATGATTTTGCTACCGCTGGTGGAACACCAGGAGGCATTTTAATTGTAATATTCTTTTGAACAACTCGACGATAAATTTCAGTTGCAAGGAATGCTGTAATCATTCCGAGGAACATTCCTTTTGCACCTAAACGGTCAAGTGGAATTACACCTGATACAACTTCTCCACCTTCAAGTGTAACGATAAATGGAGTTAATAGTAAGAATGATACGAGTGAAATAGCTCCACCAAAAATAGCTTCTACATCATAACTTTTTGATAAATAATACCCTATACCAAAAACAACAAAGACTGACATAATCCCCATTGTGGCAGAGGAAGCGATTCCAAACATGTCCTTAAAGTTCGCTAGAGCACCATCACTCATGAGTTTGTCTAAAAATGGTAGATTTGTTAAAACAACAAAGATTGAACCAAAAATTGTTAATGGGAACGCTAACATAAAGGCGTCACGTAGTACTGATAAAAAGCGATTGTTATTTAGTTTCCCAGCGATTGGAATCAGGTATTTACTTAATTTTTCAAACATCGCCGTTTCCTCCTCTTAAATATTTTTTTGTTTGAACAGGTCCAGTAATTCTTTCACTAGTTCTTTCATTGATAAAGTTGACATCAAATGGTCTTCCGCATGCATTAATAACAATGCAAATTCCACTTTTTCACCTGATGCTTCTTGTTGTACCATTTTAAAATGAATTTGATGGGCAACCTTTAAATCTTCTTCAGCTTGAACGAGAAGTTGATCCGCTTCCTCTACTCTTCCTTCTTTATATTCACGAAGAGCTTGAATTACTTTACTTCTAGCGTTTCCACTATGAAGGATCAGCATAAAGTTGATTTGTTCACCTGTAAGTTCTTCTATATTGATGTTTTCCACGACTATCCCTCCATTACATTAAAGAAAGTGCTTGCTCATAAGCTTTTTTACCATCTGCCATTCCGTAAGCCATCATATCGATAACATCTACTTTAATGCCATATTGCTCTGCTTCCTTTTGGAATTCACCTTTTAGGAAACTCATTTGCGGTCCAATTAAAACAACATCAGCATTGGCCATTTCTTTCTTTGCTTGATCTTGTCCAACAGCCCAAATTTTTGCTTCTTCACCAATCGATGCAGCATGCTGTTCCATTTTGGTAACTAAAAGACTTGTTGACATTCCTGAGCTACAAGCTAATAAAATTCTTTTCATCTGAATCAGTCTCCTTTTATATAAATTAGATTTAAAAAGCGTTTTCATAAATCGCTTACAAAAATTATTATATACTTATTTTTTTAAATGTCTATACTTTTATTATTAAAAATCTATTCTTTTATCAAACGCTTCCATAAAACCCTTACATATCAATAGTTTGGCATTATAAAATTATTTTAAACTAGTAATAATTGTTGTTAAAATAACGGCAATCCTTTCGTGTAATAACAAAAAAGACCGATTATCATTTCAGCGATAATCGGTCTTTTTGCTATAGAACATAGCTCTTTTAGTAATCAATATACAATATTTGTGCCATGATAAGTGAAAAATTCGACACTTTATATACAAGCCCCCAAAACGTAAGATATGATTATACATATTCCAGATATATAAGGAGAACGAACGCAATGGATTCATATCGTAAAAATGACAATCCGTTTAAAGGTAGTTTTAAGACGTTGGAAAGCTTAGTGGACCGAATAAGTGATGTATTTCATTGCCCTGTTACGATTGAGGATGCTAATCATCGCCTTCTTGCATACAGCAAGCATAGTGAAGAAACCGACCAAGCGAGAATTCAGACGATTATTGGACGCAGAGTCCCTGAAAAGGTCATCAATAGCTTATGGAAAAATAATATTTTACCGAAAATTAATCGTACAGACGCTCCTGTACGGATTCCCCATATTGAAGAAGTTGGACTCGGGGATCGAATCGCGATTGCCATTCATAAAAACCATGATGTACTTGGCTATATTTGGGCATTAGAGGTCGAAAGAAAATTTACAGATGAGGATTTCAACCTTTTTAAACAAGCGGCTCTAGCAGTGAAAAATCAGTTATTGCAAATAAAAGGTCAGCAAAATGAAACAGATGAAGGAATGAAAGATTTCTTTTGGCAACTCCTGACGGGCAATATTCATTCTAAAAAGGAAGTTCGAGATAAATTTGCAGAATTTCATATTTTGCCTCCCTCCCTCTTTTCTGTCGTTGTTTTGCAATTTCACGAATCCATTACAAGAGAAAATCAACAACAAATTTCCTATCTTCTCTTGACGACACAACAATTGAAAATCATTTTTCATGTCCTAGATGAAAAAGAAGTTATTTTACTAACGGCTCCATACAAGGATGAATTTTCTGAACTTCATTTAACGACGTTTATTGAAGAATTTATTTATCATATGAAGAAACGATTCAATATTGAATCCATTATTGGAGGATGTGGAACGATTTTTGAAGACTACATGGAAGTGGAACGGAGCTATCAGGAAGCCCTTACTGTCCTTCAATGTAAGAAACGGTTCCCTGAAGAAGCAGAGCGATTATTAAGTTATCAACGTCTAGGAATTTATCGCTATTTAGATATCATTTTGGAAAAAAATCGGTTGGAAAAATATGAAAACCATTCATTAACAAAGCTTAAACAATATGATTTAGAGCATCATACTCAACTCTTTCAGACATTGGAGACTTATTTGAATTTGGATAGTAATATGAATGAAGCAGCGAAAGCATTACATATACATTTAAATACTTTAAATTATCGATTAAAACGAATCGCTGAAATCGGGGAAATTAATTTGCGTGATGCCTATCAAAAAATCGCATTATTCATCGATTTAAAGCTCGAGCAACTTCAGGAAAAGGAGCATTTGTGAAATTTCACAAATGAGCCGATTCCTTTTTTATTTTCTCGACAATGTCAAAATATTTACAAAAAATTTATAATTGAATTAGATTTTAAGATAAGCAATCTTTATAAGGAGGAAATAGAAATGATTATCGGAGTACCAAAGGAAATTAAAAATAATGAAAACCGTGTAGCTATGACGCCTGCTGGTGTTGTCGCACTTGCAAAAGCAGGACATCGTGTGTTAGTAGAAACAGAAGCTGGTGTCGGTAGTGGTTTCACTGATAAAGCTTATATCGAAGCTGGTGCAGAAATCGTTTCAACTCCTGCAGAAAGCTGGGCTGCTGAAATGGTCATGAAAGTGAAAGAGCCTCTTCCATCAGAGTATGACTTTTTCCGTCCAGGTTTGGTACTTTTCACATATTTACATTTAGCTGCTGAGCCAAAATTAGCAAAAGCATTAGTCGACAAAGGTGTTACGGCGATTGCCTATGAAACAGTAGAAGTTAACCGCACATTGCCATTACTAACACCAATGAGTGAAGTAGCTGGGCGTATGTCTGCACAAATCGGAGCACAATTTTTAGAAAAAACCAATGGTGGTCAAGGAATTCTACTTTCTGGTATTCCAGGAGTGAAACGCGGTAAAGTAACAATTATTGGTGGTGGTGTTGTTGGAACCAATGCAGCCAAGCTTGCGATTGGTTTAGGAGCCGATGTTACGATTATTGACTTAAGTCCAGAGCGTCTTCGTCAGCTTGATGACCAATTTGGAAACGATATTCAAACATTAATGTCAAATCCACTTAATATTGCTCACGCTGTTCGTGAATCTGATTTAGTGATTGGGGCTGTATTGATTCCAGGAGCGAAAGCACCAAAATTAGTGACAGAAGAAATGATCGAATCGATGAAACCAGGTTCCGTTGTTGTTGACGTTGCGATCGACCAAGGTGGAATCTTCGAAACAGTAGACCGTATCACGACTCATGATGAGCCGACTTACTTGAAGCATGGGGTTGTTCATTATGCCGTTGCCAACATGCCTGGAGCTGTTCCAAGAACATCTACGATTGGATTAACCAATGTAACTGTCCCTTACGCTCTTCAAATTGCAGGAAAAGGCGTTCTCAAAGCTGTAGCTGAAAATCATGCCTTAAAGGCTGGTGTCAATGTGGCGGCTGGTGCCATTACTTATGAAGCAGTGGCAATAGATTTAGGCTATAATTATGTAGAAGTTGATGTAGCTTTAAAAAAAGTACTTGAAGCCATTTAAGTGTCATAAAAAAATGAGGCGCCAAAAACGAAAAATCATTTTTGGCGCCATATTTTAGCCCCGTTCGATAATCATGTATAAATCGTTTTTCTGTCAGAAAGAAAAAACCAATCTAATCAATTACTCTTGCAACAGGATCCCCACATTTTTTACAATCACCATGTAATACAACCTGTTCATCGATTTCCTTCACAGTATAATTGATAATCTGCACAACATCTAAGCAAGTAGCACAAAATACATTTCTTTCAAGTTTCGCACGCATTTCCTTCGGGATTGACAGCCATTTTTTATGGGCAGAGAAGGAAATTGGAGAATCATTACTCATCTCTTCACCACTTTCTACTATAACTAACTCAACTTTATTATAATCATTCTACTAATTCAACTTTAATTCTATCAGGGTCCTCAAAATAAACTGCATAATGGTTAGGCCCTCCTGCATAGGGATGCTTATCTTGATATAGAATGTTAACACCTCTATCTTTTAACTTTATCATCTGAAAAACTTTTATACTTGAATGCCATATTAAACCATGATACTATGATTATAAACTTATATATAAGCACTAGGGGAGTCCTTTCATATGAAAGACTGAGATTGAACAAAAGTTCTAAACCCTTTGAACCTGATTCAGTTAGAACTGACGTAGGGAAGTGGATATGGTTGCTCATTTAGAGACTCAGCCTCCACTTTTGTGGGGGCTTTTTGTATATAAATATAGCAAAATCGTTCTTTTTTGAAGGATTTAAACCGAATATTTTCATTTTCTACTAGGGGCGCCTTATGGCTGAGACGTACCCTTTGAACCTGATCTAGCTCGTACTAGCGTAGGGAAGTAGGTATTGGTATATTTTTTCATGCCCTTACCGCTTTCCTATATCAGGAAAGCGGTTTTTATTTGTATTCGAGTCTCATCAACTTTCACCTAACAGAGGAGGAATATAAAGTGGAAAATATCAAAACTGAAAAATTCACAGATCGACTGTTTAAAAACGTACAACCGATTTGGGAAAAAAATCATCAACATCCCTTTGTGCAACAATTAGGAAATGGAACACTTCCTCGCGAAAAATTTGTTCATTACATGAAGCAAGATTATGTTTATTTAATTGACTATGCAAAGCTCTTTGCTGCTGCTGTTACGAAATCACGTGACTTAGAAACAATGGATAGATTTGCGCAAATTTTACATGAAACGCTTCATTTTGAGATGGATCTTCATCGTCAGTACGCAGCCGAGTTTGGCATCACGCCCGAGGAGTTAGAAGCTACTAAGCCTACTCCGATCAATCTCGCTTACACTCGTTATATGCTAAATGTAGCTCAAAACGGTACGTTAGCAGAAGTTGTATCTTGTCTTTTACCGTGTGCATGGGATTACTGGGAAATTGGCAAACTGTTACGGAAACAATATGGCGACAGCATCTCCACGAACCCTTATGCAAAATGGATTGATACATACGATTCTCAAAACTTTGGCGAAGGAGCAAAATGGTTGATTAGACTCATGGATGAGCTAGCAGATGGACTTCCGGAACGGGAACTTGCTGTACTAGAAGAACACTTCCAAATCACATCCAAATATGAATATCTATTCTGGGACATGAACTATTTTGAACAGGATTGGCCCATTTAAACGAGGACAAGAATATGACACTTTTACTTAAAAATGTTTCTTATACATTTACAAAAGAAAAAAATCCAGTCATTTCAGAACTGAACTTCACCGTTCAACAAGGTGAATTTGTCTCTTTGATTGGGAAAAGCGGCACAGGAAAAAGTACCATCCTCAAGCTAATAACGGGTTTACTAAAACCTAATGAGGGTGAAATTACGATTGATAAACAACCCATTTCTCTTGGAGACGTTGGGTATATGCCTCAAAAGGACTTACTCCTTCCGTGGAGAACGATCATTGATAATATCATGATTGGAGCCGAAATTCAAAAGGATTTAAAACTGTCAAAAGAGGATGCTCGTTCATGGTTAAAAAAAGTTGGATTGGAAGATTACGAACAAGCATTTCCCCATCAACTATCTGGTGGAATGAGACAGCGTGTCGCCTTCTTACGTGCAATGTTAACAGGAAAAGAGGTGCTCCTGTTAGATGAGCCTTTTGGTGCACTAGATTCGATAACAAAAAAAGAAATGCAAGCATGGCTTCTTTCCATTTGGCAAGAACTTGATAAAACGATCGTCTTTATTACGCACGATCTAGAGGAAGCTTGCTATCTATCTGATCGAATCATTTTATTAAAAGACAATAAAACAATCGAAGGAATCACCGTTCCCTTTCCAAGACCACGCCATCAAGAGATCGTTCATTCACAAACCTTTGTGGAGCTACGAAAAGAATTGGAGAAAAAGATCTAACATGAAGAAATTTTTAAAACAATACAGTTTATTTATCGTCTTTCTTATTTTCGTCTTGGTCTTGGTAGAATATTTGGTTCGCTCTAAACTCGTACCGGCTTTTATTATTCCAGCGCCAACGAGTGTCGTTACACATATTGTTGAACATTGGCGACCTCTTATTTTTGAACATTTAGGAGCGACAATGGTTGAGTTTGCGATTGGTTTTCTAATAGCTGTGACTGGTGGAGTCGGTCTTGCCATGAGTATGTTTTTCTCAAAAACGATTGAAAAAATGCTTTACCCTGCTGTCGTGATTTCACAAATGATTCCCATTATCGCCCTCTCTCCGATCTTTGTTTTGTGGTTTGGATACACGATTTGGAGCAAAGTGGCAGTGACCGTTCTTATGTCTTTCTTCCCTATCGTGGTTGCCACATACGATGGCTTAAAATCAGGCGATAAAGACTATATCGAATTGTTACGTTCAATGGGTGCAACAAAGCGGCAAATTTTTACGAAATTAAATATCCCAATGGCTCTTCCTTCCTTTTTCTCCGGTTTGAAAATTGCCATTGTTTATTCCCTTGTTGGAGCCACCATTGGTGAATGGCTTGGAGCAAGTGTCGGTCTTGGGTACTATAGTCGACGGATGTCTGGTGATTTGAACGCGAATGGTGTATTTGCGGCGATTGTCATTTTAACGGTTGTCGGGATTATCCTGTTTGCCCTTACATCACTAATAGAAAAAAGAGTATTACGCTGGAAAAATACAAATTAAGTTGTGGAGTGGAAATCAATGAAAAAATTAATCATCCTTAGCTTTATGATCATCTTGACTTTACTTGTCGGATGCTCGAACACAGATTCTGATAACCGTGAACTTGAAGAAATCAGTATTATGCTAGATTGGTATCCAAACGCTGTTCACTCAGCGATCTATATGGCCGAAGAAAAAGGTTATTTTGAAGAGGAAGGCTTAAAGGTGAAGGTTGAAATGCCCGCTGATACAAATGATCCACTTAAGCTTGCTGCGACTGGAAAAGTAGATTTAGCGATCAGTTATCAAACGCAACTTTTAATGTCGAGAGCTGAAGACATTCCCGTTGTTTCGATTGCATCCCTTGTTCGTCATTCATTAGATGGAATTATGTATTTAAAAGACAATGGCATTGAATCGCCGAAGGATTTAGTAGGGAAAAATGTTGGCTATCCCTCATCCTCTGTCAGTGAAGCGGTCTTAAAAACAATGGTCGAACATGATGGTGGAGATGCTAGCGAAGTGAAATTAACGGACGTTGGTTGGGATCTTATGCCCTCTTTAGCGACAAAAAACGTTGATGCATTAGTAGGAGCATACGTGAACCATGAGCTTGTTCTCCTTGAAAAGGAAGGCTATGACGTCGACATGTTTCCATTAACAGAGTACGGGGTACCTGATAATTATGAACTGATCCTTGTAACTGGTGAAGATACATTTGAAAAGAAAGAAGAAGCATTTACAAAGTTTTGGAGAGCCCTTACAAAAGGACAAGAAGACGTTCAAAACAATCCAGCTGAAGGATTGGAAGTATTATTTAACAATGAAAATGAAAGCTTCCCTCTTGATCAGGATGTAGAAACTGAAAGCCTAAACGTTTTACTACCATTAATGGATGACGGTACACTTCCATTTGGTTATCAGGAGGAGGATGTTTGGCAAGACGTCGCTAATTGGCTTTATGACACAGGTGTTTTAAAAGAAAAGGTAGATCCAAGTAGTGCTTTTATGAACATCGTTTCCAAGTAGAGAGGATGAAAACCTATGACGAAAACAAATAAAATGACGTTAACAGCATTGATTGCAGCGATTACAACGATATCGAGCAGTATGATTTACATCCCTGTTGGCTTTGCAAAAATCTTTCCAATTCAGCATTTTGCCAATGTTTTATCAGCTGTTCTACTTGGACCATGGTACGCGGTTCTACAAGCATTTATCTCCTCTTCCCTACGCAACATGCTTGGGACAGGAAGTATCTTTGCTTTTCCTGGGAGTATGATTGGAGCTTTGCTTGCTGCCTTTTTATACCAAAAAACTAAAAAGCTTTCATTCGCTGCCTTTGGGGAAGTATTTGGAACAGGAATCATCGGGGCCATGGCGACATACCCGATCGCCGTCCTCTTCTTAGGTCAGGAAGCCACTCTTTTCGGCCTTGTCCCTGCATTTGCGATTAGCTCGATTACAGGAGCGTTAATGGGATATGGACTACTTAAAATATTGGTACGTAATAACGCACTTGGAGGAATGATTCATGAAAACAGCTCTAACAATCGCAGGATCTGATTCTGGAGGAGGCGCCGGAATTCAAGCGGATTTAAAAGCTTTTTCGGCAAATGGCGTATTCGGAATGTCTGTCATCACTGCCGTAACTGCTCAAAATACAATCGAAGTTCGCTCCGTCCAAAATATTGACAACGCGATCATCCGTGACCAAATTGAAGCAGTCTTTGATGATATTCCCGTCGATGCCGTTAAAATCGGGATGCTCTCTTCACCTGCTACAGTTGAAACGGTAGCTCAATCTTTAATAAAATATCAACCAACCTATATCGTCTTAGACCCGGTGATGGTCTCAAAAGGCGGGCATCATCTCTTACAAAAAGAAGCGATTCAATCGTTAAAGGATTTCATAATTCCGTTAGCGACGATCATCACACCGAATATTCCAGAAGCAGAAGTGTTAGTTGATAGAAAAATAGAAACAGAAGACGATATGCTCTCTGCATGTAAAATTTTAATAGAACTTGGGGCAAACCAGGTTTTACTTAAAGGTGGCCATTTAAACGGAAATCCGAATGATCTATTTTTTGACGGTGAACATTTTCATTGGCTCTATGGTGAAAGAGTTGAAACGAAAAATACTCATGGTACAGGTTGCACCCTATCATCAGCGATTGCAGCGAATTTAGCGAAAGGTCATTCGATGTTTGAAGCGGTGAAATTGGCGAAGCAGTACATTACGATTGCCATTCAACATAGTCTGGAGTTAGGCAACGGACACGGGCCAACTCATCACTTTTACGAGCTTTACAAGAAGGCAAATCTTATCTAAAACGGATGGTGAAAAACATGAAACAGACGATTAAAGAATTATTTACACAGGTAAAAGAAGCGCAACCTCTTGTCCACCATTTAACGAATACGGTTACGATCAATGACTGTGCCAATGTGACACTAGCCATTGGTGGCTCTCCTGTAATGGCAACAAGTATTGAGGAAGTTGCAGATATGGTTCAGCTTGCTCAAGCGCTTGTTGTTAATTTTGGAACGATCGATGATGCGATGTACGAAGCGATGATAATGGCTGGTCAAGCAGCCAATCAAAAAGGCATCCCTGTTGTGTTCGATCCGGTTGGCGTCGGAGCTACTCCATTTCGCAATGAGCGTGCGAAAGACTTTTTAGATAAAGTGAATATTTCTATTGTTCGAGGAAATGCGTCAGAAGTATTTGCCCTCATTGGCGGTGACGTACAAACACGTGGTGTCGATGCTGGTGATGTCTCGATTTCTAGTAGAGAACTAGCGTTAGAGGCTGCTCGAAAACTCGATGCGATTACCGTCATTAGTGGAAAAGTCGATTATATCTCGAACGGTACCGATGTCATCGGCATTGACAATGGTGACATTTTACTAACGAAAATTACAGGAACCGGTTGTACGACAGCTTCCCTTATCGCTGCTTTTGCTGGTGTAAGCGATGATTGGTTTGCTGCCTCTGTTGCGGGTATGTCAACGATGAGCCTCGCAGGAGAATTGGCGAAAAATCTTCTGCAAGTTCATGAGGGGATCGGTACATATCGGATCAAATTATTAGATCAAATTTTCTTAATGGACGGAGACAAATGGGAGGAAGGTGTACGTTTCGTATGATAGAAAACCTAAAACTCTATCTTGTAACAGAGGAATCAATTCCACTTCCCGAACTTTTAACCATCGTCGAAGAAGCGATTATAGGCGGTGTAACAGCCGTTCAACTTCGGGAGAAAACGAACTCTGGCAAACTATTTTTCGAAAAAGCGGTGCAGCTAAAAGAATTAACTTCACGCTATGGTGTCCCTCTTTATATAAACGATCGGGTTGATATTGCCCTGGCATCTGGGGCGAATGGTATTCATGTTGGACAAGAGGATCTCCCTCTCGCGCACATTAAACGAATCGTTCCCCCTACTGTCAGCATCGGTGTATCAGCTGGCACGGTCGAAGAAGCGATTGCCGCTGAGAAAGATGGCGCAGATTATATTGGGGTTGGGGCTGTATTTCCAACTGCCTCAAAAGATAATGCGAAGGTTTTGCCAGAAGGAGAACTAGAGAAGATTATCCAAGCTGTGTCCATTCCGGTGGTGGCAATTGGAGGGATTAAGCTAAATAATTTGGAGCGATTAAAAGACTTGTCTATTGCTGGTGTAGCGATTGTATCTGAAATTATGAAAGCCGAATCTCCTCGGGATGCAGCTTCCCTTTTACGTGCAAAATTGAATTAATGATTTGAACGGAATCTCGTATCAAAACGTAGATTCCGTTTTTTCAAATTTCTCCTTTACATTTCTGAAAATAGGATTAGAATAGATGAGTATTTCAGTTTCAGAAGTTCAAAAGGAGAACATAACATCGTGGAAGAAACCAATAAATATAAAGAACAGACACTGTTTCAAATAACATGGCCACTTTTTATCGAAATCGCGTTACATATGAGTATGGGAATTATCGCCACCTTCATGCTTGGTCATTACTCTGATGACGCAGCAGCAGGTGTCGGAGTCGCCAACCAACTTCTTAACATCTTTATTTTAGTGTTTAACGTTACATCGATTGGTGCGACGATCTTAATTGGACAAAAGCTTGGAGCAGGGAAACTTGCGGAAGCGAAACAAATGGCTCGTTCTGCCTTTGGAATGAACTTTTGGTTTGGATTAATTATGGCGCTGATTGTCTTTATGTTTGGAGAACATTTTTTAAAGCTCTTTGATGTACAAGGAAAAATTTACGATTATGGACTCATTTTTATCCAAATTTGTGGTTTATCCTTATTCTTTGAATCTCTTGCTCTTGCACTTAGTGCTGTGCTACGAAGCTATGGATATACGAAGGAATCAATGATCGTGACCATCTTCATGAATATCATTAGTATCGGTGGGAATATTCTTGCCCTCTCAGGTCTTTTTGGACTCCCGATTACAGGCGTAGTTGGTGTATCATGGGCAATCGTGGCAGCTAGAGTAATTGCGGTGCTCATTTTAGTCTATTTGGTCTATAAAAGGCTTTCCATTTCGATTAACATTCGTGATATCTTTAAAATTGATCATGCTGATTTTTTCGGGCTCCTTCGCATCGGTCTTCCTTCTGCTGGAGAAAACTTATCCTATCAATTTTCGCAGTTGCTGATTACCGGGATTGTCGCCTCTCTTGGAGCTGCTGCTTTAACAGCGCGAGTATATATCGTAAATATTTCCATGCTTTGCTTTTTATTTACGATGGCAATTGGAATGGGAACACAGATTTTAGTGTCAAGATATATTGGTGGAAAAGAGTATGACAAAGCCCTTCGCCGTGGCTTAAAGACATTAAAAATTGCTACCTTTGCTTCTTTTATTGTCTCCTTGGTGATTGCCTTAATTGGTTCCCCAATTTTAGGAATCTTTACAGACGATCCGATGATTCTAGCCGTTGGAATCCCAGTACTTTGGGCGATTGTGTTCATTGAACCAGGAAGAGCGATGAATATTGTCCTGATGAATTCGTTAAAATCAGCAGGTGATGTCCGCTTTCCAATGATTACGGGAATTATTTTCATGTGGGGAGTCGCTGTCGTCTTTAGTTATGTATTTGGCATTCATTTAGGATTAGGCTTACTTGGAGTGTGGATCGCCCAAGGAATGGACGAATGGATTCGAGGAATTCTCGCCCTCAAGCGCTGGAAAAGCCGCCCTTGGGAAAGAAAGGCACGGATTAAAGAACTGCAGGTTAATAAGAGATAGAAATTTACACATCCAAGGGTAGAATGACAGGAATGAGATCTGTTAATATCTACCCTTTTTTTATCTTTCTAATTCGATATATTCTCATAATGGTTTCAACTTATGCTCTTCTCTTCTCTCCTCCATACAAACATACATTGAGCAGAATAAGGTTCACCGTTAACTAAGTTCGTTTCTCTTCCTAAAACCAAATATTCGTTGCCATTATTTCGTTCAGTAATGGAAACAGCTTCAAAACTTTTCTTTGCTTGATCCATTTGTTGCAAAACACTATGTAGGTCATAGTCAAAGAAGTATGGGTCAGTTTTTTTAATCTTAGAATGAGCCCAATATCCTACAAAATCTTTAGACATAAATTTCTAATTCCATCAGCGTTTTTGCTAATAAAACCTTCATTCCACGCCTTAAAATAGTCATTTAATATCTAGTTAATTACATTCAACCTTCATTCTCCTTCTTATTAAAAGTAACCATTTAATGGAATGCTTCATGGTTAACTGAAATGAAATTATTTTAGTGGAAATTAAGACTTTTCAATACGAATTACATTTCAAACGAATAATCTCTTTCAACTTTACAAACTCGAACTTTATAATTTTTATACCATTCTTTTCTACCTTTTTCTTGAGCTACTTTATGTATAGAATGTTCTTTCCAAATCTTAATGTCATCTAGAGTTTGCCAATATGAAACCGTAATACCTAACTCATTATCTCTTGCGCTTTCAATTCCTAAAAATCCTGGTTGCTTTGCAGCCAACTCTTCCATTGTTTCTGCCATTTTTCCATATCCATTGTCACCATCTGTTCTTTCTGAAGTAAATATGACCGCATAATATGGTAGTTGTGGTGTTTTCTTATTACCGTTCATTTATTAATTCACATCCCATTTAGTTATGAAAATGATAAGTTATTAATCTGTACTGTTTATTCTTTACTTTCTAGGGAGAACTCCATTCGTAATTTTATGTAATCTTTTATTTAACAAACTTACAAACAGATATAGTGTTATTATAGCCACTGTAAACTGAATGATTTATTTTAGCATTACATTTGGTGCATACGATGCCATCCAATTCCCACCGTAGTATATACAAATAGATGCGAAGATTATAGTAACCGTATAAGAAATACCCACACCTATTATTTGGATTTTTGACATAACAGACAAAACTCTTTTATTTTTCAATATGGAAGTGATTGTTATTAATAAAAACAGCACAACCATTGAAATATTTTCCATATATCGGTTTTGGACTATATAACAAATAAATACCTCCCAAAATCATTTTATATTAAGTAAAACTCAAAAAGTTACCAAAGCGGTGTTTGGTAATATTTCTTAATTTAGTGTTGTAAATCCGCATAAATCTGATGTTACTCCTCGTTGTACTAACCTGGCCCGTTAGTTCAATAACTTCAACTAAAAAGGACTTTTCCTTCTTTAAAAAAAGGCCCCTTTATAAGATTGCCTTTTGGGAGCACGATACTACCTCATGAGTTTGAAACTTTTACAACAAGTGTTCCGTAGAATATAGCAAAGTAACTTTACTCATTTGGAGGTAAATGAATTGGATAACCAAACTGATCATGTAAAATCCATTATAAGTGAGCTTCGAAGAACTGTTAGTGAACCCATTTTGAAGAAACTTAATTTAAACAAATGTGAACGGGTTGCAGACAAGTTAGGTTCCTTTTCAACAAATTGTGAAGATTGTCAGCAACAACTACTTGAATTGAAGAATCAGCTTATTCTAATAAAAGAAGATATAGCAACGATAGACGATACTAAAATAAAGCTCTTTCAACAATCATTAACTCACATCACTTCTCATCTTGAGAAAAAACATAAACTGATCCAAGAGGGACACTATCTTGCTATTTATATGTCCTTAGGGATGAGCCTAGGTCTGATGTTTGGATTAACGATATTTGACAATATTGCTTTAGGAATACCGATTGGAATGTGTTTAGGGTTAGCAATCGGAACTGGATTGGATTCTGATGCAAAAAAGAAGGGCAAAACGATATAGTTTCTAAATAGACGTGCCTGTCGACTACATGACTAAAAGCACAAAATAAAGGAGCTGCCCATTTACGAATGGTTCCTCCATTATTTTGTGCTTTTTATTTTTTGTGTTACCCCGTTAGAGTATATCCAAACTTTTTAACTGTGAGTTTATTTCCCCACCCTTTTTCGATTGAGAATGGCTCCCGTACCATATAAGAATGCAACCCCAGCAATGGTGGTTATTAACACTCACACCTTTCCCTACCATCATAATCAATCTCAAAGATACAGTAAATATTACTTAAGCCGAAAGTGCCCCATTCCCCTTAGTTCCTTTTCGTTGCAACAATACCGCTCCAATGACGATAAAGCCTTTAAACGCTTCTCTTAAAAACGGTGGAACACCAAATAAGTTTAATAGATTGTTCATAACGGCGATGATAAGCATTCCATACACGGTTCCAAGGATGAATCCTCTTCCCCCGCTCATGCTCGTTCCGCCGACAACCGCAGCAGCAATCGCGTCCATTTCCATCCCTCTCCCAGCGTTCGAAAAGTCCATGGAACCAACTCGAGATACTTGGATAATCGCAGCAATCGAGACGAGTAATCCCATCAAAGCATAGACACGTAATTTTATCTTATCTACATTTACACCTGATAACTTTGCTGCTCGTTCATTCGATCCAACCGCAATGATTTGTCTTCCGAAGGTTGTACGTTTTGAGACATAATAGAGAATGTACGCAATGATTGCCCAGTAGATAATTGGCATAATCATATAGTTTCCCATTTTAAAGCTCGCAATCTGTAAAAACTCTGTAGGGAGAGTCGTGTTGTAGCCTTGCATAAAGTGCTGGGTAACACTTCGGAAAATAAGCATTGCTCCTAACGTCACGATAAATGGAGGGACATTCCCTTTCGTAATTGTAACCCCAATCAGCGCCCCAAGAAGATAACCAAATACAAGCACGAGTACAATCGTTACAATAAATGCTGGAATACCGGTCATTCCAAGCATCCCGAGAATTCCTTTTGTCCCCGTATCAAGGAGAATCATCGAAAAAGCACCAGTCGCAACCAATGTCGATCCTACCGCTAAATCGATCCCACCAGTCATAATGACAAAGGTCATCCCAAGGGCAATAATGGCAATACTGGCATTATTTCTTAAAATATTGATCCAGTTATTGGTCCATGACTCAAACCAACTACCAAAAGAATCATAGTCAAATCCTAATACAAACGTTTGCAGGATAATCATAATAATAAGTGCGATAGCGGTGCTAAATAATGGTTCATTCGACCATCTATGTTTAAACCAACGAAAAAAATTCCGATCTTTTTCAACATTCGACTTGCTCATTGAAATGGCCCCTCCTCTTCATCTATCAATTTCCCACCGGTAGCCAGAGTCATGATTTGATGTTCCGTCATGTTTTGTCCTGATAACTCCCCTTGAATCACACCGTGATACATGACAAGGGCACGATCACAAACACGGATAATTTCATGGGCTTCACTGGATAGGACAACGACAGCAATCTGTTCGTCGGCAAGCTGTAAAATGATATCATAAATATCTTCCTTCGCACCTACATCGACCCCTTGAGTAGGATTATCTAAGATAAGTAGCTTCGGATTAGCTGCTAACCATTTCGCTAACACAACCTTTTGCTGATTCCCCCCTGAAAGACTATTAATGCTGTCTGTCAGATCGCCCATTTTGATTCGAAGCGCTTTTCGATGGCTCTCAAACACCTCTTGATGCTTCTCCGTTTGAATAATGCCCATTTTTGCAAACGTTGTCCACGTGACAATAGAAGCATTCTCAATAATATCCATGTCCTTGATAATCGCGTTTTCTTTTCTGTTACGTGGAAGGTAAGCAATTCCCTCATCAATAGCCTGTGTCGTGCTTCGAATCGTAACTTGTTCACCATTTAAGAATATCTTTCCTTTTGGAATTCCTTCAGCACCGAATATGGTCTGAAAAAGTTCGCTTCGACCATCTCCGAGTAGACCGGTAAATCCGACTACTTCTCCTGCTCGAATGGAAAAATCGACATTTTTGAAAAAGGTTTGCGAAGTTAGCCCTTCTACCCGTAAAACTTCTTCCCCTAGCTTCTTATCTCGTCTTAATGACTCTGTTCTCACGTCGTATCCAACCATGAACCTTGCAAGGTCCTGGGTCGTTACATCCCTAACGTTACCTTCCGCTACCAAATTTCCATCACGAAGGACAGCATAGCGATTACATACCTCCATCACTTCATTCAATTTATGAGAGATAAAAATGATCCCAACATCATGCGTTTTCATCGTTCTCATCATCGTAAAGACACGCTCTATCTCTTGATCAGTTAATGAGGTTGTTGGCTCATCCATTATAATAATAGAAGCATTCGTCATCATTGCTTTACATATTTCCACGATTTGCTTATAGGAAGCATCAAGGTCATGAACCATCGTAGTCGGCTTTAAATCGATATTCATTTTCCGAAATATTTCTGCAGTTTGTTTCTTCATTTGTTCGAGGTCTAAGCTTCCACTCTTTGTCTTAAGCTCTCTACCAAGAAACATATTTTCGTAGATGGGTAAGTCATTTATCAGGTTTAATTCTTGGTGGATAAAAGCGATTCCCTGATTTTGTGAATCTGCAGGGGTTTGAAAGTTTACTTGCTGATCATCGATGATAATCGATCCAGTATCTTGTTTGAAGACACCACCAAGGATATTCATTAATGTCGATTTACCAGCACCATTTTCCCCTAACAAAGCACATATTTCTCCACCTTTTATGGAAAAAGAAATGTCTTTTAATACCTCGTTACGACCAAAAGACTTGCGAATATGGTTCATTTCAACCTTCATGTCATCACTTCCATAGGATTGATTATGTATCAAAAGAGAGGGCTACAGCCCCGCCATACCCTCTCTCATCCAACTTTAATAAGGTGATCCCTCGTCTATAAACTGTTCATAATTATCTCTATCGACAATCGTTGTAGGGATAATCGTTACTTCATCAACGGACTCCCCTTTTAATACTTTAACCGCAATATCGACAGCATCCTTGACCATTGCTGGACTATAAAGGGCAGATTGAATCCAAAGATCCTCATTTTCTGGCATCATCTTGAAATACTCTTGCATACCTCCGCCACCTGTTACAACTTGTATATCTGTACGACCAGATTCATTAATCGCCTGTAGGACACCGATCGACGTCTCATCATCCATAGAATAAACAGCATCAATTTGACTATTACTTGTTAAAATATCCGCAAAGTCCTTTAATCCATCTTCTCTTGTAAATTGAGTTGCATAGGTTAATAGATTCATATCTGGGGCAAGTTGTTCCATCGTTTCAACAAACCCTTTTCCTCTTAATTCAGAAACTGAACCAGAAGATGGAACCTCTAGAATAACGACATTTCCTTCTGTTCCAATTTTATCAACGATATAGTTCGCTCCTTGGACTCCCATATCTTCATTATCCCCAGCTACTCGGTAAACCCCATCAACGTTAATGGCGATGTCAAAGTTCACGACTTCGATTCCTTCATCGATGGCTCTTTGAATCGGTACCTCCATGCCTTCCCATTGTGGAAATGCGACAATCGCTTCTGCTCCCCATGTCATTAAATCATCAAGCTGGGAAGTCATCTCTTCCGCATTTGTACTTGTTTGAATTTGGTACTCAATTTCTTCAGACAATTCTTTCGCTCGTGCTTCGGCATGATAGGCAACTGCTGCCACCCAACCATGAGTAACCGCTGGTGCTAAAATTCCGATTTTATACTTATCTCCACTTTCATCATTGGCCCCATCACTTCCAGAATTATCACTAGCTGGCTCACTATTACATGCGGCTAAAACAGGCATCAAAACTAACACAAGTAATGCAAATAGCTTTAAAGCTTTTTTCATTCGAAATTACCCCCTAATCATATTGATGAATCTATTGAGTCGATTTCATAACCATTTGTTTGTTATGAAATAGAATCCGGTTTTAAGCGCTTACATTCAAGGTGTTACATGCGAATTTGATGCCCTTTTTCTAATGAAGTTTCTATTGCCTTCATGAGCTTCAACGTATAGAGCACATCTTTCAAAGGAATAACGGTGTTTGCTTCATTATTTTCTAAACAATTGATAAAGTACGATAGTTCATTTTGAAATGCGTTCTCTTGAGGAATTACGATAGTAGATTTAGAGTCTTTCGTGTAGTAGATCATGGAGCTTTGACTGATTTTTTCTATATTTGCTCCAGCTGAGAGGTGGAAGTCGATTGTATGATCGAAAGCTTGAGCGCGAAAAGACATCGTAAATGGATAAGTTTCTGGCGTTCTTTGAGATGCTTCTACAAAAGCCTTTACACCATTTGTTAACGTGAGTGTTGTCATAATATGATCCCATGCACCATGTGAATTTTTCGTACCTACTGCATATACCTCTTCAACTTCACCTAAAAGATAGGAGATAAAGTCAATATCGTGTATATGCAAATCATAAAGTGCCCCACCACTTTTTAATGGGTCCTTAAACCAATGACTCCACTGCGGTGTTTGTCCGAGGCGACCTGCATGGATCACATCGATGTTAGCGATTTTTCCCGTATCATAATAAGACTTTATCGTTTTATATTCCGGCCAAAACCGTAACACATGGGCGACAAATAAATTCACATCATTCCTTTCAACCTCATTCATGATACTTTCCACTGATTCAATTGATAACGAGAGTGGTTTTTCACAAATGATATCTTTCCCTGCCTGGGCCGCCTTGATAATGAATTCTTCGTGTAAAAAAGTTGGTAAACAAATGTCAATCAACTCGATATCTGGATTATTCAGGACTTCTTCATAAGTTGAAAGAAATATTCCTTTTGGAATCGACTGTACTTCATTTCTTGTACAAATGGCGACAACGTTAGCGTTTTCAATTTGTTGATAAGCATCAAAATGGGTTTTACCGATAAAGCCCCATCCGATTAGACCAATGTTCTTCATGATACTCCTCCCTATTTAACGAAGAATGCGAGAAAGATAGTTGAAGGATCGTTGAACACTTTCATTAACTTCTTGAAGATTACTAGGACCCTCAGGTGTAAATTCAATTTCTACGCTTATCGGCCCCTTATAATTCGCTTTTGTAAGGGTATGGAAGATTTGCCGAAAATCGACTTTCCCATCTCCGATAGCTGGAAAATTCCATTCATGGTTGGCCCCTAATTTATCTTTCAAATGAATAAATTCAACATACCCTATCGATGCTTCCAAGTCCTCATACGGTAGGACATCGCCATAAAAGATAACGTTTGCCGTATCGTAGTTAATTTTAGCCCGATTGGATAGAGAGTGAACCAGTTTCTTCAAAGCTACTCCGGTCGCATAGTTATTTCCGTGTGTTTCGATGACGAGAACTTTATTTAATCGCTCACACTTTTCGATAATAGGTTGTAAATTTTGAACTAATTTTCTTTCATCCTCAATAACATCACTGTCATCATGAGCATCACCAGTAGCGGTCACAATATATTTGCAACCAAATGCATTTGCTAAATCAATACTTTTTAATAAATTGGCAATGCCATCTTCTCGCATGACATTGCTATGAGCACCTATGCCAATACATTTCATTCGATATTCGTGAAGCAGCTCCTTAATGTCATCTAATTCTTGTTCTGACATGTCAGGTAATACATGAGCAGTATGGTCTTTAACAGCCGCAAGTTCAATTTGCGTAAATCCAGCTCTACTTGCCCCTTTAACAGCATCTTCTAGAGAAAAACCATGGTACGTATTTGAATTAATGGCTAATTGATGAATCATATTAGCCTCCTTTCAAACATGTAATTGATTACAATATTCGTAGAAATTAATATTACAATGATGAAAACGGTATCAAAATAGTCATGGTAATTATATATGTAATCCGTTACATCTATAGTAAAAGAAAATTCTGACTTCGTCAATTCCATTATTTAAGGTGTTGCTACTGTAGCATTTTTTCAATTACCCTTAATGTCGCAATCGCTTGTTGCCCTGTGATGGCTGGTTCTTTGTCATGTACAATCGAATCAACAAAGGCATCAATTACTCCACTACTCGTTTGGTTATCATTTGTTTGAATCGATTCTAATGGATGTCTAATCACTTCCCCTTCTTTTGTTTCAATCAATAACGGCGCGTCTGCGTCTTGGTAGATTTTGATGATTCCTTTTTGACAATATATGGTCGTAGAGTTGTCCTCAGAACCGTAATATGTCCATGAAAATGAGGCAGTTCCTAATCTTCCTTTTTTCGTTTTTAACGCACAGACAACATTATCACAAACCTCAATTGGTTTCCCGTGTTCATCCACTTTATCTAAGGCACCATGAAAGGCATGAACTTCGTCAATTTCATCATTCAATAAAAAATGAATTAAATCAATTTTATGGATGCCCAAATCACCTGCAACACCAGTAAATGAACGTTCTTTTTTAAAAAACCAGGTTGAATTACTTTTGTTCACACCCCATGATTCAGGACCTTCATGACCGAAAGTAGTCTTAAAAGTTAGTACCTCACCTAATTCTTTTCTATCAATTAACTCTTTAGCCTTTTGGTGTGCCTTCGTGAAGCGTTGATTATGAGCGACCATTAATTTTTTTCCTGATTTTTTTTGTGCTTTAAGAATTTCTTCCGCATGTTTCACTGTTGTCGCTAATGGTTTTTCACATAACACATGCTTTCCATTTAATAATGCTTGTGAAGTATGAATATGATGTACATCATTGGTTGAGCAATCACTAATCGCTACAATCGTAGGATCGGTGTAAAGTTCTTCTACAGATTTGGCTACTTGACCATCAAATTTTTTTGCAAGTTTAATCGCTCTTTCCTCATTGCGATCATAGAAAACAATTTGATCTACATAAGCGTTTGCTTTGTATTCTGGCGCATGACGGTGCATGGCAATTGAACCACAACCAATAATTCCTACCTTTATGCCCAAAATGCTCATCTCCTTATCCCATCGTCGACTCACGGATAATTAATTCGTGATCCAACAAAATACTTTCTACCTTCTTTTCCTGAATGCTATTGATTAGCATCGTTGCAGCGGTAAGACCCATTTTATACATCGGTTGTGATACCGTCGTTAAAGTTGGGTTGGTCATATTGGAAAAGCTAATATTATCAAACCCCACCACTGCGATATCATCAGGTGCATGTAAGCCCTGAGCATTGACTTCTTTTAAAGCACCAATCGCCAACGTATCGGAAACAGCAAAAACGGCTGAAGGTCGTTTATCTAATTTCAAGAGCATTCTCATCGCCTGAACCCCATCTTGAAAATCGAGCTGAGTGGTATGATAAATCCATTCTTCGCGGAATGGGAGATGAAACTCTGCCAAAGCTCTTTCATAACCAGCTCTTCTTTGTCTTGCATAGAGAAATTTTTCATCTGAATTAATGAGCGCAATTTTTTCATTTCCTAATTTAATCAAATGCTTCACCGCATGATATGCCGCCAATTCATTGTCAATGCTCACGTACGGAATCATATTGCCTTCATCATACTCACTACATAGAATAATAGAATGATTTTCTGCGAGCTCAATCAATTTTTGCATATTTACAGCTGGGTCCATGGAAATTACGCCATCCGCCAATTTGTTTTTAACCATATTAAAATAAATGTTTTCTCGCTCAGGATTCGAATTTGTTTCACATAGGAGGATATTATAATGATGTGCAATTGCCGTATTTTGAATCCCGTTAATGATATCTGTGTAAAAGGGATTTGAGATGCTTGGAATCAGTACTAATAGCAGTCGACTTTCTGAATTCCGCAAATTTCTACCAAGCATACTTGGCTCATAATTCAGTTCTCTTATTGCATTCTCCACTTTTAGTCTTGTCCGTGCAGACACAGTTGAATTGTTATTAAGCACTCTCGAAACGGTGGCAACTGAAACCCCTGCTTTTTGTGCTACTTCTTGAATATTCGCCATCAAACTTCCCGCTTTCAAACTAATAGTAAATGTAATCGATTACAATTTAAATTGTAAAATCAATTCTTTATTTTGTCAATCATCATAAAATAATTAATATATTGTGAGTTTTATTTAGTATTTAGCTGTATTTTTGCTATAATGAAATGTAACGGATTACATAATGATATGAGGAGGTATATTTTATGAGATTAGGAGTATTTACTGTGCTGTACTCAGATAAGCCATTAGATGAAATGCTAGATCATGTTGCAGCACTTGGAATTGAAGCTGTAGAAATTGGAACTGGAGGCTATCCAGGCAATGCCCATTGTCATGTAGATGAATTATTAGCTGATCAAGCAAAACAAACGGAATTTATGGAAAATGTGAAAAAACGCGGTTTAATTGTAAGCGCTTTAAGTTGTCATTCAAACCCCCTTCACCCACAGAAGGCCATTCGTGATGAAGCGGATACACTTTTAACAAAAACGATTCAGCTCGCAAGCGCCTTAGAAATTCCTGTTGTGAATACATTTTCTGGCTGTCCTGGTGATCATGAAGACGCAAAATATCCAAACTGGCCAGTTGCCCCTTGGCCAAATGAATTTCAGGAAATTTTGAAATGGCAATGGGAGGAAAAAATCATTCCCTATTGGAAAGAGAAAGCTCAGTTTGCTGAACTGCATCAAGTGAAAATCGGTCTTGAATTACATGGAGGATTCTCTGTTCATACACCAGCTACTCTTCTTAGATTAAGAAAAGAATGCGGACCAGCCATTGGAGCAAATCTTGATCCTAGTCATATGTGGTGGCAAGGAATTGACCCTGTTGAGGCAATCAAAATATTAGGACGTGAAAATGCCATTCATCACTTCCATGCAAAAGATACGATTATGGATCAACCTAATCAAAATCGAAATGGAATTACCGATATGACCTCTTATGCGGACATGAAAAATCGTTCTTGGTATTTTCGCACTGTCGGCTATGGGCATGATTCGAAAGTTTGGGCCGATATGTTAAGTACGCTCCGTCTTTATGATTACGATTATGTAGTAAGCATTGAACATGAGGATGGCTTAATGTCTATTGATGAGGGGTTAACGAAAGCGATTAGCACATTGAAACCAATTATGTTTAAAGAATCGCTCGGGGCTATGTGGTGGACATAGGGACGAGGGGACAGGTCCCTCGTCCCCCTATTTGTGTTTTTTCTATCATCATTTATGGTTATTTTAAATGGCAAGAATCTATATTTGACGAGAAAAAGTTATATTAAGGAGTCTCCGTGTTACTGTTCATTAATTTTGATTTGTTCCGCGACTTGAATAACTTGTTCTTTGTTGACATTATCACCACTAATATAGTAAAAATCGTGACATTGTGCGCAATTCGAAATAGCCAAATTTTTGGACTCGACTCTCCTTTATAAGCTTGCATACTTTTGTATGCCTTCACAAATGTCTCTTGTGTCAAATCTTCTGCCTGCTGATAGTCTTGAACCATCAAAAGAACAAATTTAAAAATAGGATAGCTATACACGTCATACCATTCTTCAATTTGACTGTCTAAACAACTCCCCTCCTTCATTAAAATCAATATTTAGACGCATTAGGATAAAAAAAGTTGTGAAATTTTCGAAAAAATTCATAAAAAGAAAAGACTATCTCAAGTGGATAGTCCTCTCTCCTTATCGATCGGGATATAGTTACTGTAAGTCCTTCACAAATTCAGGATGAATTTCTACTTCAGGTCTCGCTTTTTTAACCATTTCTATTGCTTCTTCAATGGATTTGGCGATATTTAGTTCTAAAAAGACAATTAATCCCTCTAAGTATTCTCATATGGTTTAATAGAACTCTCGCATGACGTCCTTCAACTGTATAACGATTTTGCAATGGCTCTAGACGTTGAATAAACTCTTGATCACAACGACATCGGTCTCTTGTCCACTGGTAGCATAAATCATGTTGTTTACACGCTGCATCTACTGCATTAATAGGTGCACCAGGACCACTACACCCTGGACCACACCAGTTGTAGCCAGGGAACATACAGAAACGGGGAGATCTTGCCACCTTCCTCACCTCCTTATATACCGTGTAGCACTTTATTATCAGAATATGTATGAGGGGGAAATTAAGTATGGCCATTTATCGAGTAAAAATAGATTATTTCCTTTCGTTTATATTTTTTAGGTTTCAAAAAAAGTTTTCATATTTGTCATATATTTCTAAATTATAGTGAATATCAAATGATACTATTTATGATGGGAGAGTTATTATAAACGAAGTTGTTTGGTCCATTTTAAATTCACTAGGTTAGGAGTGTTTCAGAAGTGGCGACCGTTATTGATATGGATGTTGACAAATTATATACCTATTATCAACCACTCTATCTTTTAGAAAAACATACATTATTTAGTTATGAGTCTTTATTACGCTCAGAAAATGAAATACCACCTAATATTCTTTTCGAGACAGCAAGATTAGACTCACAGGTAAACATTCTTGATCGAATCGCAATCAAAAAAGGGTTATCTAGTTTTCATATTCAAGAAAATATATTCCTATTCTTAAATGTTTTCCCCTCTACTTTAATACAAGAAGATTTTTTTGATTTTCTCGACCAAAATCTAGACCAATTTGGGATTCGAAAAAATCGGATCGTGTTCGAAATTAATGAAACGATTAGTGAAGCAAACAACTGGAATATGTCAGAATTAAAAAGAGTTATTATCGAATTAAAGAAACAAGGAGTAAAAATCGCGATTGATGATGTCGGTACAGGAATTGCCTGTAGTCAAAAGATTATCGAGATCCAACCTGATTTTGTCAAATTGGCCAGGGTTATTATCTTGGAAGACCAGCATCGCTTAAGTAAGATTTTTCCATAAAAAAAGTGCCTATTACTTGTCTCAAACGACAAGTAATGGGCACTGAATGTTTTTGCTGATGGGGACAACGAACCTGTCCCCACGTCCCGCTTAAAGGGTGAGCGTTTCTAGTTTAAATCCTTCTAATAGGATGTCTTCTTCGATTTCGAGGAGTAAGCATTTCTTTCCTTCGAACATGATGTATTTTACTTTTTTCATTTCTTTTGGGTTGATCTTAATTTCAGCTACATGGGTGCTAATTTTAATTTTCTTCGGTACGAGATTCGTTGCTTTGAATTCGTGTGTTTCATCTTCGATAACGTCTTTAAATGCAAATTCTACTTTCTCCGTATCGACATTTTCGACGCCGCTAACTGTCAAGATACGTTCAATATCTTTGTAATCAAGCTTCGGATCTTCATTATCTTCATTTTCCTCATTTTCTTGTACGACCCGATCGATTTCCTCATAGACATTGGAGATCGTTTCTGTATCTAACTCATCCCCTATCACCTTTTGTAAAATGATTTCAAAGGTTGCCTTATCTTCTTCAGCAGTGATGATATCCTCACAATTAAGAACCTCTTCGATGAATCGATAGTCTGGCTCATTTGCCTTCCCTGCACTATATAGAATATGATTTACATCAGCCATATTGTCATGAAAGGCAGGAAACATAAAACCAGCTAAAGGCGCAGTCAAATTGATAATAGGATCTAAGTTTGTATTTGGCTTAAATTCTCTTTCAATATAATCAAAGGTTAATGATTTTTTCGGCTGATCCGCTTTGTTAAAGCTGCAGAAAACAAAAGAGCTGGAATATACTTCATCATCTCCACCTGTTTCTGATTCAGGATCTCGCTTTCTTGTCGGCTTTTGATACTCACCGCGGATAAAGGTAACTACTGTATCGAATTCATATACTTTAACGGAAAACATTTTTTCCACAATTTGGAGCATATGTTGCTGCCAGTCATCAGATAGGTCTGTTTGAAGAGATTCAAACAATATTTCTTGTGTACTCCCTACCACATCACGTTGAAATTTTAATTCAAATAATTTCGTATCCAGCTGACCAGTTAAAACCTTTTTAAAATTTGCCAAAAATAATTCCTGTGCTTCTTTTTCAAGCATATCGAATGGCTGACAAATATGGGTATAGATTTCTCCAGATTCTTTCTTTACATAAACATTGAAAATCTCACGAATTTGCATATGCTTGTTATTTAATTTAAATTGTTTTCGGATATTTGCGATTGTCTCTTTATTCAAATTGTCTCAACTCCCATATCCGATTATACTTTGTTGAAATAATAATTGTAATACTTGATTTTCGTGAAAGAAAGATTACAATCATTTTGATTAAGTATATTGAATGACACCTTGTTCCAAAACATCTTTTACAAATGAAGTTGGTTCTCCCACACTATAAAGATGCAATTCATGCATCGCTCTCGTGCAGACAGTATAGAAAGTTCGACGCAAACTCTCATTATCGTATACATTCTCTGAGGCATCATACATAATGACTGCATCGAATTCGATCCCCTTTGATAAATACGATGGTACAACAACTACTCCTTGTTCGTATTCAAGGGAAGTGCTCTTCAGAAGTTTGAGTTCATTAATTTCAGAAAGAGCTTCATAAGCATTTTTGCTTTCTTCCGCCGATTTGCAAATGATCGCGATGCTATGATAACCACGTTCTTTTAATTCAGTAACTTTGGAAACAATCGATCTGTGCAGCTCCTCGTGATTGTTCACTTGTATGAGCATAGGCTTCTCACCATTCCGTTCAAATGGAATGATCTTATCACCATTCGGAACAAGTCTTCGTGTAAATTCAATAATCGGTTTCGTTGAACGATAACTCCTTGCAATATTGATCACTTCCGTTTCACTCGATCCATACAAATTGGTAAGGGTGTTGAAATCAACCATTTCGCTTGCATGAGCAAATATCGCTTGATTAAAATCCCCAAGTACTGTCATCTTCGCTGCAGGAAATAGACGTTTCAAGAACTCAAATTGAAATGGAGAATAATCTTGCGCCTCATCGACAACGATATGTCTAATTGAGCTATTGATATGAAAGCCTTCAATCAGCTCTTTCAACAATAGAAATGGAGTAGCATCCTCATAAAATAGTTTCCCTTCCTCCAACATTTCTTTTGTTGATTGACAAATAGTTGGCCAATCAGCTGGAACCTCCTCGTTTATCCACTTCTTAATTTGCTGAGGCTCCCCAAAAAGTTGCTTGTAGATTTCCGTTAAATTGATAAAACGATAGGCACGAATTTGTTTTCTTAATGGTTTTAATTTTTGCTGAACAATCAATCGAGCTAGTGCTTTCGGCTCCATCTCATAGTCGGCAACCTCTTCTCTTTTAAACCCTCGTTTTTCTGCTAGGTGATGATGGGCTTTATGATACTCATCATTACTGAGAAGTTCAATCTCTTCCTGTACCCACGACTTTTTCCATTCGTCTTTATGGATTTCTTTTATCTGCTTGATGAGCCAATCCTTCAAATTTTCAAGGCGATTATGGAAACGGAGGGACGTATCCACCCTATAAAACCTATCTCCTATTTGCTGTGCCGTTATAATCGTTTTCCCCCTGAAGACAATATCTTTGAATAGCATTCCTGAGTTTTCTAATGACTGTCTGTATGATTGGAGGGCTTCGAAAAAGTGCGTTGATGCTTTGAATTGAACACTCGCTATCCTTGATTGGTATGAAGGGGTTTTCGCCCCAGTCAAAACATATTCTAATTGTTCAAAAGGAGTTTCTACTTGAAAATCTTTGCTTAGTCGATGGTCTAGATATTCTTGAAAGGTGACCTGTTGCATATTCTCTTCACCGAGTTCAGGTAGTACATTGGACACGTAACTATTAAACATCGTATTCGGAGAAAAGAGAATAATTTGATCAGCATTCAAACGATCTCGATACTTGTAAAGTAAATAGGCTATTCGTTGCATCGCAGCCGAAGTTTTGCCACTTCCTGCTGCACCATGGACAATGAGAAGTCTCCCAAGATCATGACGAATGATTTTGTTTTGTTCCTGTTGGATCGTAGCGACGATATTATGCATTTTCTTATCTGTCCCTTTGCCAAGAACCTGCTGTAAGATTTCATCTCCAATTGTGAGACTCGTATCAAACATTGACTGGAGTTCGCCACCACGAATTAAATATTGCCACTTTTTCTCCAAAATGCCGTGGATCGTACCTCCAGGAGTTTCATATTTTACAGAACCAGGTTGATAATCGTAGTAAACACTTGAGACGGGAGCCCTCCAATCATATATAAGAAAATCGTCACCGTTCGGATCCCTAAGTGTGGAAATCCCGATATAAATTTTTTCAGGCTTTGTTGTTCCTTCTTCCAATAGATCAATTCGTCCAAAATAAGGAACCTCATGCATGCGTCGTAACGTAGATAATCGCTTTGCTGCATGTCTATGACTACTTTGGCTAACGGACAACGCCTGTACCTCTTGCCTCAAACCAATAATGGTTTCAAGATAATCGTCAAAGGAATCTAAATTCACCTTTACTTCATCCCAAAAGTGCTTGCGAATATCCACTACTTCGTTTTTACGTTTAGACTTTTCTTCTTCCAATCGATTGAGCTCATCCGTTATGATTTCCATTACAACGTCTACTCGCTTTTGCTCCTGCCTAAAATTTGAATCCATTGGCTAACACTCCCAAAAAAAGTTTTATATAAAGGTTGACGAATAAATAAATTACATTGTATAATTAAGATAGGGATATTAGAGATTATTTTATAAATACAATGTACATCTATATAAATTTAACACAAACATTCATTTTTATCAATAAATAAAAGAGTCGTATTTGACGTTTTTTAACGCAATACGACTCTTTTTATGTCTCTATAATTGGGCTTCATGAATAAAGTTTTCACAGGGTTCAGAAACGGTTTCTCTTTCTCGCGGCGGTTCCTCTACCCAATTAATAAAACCATTTTGGTCAAGTCCATAACCTGCTTTCAGTTGCCCGCTAGTCAAATTAGCTTCTCCTTCATACGTTTATACTCTTTTCCGTACAAGTAATTTCAATCGTATGATTCATAGGGTCCAAAATCGGAAAGCTCCAATAACCGTTCCACTTTGGTATGTGATAGTATGTAGGGATCTCATGACGAGTTGCGGAATGTACTATTTGAATGAAATCTTCTTTATCACACTCTAATGACCAGCTTATTCTCGGTTCTGTACCACCTTGCCAACCTGGTTGAATTGAAAAACCGGATGCGAACGGGGTGTAATATTCGTGGAAATCGATACTTAATTGATGATCACCGATTTTAAAAGCTAACGTATTCGTGCTATCCCAAATAAGATCCAAATGAAGAATTTCTGTATAAAACCATTTCATTTTCGCTAAATCATTACAAAATATGTACGTAAATCCCCATCGTTTTGTCATTTCATCACCCTTTTCAACCAAATTAACAAGAGTACTCTTGTTAATTTGATCGTATCACAAATTTCTTAATTTTCAATTTTTATATCAATTTATTAACCAAATAACATATGACCTGTAACTTCAAACCATATATTTTCTGCAACTACGAATAGTATGAACACGATAATGAAGGCGATAATCGAAAAGATAATTTTGTTTATAAGCCTTGTATTAAAACGGCTATATAACTTACCATTAAAACCAACAAGCAATATATATAATGGAACAGTGACCAACATTGCGATTAAATCAATATGAGAAAACGGATTTCCAATGTAGGGATCTGAATAAACAGCTACTAGGATAATGGCGATAAAAATGATCGATTGATAGATTAAGAATTTTTTCCAAGACATAATATAAGGTCTCCGCTCTAAGACAAAATGGGTCATAATACGTCGGTTAAATAATTATACGATAACATATTGTAACAAAATATGATTATTTATTTATTTAATTCATTTTTCGTAGTATGATAGTATTTAAAAAATGGAAAGAGGTTAACAGATGAATTCAACTTTGGCACCAAAACAATCAGTGAAAACAAAAACATTGGTCATTAATGCTCTTTTTATTGCATTGGTCTTTGTATCAACGATGTTCATTAATATCCGACTCCCTATTATGGGTAATGGAGGACTCATCCACTTAGGAAATGTTCCTCTTTTTATAGCTGCTTTTCTTTATGGCAGAAAATCTGGAGCGATCGCAGGCGCTGTCGGAATGGGGTTATTTGACCTTATCTCTGGTTGGACCGCCTGGGCCCCATTTACGTTTGTTATTGTCGGAGCGATGGGTTATCTTGCTGGATTAATCGCTGAAAAGCTTCCAGGTAAAAAGTTATACGTTTATTCAATGGCTGTTGCCGTTGCTTTAATCATCAAAGTGGTAGGTTACTATTTTGCGGAAGTGCTTCTATACAGTAACTGGATGTTACCATTTGGTTCCGTACCAGGAAACATCATGCAAGTCGTCATCGCTGGTATTATCGTTGTTCCGCTAGCAGCACGATTAAAGAAACATTTAAAATAATCGAAAAAGGATAGATGTGCAGTAGATAAATCACTGCCTCTATCCTTTTTTTTAGGTGTTACTACGTAATCGAGTGATGGATAAAAATTTTTATAGAAATAAACTTAGATTTTAACGGCTAATTTTGCACCTTCGTAAACTGCTTCCGTAATGGTTCTTGCTTGAAGAGCGTCACCGATAACCGTAACATTTTTCCTTAGGGAGATTAATTGTTCTTCAAGTGGATTATAAGCTTTTGCTCCAAGTGCGAGAATAATATGATCAAAGCCTTCTAGTTTTTCCTCTTGCCCGTTTCTTTCAAAAAGAACTGCACCTTTGGATAATGCCTTCACTTCCGAATTGGTCAAAAGTTTAACACCATACTGATTCAATCGCTCTAACAGCATACTCTTCACATCAAAATGCTCTTCCGTTGCAACATCTGCTTTCATTTCCAGGACGGTCACTTGGTGTCCATGTTCTCCTAAAAGATCAGCGGTTTCTACACCGACAAGTCCGCCACCAATAATTAATACTTTTTGTCCCACTCTCTCTTTTCCTTCAATGACATCGACTGCATCTAGAACACCAGCTTCTTCAATACCTTCAAAAACAGGACGTATTGGAACTCCACCCGTTGCTAGAACTACTTCATCGAACTCCACCAACATTTCTGGCGTTGCTTCTTGTCCATATTGGAAGGTAACACCATATTTTTCACCTAAAGTTACGTAAGCCCGGATGGCTTTAATCAATTCTTGTTTATGAGGTGGCATCGCACCAATGGCGACCTGACCACCTGGACGATCATTTTTCTCGATTAATGTAACGTGATGACCTCTTTTTGCCGCAATCCACGCTGTTTCCAACCCAGCAGGTCCTCCACCAATAATCGCAATTTTTTTAGCTTCCTCAACCGGTTCAATTTTTAAAATTCCTTCTTTTCCGGTAAATGGGTTATACGTACAGGAAACGCCTGTATCCCACTCGTCTCTTCCTCTTGCCCCAGCACAGCGCTGCAGACAAGCCACACAAGGGATAATTTCTTCCACTCGGTTCTCTGCTACTTTGTTCGGAAACTCTGGATCTGCTAGAGATGTTCTTCCTAGTGCAAGCAGATCGGCAGAACCTGTAGCAACAATACCCTCTGCCAAATAAGGATCATTAATTCGTCCTGCAACGATGACGGGAACAGTGAGTGCTTCTTTTATATACGCTGCATTTCCAGCATTAAAGCCAGGCATCACAGCTTGAGGAGCTAATGTATTTTGACCGACACCATAACCACCTATCGATATACTAATCACGTCTGCACCTGCGTCTTCAAGCGCTTTTGCTACCATTCTAGATTCCTCTAGCTTTCTTCCACCAGAAACCGGTTCAACAGCACTAATTCTGATACTAACTGGGAAATCGAGCCCACATCTATCCTTAATACCTTGGATAATATTTTCCGCAAACCTCATCCTGTTTTTAAAAGAGCCACCGAACTCATCGATCCGTTTATTGGAATAGGCTGACATAAATTGTGCGATCATGTATTGGTGTGCCCCATGTAATTCCACGCCGTCATAACCAGATTCTTTTGCCCTTACTGCTGCCTCAACATATTTTTCAATCACTTGATAGACTTCTTCAGTGGAGAGTTCACGGGGAACCTCTTTATAAGTAGGACTTGGTATTGGTGAAGCACCGACGGGTTGTTTTCCTGTGAAATTTTGAGACGTTTCGCGACCAGCATGATGTAGTTGGCAAAAGATTAAACCTCCATGATCATGGACAGCTGACGTTAATTTTAAATGTCCAGGAATAAACGTATCATCCCAAATCAATAATTGACCAGGCATCGCATATCCTTCTGGATCAACACATGTAAATTCAGTGAAAATTAAACTATATCCACCTTTTACTCTAGCAAGATAATAATCAATCGTACGTTCTGACACTTGACCATTTGGCTCTCCTAGATGTGTTCCCATAGCTGGAATGATGAAACGGTTTTTGAGCTCTAAATTTCCAATTTTTATCGGTGATAACACATGTTCGAAACTCATGACAAAACCTCCTGATTCTTATTGGATGAAGGATGAACCTCAATCTACCCAAATTATACCTTTTATTATTGTGAATCAGTGAGCATATATATGAACTATTTGTGAAAGGAATCACATAAGGAAGTTGAAGAATTGAAAAAACTTTTCATCTATAGAATGGGTACTCCTAGTTATTGAAAATATCACTTTTTCTCGATCATGCCTCAAGACTTTTCAGTAATCTTTCATCTTAATATTCAATGGTAAAATTGAATTTTGATAAAGAGAAATAGGCTATTAAAAAGATTTCAATAGCCTGTGAAGCATACTTTTATTATAAAATAGAATGATAGTGTTCCTTTATCAAGTCTGTTAAGTCTAGTTGATTAAGATATTTAGTTGGTGCAAGCATCGTTACTGTTACAATTCCAGGATTTCTTCCAATTTCTATGGAGCCTGTAATCGTTGCTCGGTTCATCACTTCTGGTACTTCGATCCCTAGTACCTGCGCTCCACGGGCTAGCCCGTTATCTGTCGCTTCATTTAAAGTTGCACCTGAACCGATAAAGGAGATTGGAAGAGATTCTTCTAATTCGTTCACTCCCCACTGTTTTGCGACATTAAGTGCGGATTCTCTCTCCTTTTTCGTCATCGGCTTTGCAAGATAAGGCAAATCTTCTGCAACAGGAAGAAGAATCGGTCCTTCGATATTTAATCCTTTGAGAACTTTCACTTGAAGATTTACGATTCCCGAGACGTCTGCTGTATGACCAGCAATTTCTCCATCCCCCTGCATTGCATGCATATCACCGATATAGATACCTCCACCTTCTACTTTTACAGGGCATATCAAAATGGCTCCTTCTCTTACTCTATTAATATCCATATGGCCGTCTGTTCTACTTTCTAATTGTTCCTTCGTAATTCCATATTCATGGGGAGCTCCAATCAAAAACTGACCAAAATCGCCTGCATTATGAGAGTCGGGAATAGGTCTTGATGGCGTTGTCCCAAGCTGCCCTAGAAATGGTCTTAGTCGTGCAACAGTCCCTACCATATCGTGAGGAGCAAATGTGACTATAGGATTTTGAACCGAATTTTCGGGAGTTGACATGAAGTTACGACCATCCCTTGCTATTTCCTCGGCTGCTTCTTTATGGAGAGTAACACCTATTTTTCGATTAGAATCGAAGGCAATCGTATACCCGTTTGTAAAAACAAATGGGGTAACGTCCTGATTGCAGTTGATGCAACGAATAGCCTCAGGGCCAACCCCTTCTATCTTTGTTTCAGGATAGAGCTGTCCACAATTAGGGCATTTAACCGCAACAAAAGGATCACCAAGAAATCTGCCATCTACAGGTTTATCATTCCCAGAAGAAGTAGCGAGCGATGTGACCTGAATGGACTTAATTCGAATGGCAATTGCATCACCAACTTCTGCACCCTCTACATACACAGGCTTGGTTACTTCATGTCCACCACGAATACAAGGAGTAATCATCGGTCCCCAGCACCCTGGTGTCGTATTTGCAATAATATGACCACCATCCCTAACCGGACCAAGCATTTCTTCACTCGGATCTAAAATCCCATTTGTGAACTCATTAACATACACGGTTTGCTTTGCTTCCATTGCTCATCATCCTCCACTCTATTATATTCTTACTTATATATTAACTCAGTATAAAGAATATTCAATTATTAAATCTTTTCTAGTGTTGTTATATACAATAAAAAGCCCTAGTAAAAAAACTAGGACTTTTAACAGTAACTAAATTGTAAGGGTATCAGTTGCTTCACATAGCTTTTTAGCAACCTATTCACCCGAAACCCAAACTAATTTGATATTATACTTTGTATTTCCTTTAGTAAACACACGATTGAATTTCCCATCCAAAATTAATTGTTGTAATGAGCTCTTCGTTTCATCTGCCCACACATTTATTTTTCCTTGCCCATCATAAGGTGAAACAGATGACTGTTTCGCACTAATTTTCTCTAAATCATCTCCATCAAAATGATGACGATGCTGGTAGTTGTAAGTGTCTGATTTATCCTTAAGCTTTAGTGGAGCACGATTGATTAATCTGTTTTTGCGGTAAAAAGAAATGATATTCGCTTTTCCTGATTTAATTTTATCAATTTCAATGATAATTTCCTTCTCATTCATATGCATAGTCTCCATTTCCAAACCATATTTTTGAATCTTATTAATAATCAGTATCCCCAAAACTAATCAGAGGAAACATTACTCCTACTAAAACCGTCGTTTCATGGCGATTTTACCTCAATAATGTATCCATTCATTCATTATCCGTTTGCGATAACAAAAAAGCTTGCAGAACTGTTTTCATTAAACTAGCCTGCAAGCTTTGAGCTAAAATCCTGTTATTCTAATGATACACTTATTTTCGATAAATAGCGATACTTATTTATGAACAGACTTACATAGTCCAATTCTTATCCTATTTTTTTAGCAGATGATAAGGAAACTCATTCACTCTTCTCCCTTTTCTTCCTATCGTGGTTTCTGCATTAGTTAATGAATTTAAAATGGCTTCTTCAGTCGCCTCAGCTGCAGCAGTAAAAAGAGAATTCATAACAGATTTATCCTCTCTTAAAAGAAATTGTTGCTCCTTCTCATGTTCTGAAAAGTGAGGAACTGTCTGTGAAGTTGAAAAAGCAATCACAATATCTCCACTGCCATGGCTCATATGGCTACCCGTTCTCCCCAAACCAATACCACATCTTTTAGCCATTCTTTGTAGCTGCCGTTCATTGACTGGAGCATCTGTCGCTAACACGATAATAATGGAACCATCTGTTTGTGAATCTGTAGTGTCTTCGCTCATTTCGGATGCTATAAAACGATTATGAGTATGTAATTCTTCTTGAGTGCCGAAGTTGCTTAATACTAAACAACCGACCGTGTAATTTTCTTGATTGGCGTCTATCGGAACTAATCGTGAGGAACAGCCTATTCCACCTTTATAACCGAAACAAACCATTCCAGTACCTGCGCCAACAGCCCCTTCTATAACTTTATCCGTAGAAGCTTTACTGATCGCCTCTTTTGCATGCTCTGGTTTTACTGGCATCATCCGAATCGAATTTAAATAGCTATCATTACATTCTCCTACCACTGTATTTGCAGTACCAGTGGTTTCACCGATTTCGGGATTTTGCTCTAACAGATATTCTAAAGTCCCTTGAGTAACAGCTGGAATTGCGAATGTATTGGTTAACATGATAGGGGACTCTAATCTTCCTAGTTCGTTTATTTGTACTAATCCGGTTGACTTTCCAAATCCATTAAAAACATAACTCGTTGCGATCACCTTCTCACGAAATATGTTTCCTCCATGTGGAAGAATGGCTGTAACTCCAGTACACGCCCATTCGTTTTCCCCTTTTGTAAGTGGATGCTTAAGGGTCACATGACCAACATGCACCCCTTTGACATCCGTAATACAATTATTGGACCCAGGTGGTAACTGTCCAACTTTGAAACCCAATTCTCTTATTTTCCTCCTTGTCATAGTAACTCGCCCTCCAGTGATTAATGGTCCAAGCATTTTTATAGCATTTTTAAAGGAGTTGATCATTACTCTCTTATATCAGAAGGTACTCATAGGACATGTGTTACCCTCAATTTATTTTTAACTTACACCCCACGCTTATTCCCCCAAATTAAGGTATGGAGCTGCGGGAGTACTCGAACATTTTTTAGTTCTTGGTCCTCTATTGTTTTGTTAATCAGCCATTCGTACTTATTTAACAAATGATGAACAAGCCCTTGAGTGTTCGTGGTTTGACTGTCATCATTCCCAACTTGTAAATAGAATGGTAGAGTCGGATATCGAAGATGGATCTTTTTAGCATAAGAGAAATCGGCCTCATCAAAGATGACCACTTTCAAGCTAATATTGCCTAAATCGGCATTGACATATCTTTTGATAATCTCGTCTAATGCTTCAAAATCAGTGACCATTCCAGAGCTTGGTGGTTTCGGGGAAATCGTTAACTGATCAATCTGTAAGAACCAATCCTGCCATTTAGACCCTTGCGTTTCCAAGCCAATTTCAATGTGATTTTCCTTTAATAACTCGATTAAATAAGAAAGGTTTTTTAACAGAGCCGGGTTTCCTCCAGATAATGTAACGAAGGAAAACCCTTCCCCACCAATTCTCTTAAGCTCTTGCCATATTTCTTCCGCGGTCATTTGTTTAATTAGGTCTTTACCTGAGCCATCCCAAGTAAAAGCAGAATCACACCATGAACACGAGTAATCACAACCGGCAGTTCGAACAAACATCGTTTTTTGCCCAATAACCATTCCTTCCCCTTGAATCGTGGGACCGAAGATTTCCATTACGGGAATTTTACTCATATTCCATCCACTCCCGTCTTGCCTCTGCATAGCTTGTTGGTGTTTCAAATAAACGAATGAATTCTACCCTTGCATCTGGATGTGAATCTACAATTGCATCCTGTAATTGTTCATAGATCCATACAACCAAATTTTCTGCCGTTGTATTCATTTTCGGCAAGGTTTCGTTTAAATATCGGTGATCAAGAAACACTTCAATTTTCTCTTTCCAGATCTTTTTAAGGTCACCAAAATCGATGACAATGCCAATCTCATCGACAAACGCACTTACACCTAGTATCACTTTATAGGTGTGGCCATGGAGATTTTTGCACTTACCCTCATAGCAATGAAGATGGTGAGCTGCATCAAAGGTAAATTCTTTACTGACAAGAACGCGCTTTTGATGATATTTGAGTTCGTTTTTTTTGATGTCTTGATCGATTTTTTGTAATTGCTCTACGATGCGAAAACCAAACATAGATGTATCCATTATTCTTCCACTCCTACTCGAGTTGAAAGATAACGGTCTAGCCCATTCTTTCTTAGCTTACAAGAAGGACATTCACCGCAGCCATCACCAATCACACCGTTATAACAAGTTAATGTTTTTTCACGAACGAATTCTAAAGCATTCAAGTCATCCGCCATTTTCCATGTATCTGCTTTATCTAACCACATTAATGGCGTATGAATCACAAACTGCTTATCCATCGATAGATTAATGGTTACATTCAATGATTTAATAAATGCATCACGGCAATCAGGATACCCGCTAAAATCTGTTTCACAAACACCAGTAATGATATGCTTTGCATTAACTTGACTGGCAAGTACCGCTGCAAAGGATAAGAAAATCAGATTTCTCCCTGGAACAAAAGTAGATGGGAGCTCTCCATCCACTCCCTCTTTAATTTCAATATCATCTCTCGTTAACGCATTTGGCGCTAACTGATTTAATAAATTCATATCTAAAATATGATGCTTAACGTTTAGTTCTTTTGCAATCGCTTTGGCACATTCAATTTCCTCGATATGCCGTTGATTGTAATTAAACGTAACAGCCTCTACTTCCGCAAAAGTTTCAAGTGCCCAAAACAAACACGTTGTGCTATCCTGACCACCACTAAAAACAACAATCGCTTTTTCATCTTTTAACATCAGAAAAACTCCTTTTTTTAAAAGAAAAAACAGTACCCCAAGATCGAAGTACTGCTTCATCTTAGTTTTTTTAGAGAGGGGTGCTAGAACCTCTTTTATTTAGCTAAGAACATACTAACATAAATTTTGGAGCGTGGGTATTGCTTTGAAAGAAGAAATAGCCATTTCGAAAAAGCCCTCTAATTTAAAGCGCCTTTTAGTCTTACAATATTTTCTTCTTCTCAAACTTATCCTCGTTCACCATCTGTTCCAACTCAAGTCTCATTTTCTCGGTCTCAATTAAAAAGTTTTTATGCTTCAGCTTCTCCAATTCCAGTTGGTCTTTCAGCATTTTGTGTTTCATTTTCGTTTGTTTTTGAAAATGGTCTGTAATAATGGCTACAATAGGAATGGAAAGAAACATCACGACAGCTATCGTTCCAGTCATATCGACCCTCCTGACGAAATATGATTTTGATTACATTTTACACCAGATAATGACGGGAGCATATGGTTTTTGAGATTATTGGTTATACATAATAATACCTATCTTAATGTGAAAAAAAGATCTTATAAAATATTTTTATTTGCTTTTGGAACTAAATAGGATGGCATTTCCTTATCAAGCTGCCAAATAAAACTTATTGGATTGCTTCCTGAATGTTTTATATATTGTGCTGTTCCAAGGAATACAAAAGGTGAAGTGTAGCCTTGTTCCTTTTTATACTCGCGCACAAACAATGCAATTTTATGATTATTTTTTCTGTGATGTATATATCTTTTCGCCGTTTCACTTCCCTCTGATACTCGACTTTGTGATTGCCAATGAAACAAAAATTCATTAATGGCGTAGTCATCATAGAGCGTAGATGGTGAAAAGTCTTTATCAGATTTATTTAAAGTAATAAAGAAAATATCTAAATCTTTATCTTTAAAATACTTAACCCCCTCTCGAAAAGCCGGACTTTGGAAGTCGTTATAGTAATCAAATCCCGCTAGAACTTGTGCCGTAGTATAACGACAATGTATTCGAAGTGGACACGGATATTCAAAATTATGTGCGATTTCAATTGTTTGTATCGTTTCAAACAAGTACTGTAAGATTTCGTAGATCTCACTCTTAAATTCCCTATACTGTAATATATTTTGAACCCCTTCCTCAATGGACTTGAAACCTTCCTTTTTTGGATGGTTCTTATAGAAGCTATAATATAATAGATTCAGCATTTGCTTTTCTTCTAGTAGAACAGCCTGGTCATCTTGGAGGTATCTCAATAAAAATTTTATTAAAGATGGAGAATTAAAATGAAATAAATTAGGCAAACGACTGGTTATCATTTTCTCATCCTTACTTAAGAAGTTGTCTTTTAACTCTGCTTCTATAGCTAATCGACAAAAACTTCTATCTCCATTTTTTCCGTAAAAATCATGCAGAGAGAGCTTGTAATGATGTAGAAAATTAGGTAAAGTCAGGTCTAATCCCGTATCTTCACTAAAATATTTCATTTTCGTAACTAAATTCGCTCTAGTATTGGTACTTGATTTTATATTTCGAAGAATGTACTCCTTTGCTTGTTTTTCTAATTGAATAAAAGACCCTCTCGGTAAATTGAAAAATCCATGTTCAACATAATGTTGGACAGAATGTTTTGTCTTACCTATAAGTGCGCGAAATTTTTCTTCGAAATTATATTTTTGATGTGCTTGCCCTACAAAATCTAAAACAGTTAGACATTCTTTATTGTCTGAAAGTCGCAATCCTCTTCCTAACTGCTGTAGAAAAACCGTCAAGCTTTCAGTTGGTCTTAAGAAAAGAATTGTATTGATTTCTGGAATATCTATCCCTTCATTATAAAGATCGACAACAAAAATAAATTTTATCTCACCATTTACAAGTTTTCTTTGTGCATCTTTTCTTATGGTTGAATTAACTTCCCCAAATAGTGGAATTGAAGGTATTCCTACTTTATTAAAATATTCTGCCATATACTTTGCGTGTTCTATAGAAACACAGAACCCTAATCCCTTAACTTCGTCTATTTCTGTTAAATATGTCTCAATACTTTTGATAATCTGGTTGCTTCGCTTTGAATTAGTCGTATATACATTTTCTAATTCTTTTATCTCATAACCTTTTCGGCTCCATCTTAAATTAGATAAATCAACAGTATCTGTCACACAAAAATATTGAAAAGGACTAAGAAGTTTTTGATTAATGGCTTCCGTTAAGCGCATTTCCGCAGCTATCGTATCATCAAAATAGCTTAATATATTCTTTCCATCCATTCTCTCTGGAGTCGCTGTTAACCCAACTAGAATCTCAGGAGAATAATGTTTTAATAATCTCTGATACGACTCAGCCGCAGCATGATGAAATTCATCAACTATGATAAAATCATAAAGCTCTTTGGATGTAAATTCATAAAGTTTCTTACTGTTAAAACTCTGAATACTTATGAATAAGTTGTTCAGTGAGCCTGGTTGGTGACCTCCTACTAGTAAATCACCGAAATTCGGGTCCTTCAAAATGGCACGGAAAGTATGCAAACTTTGCTCTAAGATTTCTTCACGATGAGCAACAAAAAGTAATGTAGCCGACTTATTCTTTTTATCGTAATATTTCTTGAAATCAAATGCCGAAATAACAGTTTTTCCAACACCAGTTGCTGCTACAACTAAATTTTTTGTTCGTCCATATACTTCTCGTTCTACCTGAAGTTTTTCCAGGATTTCCTTCTGATAATAGTACGGTTGAATATCAAAAATATAATGGAAATCTTCCATATTCTTGTCTTTATTTTTCGAAAGTGCGAGTTTAAGGCGTTCTTGGGATTCTTCGTTTTCAGGGTGGAAAAGAATAAATTCTTTATCATTCCAATAGCTTTCAAATGAAGCATCACATTTTTTGAGAATATCAAAAGAGTCCTTCTCAGTTACTTTAATATTCCATTCCAATCCAGATGTCAATGCTGGATTAGATAGATTTGAAGAGCCAATATAAGCCGTGCTAAAACCTGTGTCTCTTTTAAAGATATAGGCTTTAGCATGGAGCCTTGTTCTATTAGTATCATAAGAAATTTTGATCTCAGTGTTTTTCAGTAAACTCAATTCATGAATAGCCTTATAATCAGTTGCCTCCATATAAGAAGTCGTAATAATATAGAGTTTTCCACCTCTTTCTGTAAAGCTCTTTAACTCTTCCATGATACATCTTAATCCGCTCCATTTTAGAAATGAAACCAGCAGATGAATAGTATCCGAGGATAAGATTTCCTTTTTTAATTCTCCAAGCATGTTCGGTTCATAGCTTGATCCAGTAAATAAAGAACTTTGCGATATAGGTGTAACTGGCCTAACTATTTCTTCTTTCTTTATATTTTTTATTGAATTTATTTTAGAGTAAATATGAGTTAAGATTTCGCCACTCTCTTCGATTTTCAATGATTCAAATTCTTCCTCTTCAAGCTCCATACTTAAAAGGTGAATGATAGAATTACAAGTTTTAATTTGGCTTAACAAGGCCATATGATCGTTTGAATCATTCTCTCTAACATATTTTAGGGCTTTTCTTGTCACTAAAGATATGTAGGTAGAAAGTATTTTTCTTGCCTCTTCAACATCTAATGGTTCACATCCTATAACGAATGTATTTTCATTCAAATTCTGCAAATCCTTCTTAATTCTTTTGTTTATAATTTCCTCGTATATTCCTTCATTTAGCATTGAATTCCCTCTTATAAAAAATTTTTAATTATTTTTAAAAATAAATGTAACATTATATTTAATTTACCTTATTTTCTCATAATTCACATTAATATTAAAGTCGGTTAGTTTTAAATGATATAAAAAATGGATCATGTAATAAAAGAATTGAACCACATTAAAATAATGGGGTGATCATTTGAAACGTTGGTTGCAAATCCTTATTTTAGGTTACCTTTCGTTTTTGTTCTTTGGAAGTTTTATTGCTGTGGGTTATTGTGGGTGGGTCTGCTTGAAGAGCTATTTCCCATCCTTTCAAAAAATAGAAGTTTTCTTGTATTACTTTTTAGCTGGGTCCATGATGAGCTCATACCCGTGTTTAACGGCCTCTTCAGGAACGCTGCAATCTGCAATGACTTCCAATCGTTAAGTCACTGAGTGCCTCCGATTAGACTCCAGAAAGAACAGGAGAAATTTGTTTCTCAACTAACTCTTTCCCTAGAAAGTATTCTAGAAAACGACCGACCGAATCGGTTTTCGCGAAGATAAGAAAGGCCCATCGTATTGTAGACAACTTCCTTTTCCAAAACAAGTTCTTCTATCACAGGCATTGTGTCCAATTTACGAGACACAATTGAATCTGCCCCTGCTTCCATCAAAAACTCATTTTGCTTCACTGTTCGAATTTTCCCGCCAATCTGATTGGTCCCCTGGTTTCTTTGTTTCTTTAAATTATAATAACCGCTTAAAATCCTTATTCATACTCGATCTCTTCAATCGTTTGCTCTTAATCAAATTTTTGATATCAGAGATCTTATCGTAGGAGAGTTGAATATAGAAGTAGTTAATAAACTCTAATAGAGCAAAAATATATATATATCAATAAAGCTATTAATAATCCCCCTATTGGCCATGAGGGATACCATTTTGATTTTCAACTGGATGTAAACATTCCATTTATGTCCTCTGAATTAATGATTATTTTCATGCTAATTACCATACTTTTAATTTTTTTTAGTTTGATCGGTTATATCAGAATGAAGAGAATGGCTAAGAAGGAACTGTCTGGCGAGGAAGAAGACAAACGCGATGCACAACAATATCGAACGTATTGTGATATCTCTTTTGCTGTCAACCCATCCCCCCTTTACACAATTGTTGCAAAACAGATATAAAACAGGAAGGCCGCTATCCCAATTGAGATAGCAGCCTTCCTTCCAAAAATTTATTCCAATCCTTCAATCACAACTTCTTTCGCTGGCATAAATACTTCGCCCGTATCCAGGTAACGAACGTTCACTGTATCACCTTCTTGTAGATAGATGGAGAGTGGGCTACTTTCTGAAGATATAACATAACTCTTTTTGTTGTCTAACAAGAAAGTGATCGTCGTAAAATCGCCTACCTTTTCCTTGTAGACCCGGACGACCGTTCCGCTTACTTGCTTTTCCTCTGCTTTCGAAGTTCCATCCACGGTGCCTCCGCCTCGTTGCAATGCTGTTTTGTATAGCCTTAATGCTTCATTTGGTGTATTCGCGTAAACCGAAATTTCAGGGTTTGCTGCAGATACAATAAAATAATTTTGCAAGAAACCATTCGAATCTAGCACAGGTGTAAGCCAGCTGGCTTCTCCATAGAAGTTATAGAGGACAGGCATTTCGCCATTCCATTTCTTTTCGATGAATTTCTTTTCAATGATTTGCAAAGCACCTTGTGAGTCCATATACGATTGTTCAAGATCACCTGTATAGTAAGTAGCTTCGCCTGTTCTAGAATTTGTCAGAGAATAGCCAAGCATCGAGTCTACACCCTCTTTTGGACTTGTGAAATCCGTGAAATAATACATATCCCCATTTTCATCAAAAATCGGACTCACATTGGCTTCGGTCCCTTCATCAGATGGAAGTTTGACATCTCTTTTGCCAAATTTACTATTCCAAAAACCATGAATATAATTACCATAGTAACTATTTTGTAAGCTGACGACTTCTGGTGAAACGGACCCATCAATAAAGTCTGGAATTTCTGCTAAAGGATAGTTGTTGGTTTGCCCAGTCTTCGGGTCCACCATAACAATTCCCTGCACATCAAAACCATTTCGAGCAGAGATGAATTGACCATAGGAACGAATATAAAAAGGCTTTCCTTCATCATCAATTTCTAATTGTACGTCCCCATAGAAAATGTAATTTGGATACTTCATCCGTATATGGCGTTCTAGATTTTTATGAAAATAAGAGGATGGTGTGTATTCCATTTCCGCTTTCATAAATTTGGGATTATCACTCGAGTCGGTCGCACTAATGGTAAAATAACCTGGCGTCGTATCTCCATTGAACCATTTGAAGAAGCCAGAAAATTCAACAGGTGCGATATAGACATAGTCTCCATTGACTTTTTGAATTTGTAGGTTTCCGAGTTCGTAATAACTCGTGTCTGGAACCTGACCAAATGCCTTCTTCATTTTGTTCCGTGCAAATTTTGGCGGGACACTTGCCGGTGTTTCAGTCTCATCAAATGTTTCGATTTCTGTTTTCTCGTTCATTTTTGCGACTTCATATTTATCATCAGCATTAAAAAGGAATGCTGATAAGAACATTGCACCAACTACTAAACTTCCAAGGAATAATACCCCTTTAAGCATTTTTTCCTTACCGGATGCAAGAAGGGTTCCTAAAAGGGTGACAGGAATCGCTAATCCCCATAAAGACGTGAAGTTTCGGTCAAGATTTGTGAGATAATAGAATGCAAAAATGACAATAATAATAAGAACAATTGCAATAAGTAGGAATCCCGGTTTTGATTTCTTTTCCTCTTTTTTACTAGTAAAAGGAATCAACACTAGTGCCGAGGCTAATCCCGCGATAAGTGAAAATAAGTATATATTGCCCATAATATCCCTCCTGTGATAAAACCTATCTATTCTAATACGGTCGATAGATGGAAAAGTTTCAAATGAAGGAGTTTGTTGCTAATTGGGCTAGCTTAAGAATGCATTTAAATTAATTTTTTCAAGAGTGCTCTATTACGAAAAAATAGACCTCCCCCAATTCCTATGAAAATCTTCGGTACTTTGGAACAGATCCTCAAAATATTAACCTACTTTATCCCATTCTCACGCTTAAGCAACCTTCCCATCGGCCAATAAGTAATAATAAACACCAATATTCCAACGATTTCAAGATTGATATAATACCAAATCCCATTTCCAAAAAATGATAATAGGGTCTCGTTATCGGTCGGGCTTAAACGTAACGACATGGGGAAATGAAAACATTGTAAAATCCTGCATTTCTGAAACCGAAAACATGTCATCACCTCTATTGAAAAAATGAGGTACTTCTTCTTACATATTATTCACCACCATGATGTTCTAACACGAATTTCTTCATCCTTTCCACCAACCTCACTCCAGTTGGTGATTTTCCCAGAATAGATACCTTGAATCTCGTCTATCGTTAATTTGTCTACTGGATTTTTCGAATGTACAAAGAAAACGAATACCTCTCTTCCAATTGGCGTGAGATTTAATTGGATTCCAAGTTGCTCCGCTCTTCTCATTTGACTTTCCGAAGGATGGGCAACAAAAATGATGTCTGCCTCCCCATTTAGTAAACGATCAAAAGCACCTCTCGTTTGATTTGATACAACCTCTCCTTCTCCTAGAGGATAATCCTTTTTATGGATATACAGCTTGGGCAAAAGCAGAATAAACGGGATATAATGCCGTTGCCCCGTCTAAAATGGGGAGATTGGCTTGAATTTTAAAATTGGAAGGTTCATTTAAAGAAACGGCTTAGGAAAAATGGCAAGAACTAAAAAAGACTGACTCAAACTTCCTGTCAGTCTTTTACGATGATGCCTAAGAGACTTGCAAATTGGATCGCCTGAAAACTTGATACCTTACAGCCTCTTAAATCCTCCATGTCAACAATCAGTTCATCAAATGTAGAGGTACTCATATCTATCCCTTTTAAAGAGGTTTCACTGAAATTAGCTCCATCAAGCTGACACTCTTGAAAATCAACATTCTTAAATTTGCAGTTAAAGAAATCTATCCCTTTCAGTGTACTATTTTGATAGATTACCTTCTCAAGCTTTGAATCGCCAAATGAAGCAAAGTTTAGTACAGATTCGATGAAATGCACATTTCCAAAACGAGAGTCAGTAAAGTCCGCTCCCACCAGCTTGCAATTTCGAAAAACAACTCGATGAATAGAAGACTTTTGCAATTTCGCATTAGACAAATCACAGTTTTCAAACACTACATCTGTCATATCGATTTGACTAAAATCTGTGTTCAGAAAGCTTCCATTCTTCATTACAACATCATATAACCGGATTCGATCCGTTGCCTCATTTTCAAAGGTGGCTCCTACCACTTCACAAGATTCTAAAGCTAAATCTTCACCTTCATATATTTCATCGAATTTCTTAGAAGATAATTGTGGTGTTATTCTTGGTACTTCCATTTTCATAAATTATACCTCTCTCTCTGGAATACATCTCCGAATATCAAAACCTACCCATCGAAACGTTGATGGAACCCTCTCACTACTCTCACATACTCTTCCATTTCTTCTAAATATGGCATATGCGCGCTTTTTTCAAACACATGAAACTTTGCGTTTGGAGTAAGACTTTTATAATACTCTGTTGTTTCAGGCGTAGCTTCATCATAACGGCCACATGTGTAAAGTGCAGGTACATCGATATTTTTAAGTTCAGACGTACAATCAAAATTTTTCAGGTTTCCAGTAACATGAAATTCTGATGGGCCCCACATGATATTATACACTTCACGATTTTTGAATTTAGACCCTTCTTTGAGAAAAGCTGGCATTGGATCAAGTCGGCAAACAAAGCTTTTATTGAATTCTTCAGTTGCTTTTTTATAATCCTCTGAGTCTGTAGTATTGTTATTTTCACAGGCGATTAAAGTCTCTTGTACTTCCTTTGGTAAAAGCTTTCGGTTACGATTCTGGTCCTCTGCCCAAAGTGGAGCACTTAAGCATGGACTGGAAAAAATTACACTTTCTACACCTTTTGGTTGTGTGAGCAGATAAGCAGCAGCTAACGTTGTCCCCCATGAGTGTCCCAGAATATGTACTTTATCAAAGCCGAGAGCCTCCCGTATTTGTCTCAATTCCTCTACAAACCGATCTATTTTCCAAAGATCTGGATCGTTAGGTCGTTCTGATTTTCCACATCCCAACTGATCATAGAATATAACGGGTCTTTCGTCAGCTAATATTCTTAAGCCCTGTAATGAATAATGAGAGGAACCTGGACCGCCGTGTAAGATTATTATAGGAATGTTCTTAGAATAACGATTATGAATTTGGTACCATACTTTCCCACCAGCAACCTCAACGAAGCCTTCTTTTATAGACATATATTTCTCTCCTTTTTTGGTTCGAGCGATGTAAATCATATTTTTTATTATAGACGATTCTGAAACGCCATAATGCTTTTCAATGATCGAAATATTTCATTTTCATAAAAAAATCTGCAAAAATTGAGAACTTCAACATTTGCAGATTTCTTATTTCTATTCTCTTACTAATTCTCTATCTCTTTCTTCCAGTTCCTCTTGCGACACTTTTTTGTCTTTAATGAAAAAGGAAATGCCCAATCCTACAAGAGATAGTGCAGCAACCACAATGAATGCTACATTCACCCCATAAATATCTGGATTGACAATTTGTCGACTTGCAGCAGATTCTTCTGATGTCGTCATAACAGTGACAAGGATCGCCGTACCAACTGAGGCAGCAATTTGTCTCATTGTGTTGTCCATCGCTGTGCCGTGTGGAATTAATCGTTTTGGTAATTGATTTAATCCAGCTGTAGCAATTGGCATCATCACCATGGATAAACCTAACATGCGGATACTGTACATAATCGTCATGTATGCTAACGATGTGGACGTATCTAATTGAATAAAAGCAAAGGATGCAAGCGTCATAATCGTTAAGCCAACCATAACTAACTTCTTCGGTCCAAATTTATCAAAAATTCTACCGGCTATTGGTGACATAATTCCGGTGATAACCGCACCTGGTAATAAGGTAAGTCCTGCTTCAAAGGCCGTGAATTCACGCATATTTTGCATATAAAGTGGAATAAGCGTTTCTACCCCAATTAAGCCCATGAACGCAATCATTCCAATCGCAACGGCAAATGGAAAAATCGAATAAGTAAAGACGCGGAACTCTAACATTGGATTTTTTAGTTTTAATTGTCTGAAAATGAATAAAACAAGTGACACGATCCCGACCGCTAATGTCAAAATTGTCATCATTGCGGACCAACCGTTATTTCCTGCCGACGTGAAGCCGTAAAGGAGTCCTCCAAACCCAAATGAAGATAAAATAATCGATGGAATATCGAGCTTTGGCTTCCGTAATTCTGTTACATTTTTCAGCGCAAAAAAAGCGATTATAATATCAATAATAGCAATAGGTAAAATGATATAGAATAAAACTCTCCACGAATAATGTTCCGTTACATACCCTGATAACGCTGGACCAATCGCTGGTGCAAAAGAAATGACGAGACCAATTAGTCCCATTGCTGCCCCACGCTTATTAACTGGGAAAATCATTAAAAACACGGTCTGCATCAACGGCAACATAACGCCAGCACCAGCAGATTGTATCACTCGCCCAATCAATAGCATTGGAAAATTCGGGGCAATCGCTGCCACTAATGTTCCAGCTGCAAAAATACTCATTGCCGTGATAAAAAGCTGTCTTGTCGAAAATCGTTCTAATAAAAATGCACTGACAGGAATCATAATCCCGTTCACTAACATAAAGACAGTCGTTAACCATTGAGCTGTGTTTGCTGTAATCCCCATTTCTTCCATAATGGGTGGAATCGCTGTAATCATTAACGTTTGATTCAAAATCGCAATAAACGATCCAGCGAGTAAAAGGATGACGATCGTTTTCCTGTTGAATTCTAAATTTTGCATAACACTCCTTCTTTCCTGTGTTCTCACTTTATAAAGGATACATGATTTCGTTTCAATTATCTATTCACACGATTCCAATTTATAGCGAAGCACGACTGATTGAATTGATATGTGAATGAGAAGCAGAACACAATGAAAATGTTAGCACACCAAAAAAGAACAGTAGGAGAATTCCTACTGTTCTTTAGGTTATTTTATTTAAGCTGAAATAGACTGACTTGCTTCGTTTTTACCTAGACCCACTAATTTACGAAGGTAAGGTAATACGTAGCGATCTAAACCATATTTACCTGCATTGTAACCAGCTGCTGCGATGAATACACCCATGATGATATCTGTTGGGTTATGAGATACTGTACCAGAAAGCATGAATGAGAAATTCATTACCATTGCAAAGAATGCTGCTGCTGTTGTTAAACATCCAAGAATAAGTCCTAAACCTACTAAAAATTCACCAAGTGGAATCATGACATTGAATAATGAAGCGTTAGGAATTGCAAAGCTTTCTAAGAATGATACCCATCCACCATATACTGCTTGGCCATCGTGCATGACCGGGTTTGCAACGGCACCTTTTAAGAATCCAGCAGCGTCAAAACCACCTGTTAATTTGCCCCATCCTGCAGACATCCATGCCCAACCAAGATAAATACGAACGACTGTTAAAATACCTGCGACAATATTGTTTTCTCTTAATAATTTTCCGAACATGATAATCTCCCCTTATTAAGGTTTATAATGTGTAAATGATAACTTCTTTATGAGTTAAGAATATCACTTTCAATACGATAAAACAGCAGATTGTGTAATCATTCACAATTCTGAAACAAAGTTATGACAGACTTTTGAACACGGTAATTTCGATCTGATTTCTCCCCATTCTTTCAAAGCACTCGGCAGCTCATCCTATGTATTTTTTCTCCATATAAGACTACCTACATAACATTTTTATCGTCTTTTCTCATACACTTTAGTTAGAGGTAATAAATGTGGCTAGAGTAAAATATACGGATAGTGACGTTGCCTTAATGGCTAGGATGATGCGGGCGGAAGCTGAAGGTGAAGGTCGGCTTGGGATGCTCATGGTTGGAAATGTAATTGTCAATCGACTCAAAGCCAATTGTCTAGACTTTTTAGATTTAAGAGAGATTTCACATGTTATTTTCCAAGTACAAGGTGGGAATTATTCATTTGAAGCCGTTCAGAAAGGGAATGTTTTTTATAATCCAGCACGTGCTGTAGAAAAAAAATTAGCCAAACAAACATTAGACTACTGGAGAGAACACCCTTCTAAATATGCTCTATGGTACTTCAACCCGTATGCTCCATGTCCCCCTACATGGTATGATCAACCATTTGCTGGCCAATTCAAACAACATTGTTATTATGAGCCACAAGCAAATACATGTGAAGGTGCCTATAGATGGTAATAAAAAAATAGCCACTTTGGGCGATTTTTTTCTGCATTTAACTCGTTGCATTTTTTCTTTTTTCAGCGATCCAAAGATTTAATAAAAGAACGATAAACATCAACAGATAAGAACTTATAGAAAGCATAAGCTGTGCTTCAATCCCTATGTTTGTAAATCTGGAAAAAACATCTGGAATAAAAAGGATCGTCGGTAGCCAAATCGGTAACCATGCTTTACTCCAAATCGCTATCATGATAAATATACAACAACATATCACTATAACTATAATATCTGCTATCGTATTACCAATAAAAAACGGATCAACGATAATCTTACTAGCAACCAATATTAGAATTGTTGTTAATGTTACAATTGCACTCGCAATCATACCTCCAATAAAAAACTTCTTTTTTGAATATTGCTTCTTTCCAGCTTGCTGTAAGAAGTAAACGTATATCGCGAGTCCAAACAAAGCTATTATTGGAAGACCACCAACTTGTATGAGGTTTAATTCAAATTCTCCTCGTATCGCTGGCCCCATTAGAAAATAAGCAATGACACTTAGTAGAAAGATTGGGAGGAATTTAATTAGACTTTTATAGTCCGTCTTCATTTCCTTTTTCAAAGAGGACATATATTGTTCAGGAGATTGATCAATAATATCTTCTATACTTCTGCCACTTTTCTCCACTTCTATTAGATGATCCTGTAACTCCCCTATTAATTCTTTGATTTCTCGTTCATTTTTTCCTGATATCATTAAGTACATCCGCAGATTGTCAATGAATTCTTCACTTTTTGTGGAAAGCATCGCCTTACCTCCTATCTCTCTTTTTACTCACATACATGACAAATAAAATCATGAATCCTACAACTAAAGATGCCCACCAGGAAAATTCAAATGAAGGTCCGAATTCCGGTAGAAATTTTGCTGTTACTAGAACTACAGCCATCCCGATTGCTCCCATCACACCAACTTTAATAGAATCTTTCCATTTACTCTGATTCTCTTGGAACAAGGAACCTTCGACGAGTTTAAGGATATATATTATTGTTATGAAGACGGAGGCTGCGATGACGACTGCCATTATAAATACACTGATCGGATAAACCGCTGTTTCTACTTCTATAAATGGTAACAAGACCAGGAACAATAGACCTCTAATGACCAATACCCAACCGACTATGTTTCCAATAATCCCGCTGATGAATGAGATAAGCTCGCGTTTCTTCGTTCTAGGAAGTTGTTCAATGATTTCATTTGCAAACCCTTTAGGATGATCGCCAAATATCTCTCTCCCCGTTTTTCCTTCTTTTTGACCATCTAATAAGTGATCAAGCATTTCCATCAGCACTTCTTCTGTTTGTTGTTCGGAGAGGCTAAATTTGAGCCGAATGTATACAAGTAAATCACTATAGTATTCTTCATTTTCTGGAGTTAACAATTCTCTTTTACGATTGTTTTCTTCGATTAACATTTTAACATTCATAGCTCACTTCCCCCTGTCAATAGTTCATTTACTGGTCTTGAAATTTGCTTCCATTCTTCCGTTATCATCTGTAATGCCTTATGTCCCTCTTTGGTCAAAAAATAATACTTTCGATTTGGTCCAGAATCAGAAGGCCTCATTTCTCCCTTAATAAGCCCGTTCTTTTGAAGCCTTAATAAGATTGGATAGATCGTCCCTTCACTTACGTCAGCTAAACCTACATGTAGCAATTTTTGTGAAAGCTCATATCCATAGACAGGCTCTTTTTCTATGACAGCCAATACACATCCATCTAATATTCCTTTTAATAATTGGCTTCGTACCGACATTCGCATGTTCCTTTCTTTACTATATTGCATTACAAGATAGCGACGCAAAAAAATAAGCTATTTGGCATAACATGATAGCTTCCTTAAAAACAACTAACTTGCATAACATGTTAGTTGTTTTTAATATATAGACTATTCCTTCTTTTGTCAATAGTTCTAAATAAGAAAAGCAGTAGGAGAAATTCCTACTGCATAGTTAAGCTTATTATATATTATGCTGAAACAGATTGACTGGCTTCGTTTTTACCTTTACCCACTAATTTGCGAAGGTAAGGTAATACGTAGCGATCTAAACCATATTTACCTGCATTGTAACCAGCTGCTGCGATGAATACACCCATGATGATATCTGTTGGGTTATGAGATACTGTACCAGAAAGCATGAATGAGAAATTCATTACCATTGCAAAGAACGCTGCTGCTGTTGTTAAACATCCAAGAATAAGTCCTAAACCTACTAAAAATTCACCAAGTGGAATCATGACATTGAATAATGAAGCGTTAGGAATTGCAAAGCTTTCTAAGAATGATACCCATCCACCATATACTGCTTGGCCATCGTGCATGACCGGGTTTGCAACGGCACCTTTTAAGAATCCAGCAGCATCAAAACCGCCTGTCAATTTGCCCCATCCTGCAGACATCCATGCCCAACCAAGATAAATACGAACGACTGTTAAAATACCTGCGACAATATTGTTTTCTCTTAATAATTTTCCAAACATGATAATCTCCCCTTATTAAGGTTTATAATGTGTATATGATAATTTCTTTCTACATAAAGATTATCATTTTCAACTAGAAAAAACATTAGATTGTGCATTATTTCACAATTATGCAACAAAGTTTTGACAGACTTATGAACACCTATTATAAGTAAGCGTTTAACTATATTTATCGAAACTACATCAGTCGTTAGAAAAGATTTCAATTATGAATTTAGGTATAAAAAGACAGTGAGCAAATGTCCGATAACAAGTATAGTCTTATCCCATTTTTGCAAATAAGGGAAGCATATAATTGTGCTTATCTTTTTCTGGGTAATTATATCTCTTAATTATTGATTACTAAAATTCATAACACCTGCTAAATTGGTAAATAATATTCAAGAGGTGATATTGTGGATGAAAATAAATTAAAACTCACATCTTCTGAGATCGGTACCTTATGGGGTGAGTTTGTGAATGGTACTATGACAGATGTGGTAAACCGATATATGGTCTCTATTATTGAAGACGAGACAATAAAAACCATTTTCGAGGATGCTATTACTACATTTGAAAAACAAAAGAATCAAATCGTAACTTTTATGGAGAATGAGGGATTTCCAGTTCCAATTGGATTCACTGAATTAGACCTTTTTAAAGGTAAACCGAGATTGTTCACGGATATATTTTGCCTAAATTATTTACATATCATGTCATTACATGGTTTGCTGGGGCATAGCACTGCATTAGCCGTATCGGTTAGAAAAGATTTAAGAGATTTTTACGATTCTTGCGATAACGACGCAAAAAAGATGTATCATCAAACCATTGAGTTGTTGCTAGAGAAAGGAAATTTTCAGAGAGATCCATTATTTTATCCAGCTCAAAATCCTCAATATATTTCCAGTCAAGATTTCACAGATGGATTTTTCGGAAAGGGTAGAAAATTAGCAGCGACAGAAATCATTAGTATTTCTTTCAATCTTAAAAAGAGCATTATGGCAAAAACACTTTCTATCGCATTTAGTCAAGTTGCTCAAACTAAAGAAGTAAGAAAATTTTTAATGGACTCACAGAACACTGCTGATGGACAAATAAAAGTATTTTCAAAAATAATGCAAGCGGATAACTTACCAGTCCCGAAATCCTGGGAAACAGAAGTTACAACTTCAACTGACTCTCCTTTTTCGGATAAATTAATGTTATATCATATTGGTTTCTTATTTCAAGCTGCACAAAACTATCATGGCGGTGGTCTAGCATCAGCTATGAGAACAGACCTTGTAACTGCTTATGAGGGTACTATTTTAAAAAATCTAATGGTTACAAAAAAATGGTTTGATTTTATGGTGAAAAATAAATGGTTAGAGCAACCTCCTCTTGCTCCTAATAGAAAAGAAATTGCTGAAGAAGTGTAGTAATTCTTTTATACGTTTTTATGAAATCCTCCATAAATTGAGGTGATTCATTGTCAATACTGTTACAACCATATTCTGAGAAACTACTTCATATTGAGGAGTTTGTTTTTTAGCTTTACAAAAGAATTGATGTTACTGTCGAAACGAAACGAAAAAACCTTTCCTCACTAAAAGATGAGGAAAGGTTTTTTCGTTTTACTTTGCTTAATTATGCTGAAACAGATTGACTTGCTTCATTTTTCCCTTTAGTTACTAACTTACGAAGGTAAGGTAATACGTAGCGATCTAAACCATATTTACCTGCATTGTAACCAGCTGCTGCGATGAATACACCCATGATAATATCTGTTGGGTTATGAGATACTGTACCAGAAAGCATGAATGAGAAATTCATTACCATTGCAAAGAACGCTGCTGCTGTTGTTAAACATCCAAGAATAAGTCCTAAACCTACTAAAAATTCACCAAGTGGAATCATGACATTGAATAATGAAGCGTTAGGAATTGCAAAGCTTTCTAAGAATGATACCCATCCACCATATACTGCTTGGCCATCGTGCATGACCGGGTTTGCAACGGCACCTTTTAAGAATCCAGCAGCATCAAAACCGCCTGTCAATTTGCCCCATCCTGCAGACATCCATGCCCAACCAAGATAAATACGAACGACTGTTAAAATACCTGCGACAATATTGTTTTCTCTTAATAATTTTCCAAACATGATAATCTCCCCTTATTAAGGTTTATAATGTGTATATGATAATTTCTTTCTACATAAAGATTATCATTTTCAACTAGAAAAAACATTAGATTGTGCATTATTTCACAATTCTGCAACAAAGTTTTGACAGACTTATGAACTCGTCTAGATCGTAATTTATCGAGTACCAATTATAGTACAAATGCCATCATCTCCTTTTATTCTTACTATCCTGTTCGTTTAACACGAGTGCAATATTATTATTGTTGATTAAGGGATCTACGTCAAAAGAATTCTCTTCCTCTTCTCCGTTCAATATTTGATTGATTTTAATATTTGCCTTTTCCGTTTCTGTCTTTTTATCCTCCATAATTATACCTCCTAAGTTTGATACCTCTATGCGTTCAGGTCGTATCTCTTACCCTTGACTAAATAAAGAATGCTTTCAGAAATATTTGTACTATGATCAGCAACTCTTTCAACGTATCGGCAAATAAAAGACAATTGAGTAATTTGCTGAGTATAATCCGGTTTTTGACTCATCAGTTCTAATAATTCTTTAATTAGCTTTCCGTAAGCCTCATCTACCTCATCATCAATTTTGGCTACCCGCTTGGCAAGGTCAACGTCTTCCTCTTTATAAGCCTTGAGCGAATCGGTCACCATTTTATTCGCTACCTCTGCAATTCTCGGTATTTCTACGATCGGTTTAACTAAATCCTTTGGGCCAATGCGAATAACTGATTTTGCTATATCAACAGCTAAATCACCGATTCGTTCTAGATCAGAAGAAATTTTGATCGCCACTATCACTCTTCTTAAGTCAATGGCAACTGGTGATTGTTGAGCAATTAATAAGATCGCTTTGTCATTGATTTCTTCTTCCAATAAATTTAACTGTCTATCATCTGCAATGATTTTCAATGCTTTATCTACATCTTGATTCTTTAATGCTTCGATAGATTGGCCTACTGCAAATTGCGCTTGTCTACCCAACTCAATAATCATTTCTTTCAACTCATCTAACTGTGCTTGAAAAGTTGCACGCACTAACACCTTAAAACACCCCCTACTTTAGCCGAAACGACCTGTGATATAGTCTTCTGTTTCCTGTTTATCTGGATTTGAAAACATTTTGCTTGTACTTGAAAACTCAATTACTTCTCCGCTTAGAAAAAATGCTGTCTTATCTGAGATTCGCGAAGCTTGTTGCATATTATGTGTGACAATAATGATGCTATAATCTTTTTTTAATTTCTGGATTAACTCTTCCACCTTTAATGTTGAAATCGGATCAAGAGCTGATGTTGGTTCGTCCATTAAAATGACGTCTGGTTCAATCGCTAAACAACGAGCAATACATAGACGTTGCTGTTGACCACCTGACATTCCATATGCATTTTCATTTAATCGATCTTTGACTTCATCCCAAATTGCTGCACCCCGTAGACTTTTTTCAACAATTTCATCGAGAATTTTTTTGTTTTTGATTCCATGTATTCTTGGACCATATGCGATATTATCATAAATGGTTTTTGGGAAAGGATTTGGTTTTTGAAAGACCATTCCAACATTTGTTCGTAACTCTTCTACTAGATAAGATTTATTAAAAATGTTTTTTCCTCGGTATAGAATTTCACCAGAAGTGCGAACGATGGGAATGAGTTCAACCATTCGATTTAACGTTTTTAAATAGGTTGATTTACCGCAACCCGAAGGACCTATAATGGCCGTAACTTCATTTTCTGCGATTTGAAGGTTTATATTTTTCAAGGCTTGATCTGACCCATACCACAAATTTAATCCTTTCGTATCATATACGATTTTCTTCTTATGAATAGAATCATTTTGATTGATTCCTTGTACATTTTTCGTCTCAGTTTCCGTCATAACAGGCATATCATTTTTCCTCCAATGTTAATACCTTTTTTGAAATTTGTTACGTATGATCACGGCAATAGAATTCATAATCAATAAGACGAGGAGAAGGATCACGATCGCCGCTGCTGCTAAATTGGCGTACTCTGCCACTAAAGCTGCGTCTATTGTCCAATAGTAAATCTGCATTGGCAGTACGGTAAACTTATCGAAAATATTATCTGGAAAAGGGATTAATAGTGCTGGAATGCCAATGACAACAAGTGGTGCTGTTTCGCCGATTGCTCTTGACAATGCTAAAATGACACCTGTCATGATTCCTGGTATGGAGGCTGGCAGTACAACCTTTTTGATCGTTTGCCATTTCGTAGCACCCATTCCATATGACGCTTCTCTTAAAAATTGAGGGACAGACGAAAGCGCTTCTTGACTAGCTACTACTACAATAGGAAGGACTAGGAGCGCCATCGTTAGTCCACCTGCGAGAATGATATTTCCAAGCCCCATTCCTCTTACAAAAACAGTTAACCCTAGGATTCCAAATACGATTGAAGGAACCCCAGCAAGATTCGATATATTCGTTTGAATAAATGATTGTAATCGCCCTTTTCTGGCGTATTCTTCTAAATATATAGCTGTTCCAATTCCAAGGAACATGGTTACAGGGGCAACAACAATAATCAGCCACATCGTTCCAAGAATAGCTCCCATAATCCCTGCTCTATAAGGATCTGTAGAGAGTTTATTCGTCAGAAATTTAATGTTAATCCAACCCAATCCATCGGTTAATACACGATAAAACAAGATCAAAAGTACAACAAGTCCAAATAGGGTCGCTAGAAGAAAGATGATTCGCATGATTCGATTCAATTGCAAACGTGATGTCATCGATTTTTGTACCTGTGTTGTATCTACATATTTCATAATCAGTATCCCTGCCTAAATCTTTTTGAGACATATCGGGCGATGAAATTCATAATCAATGTAAATACAAATAACGTCATCGCTACAGCATAGAGACTATAGTACAAGGTTGAACCAGCAGGTGCATCTCCTCCAGTTACCTCTACTATATATGCGGTCATCGTTTGCATCGATTGTGTGATATCAAATGTGAAGTTTTTTGAACTTCCACTTGCGATCGTAACGATCATCGTTTCACCGATTGCTCTAGAAATCCCAAGGACAAATGATGCAATAATTCCTGAAATCGCTGCTGGAATGACAACACGCCAAGTTACTTCAAGCTTTGTCGAGCCTAACGCTAAAGCACCTTCTCTCATGGCATTCGGTACAGAACTCATCGCATCTTCAGATAGTGAAGCAATCATCGGGATGATCATAATCCCCATTACAAGTCCTGGACTTAGAATATTCGTCGGTGCTAATCCAGGGATAAATGATCGAAGTAATGGAGTCACAAAGGTAAAAGCAAAGAAGCCATATACGATAGTTGGGACACCAGCTAATATCTCTAAAAGCGGTTTTAATGTTTTTCTTACATTTTCTGATGCATACTCACTCAAAAAGATAGCAGACATGAGCCCGATCGGGATCGCTACGAACATAGCGATCGTTGATGAAATAACGGTTCCCGTTAATAACGGTAAAATCCCAAACTGTGCATTAGCCCCTAGAGGTGCCAATCTAGTCCCTGTGAAAAAGTCCAAAATCGGTACTTCGCGAAAAAAATGTACCGTTTCTGTTAAAAGGGTTAGGATGATTCCAATTGTTGTGAGAATTGAAATCAATGCGATGACTAGTAAAAGTTTAGGGATCAGCTTTTCTGACATACTTTTTACAGTAACTGTTCTTCTGTTTTTTTCAATCATTTCTCTTATTTTTAAATTCTGTTGGTTTCCCATTTTTACTCCCCTTTCACCTTTGGTACCAGGAGAAAACATTACACCATACGTTTATTGAACAGGAATAAAGAAAAAAGTTTACTCTTTTAACCCTTCTAAATATTGCACTGACTCCTGGAGTTCTTCCTCTGGTAGTGGAGCAAATCCGGTTTCTTTTGCCATTGCTCCAGCATTCTTCATCGCATAGATTGCGAAATCTAGTACTTGAGGCTTTTCTTGAGCCATAGCCTCATTTATATATGTGAATACAGGGCGAGTAAACGGAGCATAATCACCATCTTCTTTTATAGTGTCAATAGAAGGTTCTACCAGACCATTTCCGAAATCTATCTTTACAGCATTTAACTTATCCTTATTGCTTTCATAGTATCCATATCCAAAAAACGCTATAGCATTCTTATCTTTCGATACTAAACTAACTAAAGTTGCATAATCCTGTTGCAAGTTAATGCCTTCTACTAAATCCTGTTCTTCAAGAATGGTTTCCCAGAAAAACTCATACGTACCATGATTTTCATTTGGACCATATGTTACGATTGATTCATCAGGAAACCCATCTCTAACATCTGACCATTTTGTTTTCCCTGCACTTGCAAGAAAAATATCAACCACTTCCTGCTGAGTAAGATCTGTTGCCCAATCATTTTCTTTATTGACCACGATCGTGATCCCATCTAATGCAACCTTCAACTCTTTTGCTGTTATTCCTAACTCTTTTGCTTTAGCAAGCTCTTCCTCCTTAATCTTTCGAGAGGCATTATTGAAGTCTGTTCCGCTTTCAACTAAAAATTTTTTAAAACCTGCACTTGTTCCAGAACGACTCACTTCAACGGAAACATTCTCTTGTTCATTAATCATATAATCCTCAGCCAGTCTTGACATTAGAGGATAGACCGTTCCTGAACCATCAACAACCACACTCCCTTCCAATTCGGTCCCTTCGCCCCCAGTATTTCCATTATCATCTCCATTGCCACAAGCAGTCACAATAGTAAGTAAACAGGACATCAATATTAAATAGATCTTCCGCCTAAATAGCATCATTAAACCACCATCCTTTTTTTCTTATCTTACATTTCCCAATTTAGAGTTCATTTATTTGATATAAGTAAAAAATGAATACGAAAAAAGCAGTAGGAAAAATTCCTACTGCTTTCAAAATTCTAATCTATATTAGGCTGAAATGGATTGCGCTGCTTCATTTTTACCTTTACCTACTAATTTGCGAAGATATGGTAATACAAAGCGGTCTAAGCCAAATTTACCTGCATTGTAACCTGCTGCTGCGATGAATACTGCCATCATGATATCTGTTGGGTTATGAGAAATTGTTCCAGAAAGCATGAATGAGAAGTTCATAACCATTGCAAAGAATGCTGCTGCTGTTGTTAAACATCCAAGAATAAGTCCTAAACCTACTAAAAATTCACCAAGTGGAATCATGAAATTGAATAATGAAGCATTTGGAATCGCAAAGCTTTCTAAGAATGATACCCATCCGCCATAAACTGCATTTCCTTCATGTAAAACTGGATTTGCTACCGCACCTTTTAAGAATCCAGCAGCATCAAAACCGCCTGTTAATTTACCCCATCCTGCTGACATCCAAGCCCAACCAAGATAAATACGAACGACTGTTAAAATACCTGCTACAATGTTGTTTTCTCTTAATAATTTTCCGATCATGACGATCTCTCCTAACTATGTTTTAATGATGTATAAGGTGTAAATAATTATTTCTTACAAGAGAAAGATTATCATTATTAATAGGAAAAAACATCACATTGTGTAATCATTCACATTTTTGCAACAAAGTTATGACAGACTTATGAACACCAAATATTTGCAAACCTAATAATATCAATAGATTGCTGATTAATTCACTGTTTAATAAGATTGAAATTGATAGAAAATGGATTTTCACAGTAATTTATATCACTCTCTAAAATTCAAATGTAAATCATCATAATTATAATAATTAAAAATATTCACACAACCGCCAAAAACTTCTTACATGATAAGAAGTATATAATAACTATCCTGAATTTCATTTCATTGTGTTTAATAACATCGTCAATAACTAACAAACAATTAGGAGGCAATGATTATGAAAAATAATGAAGATGTTCTCTCTAAAGAATGGATCGATTTAGTAGTAGCAGCGATGAAATCAGATATAACGAAAGAAGAATTTAAAGAATTCTTAAAAAGTAAAACGGAGAAAATGAAACATGAAGAATTTTAAATGTTAGTACTTGCCTTTTAGATAATTTAGATTTTTTTATTTGTGAATTTCCAAGCCTGTATCTCTCATTTGAAAGAGGCTTGGAAAATTCCAATCAGATTTTAATAAAGATGACACGCAACCCAATGCTTCTGTTTTACTTCTTTCCATTCTGGTATAGATTTTGTGCAAATTTCATTTGCGTGAGGGCAACGAGTTCGGAAACGACATCCACTTGGTGGATCGCTTGGACTAGGTAAATCTCCTTCTAAAATGATTCGTTCTCTCGTTTTCTCTCTATCCGGATCCGGCACTGGAACGGCAGATAACAAAGCCTGAGTGTATGGATGCAGTGGTTCATCATACAGTGCATCAGCATCTGCTAATTCTACTAAACTCCCAAGGTACATAACACCAACGCGGTCACTAATATGTTTAATCATAGATAAGTCATGAGCAATAAAAAGATATGTTAGTCCGTGTTCTTTTTGTAGTTTTTTCATTAGATTGACAACTTGGGCTTGGATTGATACATCCAATGCGCTAATAGGTTCATCAGCGATAATAAACTCAGGTTCCACAGCTAGTGCTCTGGCAATTCCAATTCTTTGACGTTGTCCACCTGAAAATTCATGGGGATAACGAGTCGCATGATCCTTGTTAAGCCCAACTGTCTCCAATAATTCAAATACCTTCTGCCTTCTTTCTACTTTCGTTGTCGCAAGTCCGTGTATATCAATTCCTTCAGCAATAATATCCATAACGGTTTTTCTTGGATTTAGGGAAGCATAAGGGTCTTGGAAAATCATCTGAACCTTCCGATTAAATAACTTCCTGTTAGCAGCATTCTTTTTCCCGTACACTGATTCGCTTTGAAATAGAACATCTCCTGCTGTTGCTTCATAGAGTCTCATCAACGTTCTTCCGAGAGTTGACTTCCCGCATCCTGATTCCCCAACAAGGCCTAAGGTTTCACCTTTAAAAATGTCAAAAGTTACATCATCAACAGCTTTTACAATATCATTTTTTCCAATTGTAAAATGTCTTTTTAAATTCTTAATTTCTACTAATGTTTCTTTCGGTATCTCAGCTTCATTGGTTTCAGTTGACTTTACCGACAGCAATCGCTTTTTCGTTAACTTTGTTGGCTTTTCGATTTTCGGTGCTTTCTCATGAAGAAGCCATGTTGCCGCAAAATGCGTATCAGTGATTTTGAACATCGGCGGTTCACGTAAGTAATCTATCTTTAAAGCAAATTCATTTCTTTCAGCAAATGCATCACCTTTTGGTGGATTGATTAAATCAGGCGGTGTCCCAGGAATCGCGATAAGCTCGTCCCTCGATTCCATATTCGGCATGGAACCTAGTAACCCCCATGTATAAGCATGTTGTGGATTATAAAACACTTCCTCAACGGTACCTGTTTCAACAATCTTTCCTGCGTACATCACCGCCACTCGGTCAGCAATATTTGCTACTACACCAAGATCATGGGTAATAATGATGATTGAAGTATTCATTTTTTCTTGAATATCCTTCATCAAATCAAGAATTTGTGCTTGTATGGTCACATCTAATGCTGTTGTTGGCTCATCAGCTATAAGTACTTTCGGATTGGATGCAAGGGCAATTGCAATCACGACACGCTGTCTCATGCCACCAGAAAATTGATGAGGGTATTGCTTTACTCTTGCCTCAGCATTTGGAATTCCGACTAGTTTCAAAAGCTCAATCGCTCTTTGAAGAGCTTGCCCTTTCTTTAATTTCTGGTGGGTAATGACACTTTCCATGATTTGTTTCCCAATGGTCATCGTAGGATTTAATGCAGTCATCGGGTCCTGAAAAACCATCGCAATTTCAGAACCTCTTATCTTTTCCATTTGTTTTTCAGAATAATTTACGATATTTTTCCCATCAAAAAGAATTTCTCCATCCTCAATAACAGCAGAATTACTTGGCAAAAGCTTCATAATACTTTTGGAGGTTACCGATTTCCCAGAACCAGATTCCCCAACAATTGCTAGTGTTTCTCCTTTTCTTAAGTATAAATTAACTCCTCTGACAGCTTGAACTTTTCCAGCAAATGTCTTGAAAGAAACATGAAGATTATTCACTTCAAGCAATGTATCCATATTATTTCACTTCCTTTGCATGCTAATCGTCTATCAAATTTTTTCAATTTAGCCTCGAAGCGCTTCCTCTTGTCTTTTCATGAGGTCAAACTCTGCTTCAATTCGGCCTATTTTATCTTTACGGGCATTTAATACAGGCGCTTCTATATATTGTTTTAATTGTTCATATAATAGTTCATCACCGAAACCTAATTGCTTCAACACTTCCATTGCGGCGACACTTGTTGCACGACCATTTCCGTCCTCTACTTTAATGGCGATGCCGAGTCCCGTTTCTACATCCCCAATACATTGAACACCCTCTGCTCCAGCCTTTGCCACTAATCTTTTATTAAAAACTCTCATTAAATCAGTATCAAATCTATCTGTACCGCCTACCATTTCAGGATGTTCCATCATGGCATTGCGAACTCTATCTAAATGTACAGCTGTATCACTAGATTCCCAAGCAAATGGAGTTGCTAAGCGGGCAAATCCTATCGCAATATTTTCTAATGGAAGTCGATGAACAGGTACTCCACAACCATCTACACTAATATCGATTTCACTCTTTGGAAAATTGCACACATGCTCGATTACATTTAGTATTCTCTGCTGATGGGGATGTGTAATCTCACGATAGCTTTCTATATCTTCATTCATATGAACAACTGCTGTAAGCATTCCTGAATGCTTACCAGAGCAATTGCTATATATAGGCGTTAATGAACCACCATTGCGAATTAGTTCATTATAGCTCTCAATATCACGAGGAATATGAGTCCCACATTGAAGAGCCTCCTCTTCAAGATGAATTCTCCCTAAAATACTAGCAACACCATTTCTATGAAACTTCTCTCCGCTATGAGATGCACAAATTAACGATAAGTCCTTTTCTTCAAATTGGTATGCATCGCAAGCTCCTGTTTCCACAACGGCTACAGCTTGAAATGGTTTCATCGATGAGCGTGGAAATACCGCTCTAGTCGGATCTCCATAAGAATAAAGTAATTCACCCTTCACGTTTACGACTGCTACATGAATGGCATGTGTACTTTCTAGATATTCTCCACGATACACTTTAATTGAATCATTCATCATAATCCCTCTTTTTTTATAATTATTTACTTTCTCATTTTCGGATCTAAAGCATCTCGTAATCCATCTGCTAAAATATTAAAAGCTACCATTATAGCAACAATAACGATTGCTGGATACATCATTAAGTAAAAATGATTTCTCATTCCTTGGAACCCATCATTGATAAGTACTCCTAAAGATGCTAACGGCTCTTGCAAACCGAGACCAATAAAACTCAAAAAAGCTTCCATAAAAATAGCTGAAGGAATCGTAAACATCATATTAATGACAATTAACCCCATCGTATTCGGAATTAAATGATGTAAGATCAATCGCCCATTTGATGAACCTAAAGATTTGGATGCTAATACAAACTCTTGGCCCTTTAGTTTAAAGATTTGGGCTCTTACTAATCTAGCCATATTTACCCAACCGGTGATAACCATTGCTAGTGTAATGGTTAGAATCCCTGGCTTCATAATCATGATCAATAAAATCACGATAACAAGATTCGGTATCCCCACTAAAATCTCGATAAAACGCTGGAGGATATTGTCAACCTTTCCCCCTTTTAAAGCAGAGATTGCACCGATTGTAACACCAATTAATAAATCTAAAAATGCTGCTAAAACAGCAATATATAAGGAGATTCTTGTTCCTTCCCAGATTCTTGTCCATTGATCACGACCAAATTTATCTGTTCCTAACCAATGCTCTTTACTAGGCTCTTGATACGCAGCCCCATAGTCTGTCTCGTAATACCTGTACTCATTCATAGATGGACCAAAAATGGCTAGCAAAAGTATAATCACTAAAACCATTAAACTAATGACAGCTCCTTTGTTTTTTCTCAGCCTTATCCAACTATCTTTAAATGCTGACATGGGTGGACGTTGAATCTTTTCACTATGTTCAATTCTTCTCCCTGCTACCTCAAACAAATCAACTGAAAATTCTTCCTCTAACATCGTCTCAATCTTTTTCATATCAATCACTCCTTTGCCCTGTAATACGAATTCTTGGATCGATAATTCCGTATAAGAGATCGATGACAAGCATAGTAAGGACAAAAAACGCACTGTAGAATAAAGTCAAGCCCATAATAGTTGTATAATCATTTACTTTTATCGAATCAACAAACAAGCTTCCAATTCCAGGAACCCCAAATATATTTTCAATGACGAGGGATCCTGTTAATAAACTAACGATAATGGGTCCCAAAATCGTCACTAAGGGGATAAGAACATTTCGAATTGCATGCTTATAAACAACCTTAAATTGTGATACACCTTTTGCTTTTGCCGTTAACATATAATCCTGTTGTAATACTTCAAGCATTTCATTCCTCGTAAATCTTGCAATTAAAGCAATGACCATCAGGGATAAAGCAATGGTTGGCATAACTGAACTGGAGTAGGATTCCCAAAAAGCAACTGGAAGAATTCCTAATTTTAGACCAACATAATATTGAAGGAGGGCTGCGAATACGAAGTTCGGAACCGATACGCCAAGAACAGCAACCAACATAGTCGAAAGATCCCACATCGTATTATGTCTAAATGCTGCGACGATTCCTAAAATGATTCCAATGGTAAACCCTAAAATGACAGCTTGAAAACCTAAGAGTGCTGACGGGCCAATACGTCCAATAATAAGTGAACTAACATCCTGTCCCTTAAAGTAATACGATTCTCCAAGGTCTCCTTGGAACAAACTTTTCATATAAAGAAAATATTGTTGTGATACTGGTTTATCGAGTCCATACCGTGCGTAAAATTCCAGCCGCTGTTCATCAGACAATGTGGACAATTTTTCCTCATCAAAAGGAGAACCTGGCATTTGCTTCATTAAGAAAAAGGTAGCAGTTGCGATAATAAATAACGTAATCACAATATTGACAAGCCTCATAAATAAATATTTTTTCACGTTAACACCTCCAGATTATGAGGAATTGATCATTCGAATGATTATTTAATATTTTGAAATCATTTTCAAGATCTATATAGTAGGGAGAGAAATGATATTCTCCCCCTAACTGACGGCCATTGTTATTCCTTTGTCGCCCATTTTAAATCAGGTGAAGCTCCATACGGATGTGTCACAATTCCCTTTACATTTGATTTCTGTAAAAAGGACAATCCATCAAAATAAAGCGGTCCTACTGAGCCATCTTCAAGAATTAATTTTTCAGCGTCAAGTAAATGCTGAATACGAACCTGATCATCAGCTTCAACTTTCGCAGTGTTCACTAGTTCATCATACTGCGAATTTATGAAGTTCCCTCGGAAGTCTGTGTTTGATGGAGCTTCCCATAAATCTAAATAAGTTATAGCATCATTGAAGTCTGCACCCCAACGGTTTACAGCCATTTGATAATCTCCAGCTCTCATCGTTTCAAGACGACCACTGTAAGGTTGTGTAACAAGACTAATATCAACATCTAAATTCTTTTTATATTCACTTTGCAGAAATGTACCCGTATCCTTCGAAATCGTGTCATCCGCAGTAAGTAATTCGATTTGTGGAGTTGTTCCTAACTCCTCAACACCCTTAGCCCAATACTCTTTTGCTTTTTCAATATCAGGCTTAATGACATCACCTTGAAGTTCTCTAAATGATTTTCCATCAACACCAGCCATATCAGTAGCAATAAGTCCATATGCTGGTTCAGAGCCGTTATTTAAAATAACATCGGTTAAGATTTGTGGATCGTATGCTAACTGAAGAGCTTTACGAATATTATCATTATTAAATGGTTCTTTTGCTTCATTAAATTGAATAAAGTAAGTTCTAAATTCTGTTTCTGTTTGAAATTCCGGACTATCTTTGTAAGCATCAACATCTGCAGAGGCAAGGTATACTTTATCTAAGTCACCGGCTTCATATAAATTTAGAGCCGTACTAGTTTCTTTAATAACTTTCATACTCACCTTTACAATTGAAACGTTGTCTTTATCCCAGTACTCTGGATTTTTTTCCATTTCTACACCTTGTGCTTGGTCATAAGATGTTAATACATATGGACCATTGTATAGAATAGAGTCATAGTTTAAGGCAAAATCTCCTGCTTTTTCTTCAACGAATTTCTCATTTAATGGAAAATACGTAACAAAAGCGGTAAGTCCAACAAAGAATGGTGTTGGTTGTACAAGGTCGACCACTAATGTTTTTTCATCTACTACTTCAATAGAAACTGAATCAGCATCTGCCTCACCTGCAGCATATTCGGCTCCGCCTTTAATATAATCAGCTAATATAAATGCGTAAGAACCAGCAGTATCAGGATGCATTGCTCGAAGCCAAGAATATTTAAAATCATTTGCTGTTACTGGTTCACCATTGCTCCACTTAATTCCATCTTTTAAAGTAAATGTGTAGGTTAATCCATCATCTGATCTTTCATAACTTTCAGCCATCGCAGGCTGAGGCTCATTATTTTCATCTAAACGGAAAAGACCCTCCATGACGTTATTTAATATACTAAACGAAATTCCATCTGTTGTTTTGACTTGGTTTAAATCTGGGATGTCGTTGTCCAGACTTATTTTTAAAATATTATCAGTAGTACTTTCTCCGCTTTCTTGAGCATTATTTCCCTCATCTGTTTTGTTAGTTGGTTCAGATGAGCTCCCACTGAAATTACATCCACCTAGAAAAACAACAAAACCTAGGAACATGAGAACCAACATTTTACTCCATTCTTTTCTCATTCATTTCTACCTCCATCTATTTTTTGTAACAATTATTTTAATTGCAAGTATTGTGCCAATATTACGTAAATATTATATTTTTGTAAAAAACAACTGTTATTTACAGAGCTTTGATTTCTGATAAAACAGTATACATTCTTTCTTTCTATTAAATGAAAGCAATTTTTTTATAAATATATTCATTCAGTTCTTTTTTCCAACTATACAATGACAAAATTCGTGAAAATTCTAAAAATAATCTAATTATATGGGTAACCACATTAACCAATTAATACATAAATCAGTGATAATAGGTTGTTTGTGAATTAAAAAATTCAAGATAATCGTCATGAAAGCATTTGGTATATATCTTGCATGTACAATTTTATAGAAGGAGGGATTTATTTGAATTGGAGAGCAAAAATCATAGAAAATGAAGATTTGCTACTAGAAGATTTATCAAAATTATTATCGATTAAAAGTGTCAAAGATTTATCATCAAAATCGGATTTAGCTCCTATGGGAGAAAATATTAAAGAGGCACTAGAGTTCATGCTTCAACTAGCAGAAAAAGATGGTTTTCGGACGAAAAATATGGATGGTTTTGTTGGTTATGCTGAGATTGGACCTGAAAATGCTTCTCAATATATCGCGGTTCTATGTCATCTTGATGTTGTTCCTGCAACTGGAAACTGGGAATCAGACCCATTTAAACCAGTAATAAAAGATGGAAAACTTTTTGCTAGGGGCGCCATTGATGATAAGGGACCGACATTGGCTGCTTATTATGCCATCAAAATGATTAAAGAAAGTAGGCTACCTTTGAAGCATCGTGTCAGAATTATTTTTGGAACAGACGAAGAAAGTGGTATGTCTTGTATGAAGAAATATGTGAAGCTTGAACCCCCTGCATTAACCGGATTTGCACCAGATGCAATGTTTCCCATCATTCATGCAGAAAAAGGACAAATTAATGTCCTACTTCGGTTAAAAGATATAAAGGATTCCAATGATAAATATCAATTACATTCCTTTTACTCAGGTGAAAAAGGGAATATGGTTCCTGATCATGCTGAAGCATCAATTGGAGGAAATAATTTAGATGAATTAACCGATAGTTTTACGGAGTATTGCCTTAAGGAAAACATAACATTCTCTACTGATAGATCGTCACATTCCCTTCTATTAAAGGTAAAAGGGAAATCAGCTCATGGAATGGAGCCTAATAATGGAATCAACGCAGGTACTAAACTAGCTTCCTTTTTAGTGAACGTAGTCCCTAAAAACCCCTTTATTCAATTTATATCAGAACGAATTGCAGAAGATCCTTTTGGTGAGAAGCTTGGTATTAATTTTTCGGATGAAGTAACTGGACCATTAACTGTTAATGCAGGCATTTTTCGTTACTCAGCTAAAGATGAAGCACACCTATCATTAAATATTCGCTGTCCAGTTGAAACACCTTATTTACGGACAATTGAGAGAATTACTGAAGCAATTACAGACTACAATTTAGAAATCGAAGAAGTAAGAGAGAAAAAACCTCATTATGTTGATAAGGACGAGCCAATTATCAAAATATTACAAGAGGCATATGAATTAGAAACTGGTGAAAAAGCAAATCTTCTCACAACTGGAGGAGCTACCTATGCTCGATTTATTGAAAACGGAGTTGCATATGGAGCTGTCTTCCCAGGAAAGAAAAATACCGCCCATCAAATCGATGAATATATTGAAATTAATGATTTGATGAAAGCAACTGTCATTTATGCAAAAGCGATACATCAATTAGCAAATATTTAACACCTCATACTGGTCAGCTTCCCGTTTTTCTTTTAATTTTAGGAGAAGCTGACTGTTTTGATCTGTCTCAAATAACTCTCGTAGATCAATCTGTTTGTCGATTGTTCAGGAACTTTCTTGCCCTATTATTATAGAAAAGTTTCGTTCCCTTCAATAAATTTCGTTCCTTTATCAGTTATTTGACTTCCACCGCGTCCTCTTTGAGTTATAATCAAGCCATAATCATGCAAAATCTTCAATCGATAACGTAATTGTTGCTCCGAAAACACATACCCTTCCTCTAATAAATGATTTAGCAAAGAAATGCGTCCAGCAGACATCACATGAGTTTCGTTTAAATATTTTAGTATCATTAAAACTTCTTGAATAAAACCTTTTTCGATTAATTCGTTTTTTATCGTTTCCAATTCTCTGTTATTTTCAATAGAATCGAAAGTTACTAGTCCATCATCGTTAATAGGGAGCTCCTCTTTATATACTTTTTCTCCACTTATATGAGCGACATATTCAACCACATTTCGAAGTTCACGAACATTTCCAGGCCAATAATAATTTTCACAGTGAGTTAGTGCTTCCTTTGTAAACACAAACGGCTCTCTTCCAAGCTTTTCTTGAAATTCCTTTGAGAATAAATGAATTAGAAGAGAAATATCTTTTTTTCTTTCTCTAAGTGGCAAAAGCTTTAGTGGCAGGACATTAAGTCGATAATAAAGGTCTTCACGAAAAAGACCTTCTTCTATAAGTTTCTTTAAATTCTTATTCGTAGCAGCGATTACTCTAACATCAAGAGGAATTATCATATCGCCACCAACTCTCATAATTTGTCTTTCTTGAAGGACTCGTAGTAATCGATTTTGAATGACAGGTGCCGCATCCCCTATTTCATCTAAGAAAATACTGCCAAGATGAGCTTGCTCAAATAATCCAATATGTCCTCTTTTGCGAGCACCAGTAAAGGAACCCGGTTCATAGCCAAACAACTCACTCTCCATTAAACTTTCGGAAATAGCCGCAAAATTGACACCCACAAACGTTTCGTATTTTCTTGGAGATGCTTGATGAATTGCCTGCGCAAGAACCTCTTTTCCTGTCCCTGTTTCACCTAATATCAAGATCGTTGAATCACTTTTTGCTAGTCTACCTGCAACCTTTATCATTTCTAATACTGGAACACTTGCCGTTTTAATATCATCAAAACGGTATCTTGCCATACTATTTTTTTGCTTAGCCTTAAAACGGAAATCATGTTCGATTTTTTGATAGTCCCTTGCTTCACGAAAAATAATTAGTGTTGAATAGATTTGATCATCAACCATAATTCTTTTCTTTCTCATGTAAAAAGTAATATCATTAATTTCAACAAAGTTTTCCTGTCCAACTGACAGATTTTTTATCGCCTGATAATAAAGTGGATTCATAATATTAATATTTTGCTTCTGCACTTGTGAAGATAGATTCAAATAGTCCATCGCTGCTTTATTTAATACTTCAATCTCATTTTCATTATTATAAACCAACACAGCATCATCAATATTTTGAACAATGCTGTCTAGACTTTTCCGCAGAAGAGTCGAACGAAATATTTCATTGCTTAACTCTTTAGAAAAGTGGATTACTGACTGCATAAATCTAGCTGAAAGGTGAGCTTTAGCTGAAAAAGGAGATATTCGAAAAAAGTTAAATATTTCAATAAGCGTAGAAATATCAACTAATCTACTTCCAATATTAATCGTTTTCGTTACAGTTTTAGGAACAAATTGTGGTTCACCAGGTGTAATGGCAATACTAATACTTTCATCTGCTCTTTTTTGTGGATAATACGGAACAAGATCAAGTTCAATCCCAGTCTCTTCTAAAATACTTATCGTCTCTTCAGCTGACTGTTTTAAATCGCTTACTAAGTACGCTCTTGTTCCTTTAGGAATCTCTAGTATTTCTCGTAAATTCGCATAATTAATGGTTCTTGTTGTAATGATATACGGTGTTTCTTCATCGAGATATGGCTTAACCATTGTGTAAACAATTTCACTGGAAACAAGCACAAGCGAATTTCTTTTGATAATTGAGGTTTCTAACTGATCAACCGTAGCACCTTCAAAGTCAAAATGCTCCATTAATCCTATCTCATTTAATTGTTTTAATAGTGTATGTAATGTATTTTTCATATAAGAAACAACTACTATACTTCTCTTTTCAGACAAACCCTTCACCTCGTTACTTTACATTAAGCTGAAACATTTTAAATAGATTGTTCAACATAAATTTGCTAGAATGAAATTTTTAAGTAAAGATCCTTAAGCACCTAAACCCTAAAAGATTCTTGTGATTATTAATTTAATCCTCTTTTCTTTAAAAATAAATTCTATCTTTTTCAACCGGACAAAGAATTTCTCCGTATATGCAATACTTTCTCTCGCCAGGAGGGCTTTTCCTCCTTCATTTTTATATTAAAAAGAAGAATGGGGAAATTTCAGTCAATTAGCACTCACCTATTAAATTTATCTGAACATCACTTAGTGGCAAAGATAACAAAATAAAAAGACAGAAAGCCGTCTTTAAATACTTCCTGTCTTTTCTCTTATTTTTAATGGCTGTCAAACTTCCTGCAGCTCTCGGTCTTCAATTTTTATTTTTAGCTCTTTCTTTTCCACTAATCCTAGAGCTTCCGTCGTTGAATCATGAATCTCTTGTAGCAATCTCGCATCCTCTACTAATAACTTTCCATAGGATGGAATCATTTCCTTGATTTTTTCGTCCCATCTATCTTTAAAATCAGGAAAACATTTCGTGATGACTTCAAGCATAACATGAACAGCTGTAGATGCACCTGGAGAAGCACCTAAAAGAGCCGCAATAGATCCGTCTTTAGCATGGATGACCTCTGTACCAAATTGTAGAGTCCCTTTGCCGCCAGCTTCTGTTTCTTTAATTACTTGTACACGTTGACCTGCAACGATTAGATCCCAGTCTTCAGATTTTGCATTCGGGATAAATTCACGTAGTTCTTCCATCCGCTGCTCTTTCGTTAACAGCACTTGCTGAATTAAATACTTAGTCAAAGGAATTTCTTTCATTCCAGCAGCAAGCATTGTTATAAGATTATTGGGTTTAATCGAAGTAATTAAATCAAACACGGAACCTGTTTTTAAGAACTTTGGTGAGAAACCGGCAAATGGTCCAAATAGCAATGATTTCTTATTATCGATAAAGCGTGTGTCTAAATGAGGAACAGACATTGGCGGAGCACCGACCTTTGCCTTCCCATACACCTTTGCATGATGTTTTTCAACCACCTCTGGGTTATGACAAACCATAAATAATCCGCTTACAGGAAATCCACCTATTCCTTTTCCTTCTGGAATCCCAGATTTCTGTAATAAATGAAGGCTTCCTCCCCCACCACCGATGAAAACAAAGTTGGCAATATGATGTTCAACAGAGCCTTTCTCATCATTTCTTACTATCAAATCCCACTTGCCATCACTCGTACGATTGATGTCTTTCACAGTATGATGATAGTTTAATTGGACGTTTTGATTCTTTAAATGGTCAAACAGTATTCGCGTTAAAGCACCGAAGTTAACATCCGTGCCTGAATCGATTTTCGTTGCCGCAATTGGTTCATTTATTTCACGCTCTTCCATGATAACTGGAACCCAACTTTTAAGTTTCTCAGGATCCTCTGAAAATTCCATCCCTTGGAAAAGAGGTTGGTTTGATAGCGCTTCAAAACGTTTTTGTAAAAATGAAACGTTTTCTTCCCCTTGCACAAAACTCATATGGGGTAATGCTCGGATGAAGTCTTTCGGATTATGTATTAACCCCTTTTTGACGAGGTACGTCCAAAACTGCATGGAAATTCTAAATTGTTCATTAATCTTAATCGCTTTGCTGATATCAATGGTGCCATCAGGCTTTTCAACTGTGTAGTTTAATTCACATAATGCGGCATGGCCAGTCCCTGCATTATTCCATTCATTAGAGCTTTCCTCGCCTGCTGCTGCAAGCTTTTCAAATACGGTAATGTTCCACTCTGGTGCTAATTCTTTTAAAATGGTTCCCAGTGTTGCACTCATAATTCCAGCACCAATTAAGATCACGTCTGTTTTCTTTTCTCCGTAGCTCATTTTTATCTGACTCCTATATTCGCAGAAACGATGAGTTCTTTCTCTCCTCACATCAATTCTGGATAAATTATTATTTAATGATAGTTTATCAGAATTTTTGATAGATTAAAATATTTATTTACTATTAGTATAAGTAAAACCGAGAATTTGAAGAAAATACTAGGTAAATCAAACCGCGGATATTAAAGCGCTTTCATTAATAAGTGCAAATGATGCAATTTTACAACAGTAAATTATTAGACTAGAAAAATATTTATATGTTACACAGATGATGAATTATTTTTTTATTCGAGAAGTATGTTTCCTGAACAAACCGTCGATAATAGTGTTGTCTTTGTGGTTGAACTTTAGAGTGTCAAGATGAGGCTTGACAAAGTACAACAATGTATTTAATAATAGCACTTTGAATTAGAATAATTATAACCAAATAATGATTTACATAATGAATTGGTTATAATTTGTAACTAATAATCATTCAAAATAATTACATATTGGAGGAAAATTAAAATGTCTTTAATTGGAAAAGAAGTATTACCATTCACAGCACAAGCGTATCACAACGGAGATTTCATCACAGTAAGCGAAGAAAACTTTAAAGGGAAATGGAGTGTTGTTTGCTTTTATCCAGCAGATTTCACATTCGTTTGCCCTACTGAGCTTGAAGATCTTCAAAATGAATATGCAACATTAAAGGATCTTGGCGTTGAAGTATACTCTGTTTCAACAGATACTCATTTCACGCACAAAGCATGGCATGATCATTCTGAAGCGATTGGAAAAATTGAGTACATTATGATTGGCGATCCGTCTCAAAAAATTTCTCGTAACTTTGAAGTGTTAGATGAAGAAGCAGGTCTTGCTCAACGTGGAACATTCATTATCGATCCAGATGGGATTGTTCAAACCGTTGAAATCAATGCAGATGGCATCGGTCGTGATGCGAGCACACTTGTGAACAAAATTAAAGCCGCTCAATATGTACGTAACAATCCAGGTGAAGTTTGCCCAGCTAAATGGCAAGAAGGCGGAGAAACACTTAAACCAAGTCTTGATCTTGTAGGAAAGATTTAAGGAGTTTAATCGATGTTATTAGATGCAGATATAAAAGCACAATTAGCCCAATATCTTCAGATGATGGAGGGAGACATTCTTCTTAAAGTGAGTGCTGGAGATGATCCAGTTTCCCGTGATATGCTCGCTTTAGTCGATGAATTAGCGACGATGTCTTCCCATATTAAAGTGGAGAAAACAACATTAGAAAGAACCCCTAGCTTTAGTGTGAATCGAATCGGTGAAGATTCTGGCATTGTTTTTGCTGGTGTTCCTCTTGGTCATGAATTTACCTCTTTAGTGCTTGCTCTCCTTCAAGTAAGTGGACGAGCTCCTAAAGTGGATCCGAAAATCATCGATCAAGTGAAGAACATTAAAGGAAGTTATCACTTTGAGTCTTATATTAGCTTAAGCTGCCATAACTGTCCTGATGTTGTTCAGGCACTGAATGTGATCGCTGTTTTAAATCCTGGCATCTCCCATTCGATGATTGATGGAGCCGCTTTTAAAGACGAAGTGGACCGTAAAGAGATTATGGCCGTTCCTACTGTTTTCCTTAATGGAGAATCATTCGGAAGTGGTCGTATGTCCCTTGAGGAAATCTTAGCGAAAATGGGCAGTGGTCCTGATGCTTCTGAGCTTTCCGACAAAGAACCCTATGATGTTCTAGTCGTTGGTGGTGGACCAGCAGGTGCAAGTGCCGCTGTGTATGCCGCACGTAAAGGAATTCGTACTGGTATCGTAGCTGAACGTTTCGGTGGTCAGATTTTGGATACCCTTGGAATCGAAAATTTTATAAGTGTGAAGTACACCGAAGGCCCTAAGCTTGCGGCAAGTCTCGAAGAGCATGTAAAAACACATGAAAACATTGATATTATGAACCTTCAACGTGCGAAGCGTTTGGAGAAAAAGGATCTGATTGAGGTTGAACTTGAAAATGGTGCCGTCTTAAAAAGTAAAACGGTCATCCTTTCAACAGGTGCCCGCTGGCGTAATGTCGGCGTGCCAGGAGAACTGGAGTTCAAAAATAAAGGTGTCGCCTATTGCCCACACTGTGACGGTCCGTTATTTGAAGGGAAACATGTAGCCGTAATTGGCGGTGGCAATTCTGGCATCGAAGCTGCGATAGATTTAGCGGGCATTGTGAAGCATGTCACCGTCATTGAATTTGCTCCAGAACTTAAAGCGGACTCCGTCCTTCAAGAACGATTAAATAGTTTAGCAAATGCAACGGTCATCAAAAATGCTCAAACGACTGAAATTACGGGAACGGATAAAGTAAACGGAATTTCATATAAAGATCGGGAGACAGGAGAAATTCATCATGTTGAACTTGAGGGTGTCTTCGTCCAAATCGGTCTAGTTCCGAATACAGAGTGGTTAGATGGCACAATTGAACGCACACGTATGGGTGAAATTGTCGTCGATAAGCACGGCTCATCAAGTATTCCTGGTGTATTTGCTGCAGGAGACTGTACAGATAGTGCATATAAACAAATTATTATTTCGATGGGTTCAGGTGCAACTGCCGCATTAGGCGCATTTGATTACTTAATTCGGAATTAATCAACTAGAGGACACCAGCGAAGGTGTCCTCTTCTTTATTTTGATCGTTGATAAAAGTCTTCCTTAATCTTCTTTTTCCAATTTCGGTCCATTCTTTTATCTTTTCTATAATGATAACCAATAGTACGTTAGTACAAAAAAACGAGCCGAAGCCCGTTCTTTTCAAATAAGTATTGATAGAAGGATTATAATATTTCCTTAAACATAGAGATGACTTCTTCTTTCGTTGGCTGGAATGGATTCCCTGGCGCACAAGCATCATTTAAAGAATTATCAGCGAGCTTGTCTAAGTCTACTTCTGTAACACCTAGTTCAAATAGTTTACTTGGAATCCCCACTTCGATTGATAATTGTTTAATTGCTTCGATAACTTCAGTCGCACATTGTTCATCTGTTTTTTCATTTATATCAATACCAATTGCTTTTGCTATGGCTCTGAATTTTCTTGGGTCACGCTTTGCATTTTCCCTTTCTACAATTGGTAAGAGCATGGCATTACATACACCATGTGGTAAGTCATAGACTCCACCGAGCTGGTGAGCCATTGCATGAACAAAACCAAGTCCTGCATTATTAAAGGCGATTCCACCAAGGAACATGACGTATGCCATTTGTTCTCTAGCTTCAATATCATGTCCATTCTTTACTGCTCTTGGGAGATAGTTAAAGACCATTTCTACTGCTGCCAATGCCGTAGCATCGGTTACCGCATATGCACCTGGCGTTACAATTGCCTCAATGGCATGAGTTAAAGCATCCATCCCTGTAGCTGCGGTTAATTCCGCTGGTTTATCAACCATTAACTCTGGGTCATTTACCGAAATTGTAACTAGGCTATTTTTATCGACCATGACCATTTTAATTTCTCTTTCTTTATCAGTAATAACATAGTTTATTGTAAATTCACTTGAAGTTCCTGCTGTCGTATTAACTGCCACGATTGGCAATGATTTGAATTTTGTTTTCCCTACTCCTTCGTATTCTCGTAAATCTCCCCCATTGGTTGCATATAAGCCAATCGCTTTTGCTGCATCCTGTGGAGAGCCACCACCAATTGATATGATAAAATCACATTCTTGGGTTCTTAACACATCATGGCCAGCATACACATTTTCAATTGTCGGATTTGGTTTAACATCGTCAAAAATGAAATATTCAAGCTTAATAGCATCCAATTCTGCTAACACTTTTCCCGCGATTCCTGATTGGTTCAGATACTTATCCGTAACAACCAGGGCTTTTTTGTACCCCAAATCTTTAACAAGTGGCGCAAGCTCTTTAAGGCAACCTCTTCCCATTAAATTGGTGCTTGGTACATAATAAATACTCATTTTTTCTTCCTCCTCTAATAGTTTGCTCAATATTTCACAATATAATTGATAAAAATAAGGAGAAATATACTCCCTAATTTATAGCTATTAATTGATATCATCATAGCACACGTATAGTTTCAAAAAAGGAAATTAAGACAAATGTCATTATTTTGTAAATTTTTCCTTAATACAATTTATTGATTTCATTACTTTAGTTAGTTCAAAGAAACTACGAAATCTCTTATTCTTATGATAGAATAGGCTCAAAAAGAGAAATATTCTTTGTATGTTCAATTATTAATTTTTGGCCAAAACAACTTTTTTAATATAATATTTTAGGTAGAACATTTATTCGTTCGAAATGATAGGGGGCTCTATAATGGAGTTTATGCCTTTTGGAGAATCTCTGAAGAATATACGAAAAAGAGCTGGTTTAAGTCAAAAAGAACTAGCCTCAGGCATATGTTCTCAGGCACAAATTAGCAAAATAGAAAAAAATGATGAAATTCCTTCTGCACTCATTCTCAATGAAATTTCGAAAAAGCTCGGTGTGGACATGAATTATTTTTTCGAAATACAGCAATCACATACATTAGAATTTATTAATCAAATTAAGGATCAAGTTTGGAATTTAAAGAAACAAAAAAAATATAGTGAACTTCAAAAGCTAATAATAAAAACAAAAAGAAATCCTCTCTTTCAAGATGGAGAAAATTTAAAATTCCTTATCTGGCATGAAGCGATTTGTCTTCATTACGTGCAAAATGAATCCAGAGAAGCAGTTAAACTATTAAAAAAGGGACTTCAGATTAATCCATATCAAAAAGATGAATTTTATAAAGAAATTGATATTCAACTCATAAACAGTCTCGCAGTATTACAAAAGGAATTAAAGATGTATGACGAATCTGAAGCGAATTTCAAGAAAGTGTACAAACTTTTGAAGCATATCCCTAAATTAACAGATAACACAATCGAGCTTAGAAGATTATTTGGATTAGCTCAATTATATACGGAAACGGAAAGATTTGAGGAATCGATTAAACTATGCCAAAAAGGCATTAACCTTTGTGATGAAATGGAAACTTTGTATCTCTTAGGAAATTTTCAATATCAATCCGGTGAAAACCATGCTAAATTGGGTAAAATAAGCAAAGCAAAGCAAGCATTTAATAAAGCGTGTCTCATCTATCAACTCCAAGACAATGTATTATATGTTAAGCTAGTGAAAGAAAATGAAATTGAATTATTAGGAGACAATTAGTAGATTATTTTAAGAGGTGTAAGATTTGAAAGTGTTTAGCCTTGGTCAAGCGATTAAAGAACTTAGACAAGCAGTTGGGTTAAGTCAGAAGGAACTAGCTTCCGGCATATGTAATCAAGCGCAAATCTCTAATATTGAGAAAAATAATTATAACCCCTCTGCAATGCTTCTAAATCAGATTGCGACAAAATTAGGCGTAGACATGAATTATTTTTTCGAAATCCAAGAATCGCATAAAGTAGACTATATCGCTGATAGTAAAAAATATATACGTCAATTAATACGAAAGCGAGACTATGTCAATTTATACCCTACTGTGATTTCTGAGAAAAAACACCCCTATTATCAAGATAAGGAAAACTTACAATTCATTCTGTGGCATGAGGCCATCTGCGTACATTACATAGCAAAAGATTCAAATACGGCTCTTGATATCTTAAATGAGGCACTACGAATAACCCATGATAAATTCTATTTTACTGAACAGGAAATTGAAATATTAAATAGTATTGCGGCAATTAAAAGAGAAACTGGTTTGTATGAAGAAGCTGAGCAAATGTTCAGAGAGGCTTTAGATAAAATAAAAGAGGTACCAAAATTAAGCAGTGCTGCCATTGAAATCAGACTTTTATTCGGATTGTCTCAATTACTAACAGATATTGAAAAGTTCGAAGAGTCGCTAACCTATTGTGAAAAAGGGATAAAACTCTGTAATAAATCAGAAACTCTCTATATATTTGGTGAATTCCTCTATCAGCGTGGGGAGAATCTTGCAAGACTAGGAAAATATAATGAAGCAAGGCAATCATTGGAACAGTCTATAAAAGTATTTGAGATGCAAAATAATACTGTATTAATACAAAGTGTAAAGGAAAACCAAGACCGCTTGCTTGCTGATGAACCAAAATAATTCACAACAAAGAGGATAGGCCGGATTCAAGTATCCAGTCTATCCTTTTTCTTTTCAACTTTCGGTTTGTACAAAGCTTCCCATATTTAGCCATTCAAATTGACGATGTCGAATTTGGAACAAAATCATTGGATCATAGAATTTTTCCGGATTGGATTTAAGGGACTGCAGCTCTTGTTCGTATTGTTCCTTGCCATTTTCCATTTGCTCAACAGTCGTCTGCAACACATGAATTGGATTTTGAAAGAACATGGCAATATCCCGATCCAACGAACGTTCAAATATTTCTAGCTGTTGTAAAAATCGGTTTACAATAATTTTTGGTACTTCTTGAAAATCTTCATTTTCAATATGCTTTTTATATTGGTTTGCTAAAAACCCTTTGTTTTGAGAAAGTCCACCTAATAGCTTACCAGCACTTTTTAGTAAAAATTGCGATGGAGTGAATCGCAAAAAGAAATTTTCTCTCTCATATGCGACAAAATTTGTCATCCGCTCCATGTCACGCTTCCAATCATTAAGGACTTGAAAATCACATTCCATTTTCAGTAATTCTTCCCCTACTAATTGGTTCAATCCATCTGTCATCTCTTCCAAAAATTTCTTGCTCTCAATAAATTCAAGTTCTGATTTCTTCACCCAGCTCTGAAACTTCTTTTTGAATAAAGGCTGAACTGTCTCATACAAATATTGCTGCACTCTTTCGTTCATTGCATCATTGATATCGATATGGAGCTTCTTAAAGTCGCTTTCTTCCGTCACCAAGTCTGAGCAACTCTTTAAAATTTCCGGTATCTTAGACTGAAGTGTTTCTTTTATGTCCTCTTTATTCATCGCAAATGACTTCTTAATCACTTTATTTTTACCAAATTTCAGGTCATCCAGTTGATGAACAGCTCCATTTAACTTTGAAAGGATTTCTTTATGCCAATTAATATTGTTTTGTAGCTGTTGTTTTTGCTCTTCCTTCTTTTCTAATAACTTATCCAACAATTTACGAATGAATTGTAATAAGATTTCATAACGTTCTACTTCATCAAAGTCCTGTAAAAACTTCTTAACATCGTCTTCCTTTTCGAATTGTAACGTTCTTCCATTCCACTGGAGTAGTTCGGACATGGTGATGGATTCTTCTTCACCCCAATAGATAATATCAAATAGAAGCTTTACGCTCTCTTCCATCGAACTAGTAGAAACTGGTTCACGACTAATATAGGATTCCGCTGTCTCAACCATTTCCCTATCTAAAGATGAAGGGAAATAATCATTCCATGCTAATATTCCCCCATATACAAGTGGAATATCTCCAGAATCTGCGACTCTTAGCCAATTTTCGAAAAAATTCGGAATAAGGTTTTCGATGTCTTTAATTAAGTATTTACCATTAATCAAGGAAAAGAAAACTTCTCGGAATAGCTGCTTCGTTTCATGCCACTCTTCCTGTTCTCCCACTTCCATTTGATTAAATAGGTGATTTACACTGCTTACCCAGACTAAAAATTCACCATTGATCTCATACCTTTTCCATAAAGAAGAAAGTAATTGTTCGAAATGAATTTGATTAAATCCTTTTAAAACGAGTAAGCTATCCTCAAAATATTCTGGTTGTAAATCTTTCGTATGACCCTCAACGACATACGAATTTAACATTGAAAACCATTGAACTGACTTTTGCCTCTTCCCCTCTTGAACGGCTAGTTCAACAGCACTCTTCCAATCCTGATTCTCTTCATAAAATCCTCTGGCAATTTCCGTCACTTCAGGATAATCTGGATTGATTGAAACAACCCATTTTATAATATGATCTGCCTTTTCCAGATTACCAAGCTTTGTATATAGAGAAAATAGCTGTAAGCCGATTTCTGAATTGAGAACGAGAGAATCTGTCACGATCGACGTATAGAGCTTTTCTCCCTCTGAATATAAGCCTAGCTCAACATAGGCATCCGCCATATTTTTTTTTGCCCAAGAGGTTAACTCATGATTAACATTTTCCCATTTATAAATGGCCGCTTCAAAATCTTTATAATGATAATAAAGTTCCCCTTGTGCATAGCGAATATCCGATAATTCAGGTGTCTCCTTCTGTTGTTCTTCCATCAAAAGCTCGCCTAGAACTTCCATGGGGTTTTCATATTTATATTCACTTAGAAATTGTTCAAAGTATTGCTTGCTCTTTAACATATCTTCTAAACTCATAGCATCCTCCGAAGAATGTATTTTTTTATAACAAAGTCAATTGACTCGAATGTTTAAGACTATTCCTTACTCTACCATGATATTTTGGCAAAGGACTATATGAGAAAAGTAGCGTTCTCGCTTTCGACTTTGTGAGTATTTCTAGGTCTATTTGCTTGTTTTAAATGTACAAACCAGGCAAAAAGAACATTTTTGGAACTTTCTACCTCCTTTCTATAAAAATTGTCTCCATTATGACTATATGTCGGGTCATTTGTCATATTTCTATTGAAAGTGAAATCTTTTTTATCAAAATAAGAAGAAATGTCATCCTCCTGTTCTTAAAAATGAAGGACTGGCTATGTTAAAGTTAGTAGGTCGTGAAAAAAGGAGGTAGCAGCATGAATAACATCTATAAGAAGCTTGTAGCAGCAACTGTTGCTACTCTTGTATTTATTGGAACTCAAAGTGGCGTTACATTTGCGAAGGAACCGGATGCTCCAGCATTCGAAAATCCTGATAAACCAGTTAATGAAGAGATTTTAAAAGAAACATTCGGAAAACAAATTTCTCCTGAAGATAAGGACTTGCTTGCTCGCTTAGTCGAAGCTGAAGCAAAAGGCGAATCGTATGAAGGCAAGGTTGCTGTCGCTACAGTCGTATTAAATCGAGTCGATTCAAGTGAATTCCCAGACAGTATTTCGGATGTCATTTATGAAAAGGTTGGCAATGCTTACGCTTTTTCTCCTGTTCAAAATAGTGAGATTGACAAGCCAGCATCAGAAGAAGCGATAAAATCAGTTGAAGAAGCTACAACAAGCTCAGACCGTTTAAACAATGCAATTTATTTTTATAATCCAGATATTGCTACGGATGACTGGATTCGTTCCCGTCAAATTGTCAAAACGATTGATAATCATGTTTTCGCATTATAAATATTTTCTAAAAGGACGATTCATTGCTTTCTTAATCTTAGAAAGTGATGAGTCGTCTTTTTTGTTGAAAACTACCAACATCAACGTTCGAAGCGATGACCATACTAATGATTAATTAAATTGTACCATTTGAAAGCTTATAAATCGAATAAAATGAGGGTTACCAATGCATAAACTAACCAATCAAATTTTTGTTTATATAGGGCTCTTTGCCGCCATTATCATGGGTGCTCTTTTTTTAGAAACAATGCCCTATTATATCGCGATGCTCATCATCATGGTGATTATCGGGCTTATTTCAATGAGCGTTCGAAACATGTACTCCTTTGCCCTACTGATAACTTTTATATTAATCATTGCTTTTTACAATGTGGGAATCTCATGGTTTATGCAATGGGATATGAAGCAACAAGGCATGAATATTGGCGTTCAAGCTTTATTCTCTTTCGGAAGCTTAATGGCGTGGATGAGTGGCTATGCGATCCAACGGAATCAAGAGGTCCTTCATTCATTAAATACAGAATTAGCACTATTAAGGAAATATGAAGAACATGCAGGAGTCCTTACGTTTAATGAATTTATCGAGCAAGCGCAAATACTTTACACTGGGATGAAACGTAGAAAGGAAAATGGCTTTCTCGTTTATATGACCATTCGTGAAAAGGTCGCTTTTAAGCAAAGAATATTGAGAGAAAAGTTAACGAAAGCACTATTAGCTTCCATTCGCATTAAATTTGATTTAGTCGGACAAATCCATCCTAAAAAAATGATTATCTTTTTAAACAACACCAATGAACAAGGACTACAAATCGTTATCAATCGAATCAAAGAAAAGCTGCAAAAAGAGGAACTCTCAGAGAACATGTTTGAATTCAAGATAGAATCCCTTCCTGCAACATGGGATGATGCCGTAGGGCAAATACGGTCTCAGCAAAAAGAGGGGGAGACTCCATGACCATAACATTAACGATTATTTCGATTTGCTTTTGGTTCCTCCTCTTGTATTACTCCATTTTAACGATTGCAGGGGTTATTTTTCGCGGACAAAAAGTAACCCATCCCGCTCTGGAAAAGTATCCGAGCGTGGCCATTCTGATCCCTGCCCATAACGAAGGAGTGGTCATTGCCGACACCTTATTTGCGATGACCAAAATACGATATCCTGGAGAGTTAAAAATATATCTTCTTAATGATAATTCAAAGGATGAAACTGGAGAAGTTGCTGATTACTATGCATCCATGTATGAACATATTTATCACATTCATGTGCCACCCTATAAGCCAAGTGGGAAATCTCGTGTCCTAAATTACGGGTTGAAAATCACACAGTCCGAATATATTTGTGTATATGATGCAGATAATCAGCCAGATCCTGAAGCACTTCGAATACTTGTTGAAGCCGCTGAAGGAACGCCAAAGGCCGTGGGAGCTGTCGGTTACGTTAAAAACATCAACGAAAGTACCAATATGCTGACAAGAATGATTTCATTGGAGTTTTCCGTTTTCCAGCTGACGATGCAAGCTGGTCGTTGGAAACTTTTTCAACTCGGTTCTCTTACAGGAACAAACATGCTTGTTAGGCGTTCTTCCCTTCTTGAAGCAGGTGGTTATGATCCAAAGGCACTAGCAGAAGACGCCGACCTAACTCTTTCTCTTACAGAAAGAGGTGGATTGCTGCCAATTGTACCTGAATCGCGAACTTGGGAGCAGGAGCCGGAGACGATTCGTGTGTGGATCAAGCAACGGACAAGGTGGATGCAAGGAAATCTGTATTTAATTGAAAAGACATTGAAGAATCCAGTATATTTTAAAGGAAAAAACTTTATTCATTCGGTCCAATTACTTGCCGTCTATGTTGGCTTTGTCTTCTTTCTGCTCGTTTCAGATGTTTGGTTTGTGCTCGGACTCATTGGGGTGGTTAAGACTTCAGCAACGGTTCCATTACTCGTTCTCTGGTTTGAATCATGGCTTATCTATTTCATCCAGCTTATTTCATCACAAATGATGGACAAAAAAATCAGGTTTATCGATTTATTAACATCCTTTTTCATGTACTTCACCTACGCTCAACTTTGGCTCGTGCTTCTTATTCGAGGAATCTATTATCAGATCAAATTAAAACGTTCTGACGAAGATCCGATTTGGGACAAAACAGAACGATTTCGAAATGCAACAGAACCATAAACATCTCTCCTTCCCTATGTTATGATGAGTATAGATGGGAAAGGAGAGAGTTTTCATGTTTAAAAAACTACATACACTATTTGATCAGTCCATTTTATTCTCATCTACTCCTGATTTTCATACATATGAGGACTACTTTTGGCTCCATACTGATGATCGTAACGATTGGCTTGGCATACCGAAGAATGAGATTTCAAGCAAGGAATTGTCGATCTTAAAAACGATGTATCATTTATATGACCCTGCTTCTCGTCCAACCCATAATCAAAGTTGGCATGATTTCTTACTTTCAAATGGGGAAATCCCTTTTCAGGCAAAAAATAGCGCTATACGTATGCTCCATTTTAAAATAAAGAAATTGGAATGGGACAAGCTAGAAGTGGAATCTGCACTGCGAAACTTTTTTATTTCAAATGTTTCGATTGTTTGGATCGAAGAATTAGGTGGAGTTATTTTAGAAGAAATGAGTCCTGATTCCCCTGCAGAAGTTGATATTGACTCGATTATTTCAAATTTAGAGTCCGATTTGTTTATCCAAATGTCCATGTACGTCGGGAAGACTTATGAAGTCGATGAAGCTTTTCCAAAGCACTTTACATTGGAGAGAAACTGGTTTGAAGAAGGAATTGCAACCCTACCTTCAGAACGAATTTACCGTTTTGAAAAGGTATTTCCTGTCATGCTAGTAGAGCAAATGTCAAATCAGCTCAAACATAACTTGATTGAAAATTTTTCCCTTTTTATGGAAGAACCAGATCTCCTTAAAACCATTAAAATATTTATCGAAAATAGCCTTAACGTCTCACTCACAGCAAAAAAGATGTATATCCATCGCAACACCCTCCAATATCGCATAGACCGATTTACAGAGAAAACAGGTATTAACCTTAAAGACTACCATCAAGTCTCAACCGTTTATTTTGCTTGCTTGCTTTTGGGACAGGATGAATAGGCAATCGAAAAAAAACTTGGCAACAAGCCAAGTTTTTTAATGTTTTTTTGTCGATTTTCTTTTTACTAATTCTACATCTAGTAGAACCGTTTCCTTTATCGGTTGATCATGATTTTCAATTAAAGCGATTAAATGATTGGTGGCAATCTCCCCTATTTTATCTACAGGCTGTTTAATTGTACTAATTTCTGGATAGACAATCTCTGTAAGTTGAATCCCATCAAATCCAAGAATCGCTACTTCTTCAGGAATCTCAATATGATGTTTCTTAAATGCTTTTAGGGACCCAATTGCCATTAAATCATTCGCATAGAAAACCCCATCGATATCTGGATGATCTTGGAGAAGCTTTTCTGTCTGTTCTTCCCCACTTTCTAATGTAAACTTTCCCTCATATATAATGGGAGCGTAGTTCATCTGTTCCATCACTTTTTTATACCCATCCATCCTTTCAATGGCAGGATAAAGAGTCTGCGGACCACTTATATGGGCAATCTTTTTACAGCCGATTTCGACTAAATGAGAAACAGCCATAAGGGCACCTTTAAGGTTATTTACTGTTACAGAGTGATATTTTTCAGAAAATACGGCCCGGTCGATTCCGACAAAAGGAATATTGATTTCGTTCAAATACCCACGTATATCATGATTCAATTCTGATTCTGCCAAAATAAAGCCATCAATATATCTACTTTTGAAATTATTCCAAAAGTCTATCGTGTGTAAATCTTGCTCATTTGTATTGATAAGTAATAGACTGTAGTTCATTTTTCTTGCTTCATTTTCAATCGATTTAACGAGTTCTGGAAAAAAGGGATTTGTAATATCTGGGGTAATAAATGCTATCGTATGAGATTTCTGTTTTGCTAATCCTCTAGCTATCGCATTTGGAGTGTAATCGAACCTATCTAGTACCTTCTGAATTTTCTTTTCTGTTTCAGGACTTGTATAACTGACCTTGTTTATATATCGAGATACCGTTGCGATAGAAACGCCAGATTCTCTTGCAATATCTCTTATTGTTACTTTTTTTCTACTCACGATTGGTCTCCTAACCCATTTAATACTTGTATGTTAACACAGATTAATGTAGGTGAAAAATAATTTTCAGGCGCCTTTTCTTTGTTAAATAGAAGAGCAATGGGTGATTCGTATACGATATCACCCATTAACTGACTCTTACGCTCTCACTTCCACTTTTTTAATGATGCAGCTACCCGGTTGGGAAAGAGCGATTCCAAGCATACCATGTGACCACGTTGAATCAGTGTGGGCCAGTATTTTTTCTCCATCGATAGAGAATACAATCTCATCGCCACGAACATCCACTTCAAATAGATACTGTTTACCTAGCTTCCAATCATAATCCACCGTTTTTAAACAGTGCAAACCAAAGTTTTGACTGTGAAGGGATACTTTCCCTTCACCATCGAACCCAACTTGATAATACCTTTGAGTACCTTGTGCACGAAAGACGAGCGCATGATGTTGCCCTTTTGTTGGGATCAGCGTGCCACGAATCTCAGTATCCCTTGAATAATAATGACCTGTGAAGGAAGCACAATCCGTATCACTTTCTACGATCATACTCCCGTCATTCAAGCTCCAATTTCCACGATGATGAGCAAAAGGAGTCACGCTTTTGAACTCGATCGCTTGTTTCGAGAAATTGATATCATAGCTCGGTGAACCGAAAATATGAAATTCATCTAAGAAAAGCTTTCCGAAGCAACGATTAGTTAAAGTTGAAGGACTTTCGAGAATAAACCCTACCTCATCTGCAAACGAACCTTCCGTATCTGGAATGATGAATTCAATCTTTTGCCAATCTTTCTCCTTAAGTCGAATTTTTTCCAGCTCTACAATTTCTTTACTAAAGGTGTTTCGAATATAAGGAGTGATAAATACTTCACTCCCTTGATACTTTTCTAAATATAATTTCATTGAAACTGTTTGACCGCTATACGCCTTTGGCGCAAACGTCGGTTTATATTTCTCATCATTAAACTCTTCCCGACGGTAAAAGGTTTGATAGAATACTCTACTTTTATCACCTTCATACATCCGATCAATGAAAATTTCAAGCTTTCCAGGGGACTTAAAACCCATATCATCATTTGCTTTTAAAATGGTTTTAAAAGGCAGGTTTGTTTGAATCCCATGGGTCGTTCCAGGAAGAACAAAATCAAAGAATACTTCCTCTTCTTTATAGCCTTTAATTAGCCATTGTGGAGGTACTTCTTCTCGTACTCGATAACTTAACAATGCCAATGATTTAACAAAGGTAGGAATATCCAAAATATTCAAATATCCTGAAACACTTGATGTCACAATCGTATCGTTAATAGGTACTCGATAATTAGCTGCTACCCCTTCAAGACCGACCATCGTTCCTACAATGGAACCGACATTACCTGCATTGCAATCTGTATCCCATCCGCAAGCAGTAGCAATTTCAATGGTTCGTGATAGATCCCCTTCACCATACAAAAGAGCTAAAACACAAACTCCTGCATTGGGAATGATATGGCAAACACCCGTGTATTTATCATAGCCCCATTCTTTCTCCAAATAGGCTCGACATTTCCAGAAATCATCTGGATAACTTTTGTGAAATTCCTGTACGGCCCTAACCACTTTTGCATAGGTTGAGTCAGGAGGAATTTCAGCTAAGCCGCTTTCGATGATGTTAGCGATATTTTTATTGCTGAAAGCGCTAGCAATACAGGCAGCGATAAATCGGGCTCCATAAAGACCGTTTTTATCATGAGAGACACTTGCGGCAATTTCCGCATAATCTGCAGCTTTAGTTGGATTATTCGGCCACAACCAGCCCCAAGTATCAATAAAGATTTGCCCACCAATTTGCTCTGCCATAATTAAGCCATTCGTTTCTGCCGCCCCAGACTTCGGGGAGGGAATCCCTCTTAGCAAGTTTAAATAGGCTGTATGCTCGGTACTGATTCCATCACCGCCCCACCAAAACATGCCGATGCCTTCCCTTGAATAATTGAGCCAAGCATTGGCCACATCCTGTGGTGTAAGTTCCCGATCGATCGCATCATCTAGTAACGCTCTGATAAAAAAGACTGGACCGTTGGCATCATCATCCGCTGAAAATATTTTATAATCCTTCAAGTATCCATTCACTTCTCCGTATACATCACGTATCATCTCAGGTGTCCATTCAGTTGGTTCGACGGGAGCACCTAATCGGATACCAGCGTTCATCCCTAAAAATCCTGCATATACCTTTTGTAAGTAAACGTTTGGTATCTCCATGAAATACCTCCCAAGTTATAAAAGAATTTGTTGTACTTTTTTCATCGTCTCTAAATCATTTTCAATTATCATTTTTGCCGTTTCAGAAAACTTTTCAGTAAGTTCATTGAAGTTTAAATGATTAGCAGATTGTAATAACTCGATATCCTCATTCGCAATGACAGAAGTTCCATACATCGCTCCTAAAATAACCCCAATCATGACACCAATTGAATCAGTATCTCTTCCAGAATTGATGCCATCATAGATCGATTTGTAGTAGGCTCCGTCATTGTAAAGAATGAACCCTAATGCAAGGGGAAGTTCCTCAATCGAACCAAGTCTACTTGGAGCATAGTGGTTAGACGAAATCCCAACTTTCTCGATTTTTCTTGATACATCATCCCCCATTGGAGAAAAAGGCTTGAGCGCTTCATGAAAGGCTGATACCGCATCATCTATTGAAGCGTTTTCATTTTTAGCTCTTTTGGCAATTTCTATAACTGCTCTAATGGCCTCTTTCGTGCCATCCTTCGCAAGCTCGATCGCTGTTTCAATAATCGCTTCAACTGTAACATCTTCTTCAAACGCTTTGGCAACACAGGCCGCAAGTACTCCTGCAGCTTCTAATCCATAGCTTGTTTGATGACCCATCGCAAATAGAATCGCTTCATCATAAGCAGCCTTTGGATTGCCCGCATTAACCATTCCAACAGGAGCAATATACATCGCCGCTCCACAATTGATCATATTGCCATATCCACCTTCACGTGGTTCACAATTAGCGAGAGTATGGCGAAGAAAGATATGCTTTTCAGGATAAAATAAGCGTTCAATGATCATGTCTTCTCGGTCGAATTCAGGAATATATCGCTTTCGAAAAGCAATTTCTTTGACGAATTCATTGGCCATATCATAGGCATCTATATGTCTTTTCTCAATGTTATACACATTGCAAAGGGCAATCGTCATTAATGTATCATCGGTGACAATCCCATTGCCTCGCTTTTTGCCCTTATTCACATCATAGCCTAAGTCTTCCTTATACCATTTCGTTCTTAATGACTCTACTCGACCGTAGTGTTCTTTGATTTCCTGATAGGTTAATTTTTCAACGGGGGCACCAAGTGCATCACCTAGTGCCGTAGAAATGATTACCCCTTTCACTCTCTCTTTAAAATTCATATCACCGACTCCTTACTTAATTGTTTCATTTGCAAGCTCTGTTAAAGCCTCCCCACCAGCATCGTTCCATTTTTGAACAAATTCATCAAATGCATCAATTGATAATTTCCCTGTAATGATATCAGCAGAGTATTCTCTATAAAGGTTTTCCATCGCATCCCATTGAGCAATATATTCTTCTGGAATGATAAAGGCATTATCCTCTGCAAAGTAGCTGCTTGCTAATTCTTGAGATTCAATGGCTGGTGCACTTAACATTGGTGTCTTCTCGCTTAAAGGTGTATCAAAATTCATTTCCACTGGCTCCCAATAACGTGCATACCACTCTGCATAATATTTATCTGTTAGCTCAATTTGACCATCGACAATATTGTAATGATCTCCTTCGAAACCAAGGCGGTCAAATTGTTGTCCAGCAGGACTTGCTAAATAGTCTAATATCTCAAATACAAGCTCCTTATTCGGTGATAAAGCAGAGATGGCAAGACCTCTAGACTCTTTTGTAATATCTGATGCCCCAAAACCTTGGTATTCCCCTTTTGCTGGAGGTAGAATTGCTAATTCAGCTCCATCGCCATTTACTTCTTTTGCTCTACTATTATAGAAATCAATAACTTTTCCATTTGTTCCTACAATGACACCTGTTTCTCCATTATAAAAAGCATCTTCCTTCGTATCCCATTGCTTTGTTAAATATTGTGAATCGAGAAGTCCTTCTTCATATAACTCACGATAGTATGCAAGCTTTTCTTTTTCCTGCTCAGATACCTTTTTAAAGACGTAACCATCGTCAGTCTTTAACCATGTTTGATTAATTCCGAAAGCCATATCAAAAATAAAGTTTAATTCGCTAATGTCACCAGCTACTGTCGTTGCATAATCAACCTTTCCACTTTCAACCAACTCTTTAAAGAAAGCTTTGTAGTTTTCAGCGGTTGGATCTGCTAGTAATGCATCTGATGTAGTTAAGTCACTTAAGAAGTCTTTTCTCACAACTGGAACTTTATAATCAATCGATTTCACCCATAGTAAATATGGATAGTTTTCTAGCCTTGAAACATTATGAGGTTGCATAATCTCTTTTATATACTCTGATTTTTCCACATATGGTCGTAAATCCTCTAATAAATCTTGGTTTGCAATTTGTTGATCTCCACCTTGGAAGTAAATCAAATCAGGAATTTCTCCACTATTTAATAAAAGGCTTAACTTTTCTGCATAATCACCTTGTGCAACTTCAACTAATTCAAATTGAACATCCAAGTCCTTATCCTTTTTCAAGTTTTCTGCTAATTTTTCATAATATTGAACTGCTACTGGATTCGATGGTCCTTCATCCTTAAACGCTACTTTAATAATCGTTTTACCATCTTCAGTCGTTTGCTTTTCTGCTACTTCATCTGTGTCTCCGCTACACGCAGCTAACACTCCCATTACAAGTAGAGCGATCAACCAAAAGCTAAACTTTTTCATCTCTTAAAACCCCCTAAATAAATTGGTAAATCGTTTCGTTTATCTTAGATGTTAAATTGCTTCTTCCTATAAAAGTTGAAGCAATATTAATCCTTTTCACCACCATCCATCGTTCCTTTCGTAAAGTATTTGAGAATAAGAGGATATAGTAGTAATAAAGGAATAATCGCAATAATAATCGTGCTTGCTTGTAAGGAAGCAAAATCTAAACTAGCAAGCATTTCTGGTGATAAATTCATCCCTGCTAGCATCGTCGTATTATCCTGTGTCACGACAAATTGTCGTAGCACCACTTGTAATGGCCACTTATTCGGGTCTGTAATATAAATCGTTGCCCGAAAGTATTCATTCCAGTGATAAACACCGTAGAATAACGTAAGAGTTGCTAATGCAGGTTTTGATAACGGCAGGACAATGCGAGTAAAAATGCGAAAGTGACCAGCACCATCTATTCTAGCCGCTTCAATTAAACTTTCTGGTATTTCTTTGAAAAACCTCATCAATATAAATAAGTAATAAACATTGATTGCTTTATACAAAATCAATGATCCATACGTATTAAGTAAATTCAAATCTTTCATTAACAAATATTCTGTAATCATCGATGGCTCAAACACCATGATGGCAATAAGGAAAATCAAGACAATCTTTTTTCCTACAAAATTTGTTCGAGCTAATACATAAGCACATAAAGCAGTAAAGAATAAATTGATAAAGGTTCCAACAAGTGTAATAAAAACAGAGTTTCCGATACTTTTTACAATGAGAGGATTGGATAGAATGATCTCATAATTAATAAGAGAGAATCCTTTTGGGATAACACTCAACCCCGTTAACTCTTTTACTCTTGCAGGATCTGTTAACGACATCGCTACTAAATTTAAAACAGGAATTAAAACAGCTAATGTAACGATAAATAAAATGGTATAAATCACAGTTCTTGCCCAGCTAAATCTTCTCAAACTCATATCCCCCCTTTACCAAACACCTTTTCCAGTAAATCTTTTCGATATAAAATGCGTGCTTAAAATGAGAACTAGACCGATGACTCCTTTAAATAAACTAGCTGCAGTAGCGTAAGCATATTGGCCATTTAATAGACCAATGCGATAGACATACGTATCCAAAATATCTACCTTACTAATGACAGAATCGTTCATTAAGTTGAAGACTTGATCAAATCCTGCATTCATAAAAAATCCTAAGTTTAAAATAAAGACGGTCACCACAGTACTGGCTAATGCAGGTAAGGTAATATAACGCATTTGCTGTAATGTATTTGCTCCATCAAGCTTAGCGGCCTCATACAAATGAGGGCTTATTTTCATAATCGCCGCAATATAGAGGATGCTATCCCAACCGGCACTTCTCCACATTTCAGAGAACACGAGAACCCAGCGGATATGGTCTTTGCTTGTCATAAAGTCAAGGGATGGAAGGTTGAAAAAATTCCGTAGTATATTAACGCCCCCATCTGGATTTAAAAAGCTGATCCATATCCCTGCAATCACAACCCAGGATAGAAAGTGAGGCAAATAGGAAACAGACTGCACATATTTTCGATATGGACCTGATCTGACCTCATTGATTAAAAGAGCTAGAATAATAGGAATAGGGAAAATAAAAACAATTTTCATTGTGCTGATAATAACGGTATTTTTTAACACATCGATAAAAGCTGGAGAACTAAATAAGATCCCAAAATGCTTAAGTCCTACCCAAGTATTCTCACCGATAATGCGATAATCTTGGAAGGCTAATTTCATCCCAACGATTGGTACGACATGAAAGATAATAAAGTATGCGATTCCAGGAAAAAGCATTACATATAAAATCCAGTCCTCTCGCATCTTGCTTAGAACCTTTTTCACGATCTATCACCCCTCTTTCAATACACTCTCTATCTCCTGTTTATAAGGCATTCCAGCTTGTGCCCCTTTCTTTGTGACGGCAATACTTGCTGCATAAGTCCCAAACTGGATGCACTCCTCTAGTGTCTTTCCTTCTGAAATCCCAACCGTGAAAGCTCCTGTAAAAGTGTCCCCTGCACCAGTCGTATCAACTGCCTTCGTTTGCCGTGCCGGAACCTTGATTATTTCCTTCCCATTATAGAAAGAGACCCCTTTTTCACCCTCAGTAATGATCAGTTTATTAGGGTATTTCTTTAAAGCGCTTTCTTGATTTTCCTTTTCATTTATTACGACAGCAAATTCATGTTCATTCGGCGTTAAGTAACTTACTTTATCTAGTATTCCCTTTGAAAGATGCTGAGCTGGTGCTGGGTCCAGAATAATAATTTTATTATGTTTAGATAGTATTGGTATCAAGAACTCAATTGTTTTCAGAGGAATTTCCATTTGAAATAAGAAAACATCATGTTCTAGCAATCTATCTAAATTATTTTCAATATAATTTATATCCGTGTACTGATTTGCTCCAGGAACGATAATAATACGGTTTTCACTATTGTGAAGCTCAATAAATGCCGCACCAGTCGAGACACTATCTACAATATTTAAATATTCGATATTGATATGTTCTTTTTTAAAATGATTGAGAAGAACTACTTTTTGATCATCATTCCCAATAGAACCAAAGAGTGTAACGTCTCCACCTAAACGCGAAGCTGCAACGGCTTGATTCGCTCCTTTTCCTCCAAATGCCATGAAAAAGTTTTCACCAGTTACCGTTTCTCCAAACTTTGGTACGACTTTGCTTTCAACAAAATAGTCAATATTGATGCTTCCAATTACGGCGATTTTTTTCATTTCATCTACTCCCAATCAACGTCAATATTCATCAATGGTGCATGCTGCTGTGCGCCATAAACATCTCGATCTCCAGCTGTACCGGAGGAAATTTCTCTTGCCAGCGTTATTTTTATCCCAAGTGCTGGGTCGAAATAGACCAAATGATGAATATCACGAGTGCTGATATTATAGACTTCTGCGATTTTTTCTTTTGTGATGACATTCGAATGTTTCACTTGCTCATATAATTCTGATTTGTCAAACAAAATATCCATTGTAACTTCGAATGGTCCAGAGTTTTTACTTCGTAATACTTTGGCAAGTTCATATAATTTAGCCATGATTGACAACCTCCATAATCTCCATTCGAAATGGATTACTTTCTAGCTCCATTAAATGATAGATTGAAAATTCATAGACTGGTCCAAACGGGATATCACTTGGGGCAAATGGAAATGCTAGATTACCAGCTGTTGATTTTCTCCCCTTATAGCCATAATGCAGATACGTCGAACGAAGTGTGGCACAAAGTGAGTTAGCTAGTTCCTGTGTTTTAGCTAACACCTCAAACATCACGCCAATTTCATGACCATGAAACTCTTCTGGTTCATTATGACCAAGGACTGCATTTTTTCCATAATGATAGAAATTTATTTGATATTCTTGTTCTGAAATCTCTGGATAGTAAGCCCTCACCTGTTCCAAAACTTCTTCTTCTACTTCCTCAAGATTCTCAAGCAGGAGCGGATCCCGGATACCAGCTATAACGAATGTTCGATACGCCGATCTCTTAGCTCCTTCAAGCTTTATCCTATACGTTTCACTTGGAATATATTTACTATTGGATACTCTAATGATCCCAGGTAATTCCTCTGAAAATGAACATTCGGATAAATCGAGCATGAATCCTGGACCATGTAGGAGGTAAGGATGCTCTTTCTCATAAAAGGTGTGTGCCGCCACACTTGTCGTTGTACAGGTACGCTTAGGATTTAATGATTGCACTGTAAACGAATCGTGATATATCGTTCCTAATATACTATCTTTTGTTGTACCTGGTTCTGCACAAAGAGCACCACATTCAAGAATTTTTCCAAGATGATACGACAGCCCTGCATCCATTCCATGATATATTCCAATTGATGCAAATGGGGATGGGTCATAGGCCCTTCCACACACAATAATATCTGCTCCTTCATTCAGTGCATCCAAGATAGGCTCATGACCCATTTGTGCGACAATCGAAGTTGTATCTCTAATCACTTCTTCCGTTAATGGAGGGATATTCTCAGTTAACGGCTTAATTTTCCCCTTTTGTTGCATCTCTACGATGTAGTCATTCTCAAAATCCGCCCAGATGACAGCGATTTTAGCTGAAAGGCCTTCTTCTTTTAGTACTTTGTTTATAAGCTTTAGGTTGTTCTCCACATGCGGCTTTGCCCCAGCTCCACCTGCTGAACCTATAATAATCGGAATCTTATTTGGAATTCCTTTTTCGATCATGAGTTTCAAATCTTTCTTCACTGCTCTCTCACTTACAATCGAAACTCCAGCACCAAGTTTATGTGGACCTGCATCAGTTGATCCCGCATCGACAACGATTCCATGAATTTCCTGTTCAAAAGCACGTTCAAATGATTCTTTTGGAAAACCATATCCTAACATTCCACAAGGTGAGACGATTCTTACACTTGATTTCATTTCGTTCTCCCCCAAACATTTATGTATTTTAAATTGATTTAACCTTTTTTGTGTAACCGGTTACACATTGTTTTATAAAAATAACCGAATTGTTATGTAACCGGTTACACTTATCTTAAACTTCTAATCTAATAAAGTCAATATTCTTTTTATTCAAAGCTCTTTTCTCAAACAGGCAAGTATTATATCCATTTTTAGGTAATAACCCTCATTAAATCACGGCTTTTCCCTAAAAATTAGGTGTTTGTACTAATACGAACTCACCCTTCTTATCATATTGTATTAATGAATCATAAAAGAAAGGGGAATAAATTATGCATTGTAAACAGCCGTCTCAAGTATTACCTGCGATTGTACACCCTACTAAATGTTGCACAACACATTCTTTTAATAACGTAGTACAGCCGCACATTCATCCAGCTCACACAACTCATGTAAATCATACTAATATTCAAAACCAACACTATTTTCCTCAAACTCAATCTGCAGTGAATGAAGTAACTTCTACGAATATGAACATGGGTCCAGGACCTAGTGTTGCTGGAGCATTCATGCCTGCTCCAGGTCCTGCAGGAATGCCCGGACCAATGCCCGGACAAGTAGCAGGTGCATATGCACCAGGCCCAGCTCCTGGTCAAGTGGCTGGAGCATTTGCTCCGAACATGCCTGCTCCAGGGCAAGTAGCAGGTGCAATGTCTCCGAATATGCCTGCTCCAGGTTCAGCTGGTTTTCGCAAGCCTGGCTTTAAAGGCTTTGGACGTTAAGTACAGGTTTTGACAAGAGGGTGCCCCCATTTAAATGGAGCACCCTCTTTTTTGCTGATATTAATTCGAAACGGAATGACCTTTTATAAGGGTATGGATAGGGTTGATTAATGCTGCCCCTATTCCTTGAATGAGCGTTTTAACAATCACTTGACCCACTATCGCAGCAGGAACTGCCTCCCAAGGTAGGAATCCAGCACCAAGAGGACTTAATCCAATGACAACAAAAATAATCGAATCGAATAATCCGCCTACTAAACCACTATATAAAATGCGCAGATTCATTGGTAACTTCAATCTTGTGTAAATTTCTGTATCGGTTGTTTCTGCAATTAAGAAGGATACTGCTGACGCAAAGACGATCCATAGTGAATCGCCCAATAGAGAGGAAACAACACCTGACATAATTAAGGCAACGGCAATGAACATATAAGTCTTTTTACGCCCATACTTATTTTGCACCAAGTCTCGAAAAATAAAGGTTGCTCCGATTAGGAACGTTCCCATTGGCACAATGAAAATGCCCAATTCTAACGGAGCAAATCCTGCTGTCACGACATTCGCCGTTACAATCGAAAGTAAGTATAATAATATTCTCAAAGTAAACACCTCTGTTATTTTTCTGGAAAAAGCTCGAAAGATCAGAAAAAAACAGTCACCTAAGAATGCATGACTGTTCTTCTTAGTTTTTTATAGAGGGTAGCTAGAACCTCTTCCGTTATTTTTCCTTCAAGAATCATAACACAGGATAGCGTAATTGAACACCATTTTTCACGAATTATAAAAGAGCATTGACGTATGGACAAGTGTTCTATATTATATGAAGAGGAATAATTGAAGTGAGAGGTTCATAGCTTACACCCTCTATAAAAAACTATGGATACATGACTGTTCACCATGTCCATATTAGGCATGGTTTATTTTTATTATGGGAGGATTTTTTCATGTCAGGTCGAAATAAAGAACAAGGTTTAAATGATTTAACATTAATCGGAAATCAAAATACAAAATACGCTTTTAACTATGCACCAGAAGTTTTGGAGTCAGTCGACAATCTGCACTCTGATCGTGATTACTTCGTGAAATTCAACTGTCCTGAATTCACAAGTCTTTGCCCTATCACGTCTCAACCAGATTTTGCTACCATGTATATTTCTTACATCCCTGATAAAAAAATTGTGGAAAGCAAATCATTAAAGCTCTATTTATTTAGCTTTAGAAACCATGGTGATTTCCATGAAGACTGTGTCAACATCATCATGAATGATTTAATTAAACTACTTGATCCTCGCTATATCGAGGTATGGGGAAAATTCACGCCACGTGGAGGCATCTCCATCGATCCATGGTGCAACTACGGAAAGCCTGGAACAAAATTTGAAGAAATGGCGATGCATCGCTTAATGAACCATGACCTTAATCCAGAAAAAATTGATAATCGTTAATTTTTGATGAAGTCTTGATTTTTCGAGACTTCTTTTTGTTTAAGCATGTTCGGGCACGTATTTGAATCCTATTGAGATAGCACAAATACGCCGAAAAGAGTGAAAATATGAATCCCATTTCCATCATAGCGTTTGCTATCACAAACGAGATTCATTTGAACAAAATTGCCACTGAGTGTGGGATACGAAAAAAATCCACGTGGAAGAACCTTTGCTACTAAAAGACTGACTTCAACTATTTTGGCAAAATCAGTGGCGTTAGAAAAAACGGAAGAACAGCTTGTGAAAATCCACGATAAGCTTTATACCTTAGCACTTTTTGCATGATATTCCCAACTACATTTTAAAATTTCTTCGCTATTTTCCTCTGAAAAAACGACGTGTCCATTCTAACTATTACTATATTTTGATTGTAACAGTCACTTTATTTAGAAAGTACAAAATCATAAGTTAATTTATGCTATGATAGCAGTTGAGTGACATCACAAAGTTGATGGTATTTCGTTAATTCCGGAACTTTTGGGGATAATTCCGGAAAAATAAAATTAATTCCGTAACTTTGCGCTATAATTCCGTAACTTTTCATTTTTTTCCGGAAAAACCACTCATAATTCCGGAAACCACAAAAAGGAGTGTTGCACTTTGTATTTAAAAGAACTTTCAAAACCCATTCGAGCCATCATCCTCGAAAAATTAGTACAACGTTTACTAGATGGCCACCCGAAAACACTAGAGATTCAACAAGATTTAGTCCGGATACTAGCCGGATACAAAGGTGAAAGAGCCGTATCCTATTATCTAGACTTCCTCCCAGATAAAGACTTCTTCATTTTTCACTCCCTTCGACTACCAAGTAAAAACCACTTTTTCCAAATTGATTTTCTCCTCCTCACGAATCGCTTCGCCCTAATCCTTGAATGTAAAAATTTCTTCGGTACACTCTATTTCGATGAATCTTTCAATCAACTAATCCGCACTGCGAACGATAAGGAAGAAGGCTTCCAAGATCCCCTCTCTCAAGCAAAATGGCACCAGCAACAGCTTCGGAATTGGCTCAGCTCCAATGGATTTAATCTCCCCTTTGACTATTACGTGGTCATTAGCAATCCCTCTACGATAGTCAAAACGAGTCCTCAAAACAAACAAGCCCTTGATAAGGTCGTTCATGGTCATAGCCTATTGAATCGCATTGGCGAAGTAAATCGTAAATATGAGAAGCAAATTTATGATGGGAAAACGATCCGAAAATTATCTAAACTTCTTATAAAAAGAAATACTCAGGAGTCATTTGATTTGTTGAAAAAGTACGGTATTAAGGAGGAAGAAATCTTAACAGGAGTTCGTTGCCCCGAATGTGGATATATGAAAATGATTCATCGTTATGGAACTTGGAGATGTCCGATGTGCCAACTCAAAAGGAAAGATGCTCATCTTGAATCCCTTAAAGATTACTCATTTTTGGTTAAACCAACAATTACGAACCAGGAATTCCGAAAATTCTTCCACGTTCACTCCCCAGATGTGGCAAATTACTTGCTGAAATCTATGAATCTACCTCATTCAGGTTCCACGAAGGGCCGTGTCTACTATCTGAATGAGGAATTCCGTAACTTTCGAGCATAATTCCGGAAAAATAAAATTAATTCCGGAACTTTGAGCATTAATTCCGTAACTTTTCCACTTTATCCGTAACTTCGTACAATAATCCCGGAAACAGCACAAAAGGACCACTCACCATAAGTGGTCCTCTCTTCTCAACAATTATGTTAATCTCATCTTAAAATCTTCATACCCGAACTTGTGTAATACACGACAGTCACCGTTCTTATCGCGAACAGCAATAGAAGGCAGCGCCATGCCATTAAATGTCGTATTCTTGACCATTGTATAGATGGCCATGTCCCCAAACACGAGGCGATCACCATTTTTCAACGGTTCATCAAAAGAATAGTCGCCAATATTATCGCCAGAAAGACAAGTTGGCCCACCAAGTCGATAAGTATAGGCTTTCTCCCCTGCTTCACCAGAACCAAGTAATGGTGGACGATAAGGCATTTCCAATACATCAGGCATATGACAAGATGCAGACGTATCAAGAATCGCAATATCCATTCCATTTTGAAGAGTATCAAGAACCGTCGTAATCAAAAATCCGGCATTCAAGGCAACTGCTTCACCAGGCTCAAGATACACTTTCAAACCATATTTATTCTGCATTCGTCGAATACAGTCCTCTAATAAAGGAATATCATAATCTTCACGGGTAATATGATGACCGCCCCCGAAATTAATCCATTCCATCTCTGAAAGCCAAGGACCAAACTTTTCTTCAATGGCGTCAAGTGTGGTCGCTAAGTCATCAGAGTTTTGTTGGCAAAGTGTATGGAAATGAAGTCCAGAAATACCGTCTAATTGCTCTGGGCGAAAATGTTCGATGGTCACCCCAAAACGTGATCCAATCGCACATGGATTATATATATCATGACCCACTTGCGTCGAACACTCTGGGTTGATGCGAAGACCAATCTTTTTACCCGCTTTCAACACCTTATCACGATATTTTTCTACCTGTGAAAAAGAGTTGAAGATGATGTGATCACAGTAAGAGATAATCTCATCGATTTCATCTTCACGGTATGCTGGGGAAAAGCAGTGATTCTCTTTCCCCATCTCCTCAAATCCAAGTTTTGCTTCGTATAATCCACTTGCTGCTGTACCACTTAAATACTCTCCAATAAGCGGATACATCGAGTACATGGAAAACGCTTTTTGTGCAAGAATAATTTTCGCTCCGGTTCTCTCCATAACCCCATTGAGAATCCGAAGATTTTTTTCTAAAAGTGCCTCATCTACTACATAACTTGGTGTTGGTAATTCTTCGAAACGCATTTTAGCCAACAAGCTCCGGTTCTTTTACTTTATCTTCAGCATCTACAAGAACTGGGTTAAAGCTTTCTTGCCATGGGAGTCCCCACATATTTAATGCTTCCATGAATGGATCTGGATCGAATTCCTCAATATTGAACACACCTGGCTTATTCCATTTTCCAGTCATAATCATCATCGCACCGATCATCGCTGGTACACCTGTCGTATAAGAAACAGCTTGAGAACCAACTTCTGCGTAGCAAGCTTCATGGTCACAAACATTGTATACATAGTATGTTTTCTCTTTACCGTCTTTCTTGCCACGGAAGATACATCCAATGTTTGTTTTCCCTTTTGTACGTGGTCCAAGAGAAGCAGGATCTGGTAAAACAGCCTTTAAAAATTGAAGTGGAATGATTTGCTTTCCTTCGAATTCAATTGGTTCGATTGAAGTCATTCCTACATTTTCGAGAGCTCTTAAATGAGTCAAGTAGCTTTCACCAAATGTCATAAAGAAACGGATACGCTTAAGACCTGGAACATGCTTCGCAAGAGATTCTAGCTCTTCATGGTAGAGTAGATACATATCTTTTGGACCAACTTCAGGGAAGTCATACACACGCTTGATTTCCATTGGCTTCGTTTCAATCCACTCGCCATTTTCCCAATAGCGGCCATTGGCAGAAACTTCACGAATATTGATTTCAGGGTTGAAATTCGTGGCGAAAGGATAGCCATGATCTCCAGCATTACAATCAAGAATATCGATATACTCAATTTCATCGAAATGATGCTTTAACGCATGAGCAGTAAACACACCTGTTACACCAGGATCAAATCCACTACCAAGAAGTGCTGTAATTCCAGCTTCTTCAAAACGCTCTTTATAATCCCATTGCCATTTATATTCAAATTTTGCTGTATCTTCTGGCTCATAGTTGGCTGTATCCATGTAATGAGTCTTTGTTGCAAGACAAGCATCCATAATCGTTAAATCTTGATAAGGCAATGCTAAGTTCATCACAACATCTGGCTTCACTTCTTCAATTAAAGCAATAAGTTCATCGACATTATTTGCATCTACTTGTGCAGTCGTAATCTTTGTTTTGCCACCGTCTAATTTTGCCTTTAAGTCATCACATTTGGACTTTGTACGGCTTGCGATACAAATTTCTTCGAATACCTCACTGTTTTGAACACACTTATGGATGGCAACAGATGCCACTCCACCACAACCGATAATAAGTGCTTTACCCATATTTCATTCCCCTTTTCCATAAGATTTTGTGGTTTTGCTCACGGTCAAAGAACAAATAAAAAAGCAAGTGAAAAAACGCATAAACATGCGCATCACTTGCTTGAGATATAAACATAAATATTAACAAAGCTAATTAAAGACATGAGAATAGTATGTATTAAACTGATCATGAATGGATAGCTTTTTAATATTTTAATATATCAATAGGTTCAGAGTCTATATAGCAAATAATTACTTTTACCACTCTTATTGACCGTTTCACAAGTTGATATGCATCCCGCACACTGGTTGTAAAGTAACCAACTTATAAAATTTGAGCTTTTAACTCAATCAATAGGGCAACTAAGTTGCCAATCGGCATTTGACCCGGCGAACCGTTGCCTTAACTTTTTCATGTAGAAAAAGTGGTCAAAATTATCTGCTTGGAAAGACCCTGATATTGACTATCTGCTTTCCATTAATAATTCATTCACTATACTATCAACAATCATTCAAAAATGCTATAAAAAAATGAAAAAAAGTTGAAAATTATTCTCTCTCCGAAAAATCGATAACTGTAGAAATGTTTCACAAATTCTTAATATTTTAACGGATGAATAACTAACAAGTTCTTGTATACTAGATTTAGAAAGCGCTTACCTAAAACGAACTCACAAAGGGGTGTTTATGATGAACTATCAAGAAATCAAACAAACATTAGAAGAAAAGAAGCATCACCTAGAGGATAAATTAAAGGATCCAACACTATTAAAAGAACAGCAAGAAGAAATTCAATGTGCAATCGATAACTATCAATATATCATTGAATTAACGGAAATGAACCACTACAAACGTGGAACGCTTATTGAAAGCTCAACGAATAACTAAAAACAGTAGAGGAGCTTACATATCGCAAGCTCCTTTTTTATTATGCAAAATGATTTATTGCTTTGGATAAATCCTCTTTTGCTTTCATATACTCTTGATGTAATTTTTCAACAAATTGTGCAGTACTCGATACCTCTTTTATTGCCCCAATCCCTTGGCCACTTCCCCAAATATCTTTCCATGCTTTCGCCTTCGTATCGCCACCAAAATTCATTTTTGATGGGTCACTTTCAGGCAAGGCCGTTGGATCTAACCCTGCAGCACGAATGGATGGTGCCAAATAGTTTCCATGAACACCAGTAAATAGATTGCTATAAACAATATCATCAGAAGTGCAGTCAACGATTGCTTGCTTATATTCTTCGGCCGCCCTCGCTTCTTTTGTCGCAATAAAAGGCGATCCAATATAGGCAAAATCCGCCCCCATTGCTTGGGCAGCTAAGATAGCGTTTCCATTTGCGATCGAACCAGCTAACGCAAGAGGTCCATTAAACCATTCCCGAATCTCTTGTACCAAGGCAAAGGGACTTTTGCTCCCTGCATGACCACCAGCACCTGTGGCTACTGCAATTAATCCGTCCGCCCCTTTATCAATGGCCTTATGGGCAAAACGATTATTGATGACGTCATGAAAAACGACAGCCCCATAGCTATGAGCGGCAATATTCACTTCTTCTCTCGCCCCTAAAGACGTGATGATGATCGGAACTTTATACTTTACACAAAGCTCCATATCCGCCTCTAAGCGGTCATTGGACTTATGAACAATTTGGTTAATCGCAAAAGGTGCCGCAGGTTGATCCGGATTTTTTGCATTATAAGAAGCTAATTCTTCTGTAATTTCTGCGAGCCATTCATCCAATTGGGAAGCAGGTCGGGCATTTAATGAAGGCATGGAACCGACGATTCCCGCTTTACACTGTTCAATGACCAGCTTTGGGTTACTAATAATAAAAAGTGGTGAACCAATAACTGGAATACGTAAATTTTGAAGTATTGCTGGAATGCTAGACATTTATCTTCCTCCTTTTAATCTTGTAAAATGGAACGGATGATATGAATCGAATCCCATTCACCTGAAGAAAATAATGTGAGCGGATACTTCTTTTTAAAGAGTTTCGCCTGAATCTCAAATTCATTAAGTCCTTCTTTCTGAAGGGTTACGATTTTTCCCTGTAATTCCTTTAAATAATGAAGCTTATTTGTCAATACCTTGCGTCCATCCTTGATAAAACCTGCATGACAGCAAAATAATTCTGCGAAATCATACGTCAAAACCTTCTCTATCGATTGAATAATGGATGGAATACTTTCTTCACGCAAGGCGAGTTTCGTTTTCGGGGTCACATATAAATCTCCTGAAAAAAGCTGTCCTGTTTCACGATTTATAAAAGCTAGATGATCTTTTGCATGCCCAGGAGTGGGAATGACATCCCATGTTGCCGTTCTTGATGTAAATGTCTCACCGATCGGAATTGCTTCGTACGGTTTTCTATTACCCCAAAAAATCTTTCGATACAAAGGATAGTCAGCTTTTTTGGCGCAATCTCCAATCGTCATTTCATTCTGGTAGATGGGCAGTTGATATTCTCGCTGTAAATAAGCTGCACCCCCTGTATGGTCTTCATGAAAATGGGTAATCACCACTTGTTCGACATCTGCCTCTGCAAAAAAAGGTTTAAACTCGTTTAATAGTACTTGAGCACCTGTATCCACAAGCAGCCCATCTACTTCAAAACAATATACATTCAACTGAACATTATGAAGGGAAACCAATCCTTGAATATAACGAACTTTCTCGTGTTCGCCCCTTATGGACTTCCTTTTTACAAGCAAATGATCACCACCTAACTTTACCACCTACTTGTAAGATACCATAAAATGAATGGTGATTCATTATAAATTTTCTTTTTATTCAAACACTTTTTCATAAAAAAAGAGCATCCTATTATCGATACCCTTACAATGCATAATTAATTAGCCCTCATTATGGATAAAAACCTCAATTCTTTCATTCGCCTATATTAAATGACAAAAAAGTTAATTCTTAATAAGATGATCTATTTTTTCCTCGATGTATTTTGTTTCTAGAAAATCAAGCTTTAACGCTAAATCTAGATACACAGGACTATTAGGGCCACTTTTGTGATATAAATCGCTTTTCTTTGTACGTAATATACTTATCTCTTTAAGTAGTTCCGTATTTTCAAACGGAACAACAATCTGTTCTTTCATCTAACCTACACCCCGTTGAAAATGATATGCTTCGCTTTGAAGGATTAAATTTCGTTTTCCTAACAATCAAAGCATGACTGATAGTAACACAGTCTATCAAGCATGTAAATATTCAACTATAGGTTAAAAAACTGAAAATAATTTCGAAATACTATCTAATTAATCACTTGATAGTATAAAATTGCGAATGAAAGTAAAAATAGAGCGATTAACGCACAATCACAAGCTATATTATAATAGCATTTCGGCAAAAAATAAAAAAATTGTCAAATTACTGAACATTAAATCAGTATTAACATTCTCTCTATTTTAAATTTACTGGCGTACAAACTGCATATAATTTTTCGACCGGAGCTGAGACTTCTACTTTTACTACTTTAAATCCATTCCCACTTGTAACACTATCAGTTCTTTTGATCGTAATTTGATTCTCGTTCATTGTCTTTACTTCCTTCCATTTCATATTTCACACCGAAAATAATATATGACAGGAAGTTAAAAATGTGACTGATTTTTACTACAAATCACAAAACCAAATCTAAATAGTTCCCATACCCATATAAAATCGGAAGTCCTTGCGCATTCAGTTCTTTCCATATTTTTCGATCAAGTGCGTATGGATCTTGTTTTTGCAGAACTTTAATTTCATCCTCAGTTAAATGAAGCTCATAATATTGTTCTTCAATTTTTACATTCCAATGATAATTCTCCAGTTTCATGACTATCACTTCATATGATGCATTCCATTCTTGCAATTGCCGCTCTATTGTTTTCGAAACATGGACCAAAAAATCTTCTCCGTTAAAATACTTTGCTATATAATTTCTTGCCATTCCACTTATATTCATAATCTACCTCTCCCTTAAAAATATAAAAAACTCCTCTTGCATTTGGATACAAAAGGAGTTTTCGACCGTTTTATCATCCAAAGCAATCGCTTTGCTGGTTGGAGCACCTTGCGTACATACAGGTTGCTGTGACGTCTTTGAGCCAGTTCTCTCGGTCACTCTTGATAACTATTTAATTACTCTTATTATAGACAGAATAGTAATTAAATTTCAATTATTTCTTCTCTCTTTTTTATTAAAGTTTTTCAAAAATCTTTCATGAAAATGACGTTCTTACAACAGAATATATAATATGAAAATGTTTATAAAAAGTTTATGGACTCTAGTCATTATCTTCAGCTCTGTTCCTTCACTCAGTCTTGCAAATGAAGTCAATCCGAAAGTAATGTACACGTATGATGCTTTAACCGAAGACCTTGATAAGCTTTCTGAGCAATATCCAAACCTCCTTACATACAAATCGCTGACGACTACTACCTTTGGGAGGAAAATTTGGGCGATCAAACTAGGCAATGGGAAAACATCTATTTTAATGCATGGAGCCCATCACGCAAGAGAGTGGATGACAAGTGCCCTCTTAATGAGAATGCTTGATCGCTACTTAGAGGCTTATGAGAAAAATCAAACGATAGAGGGATTTAACCCAAAAATATTAGATAAAGTGTCGATTTGGTTTGTCCCAATGGTCAATCCTGATGGGGTCACCTTGCAACAATTTGGACTCCATGCCTTTCCCGCCTACACCCATGGAACTCTAATCGATATGAATGAAGGTTCGAGAGATTTTGCTAGATGGAAAGCAAATATTCACGGAATCGATCTTAATCGACAGTATCCAGCTAATTGGGAAAATCTAAAAGGAGTGAATTCAAAACCAAGTTACCAATTTTTCAAAGGCACAATGCCTTTAGATGCAGAAGAAGTTAAAGCTCTCGTCGCTTTTACTCGTGAAATTAATCCTGAAATTGCTGCATCTTATCACTCTTCAGGCAATGTTATTTTTTGGGGATATCATCAATGGGGCCTCACCCACACAACGAGATTTACCGATGATTATTATACGATCGCTGAAAAAATAGCGGATATAACGGATTATGAGTTAGAGGAACCAGCTTTTCATCAGCAAGGTGGTGGATTTACGGATTGGTTTGTAGAGGAGTTTGAAAAACCTGGATTTACAGTAGAGATCGGAACTTTAATTGAAGATAATAGCCTCCCGCTCGTTGATTTTCCGTCGATTTGGGAAAGAAATAAAGCAATCGGTTTGTTCCTTGCCGAGAAGGCATGGCAAAAGAATGCAAAATGAAAAAAAGAGCAGTCAAATGCTCTTTTTTCTTTGCAGTAGTTCTGTATCAAGTATCTCTTCACTCAATCCCTTAGCCACTAATATTCTTTCAGGACAAGTGTAAATATTTAGCGATTCCCCTCGAATAAACCCAATCGTCGTGATACCGAGGTGTTCGGCGAGTTCCAAAGCTAATTCAGTTGGAGCTGATTTAGAAAGAATGATTTCACATCCAATCTTTGCGACTTTTACTAAAATTTCAGAAGAGATTCTTCCGCTAAATGCAATGATTTTATCATGGATCTCAATATCATTTTTTAAGCAATGACCATATATTTTATCGAGAGCATTATGACGACCGATATCCATACGGGTTAAAAGAACCGCATTCTGATCGCAAAGTGCCGCATTATGAACGCCACCAGTCTGTTGAAAAATCTTTGCATTTTTCTCCATGTCACTCATAAGGCGAAAGGCGTCCTCTATCGAAAGCTTTATGTTAACTCCATCGATTTTTTTCGCGCCTAAAGCATCGTAGGCAAACACAAATCCCTGTCTGCTTGCCCCACAACAAGAAGTGATATAGCGTTTGTTTTGTAGCTTTTCATAAAAGGGATTCACTTCCCTTGTCTTAACATGAATAAAGCCCTCCTTTTCTTGGAGCCAAAGCTCATCAATATTTTCATATCTTTTAATCACACCTTCTGAAGCGAGAAAACCGATCGTTAAATCTTCCATATATTCTGGTGAACAGACCATCGTGACCCATTCTTCTCCATTTAATTTCACTGTTAGAGGGTACTCTGTTACGATCGCATCTTCCTTCGCTACTAGATTTCCGTTTTGAAATCGTAACATCTTACGCTTTATTTCGATCGGTTTCATACCATCTTCCTTCCGTTTGCCTCGTTATTCCATTGGTTCGTATAAATGGAACTTTCGATCTTGTTGACAAGCTTCACACACATGGAGATAGCCCATTTCTATTTTGTCACCATCATGTTCACTTGGATTCCATTCTTCTTCAACACCGCAAACTTCACAGACTCTCATTCCCATTCCTCCTTCTTATTGCTTCAGCAAATCATAGCCAGTATCGATGATCGCTTGTTCAAAGTCATGTAAGGACGCTGCCTTCTCGTCATAGCTGACGACTGCTTCCTTATGATTTACATTCACTTCAGCATTACGGACCCCCCATACTTCATTTAAGGCACGGAGAATCTTGTCCGCATCTTCTTGAGAGCTTAATCCCTGAAGTTTCAGCTTCCCTGTTTCCATTCTAATCCCCCTCTAATTGACTTTTTCATTCTCTCGTTTGAACGCTTCTCCCATTCCATGCAAAAATTCAACCATTGTTGTAAGGGATACTTTGACATCAGGATCTCGTAGGCTTGAGCCTAATTTAATTAGACTTTTCTGCTCCCCAGTTTTGACGACATCTAACATCCGTTCAAAGCCCGTATATAATCCATGTAAAATCGCTTGCAATTGCTCCGGATTAATCGAACCGACGAATTGGATCGCCGTCATGCCATTTTTGACGATATTATGGACTCCTGTCTGATTTGCTTGTTGCATGGCAATGGCGCCAATATCTTCACGTTGCTCAAGCATCGATTTGGCTGCATCGAGCACGCCCATTTCATGTAAGCCTTTAATGATATCAAGCGTCGTCATTAAAGCTTCACGATTATCACCAATGGCTTGAAGTAAGGTTGCGATCGACTCCTTTTGTTCATCTATTGGGTTCGGTACACTTTTACTAATTTGCCTGATCGCTTTCGCCATACTGCTCCCCCTCTATCAACTCTGTTATTGGAGTAAAATCTACTCTTCTCCATTTTTCCTCCACTTTTACACTAAGTTGAGGAATGCGATTGCCAAAACGATGATTCACCTTTGGCAGTGGAGGCTCGCCCTTTTCCTCTAGTACATCCATTTTCACACCCATTTCCTTATAGTTTGGTGTATGGGTGATTTTATCGTGATAGCTACTCGTTAAACGATTGACCGCTTCATAGTCTTCACTTGAATTCATCGTCAAATAGATTTCATTTTCTTTAACTCGGTCAGTAACCATTACTCTTACTTTTACTTGTCCATATGGGGAGGTTAAACGAACTAAAGATCCATCCTCAAGTCCCCTTTCTTTTGCCAGCTCTTCAGACACATCAAGCCAAGGATGGGGAACTTTATGGGTTAAGCCTTTAGAACGATACGTCATATTTCCTTCATGGAAATGCTCAAGCAAGCGACCATTATTTAAGTGAAGATCATATTCTTCGCCTGCCATAAACGGTGGCGTCCAATCAACAGGATAAAGTCTTGCTTTCCCATCTGGAAAAAAGAAACGCTCTTCATATAATAGCGGGGTATCGGTTCCATCCTTTTTAACTGGCCATATTAAACTGTTCCATCCATCTAAACGTTCATAGCTCGCACCAGAAAAGATTGGTGCTAATGAAGCCGCTTCCGCCATAAGTTCGCTTGGGTCCTTATAATTCCAATTGGCACCTAAGTGATTGGCTAGCTCTTGGAAAATGAGCCAATCTGGTTTTGCGTCCCCAAGTGGCTCAAACACTTTATGAAAACGCTGAATTCTTCTTTCTGTATTGGTAAATGTACCATCTTTTTCAAGACTTGGGGCTGCTGGCAAGACGACATCTGCAAACTGTGCTGTTTTGGAAAAAAAGACATCCTGAACGACGAAAAACTCTAACTTTTCAAAGGCATCATGCACATGATTTGAATTGGAATCGACGATTGCCATATCTTCTCCAAATAAATACATCGCTCTTATTTTCCCATCCTGAATGCCTTCTACCATTTGGTGGTTATTCATCCCAGGTTTTTCTGGTAGTGATACGCCCCATGCTTTTTCATACCGTTCTCTTACTTCTTTATCTTGAACCGGCTCATAGCCAGGATACCAAGCAGGCATTGTGCCAAAGTCACAAGCACCTTGAACATTATTATGACCACGTAAAGGGTAAGCACCTGTCCCTTCACGTCCATAATTTCCTGTAACAAGCAATAAATTGGAAATCGCTGTACTTCCATCCGATCCGCCTAAATGCTGAGTAATCCCCATCGCCCATAAGATACAGACTGATTTCGCTTCATGAACCATTTCCGCTAATTGAATGATTTCTGCCTGAGACAATCCCGTAATTTCCTCTGCATATTCTAATGTGAATTTTTCCAACGATGCTTTATATTTTTCTACATCATTAACCCGTGATTGTAAAAATTCTTTATCTTCCCAACCTTGGTCGAAAATATATTTCGTTACAGCAGACAGCCAAACGAGGTCTGTGCTCGGTTTCGGATGAATATGAAGATTCGCTCGCTCCGCTAACTCATGCTTGCGAATATCAGCGACGATTATTTTTTGGCCATGTAGCTTATGCGATCTTTTAATTCTTGTAGCAAGTACTGGGTGAGATTCAGCTGGATTTGCTCCGATGACGATAATTAATTCTGATTTCTCAATATCACGCATTGTACCAGAATCTCCACCAATACCGACCGTACGCATCAGACCTGTGGTGGCAGGAGATTGACAGTAACGGGAACAGTTATCAATATTATTCGTTCCCATAATCGAACGAGCAAACTTTTGGAAGATATAATTCTCTTCATTTGAACATTTGGATGAAGCAATATAGCCGATCGAATCTGGACCATGTTCTTCTTTAATGCCCGACAACTTTGATGCAATTAATCCCAACGCTTCTTCCCATGTTGCCTCAACAAACTCTTCCCCTTTCCGAATTAACGGTTTGGTCAAACGCTCTTCGCTATTAACAAAATCCCAACCGAATTTTCCTTTAACACAGGTAGAGATACCATTGACGGGTGCTTCAGCTTGGGGCTCAATTTTCAGGATTTTTCGATCCTTTGTCCAAACCTCAAAGCTACATCCAACACCACAGTACGTACAAACCGTCTTTGTTCGTTTAATACGAGATTTACGCATCGCTGCTTCCACTTCAGAAATCGCAAAAATCTCTTTATAGCCCGGTTCTACTTCTTTTGTCATATCGATCATCGGTTCTAAAATCTTTGGTGGAATAGAGGTTAGAAATCCTGCTTCGCCGAGCATCGTTTTTTCCATTAAGGCATTACATGGACAGACGGTTACACAATGACCACAAGATACACAGGAAGATTGATCGATGGGTACATCATTGTCCCAAATTACCCTTGGCGCTTCTCGATTCCAATCGATCGTTAACGTTTCATTAACCTGTAAATCCTGACAAGCCTCCACACAACGCCCACATAAAATACATTGGTCCGGCTCATATCGGTAAAAAGGATGAGAATTATCGGGCGGATATGGCTTTGGTTTAAATTCATATTTTTGATGCTCAATTTCCAAGTACTCAGCTGTATTATGAACGACACAATTGCCATTATTGTTATCGCAAACTGTACAATATAGCTCATGATTTTTTAATATTCGACTCATTGCCTCATATTGAGCATCCTTGACCATTTTTGATTGGGTATCAACCATCATGTCCGGTTCTGCCTTGTGAGTACATGCTCGAACCATCTCTCCATTTGCCTGTACGAAGCAAGTATCACATGTTTGAATAGACCCCAAATTCGGATGGTAACAAATACTTGGAATCATATAATCTTGTGACTGAGCTACATCCAAGATCGTTTGTTCTTCTTTTGCGGAATACTCCTTGCCATTGATATGAATCGTAAATGCTCCGTTTTCCATCGTCTACCTCCTTGTTTTTTGTTTACTTTTCATTTCTAACAGATTGCTACCTTCAGACATTGCAGGTTTCAATGTTTCAATATAAGCGATCCAATACATCATTCCGACGAAAATTCCACCGCCAATAGCATTCCCAATAAAAACAGGGATAAAGTTCCAAATATAATCCATCCAACTAAAATAGCCGGCAAAAATAGCTGCTGGGATGACAAACATATTGGCAACTACGTGTTGAAAGCCAATTGCCACAAACGCCATAATTGGGAACCAAATCGCTAGTATTTTTCCTGCGATATCTTCAGCTCCGTACGATAGCCACACGGCAAGACCGACGAGCCAGTTACAGCCAATTCCAGAGATTAAACATGTCCAAAAACTAGCTTCGATTTTTGCTTCTGCCATCGAAACTGTACTCGATAAATAAGGCTCTTCCCCGGTAAGACCAATAAGATGTCCGAAAAAATAAGCAATAAAAATCGCCCCAATAAAGTTGCTAATCGTAATCCAAAACCAATTATTGAGCAGTCGCTGCACCTTCACTTTCTTCGCTAAGCACGCAATAGAGACGGCCATCATATTTCCCGTCAACAGTTCTCCTCCTGCAATAATTAAAAGAATCAAGCCTACAGGGAAAACTGCTGCACCTAAAAAGCTCTTAAAGGTCCCCCATTCATGAGGTAGACCTGCCACAATTCGAATATCTAATAGATACCCCATTGCAATAAACGCGCCACCAAGAAACCCTAAAACAAGCATGTTCACAAGTGGCAAATTGGCCTTACGATTCCCTGCTTCAACGGCTAACTCAGCAATTCGTTGCGGCTGATGAAACCCCATTCCTCCGCCTCCTTTTTAATGTAAGAATCATTTATTCATTTTCGAACATGATATTAGAATTTCATAAATGAGGAAAAAAATGCATGATGTTGAACAAAATTGGAAATGGATAATTTCAGAAGAGTTTGAATGAGAGGTGTTTTATAATTAATATGGATAAAGAATTGTTATTTCAACGAATTGAAAATATGATCATTTCATCTACCAAAAATCCAAAATATGTTTCATTCTCAACCGTTAAAATGGCAGATTTATTTGGGGTTAACCAGTCAGAAATTGAAAATGGGGTTAATGAACTTATCGATGAAGGACGTTTGAAAAAAACACAGCTTTCTGAACTACCTTCTTATGAAGTCTATATGTTGCCTTCTTGAATTAAAGAGGGATCAAAATCGATCGTAAGCCTTGATCGATTTTGATCCCTCTTTCCTGTTTTTTGTCGTTTCTACTACTCTCTATGTCGAACGAAAATGATTTACTTTCAGTTTCTATTTCTGTTAAATTTTACATATTGGAATTATATTTTGGAGCGTAATTCTATGAGAAAGTTTTTCCTTGTTTTCATGACTGTTTTTTTCCTTTTTGGGTGCACCCCTGTAGAAGAGGGATTTTTTCATCCCTCCTTCATTATATTCTTTAAAGAATCTACCACTCTATCGATCTCCTCCTTCGTTGTTTGGCGTCCAAGACTAAAACGAATCGCTCCCATACCGACCTTTTCTGTTACACCCATTTCTTTTAAAACAGGCGAAAGCTCTACACTCCCTGCGTGACAAGCAGATCCTGTCGAGGCTGCCAAATAAGGAATCGCATCTAATAGATCCTGTCCCACTTTCCCGACAAAGCTAACATTTAATGTGTTTGGCAATCGTTCTGTTGGATGTCCATTTAACTGAACTCTTCCAGCAAATTCATTTTCTAACCTTTGCCAAAAATAAGTAGTCAGCTCCTGAACGCCTAAAGTCATTTTACTCGCTAACTCACAAGCTTTTCCTAATCCTACGGCAAGCAATGTATTTTCAGTTCCTGCGCGCATTCCATATTCATGACTTGCGCCGTGAATAAGTGGTTCAAGCTTCACCCCTTCCCTTACATAAAGAGCACCAATCCCTTTTGGAGCGTACAGCTTATGACCCGCAATCGTGAGCATGTCCACATTTAAATCTGCTACATTCACTTCTACTTTACCGATCGATTGTGAAGAGTCTGTATGAAAAACGACACCATGTTTTTTGGCGATCTCACCAATTTCCTTTATGGGCTGTAATGTTCCTGTTTCATTATTTGCATGCATAATCGAGATCAAAATCGTTTCCGTCGTGATCGCATTATCAATTTCTTCTGGTGCCACTCTGCCGTATTGGTCTACTTCAACGTAGGTCACCTTGGCCCCTAATCGTTCAAGAAAACGACAAGGATTAATAATCGCCGGATGTTCGATTTTAGAAGTAATAATATGGTTGCCTTTTTCAAGATTCTGAAAATAAATCCCCTTGAGAGCCAAGTTATTTGCTTCACTTCCACCACTAGTAAATATAATCTCATTTTCTTTACAGTCAATAAGCTTCGCAACCTGACTTCTAGCTTTATGTAGTAATTCTTTCACAGGTTTCCCAGCCCAATGTAATGCCGATGGATTCCCATAATAATCCATTAATAGAGGGGTCATTGCTTCCACTACTTCTGGGGCTATTGGGGTACTTGCATTGTAATCAAGATATACTTTTTCCATCGTCGTTACCTCCTTTTCCATCATTATAACAAAAGAGCACAGATAGACTGTGCTCTTACGTCGTTTCATTCAAAACAGGTCTTCCTGTTTCCACCAAAGTCTTGTTTTTCCCTAACAAAATAGATAGTAGCACTAGCAGGATTCCCGTTCCAACAAGGAGAATTTCAATCTCAATCAAGTCAGCAATCGGTCCGAAAATAAGCATCCCGATTGGCATCATTGATGTCGAAATCATTCCAAATACCCCAAAAATTCTTCCTAAATAGTTTTCTTCGACCTTCTCTTGAACTAATGTCATCGTTGGCGTGTTGAAAATCGGCATCGCCACACCGAAGATACCCATGAAGAGTAAATAGAGCCAAAACATCGGAACCACTCCTAATGCGAAGGTGCAAGCTCCCATTAAAAGGCTGGCAAAGGTCATCGTGTAAACCTTATTTTTAAAGCCACCCCATGAAGCGATGATTCCTCCACCTGCCATCATTCCAACGGAAAATGCAATTTCAATCGCTGTTAGTCTCCACACTTCATTTCCAAAACTACGTACTACCTGTAATGGCGTTAAAAATGCAGCAGGAGCCATCAACACGAAGAAGATCGCAAAAAATAAGAAGAACACTTTTAAAAAGTTCGCCTGCTTAATATACACTAACCCTTCTTTCATATCGCTGAAATAGCTAGTCGTTTGTTTGACTGCTGCCTTGGCGTGGACTGGAATCTTGAAAAATACGAGCAAAGTAAAAATAGCAATTGCAGCCGTAATCACATCAATAAAGAAAATCATCTCAAGTGTCGCCCATGTTAGTAATCCCGCACTGACAATTGGAGATACAAACATAATGACCGCTTGAATACTCCCATTTATCCCGTTAATTTTCGTAAGCTGATCCTTTGGCACAATTTGTGGTAAAATCGCACCTACTGCTGGTGTTTGAATTCCTGTCCCAAGCGCACGAATCGCAGCCATCACAAAGAGTAACCATGTCGCTTCATACCCCATTATAAATACAATCGCTAAAATAAGGGTAGCAATTGCGATCGACGCGTCTGCAACAATAATAAGAATTTTCCGATTAAAACGGTCTGCCCACACCCCTGCAAAAGGAGACAATATAAATGTAGGAATAAAACCGCAAATGATGTATAACGTCATCATCATACCTGATTCTGTCGTCAAAGTTATGTACCACATGATTGCATATTGGACAAGCGATGATCCAAAGAGCGAAATCGTTTGACTACTTAAAAAAAGGATAATGTCTTTCTTCCATTTTTCCATTCAATCACAACCTCTTCTTTATACGAGAACCGTTTCTATTCTACTTGGAAACGACTCAATCTCCAAAATTATAGCAGATTTCTATCATAAGTATAGGATAAATTGATCAACAAAATCCTACACCGATAAAAATAGTCGCCCATTGTGAGCGACTATCACTTTTATTGGATGATTCTTTTTGTAAACAGGTAGTTTTTTGACCAGTAACTATTTTGCATTACATTTTTCGTGATTGCTACACCGAGAGATGTTGAAGCGTGAATCATACTTCCATCCCCCATATATATCCCCACATGGGCTACCCTTCCGTCACTATAAGAATCTTTCATCGTGAAAAACATTAAATCTCCAGCCTGAAGGTTTGTAACCGTTGTTCCTTTACTTGCTTGGTCTCTCGATACCCTTGGAATATTGATACCCACTTGTTGGAAAACAAGTTGAGTGTACGAAGAGCAATCAAATAAGTTTGGTGCTTCTGCTAAAGTTGCACCAAACTTATACCCGGCGCCAATGTATTTTTTTGCCACTTCTAATACTTTTTGTCTTTGAGCCGCAACAGTCGTTTGATTATTATTTTTTACAGGTTCGTGCTCTTTAACTGGCTCCATCTCTTTCGGAGACCCGCCATCAGGTAACTTTAAAATTTGTCCATCTTTAATGATGTTTGAGGTAAGATTATTTGCCTTTTTTAATTCATCCACTGTTGTGTGATGTAAGCGAGAAATATTCCATAATGAATCGCCTGAATGGACGACATATTGTTGAGCTGGCTTTTGAACCTGAATGGAGCCATTCGATTTGTTAAAAGTGATATAAGTATTAAATAAGGCTCCACCTGCATGCAATGAGATATAAGCTGTTTTATTAATCCATCGAGGGGCTTTTATATTCACATATTCATTCCCCTTTTTAGCCTGAGTTCCACCCATTGTCGTCCGAATAGATGTAGAGCCATCGGTTACCTCATAGGTTAATGTCTTTTCTTCAAACTTAATACTATTGTATCCGAGAATTTTCGCTAATTGAACAAAGGGTAAATAATAAATCCCATCAATCCTTATTGGATTAATCCCATTTACTATTTTTCCATTAATGGCAATCCCAGCTGTCGGCACCTGTTCAACTTGCGCGCTTGTGCTTAAAGCCCCGCTCGATATAACCCCAATAATGAATACGATGATAGCCAATATTCTAAGTAGTTGTTTTCGCATTTTTTATCTCCTTTTTGAAGTTTTATGTTCTTTTTTAGTTTCACAATTTTTAACATGTATCGTTATGATGTGTTTTGATTTCATTTTTATTCTTCGAAAATTATCGATTTTTGGGACTCGTTTAGTTTTTATGTCAATGACATGATTTTCTCCGTCGCTTGTAGGGTTTTACTTAAAAAATGGAGGAGTTTAAAAGAGCCAAATTTTACATACAATTGTACCTTTTGGAAATAAATATGTAGACAACATTTTCTGAGAGGACGAACGAATGTGGATGATTTATTAATTGCACGGTCCTTATTTGGGACAACGATGGCCTTTCATATTATTTTTGCAACCATCGGTGTTGGGCTGCCGTTTATGATTTTAGCTGCAGAATTGCTCTATCAAAAAACGAAGGATCTTGATTATGTGGTGATGGCAAAGCGATGGACAAAAGCGTTTGCCGTTCTACTTGGTGTTGGAATTCCAACCGGAACGATTGCAGGTGTTCAGCTTTCCTTATTATGGCCCGGTTTTATGGAAGTGATTGGCCGAGTAATGCCTTTGCCTTTTCAGATTGAAATCTATGCCTTTTTTGTTGAAGCACTGTTTATGTCCATTTATGTATATGCTGCCGAGAGAATTGCACCATGGATGCGGATTGCCAGTTTAATATTAGTTGCATTAGGCGCCTTAGCATCTGCCGTTCTTATTACAAATGTCCACGCTTTTCAAGGAACACCTGCAGGATTTCGCTATGAAAATGGACAATATCTCGATATCGACCCGTGGGCAGCGTTTTTTAATCCGAGCTTTTTTGTAACAGCAGGTCATGTTGCTCTTTCTGCGTATGTAGTCGGCGCATTCGTCGTAGGAGCAGTTGCTTCTTTTAAATTAAGAAAGCAATCAGTTGGTTCAAGAGAGTATTTGTTTCATAAAAAAGCGCTCCATTTAAGCTTAGTGATTGGCTGTCTATTTGCTTTTTTCACTGCCTTAAATGGGCATTCTGCAGCACAATATTTGCATGAATTCCAACCAGAAAAATTAGCTGCTGCTGAAGGGTTATTTGAAACGCAATCGCACGCCCCACTTGCCATCGGCGGTTTCACGGATAAAGAAACGCAAGAAGTGAAATGGGCGCTTGAAATTCCTTGGGCTCTCAGTTTTCTTTCAGGAAACAGCTTTGACACGGTTGTTGTTGGACTAAATGACTTTCCTGAAGAATATTGGCCACCACTATTTATCCATACCCTTTTCAATGGAATGGTCGGTATCGGCACTCTACTTATACTAATCCCACTCCTTGTTTTTGCATGGAGAAAAGTTCTCAAAAGGAAGACCTATCCAAAACCATTGCTCTGGACGCTCGTCATGTGCGGACCATTAGCTGTTCTTGCGATTGAATTCGGCTGGGTATTTGCTTGTACTGGACGACAGCCATGGGTCATTTACCGGATTCTTAGCACCGCAGAGTCTGCGACAACTGCCACAAATTTAGCTACGTTGTTCATCTTATTTATTGCCGTTTATATTATTTTGGCGATTGCCGTTGTTGCTGTATTATTATATTTCTTTCGAAAAAATAGTGTTTTGGATGATATTGAGCGGGCAGAAAAGAAGGATGTACCACTATTTAGTACAAATACATAGGAGGAGTTGGATATGACAGATGCACTCATTGCAATAACCGTCTTATGGGGATTTGTCTTTATTTATGCCGTCATGGCTACAATGGATTTCGGCGCTGGCTTTTGGTCGATGATATACATGAATAAAGAAAAAACAAGAGCAACCAATATTGCCAATCGTTACTTATCCCCGACATGGGAAGTGACGAATACTTTTATCGTTGCCTTAGTTATTGCGATCTACAGTCTTTTTCCGACAGCAGCGTATAGTCTTGGAACAATCCTACTCATTCCAGGCAGTGCAATTCTACTCTTACTGGCATTACGTAGTGCATTTCTTGTGTTTTCCAATATTGCAACCGAGTATAAGAAACCGCTTACCTACATTTCAGGAATTACTGGGATCATCATTCCAGGACTGTTAATAAGTGTTCTACCTATTACACATGGACAGCTTGTTGAGTATGAAAATGGGATCGCCAATCTGCACTTGTCAAGCTTGCTCAGCAGTCCAAATGTATACGTTTTTATTGGCTTTGCGATCTCAAGTACCTTATTTCTTTCTTCCTTATTGTTAGCAGATTACTCAAATGTGTCAAATGAGAGAGAAGCTTACAACGTCTATTTACGGGATGGACGATACTTAGGTCCACTTACGTTGTTTTTTGCCATCCTTATTATGTTTACATTACGGAATGAAGCCAGATGGTTATATGAACGAATGATGGACGATCTTCCTCTTCTACTGATATCTGTTGGGTGCTTTTTGATTATCGGAATCGGTTTATATGCACCATCCTTTTTTCAAAAAGACGTTACGGGAATGCCTCGTTTAGCCGTCATTGCAGCGATTGCACAATATTTGATCGCAAGTTATGTATACGGAAAGGCTCATTTGCCCTATATCATCTATCCAAACATTACGATAGAATCAGCCATTACCGATCCGAACTCATTTCGAGCTGTCTTCATCACTTATATCATCGGATTTGCGATACTTTTCCCAGGTTTTATCTATTTTTGGAGTTTATTTATGCATGATAAAAAATACTTGCGGCAAAAAGGATAATGTTGATACGAAATGGGGCTCGTAACAGCCCCATTCTAAAATATTATAAATGGATATTAAAGATCAATATATCAAATAATTTCCCATCAACATATAGCAATATTGCCCATTCACCAGTCATGGGAAGTTTTACACTGGAAGGTGTGTGGGCATCTGCTCCGTTATTCTCTCCTCCTAGTTTTATATTCCACCCTCCAGTAAGGATTGGGTAGGCAGTTCTCTCTTTTTTATGAAAGCCAACTACCGTTAGTTCCGTATTCAACGTATTTTCGATTCCCCATAGATGCCACATCCACTTTTGACTCATTTTAACACTAGGCATATTAGCTCCGATGACACCTGACTTGTCTACGTTCCCAATCATATTATCCCCAATATCAAGCGCTTTTTTCTCCCAATCAATTTGCTCAAAATCCCTTTTCTGGACAAATTCTGGGATATTTTCAGGTAAAAATATAGGAGTAAATTCTTCGCTCTCAATAGAAAATATGACATCTCCGTACAATTTCTCATCTAAATAAACCTCATATTTCCACAAGCCAGCATTTGGAACGGTAAACTCCGTTGTAAATCTATTTAAACTAGAGTATCCAGGTGTTGGTTCAGTAATCTTCTGTGAGGGTAACACATTAATTCGCTCACCAGTTTCTTGATGAATGATGTCAATTTTAATAGCTTTTCCCTTGTAAGTCTCAAAAGATTCTTTAAAACTGAATATATAACCAAAAGGTTTTCCAGCCGTTAAAAAAGGATCTGGAAAAACGGAAAACAATTCCATGCCATTTTTTCGGTAACTATACCGAACCCCCCATTCGTTTTCCAACGTTTCCGTAGTTCCCTGATGTACTCCATCATTTGAGAAAAAGTTATCTTTTATATCTGTAAAAAAAATGAGTAAAAAAAATGATAGAGCTAGCGTTGTAAGTACGTAAATATGAAATTTGGAGTTTTTAGGATTATTCATTTTCCCCTGAATTAGTGAGAGTCTAATTTTTACTTTCTGAACTTCAGTAAACCGTAATCCTTTATGTGTAGAAGAATCCATTGCTTTTCGTAAAATACTAAGGTCCTTTTCCATTTTATCTCCCCCTTTCCAGGATCGTTTTTAACTTTAACCTTGCTCTACTAAGCCTTGTTTTGACCGTATTTCTTTTTATTCTCAAAACTTCACTAATTTCATCAATTGGTAGTTCTTCATAATAATATAATGTGATCACTTCACGATATTTTAAAGGAAGTTCTAATACACAAAGAGATAGATACTCATCTTCGCTTTTCCTCATAACGCTCATTTCAGGGGTAAACTCAGAAGAAATGATGCGTTTAAATAAATCAGTATTAATGATAACCTTTTTAAACAATGAACTCTTTAACATATCTTTGCACTTGTTAATCGTGATCCGATAAATCCATGCCTTAAAGGAGACAATTTCACTAATCTTGTCATATTCCTTATAACAAGTAATAAATACGTCTTGAACAGTATCCTCAGCAAGATTCCAATCCTTTAAATAGTTATAGGAAAGCTTTGTTAATCGATCACCATATTGGTCCATAATTCTTTCAAACCATATATCTCTAATTTCTTCATAATCATTTTCCTCCCCCATCATTCTCCCCACTACACTATCACCCCTCATTGTCACCTATAGCTAAGACGATTGAGTTCTACTTTGGTTTCATTTTTTGAAAAAAATTGCATATTCTATTTTTCGAGATAGTACAGCAAGATACCTTCCAGAGTAGCTAGTTTGCAAATTTATTGTATTAAATAATAACCTCATTTCAACAACTGAGTGTAACAAAAAAAAGCCCGCACCTACTGCTTAAAACAGAGGTACGGGCTCTTCAATTACTTTTCTACTCCAACGCCATCTCCATAATTTCATGAGTATAGGCTTCATCTAAATTGGCTGGTTCCTTGATAACCCCAAACTGATGGGCAATATCTGCCGTCTGTTTGAACATCTCGTCGTCAATCATACCAATATTTTCAGGAGCAAATCCTTCTGGTACAACAAGCTTCGCTACTTCTTCCATCATCTTCAATTGGTGCTCTCTCGTGCTACTTCCTTCTTCCGCTTCCTTCATGACCGCATCAACAGCTGCTTTTGGATCGTCAATCGCAGCCTGCCACCCTTTAATAGATGCACGAACAAATTTAGCGGCTACTTCTTTATTTTCTTCTAACCATTCCTTATTAGCAAAAAGATTGTCCTCAAGCATGGCTACTCCTTCATCATTCATGTCGATAACATTAAGGTCGCTTTCAGGAATGCCTTCTGCAAGGACGACATTGTACTCATTGTAAGTCATTGCTGAGGCGGCATCAATTTCTCCACCTAAAAATTGGTCCATCGTAAAACCTTGTTTTACAAATGATAGATCCTTATTTTGATCAAGTCCATACTTATCAAATAATGCTAAAATCTCGAATTCATTTCCACCCATCCAGTTGCCTACATTTTTGCCTGCTAAATCTTCAGAAGAGTTAATTCCAGCTTCTTTTTTGGACACTAACAGCAATCCACTCTTTTGATAGATTTGAGCAATTTGTACGAGTGGTAAACCTTGTTCTTGATGGGGCAGTAAGCTCGCTACCCAGCCAATTCCAATATCAGCAGCACCGTTTGCCACCTGTTGTTCAGGGACAATATCCGGCCCTCCAGGAACAATCGTAACATCTAAACCTTCATCTTCAAAATAGCCATTTTCTAAAGCCACAAAGTACCCTGCAAATTGAGCTTGCGGAACCCATTTTAACTGTAGTTTAACCGGGGTTAGATCACCTGATGAACCTGAGGATGTATCATTCCCACACCCTGTTAAAAAAATTCCTGTCAACATTACTACTAAAATCATTAATTTTCCAAGCGTTTGTTTCACTCGCTTTCCCCCTTATATACTTTTCTATTAGAAGCATGACAAGATGATTTGAACTTTTTACTATATTAAGATTTTCGCTCATGCAAAAAATCAGAATACCCTATCCTATGTTCTAGCTGAGGAATGCCACTTTAAGAAGATTTTCTCTAGTCCTTCTATGATTAGGTAAAAAAGGATTCCTGCTATCGCTGCCATAACGATGCAAGCCCATCCTAATGGCATTTTTGCTACTTTAATAGAGTTGGATAGCAAATAACCGAGACCTTTCGAAGAAAAGAAAAATTCGCCAACTATCGCACCAATCATGCTGGCCGTTGTATTAATTTTTAAAGCGGTAAAGACGTATGGGAGACTATTGTTGATCCGTAGAAAACGTAACACATCCAGTTTTTTCGCCGCATAGGAATGCATTAAATCAAGGGCGAGTGGATTGACATTTGTCATCCCTTTATAGGCATTGATTGCCATCGCAGCCATGGTCACTACAGCAACAATGGCAACACGAGAAGCAATTCCATCTCCAAACCAAAGATTCATAATCGGCGCTAAAGCAACGATTGGAACAGCGTTTAACGCAACGACAATCCATAAACCACCTTGACCCCATTTCGGAAAGGCAGTTGCTACTAAGGCAAAGACGAAACCGAGCGAAGAGCCTAGAAGCATCCCAAGAACAGCTTCAGACACGGTATATCCCATATAGGCTATCAAGATGTCCAAATTTTCGATGGTCGCCTCTACAATCGCTGATGGCAAAGGTAACTGATAAGTTCGCAATTGTAAAATGAAGTGAAACACTTCCAATTGCCATAAAAACATAAAAAGGATGCCCGCTCCAACAGGTAGAAATACTTTTTGATAGTTATTACGTATATTTGCATTCTTCGAAGATTTCCCTACACCTTTTACAGCGACAGGCTGCTGGACCCACGTCATTTCTTTTTCTGCTGATTTTCCAGCCATCTACTCATCACTCCTAATCTTTCGAAATTCAGGCTGCCAAGGAGTTACCAATCGCTCAATGAGACTGATGATAAAATAACTAATAATCCCTAAAAAAGCACCAGCTAAAACTGTGAGCCAAAACATATAATTATGAGATGGACCGTAGTATAAATTACGAAGCATGATCACTCCAATCCCTTTAGTTGCTCCCATCAACTCTACTAAAATCGCACCGGTTACGGCGAGTGGTGCAGCAATTTTCAATCCGCTAAATAAACTAGGGAGGGATGAAGGTAATCGTAACTTCCAATATATCGTCCAAGGCTTCGCCGCGTAAGAATGCATTAACTCAGCTGCAGATGACTCTGCACTACGTAGTCCTCTAAGCATATTGAGGGCCACTGGAAAAAAGGTAATATAGCCTGCAATCAATATTCGCGCTAGCTGGTCATCATGTACGATCCCATATACAATCGGGGCTAATCCAAGGATTGGAATCATTTGCGAAGCAACCGCATATGGGAATGTCAGTTGTTCTACCCATTTTGATACACTCATCAGAACAGCTAACAATACTCCTGCTAACGCCCCAAATACAAATCCTAAAGTTGCATTGGTAAACGTTACCCAACCTTCTGCTAATAAAATATTTGCATATCCTGGAAAAGTAGCAGCTAGTTCATGTAGATATGGGAGTTTTGACTGAGCTAAAGGCACTTCCAATACTTCGAGTAACAACCATGACAACAATTGCCAGAGGAGTATCACCCCGAGAAACCAGAAAAGTATGGGTGTTACTCGATGATTGACGACTATATTTTTCATTTGCTACACTCCCTCGAAACTATCGCGAATGTTTGAGATAAGTTCATAAAATTCGTGACTGTTGCGCATTTCCTTTGTTCTTGGACGAGGCAAAGGAATTTCTACAACCGTCGAAAGTCTCCCTGGATGTGGTGATAGAACAAACACTCGATCTGATAAAAAGATGGCCTCAGGAATACTGTGTGTGACGAACACGACCGTGTTTTTCACTTTACTCCAAATGGATAGTAATTCTTCGTTAAGTCGTTCCCTTGAAAATTCATCTAATGCAGAGAAAGGTTCATCCATGAGGAGAATTTCAGGTTCTATCGCAAGGGCTCTCGCAATCGCCACCCTTTGTTGCATCCCTCCACTTAGTTGCCACGGATATTTCTCCTTAAAATCACTTAAACCGACTAATTCTAGTAAGTTAGCAACTCTTTTTTCACGTTCATTCTTATCCACTCCCATCATTTCCAGTGGAAGGGAAATATTATTTTTTATTTTCCGCCAGTCATACAAGACAGGACTTTGAAAAACGATTCCATATTTTTGAGCCAATCGCGCTTCCTTTGCAGTTCCACCAGCCACTTTAATTTCCCCACTCGTTGGCTGAATCAAATCTGCCATAATTCGTAATAATGTCGTCTTCCCACAGCCAGAAGGTCCTAGTAGAGAGACAAATTCTCCCTTACGAATATCAACAGTGACATTATCAAGAGCTAAAACCTCTGACTTGTCAGTTTGATAGCGCATGCTAACATGTTCCAATTCTATTTCTGTTCTAACATTTTGCGTTAAGGTCATCATAAATGCCCTCCCTGCTTGAAAAATGGTCAAGTTATTCACTAACGTTGTCATGTTTTATTACATTTTAGCGTTGATCTAATTCGATTACATTAGACATAGTGTCAAACCTTACATGGAATGAAATGAATATTGTTAGTTTTTCTCACAAAAAAAACTCCCCTCATTACATAAGGGAGTTTAATTCTTTAACTAACGTTTCGATGAGGAATTCAATGTCCTCTTGCTTTATATTTAGAGGTGGTGCAAGGGTAAGGACGTTATTAAATCCAGCTACAGTGGCTCCATTTTTTCCAATCATGATCCCCGCCTCTTTGCAACGACCCATTACCTTATTAACGAGCGCAACTTCGAGCGGCTCTTTTGTATCTTTGTTGGCGACGAGCTCTATTCCAACAAGAAGTCCTTTTCCTCTAATATCACCGACATACGGATTTTCCCTTAACTGATTAGCCAATGAGTCTTGCAAATACGCCCCTAGCTTTTTTGATCGTGCAAATAATTGCTCTCTTTCCATGATTTCTAAGTTCTTTAATGCAAGGGAACAGGCTGCTGGATTTCCTCCAAACGTATTGACGTGACGAAAGTAATCATATTGTTCCGTTCCCTTGAAAGCATCATATATTTCCTTTTTGACAGCGGTTGCCGACAATGGTAGATATGCACTTGTAATCCCTTTTGCCATCGTGATGATATCAGGTTTTACTCCGTAATTCATGTATCCAAATGCTTCTCCTGTTCGACCGAAGCCGCAAATCACCTCATCAATAATCATTAAGGCACCATGCTTTTTACAAACTTCTTCGACACCTTTTAAATAATTTTCTGGAGGCATAATTACCCCTCCACCCGTAATAATCGGCTCCATAATTACTCCAGCCATCGTTTCGCTCATTTCCCATGTCATGATGCGATCGATTTCTTGTACCGATTTCAGTTTAAGGGGGGGCGTCTTATCATCCTCTGGACAGCGATATTGATCGGGAGGGGACACCTTTAAAAATCCTGGTGCAAGCGGTTCATACTTATATTTTCTTTCCGCTTGACCTGTTGCAGCTAGTGCTCCCATCGAATTACCGTGGTAAGCCCGATAGCGAGAGATAAACTTATAGCGATGTCCCTCTCCTTTTTGCTGATGGTATTGCCGAACGATTTTAAATGCCGTCTCATTGGCTTCAGACCCACTATTCGAGAAAAATATGACGTACTCATCTTTCAGCATTTCATTCAATTTCTCCGCTAAGCGAATCGCAGGCTTATGACTTTGGGTTAAAGGAAAATATGCCATCTCTTTTAATTGCTCGTAGGCGGCTTCTGCCAGTTCCTTTCGTCCGTAACCAACATTTACACACCAAAGTCCTGCCATTGCATCTAGAAATCTTTTCCCCGTATCATCCGTGACCCACGATCCATCAGCTTTCGTAGCGATCATCGTATGAGCCGGTTGATAAGGCTTCATTGAATGCCACACATATTCTCGATCCTTCGTTTTATAATCAATATCAGGCATGATTTCGACCATTTTCCTTTCACTCCTTTAGTGAAAATGCGATATTTTTGGATTGTCGTTGGGTGTGCTGGTCTTGGTTACGGGGCTTTCAATATTCATTGCGGCTCTGCTTGAGCTTCAATAATCAAATCGAGACGTAACCATTTTTTTCTTCGTGTAAAAATTAACGCCATCTTTGCCATTGACATGGAGGTCGCCATAAAAGGAATCCTTCCATCCTGAAAATGGGAAAAAGGCCATTGTTGCTGGGACTCCAACATTAATACCCAGCATGCCCGCTTCTGCTTCCTCTCGAAACTGTCTTACTGCACGAGCATCTTTTGAATAGAGCGTTGCCCCGTTTCCATAGCGGGACATCCTTATCAATTCTAAGCTTTCATCTAAATCGCTAGCTCGTAAAATACTGAGAACAGGAGCAAATATTTCCTCCTTAGCAATCGTCATTTTCGGTGTTACATGATCGAAAATGGTGGCACCAAGAAAATAGCCTTCTGGTAACTTTTCCATTTCCGTTCTTCCGTCACGAATTAAACACGCTCCTTCTTCAAGACCCGTTTCAATATAGTCAAGTACTTTTGCCCGATGAGATTCACGAATAACTGGCGTAAGCAATACTTCTTCGTATAAGCCGTTACCAATCACCAGTTGATCCGCCTTTTTCTTCAGAGCTTCAACAAACTCTTCACCTTCTCCAACGAGAATGACCGCACTACATGCCATACATCTTTGTCCTGCGCTTCCAAAAGCAGAACTAATAATATTCTCAACAGCCTTTTCCATATTGGCATCTGGCATCACAACATGATGATTTTTCGCACCTGACAAAGCTTGCACTCTTTTTCCGGCAGCTGCTGCCCGTTCATACACATACTTTGCGACCGGCTGGGAACCAACAAAGGAAATCGCCTTCACATCTGCGTGTTCGAGAAGTCCATTTACTACATCATGTGCTCCATGAACGATATTTAGAACTCCCTTTGGCCCACCTGCTTTTGTAAAAAGTCGAGCTAGTTCATTTGCAAGCAGCGGTGTTCGCTCAGAAGGCTTTAATACGAACGTATTGCCACAAGCGATGGCTAACGGAAACATCCATAACGGCACCATCATTGGAAAATTGTAAGGAGTAATGCCGCCGACAACTCCTAATGGAAAACGAAACATTTCGGAATCAATTTCCGGTGCAATGGTCGATAAAGTCTCACCCATTAATAGCGTTGGTGCTCCTGCTGCGAACTCGACACACTCTATCCCACGTTGAACTTCGCCATATGCTTCCTTATATGCTTTGCCATTTTCCTGAACAATAAGCTTTGCTAGCTTTTCATGGTTTTCGGCTAACAGATAGTGATAGTTAAATAGAATTCTAGCTCGCTTAGGTACTGGCATACCTTTCCAAGCTAAAAAGGCTTTTTTTGCCTCAGCTACAGCATGATTTACATCCTCTTTTGTCGATAATGGGACTTTTGCCACCACTTCACCGCTAGCCGGATTTATGACATCAGAAAATTCATTACTTTGTACTTCAACCCATTCCCCACTAACAAAATTCTTTAATATTTCCGTTTCCCTTTGAAGTAAATCCATTCATTCACCCACCTCATTTATATTTCTCGCTCAAGATACCTAACGTAGTTCCATTATCTGTGAAATAGAACAAACATACATTAGACATCCTGTAAAATCGTTCTCCTTTTTCACAAAAAAAAATCTACTAAAATAGTAGATCATTACAGTGACAGCACCGTTTCCAGTAATACATTGACGCCTTTTTCACAGTCCTCCCAAGTGGTGAGTTCTTCTTCACAATGACTTTTTCCATTAATGCTTTTGACGAAAATCATCACACTCGGAAGAAAGCTTGCGAAAAACTGTGCATCATGACCGGCTCCACTGTCCATTCGTTTATACGGAAAACCTAAAGATTTACAAGCCTCCTCAACCTTGTCACACAATTCCTCATTGAAAAAAACGGTTTGGCGATCCCAAAGTTTTTCAGCTGTAATGGTGCAGCCTTCATGGTCAGATATTTCTGGCAAGGCTAAAATAATCTCTTCGACCTTTTGGATGATGGCTGGGTCCTTATGCCTTGCTTCCAGGGTGAAGACCACTTTATTTGGGATAACCGTATGGATATTAGGAAAAGCATTGATTCGACCCATCGTAAATACTAAAGCACTATCTAATGTACGTAGCTTTGAACGTGCTTTTACAATCATGTTCGTGGCTGCGAAAAGAGCATCCTTTCGCATATCCATTGGTGTTGTTCCGGCGTGGTCTGACTCCCCTGTGACGACAAATTCATAGCAGACCATTCCTAACACACTTTCCACAACGGCTACGGATAAGTTCTCCCGTTCCAAAATTGGACCTTGTTCTATATGTATTTCTAAGAATGCGGTCGCTTCTTTAATCCTCGCCTCTATTTCGCCCACATAGCCGATTTTATTTAACGCTTCTTCGAAAGTGACGCCATCTGTATCTTTCTTTGCTAACATCATATCCTTATCAAATTTTCCAGAGAGAACACCAGATGCCATCATCGAAGGTTCGAATCTCGCTCCCTCTTCATTGGTAATATTCATTACGGCAAGTGGAGCACTCGGCTTCACGTTATTCTCTTTCAAAGTTCTAGCAACCTCTAAACCTGCTAAAACACCTAATGCTCCGTCAAATCTCCCTCCTTTTTTAACGGAATCTAAATGAGAGCCAATGACGATCGGTGGCTTTGAAGGATCCACACCTTCCATCGTTGCATAAATATTCCCCATATCATCCACCTTCACGCTCATCTCGAGCTCATGACAGCATTTGCAAAAATAATCTCGTGCCAATCGGTCTTCCTCTGTCAACGCTAACCTTGTTACACCTCCTCTTTCTGTTCGCCCAAAATTGGCAAATTCCTCAATCGTATTTTTTAACCGTTCTCCGTTTATAAGAAGCTTTTGTTTTTCCATCTTCATCCTCCTTATTTTTGATGCTGCTGGATTACCTTAACGGAAAAATACTTTCGCCCTTCAGAGGTTAAGACATGGAGTGTCTCACTTTCCCCCTTCCCTCGTATAAATTCGACCATCGCTCCATACAAATTTTCCTCGACATGGGCGATTTTGTACCCTTCGTCGAATAAATAATCGATTCGACTCCGTTCCTGTAAATATTGCTGGTAATCCGACATAAAGCTTCCTCCCCTCTATAGTACGATTGAATCCACTTCCTTTACATTTTTCTCCTTTCCATATTTTGCACGCTTTAAATATTTACCAGCACCAACACGACCCACAAATTGCTTGTTGCGAATAACAAACTCGCCTCGGGATAATACAGAAACGGGCTCGCCCGTCACCTTTATCCCTTCAAATGCATTATAATCAACCGCCATATGATGTGTATTAGCAGAAATCACACGCTCAACTGATGGATCAAAGATGACGATATCAGCATCTGCCCCAACTGCGATCGTTCCCTTTTTCGGGTACAGTCCAAAAAGCTTGGCGGCCCTAGTTGACGATAAATCAACAAATTGGTTTAAGGAGATTCTTCCTTTTGCCACACCTTCTGAAAACAAAATACTGACCCTATCTTCAATGATCGGTCCACCATTTGGGATTAAGGAAAAATCATCTTTCCCTAACGTCTTTTGACCATTGAAATCAAAAGAACATTGATCAGATCCAATCGTTTGCAGTGTGCCTGATTTCAATGCATTCCATAGCACTTCCTGATTCCATTTTTCACGTAAAGGAGGTGACCACACATATTTCGCTCCTTCAAAGTCAGGTTTTTCTAAATACGTTTGATCAAGCACTAAGTATTGGGGGCATGATTCACCCCATATATCAACACCATTACTTCTCGCTTCAGCAATTTTTCTAGCAGCTTCAGCACAGCTCACATGAACGACATAAAGCTGGGAATCTGCTAATGCAGTTAAAGTCGCCGCTCTACCAGTCGCTTCACCCTCTGCTTCAGGTGGCCTTGTTAACGCATGATAAATCGGCTCCGTGTTCCCTTCTGATAACGCTTTTTTGACTAAATAATCGATCACATCACCATTTTCAGCATGGACCATCACAAGTGCCCCAAGCTCTTTTCCAGCAATCAAGGTTCGGAATAATGTTTCATCATCGGCTTGAAAGACATTTTTATAGGCCATAAAAACTTTAAAGGAAGTAATTCCTTCCTTCTCAATTATTTTAGGGAGTTCATTTAAGACTTCCTCATTGGTTTCGACAATTTGAAGATGAAAACTATAATCAATTACCGCTTTACCCTCGGATTTTGCATGCCATGTATCAATCGCACTTTGTAAGGTCTTCCCTTTACTCGTTAAACAGAAATCAATGACCGTTGTTGTACCCCCAAATGCAGCTGCTATCGTACCCGTTTCAAAGTCATCCTTCGTGACCGTACCTCCAAAGGGCATGTCAAGATGGGTATGTGGATCGATTCCTCCTGGAAAAAGATAACAACCATCTGCATTGATTACTTCTGCACCGTCTGTTGAAAGATTCATTCCAATTTGCGTAATAACTCCATTTTCCATACATACATCTGCTTCATATGTATCACTGGCCGTTACGATAATGCCATTTGTAATGATTTTCTTCATATCTTTCCCTCCTAAAAAAATTATTTCACTACATCTATCTGACATGCTATAGCTCCAAGTGCTGCTTGTCGTTCATTCCAAGTCATGGGTGGTAGCTGACTCGGTAATTCCACCATATCAATCGCACCGTCTACAGGACAGACGATGGAGCATAAATTACAACCTACACAATCCTCTTCCCGTACTTTTAAACTCGGGGTTCCTGACTGATCCGTAAGTCGATCAATACATTGGTGAGATGTATCCTCACAGGCGATATGGCACTTATTACAATTAATACAAACATCATTGTTAATTCGCGCAACCACTTTATAATTTAGGTCGAGATCGCCCCAATCAGAATATTTCGGAACGGCTTTACCAACTAGGTCTTGTACAGAAGCAATCCCTTTTTCATCTAAATAGTGATTCAGCCCTTCTATCATATCTTCAACAATCCGAAAGCCATGATGCATGGCAGCGGTACAGACTTGGACGCCAGTCGCACCCATAAGCATGAACTCGATTGCATTTTCCCAGTTTGATATTCCACCTATGCCAGAAATTGGGACATTAATTCTTGGATTTCTCGCACATTCGCCGACCATATGAAGGGCAATTGGTTTCACCGCTGGTCCACAGTAGCCTCCATGAGCGCCTTTTCCTGCGACATGGGGAATCGTATTCCAAGAATGAATATCAACACCTGCTAAACTATTAATCGTATTGATCATGCTGATCGCATCCGCTCCACCTTGACATGCTGCTTCAGCGGTTGCTGTGATGTCCGTTATATTGGGAGTGAGCTTGACGATGACAGGTGTTTTGGCGACTTCCTTGACCCAATAGGTTTGCTTTTCTACAAGCTCAGGTACTTGCCCAGAAGCCGCGCCCATTCCCCGTTCTGCCATTCCGTGGGGACAGCCAAAGTTTAATTCGAGCCCATCTACGCCAATTGCTTCGACTTTTTTTACAATCTCATGCCATTTTTCCTGCTTTGGTTCTACCATGAGTGAGGCAATAATTGCGTGATTAGGGAATCTTTTCTTTGTTTCATAGATTTCCTTTAAATTTACTTCAAGCGGTCGATCCGTTATTAATTCAATATTGTTAAAGCCAGCAACTCTTTGCCCATTAAAGCTTACCGCCGCAAATCGCGAAGACGTATTGATAATAGGGTCTCCCAGTGTTTTCCATACAGCTCCTCCCCAGCCTGCCTCAAAAGCACGTTGGACCTGGTATCCTGAATTCGTTGGAGGTGCCGAGGCAAGCCAAAAAGGATTCGGGGATTTAATACCTGCTAAATTTATCTGTAAATCTGCCATTATGAACCTCCTATCCTTGTATTCTCAAACTGTTTCCATCACGGGACTTAATATCTTATGCATCGCATAAGCACTTTCCTTTCCCTGTTGAGCAGCCGAAACAACCATCGCTTCACCTTGCCCTTTACCAAAAATGACATCCCCACAAGCAAAAACTTTCTCATTGGATGTCTGGTACGTGTCGGGATTAATGTTCACAACTCCTCCATCATGAGCAATCTTAAATTGCTCAATCAACTCAATATACCTCGATTGACCAATTGCCTTAATGACTGCATCCACATCAAGAATAAATTCAGAACCATCAATTGGAACTGGCCGACGTCTTCCGTCTTTATCTGGTTCTCCTAAGGTCATCTTTATACACTCCAGTCCAGTCACCTGTCCTTTTTCATTTCCGATCAGTTTCGATGGAGTCGTAAGCCAGCGGAATTCAACACCATCTTGTTTCGCAAATTCATATTCAAAATCATAAGCACTCATTTCCTCAATTGTACGGCGATAAACGATTTTTACATTTTCAGCACCCATACGTACGGAACAAGTGGCCGCATCAATTGCTGTGTTTCCGGCTCCAATAACGGCTACCTTTTTCCCTACAAGCCAATCTGAAATAGGCCTTATTTTTGTTTTTTTTACAAAATCAATGGCATCATACACTCCATCCAATTCCTCTCCATCTATCCCCAAATCAGGAACATTTGCCATTCCGATCGATAATAAAATGGAATCGTAATTCATAAGTAGTTCTTCTACAGGAACGTCCGTACCTACTCTTGTATTGGTCCGGATTTCAACATCCAAGCTTTCAATTTGTTTGACCTCCCAATAGGAAACGGACTGGGGAAGCCTGAAGGAAACAATTCCATACATATTTAATCCACCAGCCTTTTCCTCTGCTTCAAAAATGGTTACTTCATATCCAAGTAGGGCGAGTTCTCTAGCGGCGGATAAGCCAGCTGGACCTCCCCCGACAATGGCAATTGATTTGCCGTTTTTCTTTCCTTGCTTAAACAGTTGTTGTTGATTTTGAATAGCCCAATCGGTCGCATAGCGTTGAAGACTCCCAATCATAATCGGCTTCGTTGCATGGTTTAACACACATGCCCCCTCACATAATTCTTCTGTTGGGCAGACACGAGCACAGCTCGCACCAACAGGATTTGCCATCATAATCGTTTTTGCAGAACCCCTTAAATTACCAGAGGCAATTTTTTTTATAAAAGTAGGGATATCTATCCCTGTCGGACAGGCTTGAATACAAGGAGCATCATAGCAATAGAGGCAACGATTTGCTTCTTCTATTGCTTCTCTACTTGATAGTCCCGGACTAACCTCTTCAAAGTTTGCGGTTAAATCTTCATATGACATTCTTTTTAGACTACTCAAATTGCCGTCCTCCTTTTTGCGGAAAATTTATATTTTTCTGATAATAATTAGTATAGAGACAGAACATTTTTGCTTCAATGGACATAATGTAAAATCGTGTCTAAAGAATCGCTTTAAGATTCACGCCCTTTTTATCATTCGTATTTAAATATTGATAAGCATAAAGAGCGAACTCAATGGCCGTTCGTTTAAAAGGCTCCATAAAATCAGCACCGAGCAGATCCTTTAACTTATCAAGACGATGATATAAGGTTTGCCGTACGACAAAGAGTTTTTTTGCTGCCTCTTTTTTAGATCCATTTGACTCTAAAAAAACAGCCAATGTTTTTAAAAGTTCGCTATTATGATTTTTGTCATGCTCAATAACCACACCAATGTATTCAAACATATAATCTTCTAACTGTCCGTATTTGTCCATCGAGGACACAAGACGAAAAATATGTAAGTTCTCGTAGAAAATTTCAGTTGTCATCTGTAACTTGTTCTGTATTTGTAGGGATTCCTTAGCTGTTTGAAAGCTTTCTGAAAGGCGATGAAGTTTCGTTGTGTATTTGCCAACTCCAAATGTAGGGGATGTATGTTTAAATAATTCTGTTTGAAGGATTTGATTAATAGCCTGACTGGTTCGATTTTTCCAATGTTCGTCTCTAAGATTTAATAGGATGAAATACAATTCCTTCTGTTCATCCACTGTATATAGATACAAACCAAAGTTCTGAAAAATATTTCGAAAAATCGTTTTATAGTAAGAATAGGTTGATTCATCTATGCTTTCACTTAACTCACATACACAAACGGTCGCACCTATTGGCGTAACAGCTGGTGTGATCGATTGCAGATTTTTATCAATTTGTTCTGTTGAAAGCTCTCCGTCCAACCATTCTTTAATCCACTGTCTCTCCTTATATTTATTCTGCTCTTCCACATAGAAAATACGTAATAAGTCTTGAGAAATAGCCGTTGCACAGCGGTCTAAAACGACTAAATCAACTTCACTTACGACTTTATCCTGTGGAAAAATAATTAGTTCTGCAAATTTATGGCCAAGCGTTTGAATCGATTGACCTGCATAGACACCACTAGGAATTTGAAACTGTTTATTTTGATTTACGATTCGTTCTTTTTTGTGGGATTCGACTAACTTTAAATAATATTCTTGTTCCATTTTCCTTAAAACTGGTGCAAAAATGACTTCGTCTCTATTTTTCGAAAGATAAACCACTTGTACGTTCAAGTGTTCATATAATAGATTTAATACTCGCTTAAAGGCGTTCGGTAATAGTAATGTCTGATTGAGCTTTCTCGAAAACTCTTCTAAATCAGTAAGAATTTTATATTGATTATTCATCAGGTACATATTTATAGATTGGGTAATGTCGATGAACTTCACTTCACGATGAAAGATAATAATCGGAAAATGATGCTCATTCGCTAACTCAATCATTTCAGAAGAAATTTCATGCCTATATTTACAAAGCTCTACACATAGCCCTGATGCTCCTTCATCAATTAATTGTTGTAAATAATCGATTTCTTTTTCGCGAGAATCCCAGCTTACCCCGGTTGAAAGGATTAATTCATTACCGTTCAATAGGGAGCCTATTTCTGGTACGTCCATCACATGAACCCATCTTACGACCCGTTCCAATCCTTGTTCACCAGCAATCACTGATGCTTCTGAAAAACAAGGGTTCTCCAACAGTTGACGAATAGTTAAGGCAAAAGCCCCCATCTTATAACCTCCTTACAAATCCTTACTTAATGTTAGTAAAGGTAACACACTTTATTTCTCTCTTCTATTCTATTGTTAGATTTTCTACCATTATTTTTAGGAGTGCGTTTCCATATTTAAACAAAAAAAGATTACAATCCTTTTTTTTTAGAATTGTAATCCTTATTATTTATCCTATTTTCGACACTTGATTTAGTTTCTCAGCAGATGCTGCAACATGCTCAGTCGCTTCACCCATTTCTTCCATTACTTTAACGAGTTCTTCCATTCGTTCATCCATTACGCCAAGATTATTCTCATTTTCCTCAATTGAATAACTGATCGATTGGAAGGTTTCATTCGTATTATTAGAAGACTGTGATCCTTTTTGGACCGTCTCTTCTACTCTCGTTAGCACTTCCGTTACCTTAGCCGTAAAAGTCTGGGAATCAACAACTAATTGTTGAATGTTTCCGATCGAGTTTTTCGTTTGCTCCGCCAGTTTTTTAACTTCTTGGGATACGACAGCAAAACCTTTTCCATGTTCTCCTGCACGTGCTGCTTCAATGGCTGAATTTAAGGCTAAAAGATTGGTTTGATCGGCGATCGCATGAACGAGTTCAACTACTTTACTTATTTTTTCCGATGAGTCTTCCAATTGTAGGACCGTTTCTCTCATCGATTGAGTATCACTTTCTATCTCTTTCATACTACTAACTAGTGTAGTGAGCAACCCCTGACCTTCTTGTACCTCTTCGTGTATCTTTTTCGCCTTTTCATAGCTATCTACAACTAATCGACTGACATCATGACTATTTGATATGAGGGATTCTACGGAGGCATTGGTTTCTTCTGAAACCGAAATCAGACCATCGCTCACTTCTAGAATACGTTTTTGCAAATCCTTTTGTCCTTCTAAAAAAGTTGACTCGAGCTTTTGATCATTTTCTTGATTATATGCTTCTAGAACTAACTGTTGTTCCAAGCTCAATAATTTTGTAATAGCACCCCAAATCTTCTTGAACTCTTCTGGTTCTGTTATGTGTTCAAAGATGACGTGAAATAATGAATGGTGTAAATTTTGAAAAGCCCCCATGTACCATGACGGATTGAGACCAATTCGATAGTGAACCTTCGCCACAATAAGACGATTCTGGATAAATGGTTCATCGATGATTCCATCAAATAATTCAACCAGATGGACATGAAGTGTCTTCCTTAATCGTTCAATACTACTATTATCTTCAATGATTTGCTTTAACTCTTCGACTTGTAAGATGGTCTCATAAAAATCGTTTACAAGCGTCTCAATGTGGCCTTCCACCAAAGGCTTAACATATGCGACCGAATGTAAATCATCTTTCGTCAACTGGAGCATTTTCACCTTTTGACTAACAAGCGGATGAGAAACAATCGTCCTCTCGGAAATAGGTTCTTCATTTCTCCAACTCTTCTTTTTCCCTGCTTTTCCCCTACGATGTCTAAACACGCTCAATCTCCTCCAAATTGTCTCTATTTAAATATCTCTCTATTTATTAAATATTTAGTTGTATATTCCATAGTACTACGATTTATAACAAAATAACATTAATAAATTGATTCGAAAGTACTATATTTTTTCGTCCCACTTTATGTAAACATTATTATTTTGTCTTCATAAAAAAGAGGCATCCAATTTGTCAGTTAATCTGACTCAATCGGAAACCTCAAGTTATTTTTTCAAACATTGGTGTTTATATATTAATTGATCCAGCTGTTGACTGAATTTTATTGTTTCTGAATTTAAAAGCCCTTTACGATACCCTGAAACAACCATTTTAGTTCTTAGCATTTCAAGATCCCTGAATAATTCTCTATTATTGACCTCTATCTTCACTGACAAATCCTCCTAAACAAATTCCAATATATAGAGATTATGCCCTATTATCATCAAAAAAGGAATTGATTCGTCAAATTATCTGACATAGAATTTATTAAGGAATGAGGGTATGTTTCATGACGTGTCAGCTCTTCCTCTTTTTCATCTTTAATAAGTTAACAATCACTTCCATTCCTCATCTAAAATAGAGTAAAAATATTCATCCCACCACCCATCACCATGGGGGATACACTTCTTAAAATACCCTTCCCGTCTCATTCCTATTTTCTCCATAACCCGATAGGATGAAATATTCTCAGGTTGACAGGTTGCGATAATTCGATGGAGCTTTAGTAATGTAAAACCATAATTTAACATGGCATAGGCAGCCTCTGTAGCATAGCCTTTATTATAATAATTAGGATTGAATACCCATCCGATCTCGTATGTATGCTCTCCAAAATAACGAAAGAAAGCAATATGTCCAATAAGATCATTACTTTCCTTTAAAATCACAGGAAATTTTTGAGCAGTTTCTCCTCTGTTTTCTTGAAGAAAATTTTTTGCATCGGCTTCTGAAAAAGTACCTTCAGGAATGTACTTCATTACTTTTCTATTTGAAGTATATTTCCATACTTCTTCCCAATCTGTCGGCTTGAACTCTCGAATTACTAAACGTTTTGATTCAATATACATGTTTAACCTCTCCGTATATTAGGTGATTCACTTTCCTTTAAACTTTGGCTAAAAGGATTTGATAAAGAAGAAGAAATACTTGAGGATTTCTTGTTAAGCTATGGCTATTGCGATGATCCACCAATGGGATTAGATGAATTTCTATTTCATTTTCGAATTTTCACCAAGGTAAAAGAAAATCTTGCCACGTTTCATAATTAATTAATCGGATGGCTCGTCCAATCGTCTCATTCGGCGAGTCATCCAGTCCTCAATTTAATTAACGAAAAACCGTTGAAGGAACGTCGAACCAAATCCATAAAAAGATGATAAAACAAACGGACAGAATCCATGCGAAGGGTGGTTTCTTAAAATGAATCCATAACACAAGAAACATCACAATGTTAAATAGTACTGACCACCATATATTCCAACCATTGAAATGCTTAATAAATTTAATATGTACATCGATTACTTCGTTTATTGAATAAAAGAATACCCAACCTGCAAAATACAAAAACTGTTTCAATTTACTGTTTTGAGGGAAATTTGCTAAATAAATGAGAACAGTCGCTGGATACTTTATGTACATAATAATTAATGAGATGTGCGAACTGGCAAAACCGACACTTTTATCTAGGTTTAACGGGGTATACTTCCACATCGGGAAAAAATCGGATAATAGGTACAAATAGATAAAATCTCCCATAATAAAAAAGAGAATTGTCGAATAATATCTTTCCCAATTTCGCCAGTCTCCCCATTTCCATAAAGCTAGTAGCCATAGGAAAGCATAAATGATACTACTCATGCAAATTCTCCTAATCCAATATTTGTTAATTCCATTTTATAACATCAGATTAGATTTGTAAATATTTTCTATTTATTAGGAAATCCTCACTCTTTTTAGACTTTTTTTCACCACTCTCTTTTTGCTTCTTCTATCCTCTCAAATTGAATGGTTGGCTTTTGCATGGGAAGAGGACAGACTTTATTATAAGCTTTGATTTTTTTATTAATCACCTTAACCTCCGCTTCCTTTGTACATGCTTGGACAAGAGCGGAGATTTCCTTTTGCAGTTTGAGCCAAGGGGGTAAGAAACCTGAATCCTTCGCTATTTTTTGAAAATGTTGAAAGGTGTTCATGCTTAAATAATCTTTCGGAATTGGCTTGCCTTTCCATTTTCCTTGGTAATTATCCTTTTCTCCTGAACGTTCTAATATTTCACCAATCAAGTCATTGTATTTTCGTTCCATTTTTACCTCCTTAAGCTCTTCATATCTATTTTTTCCCTCTCGCATAGAGAGCATAGACATGATATCCTTTTATAGTAAGATTATATTTCTAGTAGGTGATTCGGTTGGATAAAGAAAAAATGATTAAATTGACAAAAGAATATGTATACAATGAATTACATAACGATAATAGTGGACATGACTGGTATCACATTGCTCGAGTAACCGCAATGGCTAGAACGATTGCAATTGAAGAGCAGGCTGACTCGTTTATTTGTGAAATGGCAGCACTTCTCCATGATATTGCGGATGAAAAATTAAACCTGACAGAAGAAGTAGGACTTCAAAAAGTCATAACCTGGTTAAATTCCATCAGGATGGACGACTCTACCATCCAAGAAATCATTACTATCATTTCTACTATGTCTTTCAAAGGCGGCGGTCAACCTGAAATGGCTTCGCTTGAAGGAAAAGTCGTCCAAGATGCGGATCGTTTAGACGCAATTGGTGCGCTCGGGATTGCAAGGACCTTTGCCTATGCAGGATCAAAAGGTGAACTAATCTATGATCCAGCCCTCAAACCACGAGAAAACATGACCAAGGAAGAATATCGGAATGGACAATCTACCGCCATTAATCATTTTTACGAAAAATTATTAAAGCTTAAAGAAAAAATGAATACAAACTATGCAAAACAGCTCGCTGAAGATAGACATCGCATAATGGAACAATACTTGGATGACTTCTTCAACGAATGGAAAAATGGAACTGAGTAAAAGCAACTGCTATTATACAGTTTGATTACACACGGATGAAATATGGGCAAGATGATGTTTCCCATGCCATGAGTACAACCCAATATTTTTGCCGATCGATACTTCCCCTAATTCTGGATGGATAAACACTCGATTTAGCTCATCAAAAGATAGACTGCGGAGCAACACGACGAATCGATGATGAAGGGATTCTAACAGATTTAAAGATACGTCTATCGGCTCATTGCTATCAGATAATTCCGCCCAGCTATCTTGATCATATGGCTTAATCATTGGTTTATCTTCTGTAAGAGCTAATTTCAAGCGAATGTATGCATTCATATGGCTATCTGCTAAATGATGGACGACTTGCCTTACAGTCCACCCACCTTTTCGATATGGAGTATTAAGTTGCTCTTCCGTTACATATAGAAGGACTTCTCGCAATAGGCGAGGTAATTCTTCGATTTCCTCAATACAATCCGTAATACGTTCAGCTGTCATTTCTTCATTAAAATTAAATTTTCCTATTGGAAATCTTTCATCCATGCCAACACCTCCTCCCTTTAGAATTCGATTATCCATCCTCTAATCCCTTTTCTTTTCGAGAAATTAAAACAAGGCGTTCTAGATTAATTCCAGAACGCTAAAAAGTTATAAACCCTTCATAAAAATCACTACCATCAACAATATAATTATGCCAATCACGAAAAATGGACCGAGGCCTGAGCTAAAAACGATATACACTTTTATATATTTAATCGCCAATACAATAAGGAATATAACCAAGAAAATGCCTAAGAACAAAACGATGGGCATATTTCTGTTTCTTCTCAACACGCATTCAGCCCCTTATGGAAGCTTATTTTTTTGTGCATTGGGCAGGAACAGCCTTAATCATCCATATGTACTGTAGATCTTGTATTATTCATATAATCGAAAAAGGACCCTCGCACTGATAAAGGGTCATTCAAAGGAATCAAAAAGCTATTTTAAAATCGGCGCTATTGTATCAATGCGGTTCGTGAGCAAGTAATGTAAGGTCACGATTTTGTCCCTTTAAAAACAAGGACATGTTATTGAGATAGACAAAAAGAATGACCAATTAGATGACAACCGCAACGATTTTCCATTTCTTTTTCTTTCTGTGTTTCATTACAGTATACGTCCTTCCAAGATGTCATGAACTGTAGTTCCCATCTAGGTATTAAAAACAGTTATTGTTGTTGAATATCGGTTACAAACTCTATATCATTCTCTATACTAATTCGTCTACTCCTTATCCTTGCCTTCATATTGTTTAACAAATCCTTTTCTTATGCTTTCCGATAATGCATCAACTGTTAATACTCTTTCTAACTTATCTTTATTATATTTATCAAAAAATTTCACATCATTTATCATCGCTACCGAAACTTTCCCAGGATCACGTTCCAATAAAACTAAAGGATCACCTGGTTTTACATACCCCTCTTTTAATACACGGAAAAGGAAACCGGTATAACCAGTATCTCTCATTCTCACTACCATATCTGGAACTTCATATTTGGCAGCGAGTTTATAACAAGGATTGCGAGGCTCTGAAACTTGGATGATCGCCTCGCCAAAAGTAAATGTATCACCAATGCATGCATTCTCTTCCGTTAATCCTTCCACTGTTATATTTTCTCCAAATAATGCTGTTTCACTGAAGTGATGGACAATATCCCGCCAATAAGGATAATGATCATATGGATATAGACAAAGTGCCTTGTCTTCTCCACCATGGTGTTCGTATGCATGTTCATCATGGCTTAGCCCTGTTTTACTTAAAAAAATCGCTTCAGTAACAGGTTCTTTTCTAATAGCGGACTCAAATGTTCGCTTTCCATAGGTTAATGTCTCAATTCTCCCTACATTTAAAGACTTGATTTCGTACGTCTGATTTTCCATTTTGATTCTCCTTTAATTTCAATTATGAATTCCCTGCATGAATAGATAACTTGCAAAGTAAGCAATACTTGTCACGCCAAATAGCCAGTATATCCCAGGGGTCAAAAGAAGATAGAAACTAATTGGCAGTGACCATATAAAAGTAACAAGCATCATCATTTTTTTATTCTTTAAAGCGGCAAAACACGCTAAAAGAGCTGGTAAAGCAAGCATGACAAACGTAGTAAGAACGGTGTCTCCACTAGTTTGAGTAGAATAAAGATTGAAGAAATTTAATGATATCCACAAAACAAATGAGAGTATTCCTGCAACAAATCCGATAAAACGAGAGGCATTTGTCATTAAAATTCACTCTCCTACCGCTTTGATATTCGCTATTTTCTCTATCAATCTATCCACATCTCGTTGATGATTTATGACAACAACTTCCAACTGAACCGATAATTTGAATCTTTTCCACATTTCTCTCAAACATCTAAACTCACTCTTCCAATGCTAGATTTAAAGAGCAAAGACAATCGTCTACTAACTCCATATCTTCTTGATCATGAGCATACAAAAGAAGTAGGACATACGTGTATATGGCTTTAAATCGAGCTAATTTCTTAATCTCTTCACTTACATTTCCATACAACTGAAAAAACAGCTCTCGACCCTCTAGTGGTAGAAAACTATATACAATTGAAAGATCAATTGCTGGGCTACCGATATGTACATCCCCCCAGTCAAGAATTGCGGATATTTCCCCGCGATCATTTACGAGCATATTACGAATATGTAGATCTCCATGTACAAGTGTTTTTGTCATATCACTTAATGGCCCATCAACAGTTGTTAAAGTTCGGATTATTAAATCCCTTTGTTGTTGGTTTATAAAGCTTTTTCCTGTAAGAGAAATGACTCTCTCCTCAAGCAACGGTTTCCTCTTATGAATATCCATTCTTCCCAGCTTATCATAAGGGATTCCCAGTTCCACAACTTGTTGTAACGGAAAATCGTGAAGTTTCCGCAAAAACAGGGCTATTGGCTTCGCTGACAAAACTCGCTGTTTTCTTGTTAATTTTGATGGAACTTTCCCTTTTAGAATTTCATATCCACTAAAGGACCATCTATAATCGTCGTGAGGTTTTCCAATGAATTGTGGATTTGGGATCTGCAATGGCAGTATTGGAGCAATCTTTGGTAAAAGGCGATTTTCCATCTTGATCAATTCCCCAGCAATTTCTCTTCTTGGAAATCGAAAAACATATCGATCATTGATAAGAAAAGCCGTATTATCAAAACCTTCTGCAAATATTTTGATTTGCACAATTTCCAGTTTTGGAAACTGCAAAGAGATCAAAACTTCTGCTTCTTCTTCAGTCATCACTTTCTCTGGACTCCAAAATGGATTCATTTAATCCCCCTAAATTCCCGAGTGAATTTCTAAAATCTACCGTATTTTCCACTATCATATCAATATTTACCGATTTCTCCTAGTTATTTCAATTTTTTTGCCCGACTTTAAAAAACCACCGATAAAATAGATGAGATGCGTAATTGGTTAACCAAATAGTAAGAAAACTCCAATACCATTTCCATTTAACATACTTAATTAAGTTTGTGTACTTCTCTGCCAGAGCTTCAATTCCAGTAAGTAGACCTGTATAAAAAACGTTATAGATTGCTCTTATCCAAAATTTTTTCTGTTCTGGATAGTATAAATTAAAAAGGACACATGACGCTGGATAGAAAAAATATTCGTATGAAAAACTCGACTTATTGGCTTTCTTGAAAAGTCTGACTGGATACTTAATTAGTCCCTTTTCTGCAACTAATAAACCGAACACCAACGTTAAACTTTGCTTAATGAAAAATGCTAAAAATGCTTTTCGTAAACGATGTTTCGGAACAAAAATGATTAAAAGCATAGCAGCAAATAACCATATTCCATATAATATCCACTTATCTCTTTTCAAAAAAGCCACCTCATTTCCATCTATTTATGTCTAATCTGTAATCAATTCTTACAACTGTATATTGCACAATTTAGAGGAGAAAAATTTATATTTATGAAGAAATCTGTATGTTCTTAATACGACCTTTTAGGAAATCTTGACTAATCATAAACAAAAATATAAAATATCTATATAAATATAAACAAGGAATGGTTGTGTTTGAAAAATGATAGGTACTGAGTTATTGTGGAGCGCATCTGTTGAAGAGCTTTCTAAAGGATATGTTTTAGACAAAGAAAAAGATGAATTCATTTGTCTCGTATGTGGTGAGTATTTTGAAGATGGAGTCATCTATCCTAGCACACTTAATGGCATCTACCTTGAAGCGAAAAAGGCGATTTCTCAGCATGTAGAAGTTGCTCATCAATCAATGTTCTCCTATTTACTTGGGCTAGACAAAAGGTATACAGGTCTATCTGATATCCAAAAGGAGATTCTGCACCATTTTGCACAAGATTTTTCCGATAAAGAAATTGCTCAAAAACTAGGTGGTAGCCCTTCAACGATCCGCAATCATCGATTTAAATTAAAGGAAAAAGAAAAACATGCAAAAGTATTCCTAGCGATTATGAAATTATTAGAACAAGGCAAAGTGAAGGATCAGGAATTCGTTTCATTTCATAAGGGGGCAAAAATGGTGGATGAGCGATATGCCATTACTGAAGAGGAAAGAACCAAAGTACTAACAACTTATTTTAAATTTGGAGTAGACGGACCATTAGACACTTTTCCAAGTAAAGAGAAAAGAAAGCTTATTGTTCTTCAACAAATTTTAAAAAGATTTGATGTGACAAAGAAGTATACAGAAAAAGAAATCAATGATGTTCTCAAAACGGTTTTCCATGATTATGTGACGTTAAGAAGATACTTGATTGAATACGGATTTATGGATTGAAATCGGGACGGCTCTACCTATTGGATTTTGACGTAATTTAAAACGTGAAGTACCCATTTAATCGGTACATCCCGTCAAATTTTTAAAAAGCATGGGCCATATCTTTCGCTTGAGCAATCGCCTTTTCCTTGATTTGTTCCGCTTTTTCAGGAAAGGCATTATGACCTTCTATAAAAATCCCCTCTAATGTTGGAATTCCATAAAATTTCATCATAATGTCGATATAGCGATGACCCATCTCTAATGGAGCAGCAGGTCCTTTTTTCATAGGTCATTCACCTCCCTAAAAAAGGATTCAAGTAGTAATACTACAATACTATAATTTCACCCAAAAAGAGATAGATTATTAAAAATTTTTATTCTTTTAAAAGAAAATTTACTCCAAATTCCCGAATCAAAATATGAGACAAAAAGCCTATATTTATATTCCTTTATTTACCATAGCACTCCTTAACGCTTCGATTCATAGAATATATCGAGAGGAGGTCAGAAGCATGGATCGATTTATTCTTTTAATGCTTGCAAGTATTTTAGCGGGGTTTGCCCTACTAAGAGTGCCTCTTGATGATACATTCTTAGCAAGTATAGCTCCAGTTACAGACATAATTGGAGTTTTAGCTATCGTCGTATTTTCTCTTTTCCTCATCTATAAAGGAGTCATGGCACTCGTTCGTAAATAACTAATTATATGAAAGGACCAGTCAACGAACAATTCGTGAGCTGGTCCCTTCGTTTTGTAAACGTTTAACCAGCCTAGTAAATTAACTGAAAAAAATACAATTTTTAATCTTTTAACTGTAACAAAGATGGTTTAATAGATTACAATAAAGGGTAATAAAGCTGAAGATTATAGACAAAATTTGGGGGCTTACAATGGAATACAAATTTGAGGATTCATATCAGCTAAAAGAATTTATTGAACTTAATAGTAAGAAATTTGAAAATAAGCTCTTAACTGAAGCCGTTAATGTGAAAAAGAAAATTAATGAGATCCTCGCGATTGGGAACATTGATCTTGTCAATAACGCCCATAAATTAGTCGTTTATATTATTGATGATGAAAAAGAGAAGCTCAAATTATTTGCTAAACAAGAAGGAATTGCTTGGGCAACCCATTCTATTGACTTAAGTTTTAAACTCGAATGGATTCAAGCGATTCGAAGGACATTATGGAGATTTATCCAAATTTATTATAAGATGAGCCAAAAAAATGCACTAAGTGATTTCTTTGAGTTAGAACAACAAATCAATAATCAAGTTGACCAATTTTTGAATTCATTTTTCATCAGTTATTCTACATACAAAGACTCATTGATTACAGCTCATCGAGAGTTAGTAGAAAAGTTATCTGTCCCTATCATACCGATCACACCAGATGTCTGCATCCTACCATTGATTGGCTCCATTGACTCGTTAAGAACATCGATTCTTGGGGAAAAGGTCCTAACAGACATTGGACAGGCACATATTCAAACGCTTATTATGGATCTCTCTGGAATCGCCGATATGGAAAATGCTCTAATCGATCATTTAATGAAAATCGTTGACGGTGCTACCTTGATGGGGTGCAATACAGTCATTACAGGCTTACGGCCAGAAGTTGTGAGAAAAATAGTGAAAATGGGGACTAGAATTGATTTTCAGACAAAAACATTTAGCAACCTTCAACAGGCATTAAAACAATTTCTTAAATAAATTACTTTGACTCGTAGAAGCTAGATGCATCCTTTTTGAGCAGATAGCTTCTTTTTCCATTAATAAATATCCTCATTCGAAACGGTCATATTGTGAAATTCTACAATTGGATTGATCCCAAAATAGTCCTCTATTTTCACAACACTTACATTATCCATCTCCACAGCATCCATGGCGATGACCATCGTTCTGGGTGTTGCGTCATCTGTACATGCTTTCTCAGACGTAACATCTAAATACAACATCACTTCTGTTTTTTCATTATTTAATTGTGCAGATTTAAATTGTAATGGACAGCTACTTGACTCGATGATTCCAAGAAAGATGGCTGTTTGTTCATTCCAATCTATCTTCGTCGGATCATTTGTTAAGCGGAAATGTCCCCACAACTCATCGAAGTCTGACTGATTCGTCACTTTATAAACCAATACACCTTGATCAGACATTGAATAGAAATTAGTAGGCAATGTTTTTTCTGTAGATAATAAATCACTGGTCATCGTATGAGCACTTGTATTTCCACAACCTTGTAGCAGACCCCCTACAGCGAATAAAAGGATGAGTAGTATGGTTGATTTTTTTGACATTCTCTATCTCCCCCGCAAAAAAAATCTAGTGAAAAAGAAAAATAGAATTTCCTACTTATACTGACGATCCAAAAAAAGGATAGTTTCATTTTTTTATATTACATTTCTGTATCTTTTGAAAAATGAAGCAAAATAAACTGTATTTATTTCAGATTTCAGACATATTACATTTTCTTTCACTGAACAGCATTTGAAAAAAAATGGCAGATTTTCTTACAAAATGATAGCAATCTAATAAATGATATAGAATAATAGTAAAAATACTTTTAAATAACTGGCCTTAGGAGAGGATGATTTGTGTGTGTGAAGTTCATTTAATGGAAAAAGCCGTACAGATTGCAGCAGAAAATGTTACATCTTTACACGGAGGTCCATTTGGGGCAATCGTCGTTAAAGATGGGAACATCATCGCTATTGGTCGGAATGAGGTTACCTCATCGAACGATCCAACTGCCCATGCAGAGATACAAGCCATTCGAGCGGCATGTAAAGCATTGAATACCTTTCAGCTAGATAATTGTGAAATTTATACAAGCTGTGAGCCTTGTCCAATGTGCATTGGTGCCATATATTGGGCAAGACCAAGGGCCGTTTACTATGCTGGCACAAAAGAAGATGCGGCTAAAGTCGGCTTTGATGATCAATTTATATATGAGCAGATTGCCCTTCCAATGGAAGAAAGAACGATCTCCATGAAGCAAATTCCACTTGATCAAAACACCTTGCCTTTCTCCATTTGGGAAAGCACCATGACTAAAACAGAATATTAAGGAGGTTGGAATCATGATTGACCAAATAAAAAGAAGAATTTCCATTGCTTCTGGGAAGGAACCTGCCGATCTCGTCATTAAAAATGGGAAAATCATCGATGTTTTCAATGGGGAAATCCTTGAAGCCGATGTTGCGATCGCAGATGACTATATTGCTGGGATCGGAACCTATTCCGGAAAACAAGTCATAGATGTGAAAGGACAATATATCTCCCCTTCCTTTATCGAAGGACATGTCCATATTGAATCCTCGATGTTAACACCAAAGGAGTTTGCAAAAGTATTACTTTTACATGGGGTCACAACCGCTATTGCTGATCCTCACGAGATTGCCAATGTGCTTGGGTCCCAAGGAATCGAATATATGCTAAATGCTAGCGACAATCTTCCGTTTGATTTTTACATGATGCTTCCTTCCTGTGTTCCTGCTACACAATTTGAACATTCTGGTGCACAATTATATGCTGATGATCTTAAACCGTTCTATCAGCATCCCCGTGTCCTCGGGCTCGCTGAGGTAATGAATTTTCCAGCAGTGTTTAATGGGGACAAAGACATGATACGAAAAATTTCCGATAGCCTATTACACGGTAAAAAAATCGATGGGCATGCGGCCGGACTCTCAGCCAATGATTTAAATGTCTATATGTCTGCGCATATTACGACAGACCATGAAAGTACTACAGCAGAGGAAGCAAAAGAACGTCTACGGCGCGGAATGTACTTGATGATTCGTGAAGGCACTGTTGCGAAGGATCTAAAACAACTCCTCCCTGTCGTCAATGAACGTAACTCAAGACGCTGTCTTTTTGTCACAGATGATAAGCATTTAGATGATTTATTAGAAGAAGGCAGTATTGATCACAATATCAGGATGGCCATTTCATTGGGACTCTCCCCTATCACGGCTATTCAAATGGTGACCATCAATGCTGCAGAATGTTTTGGACTTGAGAACAAAGGAGCGATTGCTCCAGGCTATAAGGCAGACTTCTTAATATTAAATGACTTAGAAGTCATCGATATTGCTAGTGTTTATAAGGATGGGCGTGAAATCGTCGCAAATGGTGAGATCATTGATTTTCCAGAAGGAATTTTATTGGATACCGACCATTTAAAGGACACTGTGCAGATAAACGAGATCACAGTAGACGATTTTCAAATTAACCTAGAATCATCGAAATCGAATGTCATCGAAATTATTCCAAATAGCTTAGTCACACGACATATTGTCGAAGAAACAAGTAATAGTGTATTAGGTTCATTTCAAATTTCTACTCATCTAGATCAATTAAAGCTTGCCGTTATTGAACGGCATCATCATACAGGGTTAATCGGTCTTGGGATCGTAAAAGGTCTCAGACTTCAATCAGGTGCGATTGCATCGACGATTGCCCACGACTCCCATAATCTAGTGATCGCTGGTACAAATGATGCGGATATGGCTTTAGCTGCGAATGCCATGAAGAAGATGCAAGGTGGACTCATCGTGGTCAAGAACGGTGAGATTATTGCTTCTCTACCTCTTTCGATTGCTGGTCTTATGTCTGAGATGCCTTATGAAGAGGTCTATCAAAAGCTTAAAGTATTGGATGAGGCACTTGAACAGATTGGAGCAAGTAAGGATTTTAATCCTTTCTTAACTCTCTCCTTCTTAACACTTCCAGTTATCCCTGAATTAAAGCTTACCGATTCAGGTCTATTTAAAGTATCCACATTTGAGCATGTTGAAATCGGAACAACTTGAGCTCGGTCCATTGGCCGAGCTTTCACTTTTTACGATGCCAATAATTAACGACGGAAAAATACAGGATTGCACATCCGAGCAAGAAAAGAAAAAATTCCTGTTGCTTCGCTTGAGACATGACGATTTTTTCATCGAGATAAAACTGCCTGTTTTCATTCATAGAGATTGGCTGCGTATAGATAGCTAGGATCATTCCTAAAAATAAAAAACAGCCATAGATATTAAGCACTTTTCGAACTGTATGTTCCTTTTTAGTTACAATTTTAATAGATTGATTGATTTGCTGATTTACTTGCAATTTTTCTCCCTCCTGTCAACCAACTATTTCCTTCAGGGATATTGTACATTCTCCGTATGGCTCTCTCGATAACGAAGACGCTCAACATAATCCAGGATGATACTTAAGATATGTACACAAGCTCCTGTTTTCAATAGAAGCTAGGTATATTTTAACATACGAATATTTCGAATTATATAATTTTTACCGAATCTGGATAAACATAACCATATAAACGACAAAACAGATTACGATCAATCCTGTAAGGTTTATTAAAAGTGATTGAGACTTGAACAATTGCTTCATCTCCTTGCTAAAAAGTATATTTCATTAGTTTCGGATCCGAATTCTCTTTCTAAAACTATGTATAAATCTACTATTTTTTAAATCGTAATATTTACTATTTACACTCTAGTATATTAGTAGATATTCTTATTATTACTAATAATTTTAATAAATCGTAATCATTACTGTTTACAAATCGTAATCATTACGATATTATGTATTTCGAGCTTGAATATTTTGATGAAAAGAGGGCATGAAATGAAAAGAAAATTATTAATAGCTATTATTTTTATCGTTGCCATATTTTTTTACGGTTGTAGTAGCTCACAACTAAATGCTTCTACTACCGAAGGGCAAGAAAATCCAACTGCTTCTGACGAGGTGCAGAGCAAATTGAAGGTATACACCACTCTTTATCCTCTCGAGGATTTTGTCAAAAAAATTGGTAGTGACTATGTAGAAGTTGAGAATATCATTCCACCTGGAGCTGATGCTCATAGCTATGAACCGACAACAAAAAATATGACGAGTATCGCTTCAGGAGATGCATTCATATATAACGGCTTGAACATGGAGCCTTCTGCAGATAAAATTGCCATTGCTTTAGAAAAAGAGAATGTTAAATTGATAGAAGCTACATATCGGATCGATGCCATCAACCATGAAGATGAACATGAGCATGAACATAGTGATGAGGAACATGCTCACGAAGATGATGCAGAAGTACATGAACACGAAGATGAGGGACATACACATGACGACGAAGAGCACGAACACACTGATGAAGAGCATGCACTTGAGGATGGACATGACCACGACCATGGAGGTTTAAATCCACATGTTTGGTTAGATCCTTCTCGAGCGATCACACTTGCTGAAAATATTAAGAATGCCCTTGTCGAATTAAATCCTGATGCAAAGGAAGAATTTGAAAAGAATTATAAGGCATTGACCGAAGAACTGACAAATCTAGATGAAGAGTTTTTACGTTTAGTAGAATCAAAGGAAAATCCTGAGATTCTTGTTTCTCATGCGGCATATGGTTACTGGGAGGAGCGCTATGGGATCAAACAAATTGCTGTATCTGGTCTTTCACCTTCAAATGAACCTTCACAACGTGAGCTAAAAAACATAGCTGATATAGCAAAAGAAAAACAAATAAAATATATCCTATTTGAACAGAACGTCACATCGAAAATAGCTGAAATTGTTAAGAATGAAATTGATGCTGAACCACTCTACTTATATACAATGGAGTCCGTTTCAGAGGAAGAAAGAAATAGTGGAGAGGACTATTTTAGCTTAATGAGGAAAAACCTCTCTACATTAGAAAAAGCACTAAAATAGACCAAATAAAAGGGATGTCCCTAAAATATAGGAAGAAGAGAAAAAAGACCTGTTTTTCTCTTCTTCCGTTTCTGTTCAGTTGATTCGATTGCATCGATTTGAAACGTTGTTTTAAGCGGAAATTTTCCGTCTATATATCCGCTAAAGTTCGTAAGGTTCTTAACCTGCTCCCTCATTTGATAAAAGCAGCCTTCTTAATCTCAGGTTTGCAAATAATGGCTTTTCGGACAGCCCTTCTCACTTTTTAAACAAATTCAACGACTACCCACTCTCTCACACTGTTGATAAACCAAGCTTTAGTGGCAGTCTTTAAGTCATCTTTCGTAAGTGTTCTTTCTTCGATGATTCCTTTTTCTATTAGTTGTCCCCGGAATGTTCCGGCAAGTAATCCGCTCTCTACTGAAGGCGTCAAAAGCTTCCCATCGATATCGAGTATGATATTGCCATTTGTAAATTCAGTAATTTCGCCTGTTTCATTCCATAGAAGAACGTCAAAAACATCAGGAAAGCGTTTTTGAAAATGAGTGTAGATCGCTCGATTCGTTGTTTTATGAAATAAAAAAGGACTGGAACTATTTACAGGTTCATCTGCAAGAACAACTGGTCGAACCAGCCTATCCGTATTTTCAAACGGATAGCACTCGATGGTCCATTCACCCGTTTCACTGAAGAGAAGACGAACTCTCCACTTACCACTACTTTTTTCTCCCGCTAACTCTAGCAAATCATTTCGTAAACTTTCACGAGGATCAGGATAACCAAAATAGGAGGCCGAGTTGCTTAAACGCTGCAGATGTTCCTCTAGCAAAAAGATTGACCCTTTTTCCAATAACATCGTTTCTAATAATTGAAACTCTGCTCGTTCTTCCTGAAGGAGCCCTGCTTTGGCTACGACCTCATTGTACTCCCCCGTTGTGGTTGAATCCCAAGTAATCCCTCCGCCAACTCCATACGTAGCCATTCCTGTTTCCTGTTCCATCCAAACAGTCCGAATCGGCACATTAAAGATCGCTTCTTTATCTGGTGTAATATAACCAATCGCACCACAGTACACTTCTCGTGGCTCATCCTCAAGTTCAGCGATAATCTCCATCGTTTTAATTTTCGGTGCTCCCGTTATCGATCCACATGGAAAAAGGGCTTTAAACACATCAACAATACTCGCTTCTTCAGAAATAGTTGAAGTAATCGTGGAAGTCATTTGGTGAACGGTCGGATATCGTTCAATATCAAAGAGACTTTCTACTTTCACAGTGGCTGGCTCTGAGATGATCCCTAAATCATTGCGCAATAAGTCGACAATCATGACGTTTTCTGCCCTGTTTTTTTCAGAATTTCTTAACCACTCACGTCTCTCTATATCTTCTGAAAAAGTACGCCCTCGTTTTACAGTCCCCTTCATTGGACGTGTCGTTAACTTTCTATCTTTCATATGGAAAAATAATTCAGGTGACGCAGACAAAATAGTATGTTCACCTGTGTTTACATAGGCACAGTAATTCGATGATTGAGCTTTTTTTAGACGATTGAAAAAGGCGATATCATCCCCATTAAATTCAGACTGTAAACGAATCGTATAATTTGTTTGATAAGTATTCCCTTGTTCAATCTCATTTTTAATCGAATGGATTGCTCCATTATATTGTTCCCGATCAACAGAAGGCTTCCATGAAGAGTTTTGATAAAGTCCCGAAGCATTGAGCGTTTCATCCTTCGGTTCAGTAAAAATCGCGAACCATAATAAAGGCATTTTACTACCTTTTTTCACTTTAAATGCTGAATCAAAAGCTGGTGCACTCTCATAAGTAAGAAAACCTGCAGCATAATACCCTTGCTCAACTGCTTCTTCAACTTTTCTTAAGCAAGGCAAAACCTCTTCAATCAATTGAGTCGTGATTATTTTTTCTGGTTCACAAAAGGTATGCGGTTTAATATGTCCATCTGCTTGGGCAAATTCAAAAGATAAAAAAGGTGTATTATTCATCATTTGTCGTCCTCGGTTTTAAAAAGTTTCGAATCATCTCTAAGCCAGCTTCAGTCAAAATCGCTTCAGGATGAAATTGTACTCCCTCTAATGGTAAACACTTATGACGTAAGGCCATAATTTCACCAGCCTCTGTCTCTGCCGTTATGTCAAATTCATCTGGTAGTGGGCTATCTACGATTAAGGAATGATATCTAGTAACGGGTAGTGGAGTTTCAAGCCCACGAAATACCCCTTTTTGATCATGCTGTATGATGGATACCTTTCCATGCATCGGTTGTACTGCTTTTTTGACCATCCCACCAAAAGCTTGTGCAATGATTTGATGTCCTAGACATACACCGAAAATGGGGATATCCGCATGCAACTGCTTCACCACATCCAAACAGATCCCCGAAGAGTCGGGATTGCCTGGACCAGGTGAGATCACGATATGTGTAGGATTAAAGTTCACCACATCTTCTAAAGTCAATTGGTCATTTCGGACAACTTTTACCTTAGAGCCACATTCACGTATATATTGCACTAAATTGTATGTAAATGAATCATAGTTATCGATTAAAAGTATCAACTTTCATTTTTCTCCATTTCGCTATGTTAAAAACACTCCTATTATAGCGTATTAGCTTTGCTTCTGTGAAGACAATAAACTATTATGTCAATTAATAATAAAAGCTCAATATTCAAAACGAATATTGAGCTCACCATGATAAGTTTCTATTAAGGTCTATTTCCCATACTAGGCATTTCAATTCCGAGTTCAGCTAACTGAGCCTGCGCTTCCTCACGAGTAATCGAACCTTCCCTCTGCTGTTTCATAATTTCTTCTACCTGTTCTTTTGTTTCATCATCTAATTCTGTAAACATACCTTCAGGCGCAAATCCGTCAGGACGTTTACCCTCGGGTGCCGTTCCATTTTCCGGAGTTTGAGAACCATCAAAATTAGGGCGTCCGCCACCTTCTGGAGCTTGACGACCAGGTCCACCAGTGTTTGCTGTAGTAATCCCCGTTTCATTAAGCCATGTAATCGTCTCTGCAATCTTGAAATCAACCACATTCGTTCCATCTTGATAGTCCCCTTCACGGTAAAGACCGTTTATTTCGTTCCCTGTAGAAGTTCCACCTGAATACAACGTATAGGTTTCATCCTTTTTCAACTGTGGAGAACTAATAAAGAGCGATTGATAGTTCTTAAGTGGACTAAACGTTAATACAGTGTTTCCTTCACTATCTTCTAGGTGAACCATCGTTCCAGCTTGTTGAGTTTCCGAATAAGTCATCATGATTCCAGTTTGTTCAGATGTTTCAGATGTGGCTTGAGCCATTCCAGTGCTCCCAACGGCGACCAGTACACCTCCGCTTATTTCAAAGTCCTTATCATAATCCAAAGCACCATTGCCATTATCGACCGGTCCATTTACGATCACTGTTCCGTCTGTCATGACGATAGATCCATTTGCATCAAGACCATCTCCCCCAGCATCAACCGAGATTTCACCACCATTTATTTGTAGTTTCCCACCATCTGTTCCAGCCTGCATGTCCATCCCTGAGCCATCATTTCCTCCAGCAATATTAATCCCATCATCACTAGCAACCACTTTAATGGCTCCATCATTAATCGTGATGGATTTACTCTCTATTCCTTCATAACTTTTGGTAATATCTATATTCCCACCGTCTATTTCGATACTTGAGTCAGCATGAATCCCATCATCACCTGAAGCAATGGTGAATTCTCCCCCCATAATCCTCAAGCTATCATTGCTATGAAGAGCGTCGTCTAAAGCATCAATGGTGAAAATTCCGCCAGCAATGACGATTTTCTCAGTTGCTTTCAATCCTTTTGTACTAGCTGATTCTGAAGTGGATGTGGTTTGATTCGTTTCACCTCGGAATCCCATTCTATCATTAAAGTTGTTGATCGTTTCCGGGCTCCCATCACCCGATACGATCGTATACGTACCACCAGCAACCAAAAGGGTAGTAACTGCTTGGATCCCATCGTTTCCTGAAGTGATCTGGAATGTACCACCTTCAAGAGCAATTGTCCCTTTACTTTCATCTTTAGCATTTGTTGACTTAATCCCATCTCCATCGGCTTGAATGGTTAATTCCCCATCTTTCACAGCCACTAAATCTCGACCCATTAAGCCGTCATCTGCTGCATCAATTTCTATTTTTCCACTCATTATTTTTAGTTCATCTTTACTCGTAATCCCGTTATTAAAATTTCCCTTAACGTTTAATGTACCCGTTCCATTAATCGTAAGATCATCTTTACTAAAAATGGCTGCATTCGGTTCATCCTCATTTGAATCCTGTTCTTGATAAGTTTCCCCATCAGAAACGATATTCGTTGTATTTTCCACAAGTGAAATCACGGTTTTTTCAGCTTGATCGACTTGAATGGCAGGACCCGTTGAATTTGAAATCTCTACACCATTGAGGACTAATTTGACTGTATTTTTATCTTCAGCATCGACAACAATTTTCCCATCTTCTAAATTCCCAGATAGAACATACACACCACTTGTTTTAATGGTCAGAACTTGATTGTTAAAAATCACTCCAGCACTGGAATCAAAGCTTGCATCCGTACCGTTTAATTCGATATAGATGGGGTTTTCATTTTCCCATTCTGTATAAAAATCATTCTTGTCATAGGAGACCTTTTCATTAATAAGGTCACTAATCTCATTCTTAGACGCCGCACTTATTACGTTCTCATTGCTCGTATTCGTAACTGAAGCATCGCTACATGCCACCAATAGGTTCATGCTTAGTAAAGTCGAAGCTATCGTATAATATATCGTTTTCTTTTTCATTTTCCTTACTCCTTTTCTTCTTGTACTATCATTGGTAAAGTCTAAACGAGTAGACTTGCTTGACCCGTTGTTTCACATTATGATAGATGAACCTTAACAAAACCTTAAAAAGAAGCAGTTCGAAAAAGACGACATGCAAATACTAGAAAAAACCTTTTCCAAACGGACAGGTTCGTCCTATAATCAAGCTAATCGATTATTCATTAAAAAGGAGATTTATAATGAAACTGTTAATTATAGAAGATGATCCACATCTCTCGGACACAATTAAAGAAACGACAGAAGGGATGTTTGAAGTAGAACAGGCATTTGATGGTGAAGAAGGTCTATATTTAGCGGAACAAAATATCTTTGATTGTATTATTCTGGATATCATGCTTCCTCATCTGAATGGTTTTGAAATCCTTCAGCAGTTACGAAAAAAGCTCATCCAAACTCCTGTTATCATGCTAACCGCCAAAGATGGAATTGATGATAAAATTCAAGGATTTAAAGTAGGAGCGGATGATTATTTAGTGAAACCTTTTCATCGTGAAGAGCTATTACTACGTTTAGAAGCAATTGTCAGGAGAACGGGTGCAGATTTTCGTGAAAATGTTCTTTCATTCAAAGAATTGAAATTAAACATTATCAAAAGAACGGTCCAAATTGGAGAAGAATCCATTAAATTAAACGGGAAACAATTCGACCTACTTGAGTATTTAATGAACAATAAAAACACGATTTTAACAAAGGAGCAAATCTTTGATCGAATTTGGGGGTTTGAATCGGATACTTCAACAACGGTCGTCGAAGTATATGCAAGTAACCTACGAAAAGCCTTAAAAAAATACGAGTATGATCAATATATTAAAACCTTTCGAGGCTTAGGTTATATGCTATCAGAAAATGGTGAAGAAAATGGCTAAAAAGAAGATTTTCAAAAAACAACAGCAACATTTTATGATTCTTAATTTCATTGCGTTTACGATCATTTTTTCCATATTTGGAATCATCATTTTCGGTCAAGTTCAACGAACATTATTCTCTCAAACAGATAAAGAACTGATGAATTTTAAGGAAATGATGAATGAGCAAACTCTAGGGGAAATTCGATTGCCACGTTCAAATCAGAATCCCCCACCTAGTGAGAGAATAAGAAACGAGCCCAACCCGCGAATTATCGTGTTAAGCTGGGATGAGTCAGGGGAAATCATTAACGATAGCCCACTCGGGAGCTTATTCTATGAAAATTATTTACAAGATTATCAATTAGATACCAAAACCGTCGATACTATCACGAACATGTCCATTGACGAGACGTATCATTTTCGGTATCTCATATTTAAAGACGTCGATGATCATGATGATGTAGCTTATATTCAGCTAATGATCAATATTAATGCAGAAAAAACAATTATTGAGAATTTTGGTGAACTTCTCATTATATGTTCATCAATTTTTATCATTCTTTCTATTTCCGCTAGCTATTTTCTATCAAAAAAGATGATGAAACCGATCATTCGCTCATGGAATAAACAAGCAGAATTTGTTGAAAATGCATCTCACGAACTTCGAACACCACTGACGATTATTCAAAACAAATTAGAATTATTACTTACGAATCCACAAGAAAAGATCATGAATAAATTTGAAAATATTGCGCTCAGCCTTTCTGAAACACGACGTCTATCTAAGCTTACATCCGATTTGTTGACATTAGCTAGAGCCGACGCTTCCGAAACAGACCTAATAAAAGTCCCGATTGAGATCGACAGCTTTGTGGAAAAAATATGTGCACCCTATATCGAAATCGCAGAATCACAAAATAAACATTTTTCTTTAAAATTGAATGCACAAATGGAAATTAAGGCAGATGAAACTCGACTTCACCAGCTATTCGTCATCCTCCTTGATAATGCATTGAAATATACAAGTGATGAGGAGAGCATCGAAATAAAAACATCCGTATCTGATCAGAAAATCCATCTTGAAGTAAGTGATACGGGCATTGGCATAAAAGAGGAGAATATGAAATTTATTTTTGACCGTTTTTACCGAGAGGATAAAGCACGTTCTAGAGAAACAGGCGGAAGTGGACTAGGTCTTTCGATTGCTCAATGGATTGTTCAAAAACACAATGGCTCTATTTCAGTCTCCAAAAATCATCCGAAAGGTACGGTTTTCACAGTTAATTTCCCTATTTGAGAAATCACGATATTCGTGGTTTCTTTTTTAAGGTTTGTTTAAGGTTTGTAAATAATAATACGTTCATAGACAAAAGAGAAAGGAGAGAAACAAGATGAGCACATCAATGGGATTAGATTCATTGAAGGGTCGTAGAGAATTGAAGCATGAGATAACAAAAATGGATTGTTATCATCTTCGACAAAAATTGAAGCATGTTATGGAAATCGATCCACATGCCAATCAAGAAGGAAAGTATTTCATCCGCAGCGTTTATTTTGACAACTTTAATGACAAAATTTTAACCCAGAAGAAAGAAGGTTTGTATAGTCGAGATAAGTTCAGAGTACGATTATACGATTTCAATACGGACTATCTGAACCTAGAAAAAAAGAGTAAACGTAATAATTTAACCTATAAACAAAAATGCCCTCTCACCACATATGAGTATGAGCAAATCAGAAATGGAAACATCAGTTGGATGGAGAATGATTCTAGAACTCTTATACAAGATTTATTCGTTCAAATGAATTTATTTCAACTCAAGCCATTGACGGTCGTCGACTATGAAAGAGAAGTCTTCATCTATCTACACGGGAACGTACGCGTCACCTTTGATCGTTCGATTCGAACAAGTCTGCGGAACAACGATGTACTGAATCCCCATTTGGCCATGGTGGATACAAATCCAGATATTGTCGTACTCGAAGTCAAGTATGATGAGTATTTACCTTCTGTCATTAAACATTTGCTTCAAATAGGAGACCGCAGCATTGGAACCTATTCAAAATATCAAATAAGTCGTATGTACGGGTAAGCATTTATATCACTTTAATTTTGGAGGAATTCAGCATGGAAAGCATCAATTTTTCAGATATCTTTAAGTCTAGTATTTTAGAAAAAACAAGTAGTTTTTCAATTATTGATTCGGTGATCGGTTTAATGGTTGCCTTTGTGATAGGGTTATTCATCTATATGGTGTACAAAAAGACGTTTTCAGGAGTTATTTATTCTCATAGCTTTAATATTTCGTTAATTGTCTTATCGATGGCAACAGCCTTGATTATCATTGGAATTGGATCGAACGTGCTTTTATCATTAGGGATGGTCGGCGCATTATCGATCGTTCGCTTTCGAACACCCATTAAAGACCCTATGGACCTCGTCTATTTATTTTGGGCAATTGTGTCCGGTATTTTATGTGGTGCAGGTTTCATTCTTCTTGTCATTACCGGCTCAATCTTAATTGGTCTAGTATTAATCTTCTTTAGTAATCGAATTAAAATTGAGAATCCCTATTTACTAGTGGTCAAATATTCAACAAATCAGGTGGAAGAAATAATAGGACAACTTCTCTCTCAAAATACAAAAAAACACATAATTAAATCGAAATCGATCATGCCAGGAAATGACTATGAGGTAACGTACGAAATCCGCGTAAAACATTCAGAAACAGACTTTATTAATCGAATTTCTGATATTCAGGGAGTCAAATCAGCTGTCATGCTTAGCTATGATGGAAACTTCACTGCCTAAACATTGTTGAGCGCCATCGTTCAGTACCGTCTTTAGGGGATGCTGACTCATGGCGCTATTTTTAATTATTTTGATGTAATTCTTAAGAAATATCCATCTGGATCTGTGATTTTGAACCCTCTCATCTCCCAAGGATACTGTTCCACTTCAACTTCGATTGGATAATTATATTCACAACAGCGTTCATACACCTTCTCTAGTTCATCAACGACAATAATGAATTCAACTAACATTCCTATCTTCCTCTTTTAATAACATAGGACCTGCCAATTAAACTTAGCAAGCATTTAATGATTCACAATTCTAATGTCATTATTTTTTCAGAAACGCGATTACTTAAAAGGTCATATCCGTAAGCGTTTGGATGGAGGGAGTCACTAAAGCATTGTTTCTTCTCATGTATTAAAAATAAATCAGCCGTTGGGAGAAAATAGGTTTGTTGAAAATCTTGCGTGACCGTATTGACCTCTATATTCCAATCTTCAATGGTATCGAAAATCTCTTTCTGATTGTCATATTCAACATATGGATGATAGAGTCCCATTACAATCATTGGAGCATGTGGATTATTGGCTCTTATGACTTCAAGCGTTTTATGTAGATTAGCGAGATAGCGCCTTTTCCCCCTCTCTAGCTTTTCTTTAGGAAGACGATTGAACTGATAATTCACACTTTGGCGGAAATCATTGGTCCCTATGAAAAGGGTGATGTAGTTCGCCTGACGGATGCTTTTTAAAGCCTGTCTTTTTCGTAATATTCTTAAAATGTCCTCAGTTGTATACTTTGGTACACCATAATTTTTCACATAGACCGAAGGAATCTTCTCCTCCAACTTTTCTACCAGGCGACCAACATATCCTTGTTGCAGCGGATCACCCGTCCCATATGTAATCGAATCGCCAAATGCGACGATTTTGAGCTCACGATTCTCAGAAAAAGACCTAGAGCAAATACCAAATACGATTGTCATAAAGATCATTAAAAAGAAATATTTTTTCATAAAAAAGACCCCTAATAAGTGCTTATTAAGAGTCTACCCTAATGGGGATTTATACATGTAATCAATCTTTACATTCTTCTTTGTTTGTCTCCCCCACCTACTGCATACTTCTTGGAAAAACCCACTTTTAATTCTATGAACGGTTGAGCAATCTTCCTAATCCATTTGCTTGATAAGAAACCTGTTAATAACAACGAAAGGAAGATTAAAACAATGATTTGTTCAGATTCACTGAGAACCCCTTCAAACTGGCTTGTTCTAAAGTACTTCACAAAGAAGCCATGTAATAAATAGACGTAAATTGAGCCTGTTCCCCATTTCGTAAAGAAATAATGGCGCCGCGGAACAAGTGCTAAAAAGCTCAACGTCGCTAAAAGGGCGACTACATAAACACCTAGACGAATTAGACCTCCATTAATCTCATACTCATTCACAATATCATAAGGCTTGGAACCGAATAACCATCTATATTCGAGAGTTGGCGACACATAAACAACAACAAAAATGGCAAGCAAAACACCTAGTGATAAGTAGCGAAATTTAATATGTTTGACCTTTTCAAAATGCTCCTTTTTCAAAAAGAAGCCAAGGAGAAAGAAAGGAAAAAAGACAAATGTTCGCGATAAACTCAAGAAATTGCTAATTTCATTAAAATATCCAACTAGTATTCCTAAACCAACTGCTATGAATAAAGACATCGCTGGTTTCCATTTCGCAAATACGAACAACAGCACATTCCAGCAGAATAAACTCATTAAAAACCATAACGACCACTGAGGATCTAGCGGATTCAACGCTACGGCACTTTGATCCATCAAGAAGTAATAGTATAGAGAGTATATCGATTGGAAAATTAAGTACGGGATTATTAATTTTTTTGTTATTTTAGTAAGATATCCTTTTTGATGAAATCCTTTTGCGAAGAAACCAGATATCAAAATAAATGCCGGCATGTGAAATGTGTACAGTGTCGTATATATCGTATAAATAAATTTGTCTTCATGAATATAGGACTGAATTAAATGGCCAAATACAACGAAAAAGATAAGGAAAAACTTTGCATTATCATAGTAAGCTTCTCTATTTTTCATATTCAACCTCCTAATATAACTTTTATAGACTACCATACCCAAAATCTATTCGTCTATAACATTCAAGAGGTTGTATTCTTTATTTTACCTTTTTAATAACACTGTAATATTCATGTAATGAACTAACATTTGTATGACATCTTAGCGGAGAAAAATATTATTATAATATAACAATTTTCGACAAATTTTCTAACATAACAATAAACTCGTTTTTAGTTTACATAATATTATTATCGTATATTTTGTCGATTTTTATATATAATCGTCTATTATTCTCACAATATCAGAAAGTATATTGATTGATCCAAATACATCATTCTTCAACTCTAGACCATGATCTCCTTTTTCGATAACTTGAAGTGAAAGATTAGCCCTGCTTCGCAAAAAGGACACTCTTTCCTCTATATAGCATGGATCCTTGTCCCCAATTAAAAGCAAACCACTACTTTCACTATTCCGAAGACTATTGTAGACATCGTCTCTTTGCAGTAAAGGGGTTTGCCACACGACTTTTGCTGATTGAAAAAGTGGATTTTCTAAAAGATAAAAGAGCGCAATCGTTCCCATTGATTTGGCAACTAATACGTAATGCTCGTATTCCTGCTTCTCTAATATGTGCTGAATGACCTCCAGAATAGCATCTGTAAAGTCCTTTTCCTTTAGAGTAGACATCTCTTCCCTTGAGTACTTGTAGTTCACTTGTAAAACATCATAGCCTTTCGAAGCCAAGATACTTGTCGTATAGAAAAGAAGTGGTGCCTGGTTTGTATACCCCAAACCAGGTAAAAGTATTGCTAATGTGTTTGACGTTTCCTCTTGCTTTAAATACATATATGGAATACTTTTTCCACCATGTATGGCTGTGCCATTTATTCGATTCATTCTTTTCACCCCATTATTTAATTAATTGTGAAGTTTCTGCCATCACAATGCCTTTGTTAAGCCCCCATCCACTAATATCGCTTGTCCCGTAATATATGTATTTGCGCTGGATGCCAAGAAAACAACGGTTTTCGCGAACTCGTTTGGATTTCCGTATCTTCCAAGAGGGATTGCCCCTTGTGATGACTTCTGCAGTTCTTCAAGACTACTATTCTTTTTATCTGCCTGTTGCTGATCGATTTCGATCACCCGGTCAGTGGCAAACTTTCCAGGTCCGACTGTATTGATCAAAATATGATCTTTGGCAAATTCCTGCGATAAACTCTTTGCTAATCCATTTACACCTGCTCTCAATGTATTCGATAATAATAAACCATCTAATGGCTGTTTTATCGAAATGGAAGCGACGTTTACAATTCTTCCTTGTCCGTTTTTCCTCATAATGGGAAGAACTTCACGAATGGAACGGATGTAGCTTAGTAATGTTAATTCGAACGCTTCTTGCCAAGCTTGATCATCTAAATCATCAAAGTTACCACCTCGAGGACCTCCACAATTATTGACTAATATATCGATTGTGCCGAATAAGGTAACCGTCTTTTCCACAAGCGATTTAATATCCGCAAACTTTGTAATATCACAAACTTGTGCATGGACTTCTCCACCGGTCTCCTTCATTTCCTCCACCGCTGTTTGTAGAACCTTCTCATCTCGGCTCGTAATCATCACCCGTGCACCTTCACGAACAAATTCCTGGGCAATCGCCTTTCCTAACCCTTTACTTGATGCCAGAACTAATACTGATTTACCGTTTAAACCTAAATCCATCGTTCATTCCCCCCTCTTTTTTTCTATTCTACACTTTTTTCCAATTATATTAGTAATGAAACGTTGTGAACATGCTCTTCGTTAGCGGAGATTGCGCGGGGTTAAATGATAATTGCGCACATTCATTCATTTATTGCGCGATATTCCATCATGATTGCGGATCTCACATTATTAGCCTTACGCCAAAAGCAACCACTTTTCTCTAATTTCAGGCATGGTACTTAATTTATTTGAAGAATGATGGTAAAATAGTATTGCTATCACAAGGTGATTAATATCACATGACGTGAAGTTAGACGTCAATCATGACGAAATATATTGTAAAGGACTACTTAAAGTGATAAATGAGAATCATAGTACACTGGCGATTCCAAAACGACCTTTGTCCAAAATTATTGCTGCCACTGTGAAAGCAGGCATTATAAAATCCAACTTAATTCCGATGTTTGCAGGTCTAACTCTCGCCATTTTTACGTATCATAAAAACTTGGTTGAGATATATCCAAACGTCATTTATGCGTTTATCGGGACAACACTCGTGATCGCTGCTGCTGGTGCTTTCAATAATCTCTATGACCGAGATATTGACGCTATTATGAAGCGGACTCGAAATCGACCAACAGTCACTGGTGAGGTTTCCCCTGCTGCTGTATTTGTGCTCAGCATTGCGATGACGATTTTGGGAATCGGAATACTCGCTTTGGCGACGCCATTAGCTGCTCTACTTGGTTTTCTCGGGCTGTTTTTTTATGTCGTGCCATACACAATGTGGTCAAAGCGAAAAACCATTTATAATACGGAGATTGGCAGTATTTCTGGAGCAATGCCTCCGTTAATCGGTTGGGCAGCCATACATCCTGATATCACGCATCCAGCCATCATTGGACTATTCTTTGTAACAGTGATTTGGCAAATGCCCCACTTTTACGCGATTGCGATTCGCAATCATGAACAATATGAAGCGGCAAACGTACCGATGCTCCCTGTTGTCAAAGGAGTTAAGAGGACTTACACACAAACAAATATTTATCTTGTCATCATGATCGCAATGAGCTTTTTGTTTGGTACCTTAAGCCTTGGTCTTATGCTCGTTGCTCTAATATTAAGTGTAGGCTGGCTTATATTAAGTCTTTATGGTTCGAAAAAAATGGATGCACGCAAGTGGGCGAAATCGATGTTTATTTATTCCCTACTGCATATGACGATTCTTTTTTCTACTGTGATCATCTACTCATTAATGGGCATTTTCTTTTTTCAATAAATCATTTAAGGGCGCTCCAGTTCATTAGACTGAGCGCCCTTTTTTCACGATTTCTTATTCAAAATCCCTAAGTATTCAACCCATGGACCAACATCGACTCGATATCTTTCAGCTATGACCCTAACCATTTGCGAAATATGGGTTAAATCATGAACCGCCCAAGTGGAAATAAGTTCTCTTACCTTTACAACACCGAAAGCAGGATGATAGCCTGTTACTTCAAGATGAACATCGGGATCAACAAGAACTTTTAAACGTTCAATGTTTTGAGCCCTAATGGTTTGAAAATCCTCTAACTTTTGCTGAAAATCAGCTTCCTTTTTTTGGTGCAAATGAGCAAACCGATCAAATGGTGGAAACGGCTTATTCTCACCTTCCAGAAGAATAAACTCTAGCCGAGGAATCCAGTTGCTTCTCTCCCCTTCAATGAGATGGTCGACAATCTCTGTTATATTCCAAGTCCCTTCCCCTTCATCACAAGTAAGCCAATTTTCAGAAAGACCTAACAGGAAAAATTGTAATGTTTTTGGTGTCCGTTCTAAAATCTCTATCGTCTCATCTAAATTGAAATTCATCACTCCACCTCCCCAATACTGAAGATATGCAAAAAACCACTACTATTTCCATAATTTCCACAAGCTCATGACTTTTCCCTTTAAAGTTGAAATGATCGTTGCTTCCCCTCTTGCAGCCTTTTGCTTATTCCATTCGTTGGAGCTCGCAACCGCAATTAATATCGAACCTGCGATAAGCAAGTAAGCCCACCAAGGGAGATTTCCCCAAAAAGGGCGTGTCTGCATGAACACATTTAGCAAAAGAACTCCAGTACCAACGAAGAAATAAGATTTCGTCTTAAAGAAAACTCCTGCAAGAATCGATGTTAATGATAAGCTTCCAAGAATGAGCGCATCATAGATCGTCGACGATTCCAAGCCGTCAATAACAAGAAAAATAGATACAACTAAAAGAATTCTCCATTGAAGATAATTTGTGATCTGTTCATAACGTCCCTTCATACAAAATCGCAGATAGATGGATAAAATGACAAATGGCAATACATACACTTCTGCCTCTAATAGCTCATGGATAGATATCTCAGAAATCATGGCATAATACGGTTGAAGTAAATAAGCTCCTGAGACAAAAATTGGAACCCACTTGTATTCACCTGGAATTCGATTTTTTTGTAACCATACGGTCAATGCAATTAGTAGGCCTGGAATGATTTTCATCCATAAATAAGGTTGTTCAAAGCCATAGATCGTTGCAAAAAAGAGAATCGCAATCATGGTGTATACATCGATGGAAGGAATTTCTTTCTCCTTCTTCTCATAAAAGGCCGAATAAAACCATTTACCTGCTAAAAGGAAGACCACTCCAAAGACAGCCAAAGTAATGATTTCATTTATTACTCCAAACGAATGATAGGCTAAATACTGTCGAACACCCGTATAAATAAATAGGGTTGGAATAATCGTCAGCATCCTCCACTTCGACAAATGCAAAACAACTATGACTCCTACAGAGTACAAAATCGTGACGATAAACATCAAGTTCGTATACGGATACATATTAAGAAAAAACATGATTCCAATTAATGAAAACGGCACTAAATAATAAAGTGTTCTCTTTTTATAAGGACCATCCGCAAAGTACCATAGCCCTGCAATCAATAAGCTTGTTAAGCAAAATGCGAATTCTTTTTCAACTGTTTCCAAATGAGCAATGGCCGCCACAAATGTAGCAAAAAGCATCGTAAATGCCCCATATAAAAAGAACTTCCGTTTCCACTCACGTTCTGCTAACATCGTACTTACGCCATAAATGATCAATGCGATCATGAAGCCCCAAACCGCCGCTTTCCCGTGAACAAATAGAGTAAGCAGCAATCCAAATGGCATATAAATATGACCGATTAGACCGAAGGCACGATATATATTTGCATCACGATTTTTTATCATGAAAGAAACGATAAAAAGAATGACAGCCCCTATGATGGCAAATAGTGTCCCGATTTCCCCTATCGACTCTAACAGCGAATAATACGTTATCAAAGTAATGAGCCCCATTAAATATGGTACAAATTTGTTCTTCGTATAGACGTATAACCAAGTGTACATTGCTACTCCACCCATAAACAATAACGTTTGTAGCCATTGCATATCAAAGGGAATAATTGTCGCTGTCAAAAGAGCGAATGTATAAAACACTTGTGACGTGTAAAAATGATTTCTTTTAAGCTCTTTATCTTTGACGATAAAAAAGACAGCTGTAACAATTAGGCTCGCAAATAGAAAGTGAAAGGCCGGTCCAAGCTGAACGGAATAAAATGGTGAAGCTACTTTCCACTCTTCACAAAATGCCCAAACGGCTAATCCCATCGATATTGGGGCCAACCACTTCGCAAAAGGTCGGAACTCAAGTCGTGATTCCTTCGTTAAACTCAAAATGGCACTAACGCATATGAAAAGAAGGATAACCGCAACTTCCCACCATGCATACATCGTCAAAGATGCATAAGCTGCAATCGCCATGTATGCCCAACCAATATCTCTAGCAGGCTGTTTGATAAGTTCAAAAACCTTTACTTTTACGTAAATGCCAAAGCCAGCGAACATGCCAAAGCCGATTAAAGCAACGAAGATCATAAAACTAGATAGCTCCACTGCTTCATCTAATAGAAGCAAACCTTCGAACATGACAACAGAGAAGAATACCGCACTTAAATAGCGAAACAGTAGCTTTTTCGTTACATGGCTCAAGTATAAAAAGTTTCCGCTAATCGCTAAATAACCAAACAGTAACGGAAAGGATGGTTGACCCAAATTAATCAGAATCGCTTCTAAGCTAATAAATAGAAAAGCGAGTCCTGACACGACTGCACTTGTAAGCACGAAGATCTTTTTCCAAGGAAATTGATCATCAAGAACGAGCGGCACAAGTAAGAAAACGAAACCAATTAATGCATAGAGAAACGAACCCATCTCTGCGAGCATCGAATACTCGACAAATTGGAAAACACCGTACACAAGCATCGCACTAAAGACAAAGTGAAACTCCTTCCGCCCCGTTACATAGACCATCGATAAGTAGACAGCAGCTGTGACGATGAGATTGAAGCCGAGGTACATGCTCGAATGGTAAAGAACGAGCATTAGCACAGTCGTTAAAATCAAATTTGCCTGTGCAAAATTCACGAACTCCACTGTAAAAAGCTTAAGTGAATCCTTCTTTTTCAACTGATGGTAAAGATAAATGGAGAGCGCTTGAAACGCCATCATCCCAAGGAAAAAGCTATCTTGACTAAATTGTAATGCTGCAAATAGATAGCCTACTCCTACTGTAAACGTGAGATATGTAAACCAAACAAATAATCTAGACGCAATCCTATTAGCTAAAAGAAAATAAACCGGAAGGATGAGTAAGCAACTGATCATCCCAAATAGATTACTACCCTCTCCACTGATAGACAAATAACTTCCCAAAAGTTCAAACCAAGCTACCGACAAGAAAAAAATCGGCAAGAATAAACTACCTAGAACAACAAAAGCGAAAGCGGTTTTATCAATCTTAAGTACTTTCTTCGATACGTATGCAATTCCATAGAACAAAAAGGAAATAAGCCCAATGGAACCTGCTTTTGTAATACTAGACATCTTGTCCCAGTTGCTCGTAGCTACATACAAGCCACCAATTAAAAGGAGTATAACCCCTAAATTTAAGAGCCAAGTAATATTTCGTTCCCGTATTTGTTCCTCTGTCTTTTTTATGCGAGGTTTAGTTTGAGTGGGCACTACCTTTTTTTCTACTTTCGGTATTAGCGGCTTTTCAGGTTTAAGTTGTGGCTCAACCTTTACTTCTAATTCCACGTAATACTTTTCGTGTGCTTTAACTACCTCTTCATACAGATCAGAAGGAATATAACGATTTACTTTCAACTTCCATAGCTCTTCTTGTACAATCTGTTTTTTTACTTCTCCCGATAGAGGCTTCATGTAAATTCCCTGCCTTTTATTTGCTATTTTACTAATTTTTACTTTTGGTGTAATTTTACACCATTTAAGAAAAAAAGCAATATATTTTCAAAAAAAAAACGCAGAGATCCATTTCTCTACGTTTGCTGCTTCTTTATTTAATCCATGAGACTTTCCTTATTGCATCAGTTAATTATTGATGATATTCATGAATTTTCGCTGTCACTTCTTCCTTGAATTCATTCGTGATTTTAGGAGGATTTGATTTTAGCATCGGCTTTATCATTTTCGCTAACGTACCAGTCGCTTGCAAGTCTAAACTAGCACTAATAAACGTCCGATTACTTTTCAAACTTTTCGCCTCAATACTTCCGTGCCCTGTGAATCCCTCATTTTTTCCATCCACTTGAAATGTCATTCTTTTCGGTGCGTTTTTACTTAAAATATGGACCTCAAACTCTAGTTTCTTTTTTATAAAACCAAAATCTGTCGTGAATACCCAATTCGATTGGTTCTCATTAACCATATCATGGCTAACATAGCCTGGAACGAGTGGTCCCCAATGACTAAAGTCCTCCATATATGCCCACACCCATTCAAGTGGTGCATCAATGATCATGCTGTAAAGCTTTGCCAAGTATACCCTCTCCTCTTTATTCTTTGGAAAAAGATTCTCGTTATTAAGGGTATTCAGCAAACTTTATGAACATGACTTCTGTAAGCTTATGTATTTTGAAGAACCATCATTAAACGGTTATTTCTCGTTTCCTTTTCATTATCAGTTGCTAAATCATATTTTTTCAATAAATGAAAGACATCATTCAAAATGTCTTGTGCATGTTCTTCACGATAAAATTTCTCAAATAATGACTTTATTTCCTCAGGTAAATATGAAGATTGTGCCTCAAATTTATTTTTTACATCCTCCAATGAATGGTCAAGCTTGCATTCACTCATCCAATGACCTCCTTAAGTGTATTCTTCCCTCTCATTCTACCTGTACAAAATAGAGGAATCAATCTACAATAAGGAATTTTCTTACATTGTCCATTTAATTAATGGTATGATGAAAAAGATAATATAACTATGAAGGAGGAATCAAGTTTGTCCTATCCAAATACGACAGAAACGATGAATCTATTACAGGAGCTTGTATCCATTCCAAGTCCTACAGGTAACACAAATGAAGTGATTACATACGTGGAGAAATTTCTTCAAGAGTTGCAGGTTGATACATATCGCAATCGAAAAGGTGGCTTAATTGCCACATTACCAGGAGCAGAAACTTCAAAGCACCGTATGCTAACGGCACATGTAGATACGTTAGGGGCAATGGTTAAAGAAATAAAACCGAGCGGTCGGTTAAAGCTCGATTTAATTGGTGGCTTTAAATATAACTCCATTGAAGGTGAATATTGTGAAATTGAAACAAGTTCGGGACGTCGATATACAGGAACGATTCTTATGCATCAAACCTCTGTTCACGTTTATAAGGATGCCGGGAAGGCAGAACGAAACCAAGACAATATGGAGATTCGCATTGATGAGATTGTGAAAAGTGCTGAAGATGTTCGAAACCTTGGGATTGAAGTAGGTGATTTTGTCTCATTCTCTCCTCGAGTTGAAGTGACTCCAAGTGGATTTATTAAATCTAGACACTTAGATGATAAAGCAAGTGTGGCGATCCTTTTACAATTAATTAAGCATCTCAAAACTAATAATATTGAATTACCATATACGACCCATTTCCTCATTTCTAATAATGAAGAAATAGGTTATGGTGGGAACTCTAATATCACTCCTGAAACAGTTGAATATTTAGCAGTTGATATGGGAGCGATGGGTGATGGTCAGTCGACTGATGAATATACAGTTTCCATCTGTGTGAAAGATGCCAGTGGTCCTTATCATTACGGACTTCGCAAACGCCTTGTGAGGCTAGCTGAAGAACATAATATTGAATACAAGCTTGATATTTATCCGTATTATGGCTCTGATGCGTCGGCTGCGATTCGCTCTGGTCATGACATCGTCCACGGATTAATCGGACCTGGAATCGATTCTTCCCACGCATTCGAACGAACTCACCAATCCAGCATCGAAAACACAGCAAAACTATTGCATCACTACGTACTATCAGAAATGATTGGACAAAAATAAAAAAGGATCCTGTAAGCCATTTCTGACTTACAGGATCCTTTTTCTCATCTCGGCAGATTTCGAAGAAAGTTTTCTGAAGCAAACCCTCTTACTTCTTCCTCTGAATAGTATTTTAGTAGCTCATTAATTAAATTTTGCGCCTCTCCTGCATGTGCTAATCGAGGAATTTTTATATCAATTCCATCAAAATCAGAACCAAGCCCAATTTGTTTAACCCCTCCAAGCTCACAAAGATGCTCAATATGTTTAATCAAATCAGCTATTGTAACCGTACCGTCTTTCTTTACGAACCGAGGATAGTAAACGACATGAATCATCCCACCCCGCTTAAACATCTCTTTTGCTTGAGAATCGGTTAAGTTCCGCGGGTGATCACAGTATTTTTTCGTATTTGAATGACTAGCAATTGGATATTTAGCAAGGTCCATGACATCCCAAAAAGCTCTTTCGCTTAAATGAGAGACATCGGTCAATAATTGATGCTCATTATTAAAATGAATCACTTCTTTTCCAAAGGCAGTTAACCCTGCTCCCCTCGGTTCTCCAGCACCATCGGCTGCCAAATTCGCGTTATTCCACGTTAACCCGACAGAACGTACGCCAAGCTGATAAAGTATTTTGAGCTTAGTTAAGTCGTTCCCGATTGCATCCACTCCCTCTAAAGTAAGAATGGCTCCGATTTCTCCGTCTTTTAAATGAGCTAACTGTGACCAGTCCTTAATATGCTTGATGTCTTCGTTTTTCACTAGCACTTCATCTTGAAAAAGTCTTACTTGCTCCAAAACAATCTCAAAAAGATGATTTGACCTTAGATTCGGATCAACAAATATCGCAAAACCTTGTACCTTTACTTTTCCTTCTAGAAGTCGATTCTTATTGACATCAAGATTAGAATCCGTTTGAAAAGACATATTTCCTCTCGATTCCTCAAGCTTCATCAAGGCATCACAATGCATATCGACAATGTTCACTTCATCACTTCCATTGCTCTTTTCTTCAGCTCTTGATAATGGATGTAAAGCTTATTTGTGATTTCTCCAGGCGAACCAGTGCCAATGTCAGCACCGTCAATTTTTACAATTGGAAGGATCTCTGCAAGTGTGCTTGTCATAAAGACTTCATCTGCTTCTAAGAGTTCCTTTGGAGTAAAGTTTTTTTCCACAAATGGAATATTTAGCTCTTCAGCTGATTCTTTCACAGCCATTCTCGTAATTCCTGCTAATATATGATTGCTCAGTGGTGTCGTAATTACTTTTCCATCTTTCACCATATATATATTTGAGCTTGTTCCTTCAGTGATATGACCATCTCTCACCAGTATTGCTTCAAAGCACCCGGCTTCCTGGGCAACCTGCTTCGCTAAAATATTCGGCAATAAATTAAGGGATTTAATATAGCATTTAGCCCATCTTTCATCTTCATGTGTAATCGCATGAACTCCTTGATCCCGATATTCTGTGCGCATAGGTTCCATTTCTTTTAATGTCATCGAAATTGATACGGGTACGTCAGGGAATGGATGATTTCTTTCAGCGATACCTCTTGTGACCTGCAAATACACTTTTCCATTTTGCATTTGTGACTCTTCAATACCAGAAAAAATAATGTCACTAAAATCTGCAAGTGTTTCTGTAATTGGTAATCGAATCGCTTCACAGCTACGAATCAATCTTTGTAAATGCTCTTCAAGCATAAAAGGCTGACCATTATAGCATTGAATGACCTCATATACGCCATCCCCAAACTGATGTCCTCTTTCTTCAATCGGCACCACCAGTTCATCCAATTGAACGAATTTTCCGTTAATATAACCTAAATCCATTTTTAACTCACCCTTCTTCTATGTACTTATCATTCATAATACTAAAATACGCCTTTTTCTGAAAATATGCTATAAGGAATTTTCCTTAGTCGAAATCACACATTTGAAAAATATTTTCAAAATCTCAATGCTTGTCCATACCAAACTTCGAATATCGCATACAATATATTACTCACAACCCATCTACTCCTTTTTGAAAGGAAGCACCTAAATCGTGCTTCCTTTTTTTCTTCCTACTAATCATCATCAGATAGCATCCCGTCATCGCTTGATGACAATTGCTTAATATTTTTACTAATTTTCGTACAAATTTTTAATACATTGATTCCATCTTCCCCAGTTACAAATGGAGTTCTATCCGTTTGAATACAATGGATGAAATCCTGCAGCTGACTTTTCAATGAATTAAAATGAGGAACTTCAATCGTTTCCAACAGTTTTTGCGGAAATTTCAACTCTCCATTCTGAACGGAAAAATGTGTCGTGCGATTAACATCTATTTTATTTCTTAACAGGTCCACTTTAAAGATTGCTTTTTCAGTAAAAATACGAATGCTACGAATCTTTTCCTGTGAGTTATAGCTAGCTGTCATTTGAGCGACCGTTCCATTCTCGAATAACATACTTACAATCGCGTGTTTCGGCATCTGCTCTGCCGTTTTCCCGATCGTATTGAAATGGGTGATTTCAGAACCTAGTAACTCTTTTAAGATATAAATATCGTGAATCATTAAATCAAAAACTACATCAACATGTTTCATTCGCATATCATAAGGTTGCATCCGATGGATGTCTATGGCTATAATTTTTTCATCTTTGAGCCGTTCTTTCAGGAGATGGATGAGGGGATTGTACAACTCGATATGTCCCACTTGTACTTTCACTCCTGTAGCATCAGCTCTTTTTAAAAGTCTTTTGGCTTCTATTACCTTACTTGCCATTGGCTTTTCTAGTAAGATATGAACTCCATGGTTCATACAAACCATTGCAACCTCATAATGATACTTTGTTGGAACCGCGATACTTACTGCCTCAACATTCCGTAATAATTCATGCAACTCTTTGAAGTACTTCACATTATATTTGCTAGCGAGCTCACTCGCTCTTCGCTCATTTACATCATATATTCCAACTACTTCACATTGGTCGGATATTTCAATATAATTTTTCAAATGATTTTCACCCATTTTTCCTGTCCCAATAACGCCAACTTTCATGGTCAACATCCTCCCAGATACATTGATTACTATAATGTATGCTGAGAATTTTGGATAACTTGTACGTTTGCTTAGGAAAGCAATATTTGGGAGCTAATCCTTGGAGGAGGAATCAAAATGGTTAAAGTACTTTATATTACAAACGATACCTCGACATTAATCGTGAAGAACTTCCTATATTTAGAACAAGCTTTAAGTGAGTTGACAACCCTGAAAATTTGGCGGAAATCAGGTTCTATTCAAACGATATTAAAGAAATTACAATTCGACCCTGATTTTATCCTCATCCAAAACGATATTAGCAACCAATTAATCCCTTACATTCAAGGACTTTCGAAAATTTCCATTCCAGTTGGATTAATCGTCAATGATGTCTATCGTTTTAAGGAACCTCGGCGAATATTTATTAAGAAAAATAATATCAATTATGTTTTTTCCATCATCCGTAAGCAATTCCTTGACATTTATCCAGAATATTCGAACCGTCTAAAGTGGTTTCCTCATTTTATACAACCGGAAATTTACAAGGATTATCAACTTTCAAAGGACATTGACCTTCTATTAATGGGCTCCACTGACAATATTTATCCACTCCGTCAAAAAATCGTTAAGGCATATGAAAATAACCCAAATTTTATTTACCATCCTCATCCGGGCTACGGAGATGTAACAAATAAGGAGAAAGGTGGATATTTTATTGGTGAGAAGTATGCCCGTGAATTAAATCGTTCTAAAATCTTCTTTACTAGCCCTTCCATCTATCTTTATCCCGTCATGAAATATTTTGAAGCGCTTGCTTGTAAAACATTATTACTTGCTCCAACCTTTGAAGAATTAGAAGCCCTCGGGTTTAAACCTGGAACCCATTTTATCCCGATTAATGAATCGAATTTCAAAGAGAAGGCTACTCATTATTTAAATCATGACGAGGAACGAAAAAAAATAACAGAGATGGGCTATGCGTTTGTTCATCAAAACCATTCCTTAATGGTTCGGGCAAAACAGCTAGTGGAAGAAATCGAAAAAATCGTTGCTACCCACAAGGAGGATTAAGTTAATGTCAACACAGCCAATAATTGGAAAGAACGTAGTAATTGAAGATGATGTGACCTTTGGAAATGGTGTTGTGATTGGCCATAATAGCGTCATTTTAAAAGGGACAAAAATCGGGGATAACGTGGAAATTGGGGCAAATTGTGTATTAGGAGTTATCCCTGGTGGAAATAAACGGATGCGACAGCAAACCCATGCATCACAACCACTTATAATTAGCAATCATACCACTATCGGAAATATGGTGTCGATTTACTTAAATACGACGATTGCTGAAAATGTTTTTATCGGTGACCATGCCAGTATTCGAGAGAATGTCTTAATCGGAAAAGGTACGGTCATTGGAAGAAATGCCATTGTTGAGCTAAATACAACCATTGGACAAAATTGTACGATCCAAACCCTTTCCTATATAACAGGAGACACGATCTTAGAAGATGATGTCTTTATTGGTCCCTGTGTCTCGATGGCAAATGATAAGTATATGGGGGCAAAAGATTACGTATTAAAAGGACCACATCTGAAAAAAGGAGTGAAGGTTGGAAATAACGCGACCATTCTCCCTGCCGTTACGATTGGCGAAGGAACCATTGTCGGTGGCGGCTCGGTTGTCACCAAGGACGTTGGCGATCACCTCATTATAGCGGGTGTACCTGCAAGAAAATTAAAATAACTACAATAGGACGAGGAGTGTTTTTTATGAGTTCTGATCGTATGAAAGATATCAAGATTGTTTTGCATGGGCAGCATGAGGGTGAAGGAAAAATTATAAATGGCGAGTACTATGTCCCTTATTCATTAATTGAAAAAGCTTACTTAACCGTTCACCAATTCATTACAAAAGAAAATCTGCTGAAGATTGATATTACAAATACACGGTTATTCGAAATGCTAAAGTATGACCATAGGGGCAATTATTTGCATTATGACAAAAATCGAGTTGAAAATTGGAATGTGCAATTTGATACGAATGGGATTCCACAGACGGTATATTCATTTGGAACTTACTATAATCCTACGACAATCGGTTTCTATGGATTACAGCATTATAGCTTATATTTAATCAATAAGGACGAGGAAAGTAAAAAGAAGTTTATGAAGGTGGCAAATTGGTTTATGGAACACCAAGATAAATCTGGAGGATGGAATTATCAATTTGATTTTCATTATTATTCAACTAGATTAGAAAAAATTAAAGCACCATGGTATTCAGCAATTGGAATGGGGGTTGCCTTGTCCGTATTATCAAGAGCAAGCTTTCTTACAAATGAAAAAAAGTATATTGTGAACGCATTAAAAGCAAAGAAAATCTTTGAAACACCCTCTAGTTCAAATGGGATCCTCGCCAAGTTTGAAGGTAAATACCATTTTTATGAAGAATGCCCCACCAATCCACCGAGCTTCATTCTAAACGGATTTATGTACTCGTTAATTGGGTTATATGATTTATACAAATCCTCTGCTGACCAAGGCGTTTATAAGCTGTATCAGAACGGAATTACCACTTTAAAAAGGATGTTGCCTCTATACGACTTAGGCACCAGAACTGCATACGATTTAACGCATTACACAACAGAGGGATTCTATCCAAATATTGCCAAATGGGGCTATCATATCACCCATATCTATCAATTACAAGCGATTAATTCCATTGAAAATGATAAAAAAATAGCTGAGACAATCATTAGATGGAAAGACTATTTAAATGGAAAAATCAAATATGTCTAGCTAATTCCAGCTTCTCACACTTGTGAGGAGAACCGCCTTAGAATCAGCTAGACTGAAAATCTATCTTTAATGAAACTGGAGAATGATTTTACACATTCTTTTCGAAGTTTGACCATCTCCAAAAAGTAGAGGGTGTTCCTGAGGGACCCGCAAGTTTTTTACCGCTTCCATTATTTTTGATGAGTCTCTTCCAACAAGACAATTCCAGCCAGCTGCAACCGTTTCTATCCATTCTGTTTCTTCTCTTAATGTGATGCAAGGAGTTTTAAGAAGATAGGCTTCCTTCTGCAAACCACCAGAATCGGTTAGAACCCCTTTTGCATCATGTACGAGCGCTAACATATCAAAGTAATTTAATGGCTCAATAAAGTGAAGATTCGTGAATTGCGTCTCAAATATCTGATATTCTTTCATCATTTTTCTTGTTCTTGGATGAATGGGAATAATAATCTTTTCACTCGTGCTATTTAGTGCATTCAGTAAACGTGTTAATTGCAGACTATCTGCCGTATTCTCTGCTCGATGAATCGTTGAAACAAAATAATTGCCTTTCTCAAGACCAAGCTTTGTACGTACAGATGAATGCTTGAGGGCGAGAGGTAAAAAGAAGTTTACCGTATCACACATAATATCTCCTGTTTGAAATACTCCTTTATCGATTCCTTCCTCTTGTAAATGCTCTATCGCTGTATCTGTCGGACAGAATAGTAGCGTTGAAAGATGATCGGTCAAGATCCGGTTTTGTTCCTCTGGCATCCTTTTATTAAAGCTACGCAATCCAGCCTCTACATGGGCAACAGGGATGTGTAGCTTGGCTGCCGCTAAGGCACCTGCTAATGTGGAATTGGTGTCACCGTAAACCAACACCATATCTGGTTGTTCCTTTATTATAATTTCTTCAAGCTCCATCAGCATTTTCCCAGTCTGTTTCCCATGGGAGTGTGAACCAACTGCTAAATCATAGTCAGGTTGCGGAATTTTTAATTGCTCAAAGAAAGTTTCTGACATCGATGGATCGTAATGCTGACCAGTGTGGACGATGATTTCATGCACCTTTTCTTCCTTCACAAATTCCTTCGACATCATACTAGCTTTTATAAATTGAGGTCTCGCACCTACTATTGTTAAAATTTTCAAATCCATTCAACTCCTCTGCCATTTACTCATCACAAGTATGTTGCATCAAGAAACAATCTCCTTAGCTTGATCATATGAATACAATACAGAGCTTGATTGTATCCATACTCTAATTTTGGTGGTGATATTAATGAAAAAAGTTTGCATGATAGTGGCTGAGCATCCCTTTTTAGATTCGCGAATTTTTCGAAAAGAAGCAAAATCACTGTATGAAGCAGGTTATGAAGTAACCATGATTGTTCCACGTAAAAATGGTTATTTATTCGATATAAATGGCAAGCCCTTTACAGACAAATTTCTCGAATCATCGTTTGTACATGAAGGAATCAAAATCGTGACGTATAGCTTTGAGAAATCTCGTCCTTTTCTTAATAAAGTGCTTGAAGATGAGAACAAATGGGAAAAAGAAGCCTTTCCCAATCCTCTAACTACCCTTGCGATTCAAGAAAATGCTGATATTTACCACGCTCATGAATATTTATCCTTGTTTGCTGGGATTGGTATAAAACGTTTGATAAAAAAATCGAAAGGAAAAGAGATAAAACTCATTTATGACAGTCATGAATTAGTTCCAGATCCGTTAGACAATCGCTATTCAGAGCCTGCTAAGAAAAAATTAAAAGAACGGCTACTCTTAATGTTAAAAGAAGTGAATCATATCATTACCGTTTCCGACTCAATTAAAAACTGGTATCAAACAGAAATCCCTCAGCTCCCAATAGAAGTCGTTTATAACACGCCTCCCTTATCGACACCAACGAAGAAAATAGCTAAAAATGGATTTACCATTTGCTATGAAGGAAGTATTGAAGCTCAGAAGGGCAATATAAAAAAAATCATGGGTATTTCTGAAATTTGCTCCAGAGCGATTAAAAATTTTCAATTTAAAATTATCGGAGGTCCTAGATACGGTGAGTCCATTCATATACCTAAAAATTTGAAGAACACTATTCATATGACAGGATGGGTCGAATATCAAGATATCCAAAAGCATATGACAGATGTGGATGTCGGATGGATTGATTTCGACGATTTAGCAAATTCACTGAATCGTTCCTATGCATTGCCCAATAAATTCTTTAGCTATTTAAATAACGGTGTTCCGATCTTAGTCAATAAAGCTCCCGAGATGGAGCGAGTGGTTAAACAGCATAAATGCGGGCATGTTGTAGAAAAACCTCACGCAACAGCGAAAGACTTCGCGCAAGCCATCGTTTACCTTTATCAACAAAAATCATTACTAGAAGAGATGGGTAAAAACTCTAGAACCATCATGGAAAGTATCTATAGCTGGGAGCATATGAAAAAGAGATTACTGTCTGCCTATGAAAAACTTTGATTCTAGTACCTTATTGAAAAGAAAACCTGCATAGTCATTATGCAGGTTTTCTTAATAAATCACTTATGCAGCTGCCGCTGGAATCCTTACAAACACAATAGCAGAGAGCGAAATGGCGGTAGTCAAACTCGGAGTATAGCTAGTAGTCTCAACCACAAGGGCAAGTTCTCCAGATACAGAGGACAATACACCTTCAACGACTCGGTCAGTTAATCCGATTTCCACTCTCGTACCCACACGTCTTGCTAACTCAGCAGAGAATAATGCTTGGAACATCATATCACTCCTTTCTTACATTTCTGTAACGGTTTGAACTTGAGAAAGTGGAATCAATACAAGGGAGCCATCACTCTCTACCATAACAACATAATCTCGTTGAACCGCAATAAGCGTTCCAGTGATTGGTTCTAGGGGGGTAGAAATAGTTACTTGCTCGTTTAAAAGATTTGTTAAGAAGGCACGCAATGTTTGACGATTCTTAGAAGGAAAAAGCGAAGAACCTAAATTTCCAACTACCTCCTCAACATTTTGCGCAACTTGTTCCGCAGGCGTAATGAGATTAACGTTTACTGCTTGTGAAAGTAATTGAAGGTTATTTATAAACATTTGACGAAGAATATCATTATTCAATTACAATTCCTCCTTTCTTTCTATCATGAGTGCTTTTGTTGCTCCCATTAATATGATACGAAAACTATTCTTTTTGGTATCCGCATTTGCATCTATTTTGGCGAGTTTGTACATTTTCCGCAGAAGTCTATTAAATGAACTTTTTAATACTAGTAATGATCTTATTCTGGTTTTCTAATGTTAAAAAAGGACATATTGGTAGGGCTAATATTCTAGTTGCCACTTTTTCCGCGATCGGAAAATCCCCCTCTTTATAATCCAGCTCATAGAATGCCTCCTGTAAATGAAGAGGGATTGGATAATAAATAGCACTAGAGCTCCCTTCTGTCATCAAGTGCTCTGCAAGCTCATCACGTTCATCTAGCTCAATACAATATTGATGAAACGTATGCTCCCTAGTCTCGATTACAGAGGGGGTCTTTAACCAACTTTTCAACTCATTCGTATACCGTTTCGCTACTTCTTTTCTATTGTGCAAAAATACATCCAAATGCTTTAATTTTAGTAGTAAAATAGCTGCTTGGATTTCGTCTAAACGACTATTGATCCCTATATTGGTGTGAATATATTTTTGCCTGCTACCATGGTTTCTTAATGAGAGGATCTTTTGATATAATTTTCTATCATTGGTTACAACCATTCCGCCGTCCCCATAGGCACCAAGGTTTTTGGAAGGAAAAAAAGATAGACATCCAATATTTCCTAGAGCTCCTACTCTTTTTCCTTTGTATTCTGTTCCAATTGCCTGACAGGCATCTTCAATAATCTTTAACTCGAACTCATTTGCAATCTCTTGGATTTCGTCCATTTTAGCTGCTCGTCCAAAAAGATGCACAACGATAATCGCCTTTGTCTTCGAAGTGATTTTTTCTCTAATTTTAGTTGGATCGATATTATAGCTGTCCTCTTCTATATCAACAAATACTGGTTTGGCTCCTACTTGTGCTACTGCCTCACCCGTTGCAAAAAAAGTAAATGGAGTCGTAATCACCTCATCGTCAGGCCCTATATCGAGAGCTTGCAACGCTAAATAAAGAGCATCTGTACCATTGCCCACCCCAATGGCATAGGTGGAATTTACATAAGAGGCAATTTGTTTTTCCAATTCTTCGCCCTTGTCTCCTAAAATATATTGACCACTTTCTAATACTTCATTAATGGCTTTTAAAATCGGTTTACGCAAAATATTCATTTCTGCCTTTAAATCTACCATTGGAATCATGTCATCACCCACCTCTATTCGATCCCAATTCCAAGATACTTTATGCCAACACTTGTGATTTCGTCTTTGTTTAACACATTTCTACCATCAAGAATGACTTTACATTTAGGGAAAATGGAAAAATCCAAAGATTCATATGGTTCGTGATAGGCTTGCATAATCACTCCATCTATTTTCTCAATCATCTGATCTGAAAAAGTTAGCGGAGTTACACCATATTTTGCGATTTCCTCTTTGGAAAATTGAGGATCGTTAACAAATATACTAGCTTCTCTTTGTGACAGTTGTTCCAAAAGTAATAGAGTGGTAGATTTTGTCACCTCTTTCACATTCTCACGAAACGACAAGCCTAAAATAAGAATATTTTTCCCTCTTAATGACCCAAGCTCGCGCTCTAGTTTATCTATCGCATATTCAGACATGGAATCGTTGATATCACGAGCTAACGTCGTTATGCCATTTGGTAGCCCTTTGTTAATGAAGAAAAATGGATAGATGGGAATACAATGTCCTCCCACACCTATGCCTGGTTTATGCAAATGGGAAAATGGTTGACTGTTACTAGCTTGAATGACCTCATCCATCGCAACGCCTTTCTCACTTGCAAACTTTGCTAGTTCATTTACGAGAGCAATGTTTACATCTCGATAAACACACTCTGCTACTTTTGAAAACTCAGCTGTTTCTAATGACGATACTGGCATGGTTTCACATTTAATCGCCTCTTTATAAAAAGAAATTGCTCTCTGAAGACTTTCATCGTTAATGGCCCCGATTACCTTAGGGTAATTTGCCAAGTCCTCAACAATCCGATTGGAGTAAACTCTTTCAGGACTATAAACAAGATGAAAATCCTCCCCAGCTACTAATCCTGAAATCTCTTCAATCTTTTTCCCAAAACGATTTCTCGTATCTCCCACCGGTACTGTTGTTTCAAAAATAACCATTGTCCCCTTTTGAATGACTTTGCCAATTTCGTTTACAGCTAAATCCATATAGCGATAGTCTGTTTCATTTTTTTTATCAATCAATACGGGCACGATAACAATCACAACATCGGTTTGTTTAACGGCTTCCACTGTTTTATATGTCGCACTTAAACGATTATTTTTATGAGCTCTTTCGACCAATTCTTCTAACCCTGGCTCATTTTTTACATGGGACTTTCCCTGATTAACAAGGGAAACAACACTTGGATTGATATCGGCTCCGATTACATGAAAACCGTTATCGGCAATGACCGCAGCCAATGCTAGTCCAATTTTACCCAATCCAATGACTGCTACATTTTTGTCTTCTGTTCTCCTTTCCATAGCACAACCTCGCTTCTTATAATTACCTTTCCTTTTACCGTATGAAAGGAAGAGGTGAATCGTATGGACGATTGGAACAGATTACAAAAATAGACTTTTTCACAATAACTTTTTATAAACATTCCTATATTGATTTGCGACTACTTCAGGAATATGATTTTGTTCTACATATTGTCTTCCCTGCATCCCTAACTCCTTCCATTTATGTGGACTGCTAATTAAATCTTTTAAAACTTTTTTGATGTTTCCAGGATCTGCGTTGACAATGGGGAGTCCTGGAGAATATGTTTTCATGACATCCTTCCTTAAATAACAAATGACCGGCTTTCCGAATGCCATTGATTCAGTACTCACATAACCGTAAGCTCCAATTCTTAACTGGTCGATCACAATATCAGCCTTCGAAAGCCACTCCTTCGTTTGTTCATAAGTCATTCCTTCGATTAATTGAAATTGGAATGGAACTCCTTCTCGCTTTAATTGGTTCACTGCCTTCTCAATTTGGTCCGTTCCTTTTAAATCACGTCTTGTTGGTGCATGCACTACGAGTGGAACTTTCTTTGCTTCTGGATATACTGGTTGGATTCGACTAACGTCTAATGTATGAGGAATGACGTGGATTTCCTTATAGTAAGGTTGAATATAAGCGTATAGCTCATAATCTTGGATAAATGCGTGGTCAATATAGTTGGAAAGAACTTGTAAGTTTTGGCGAATTTTTTTCTCTGTCCATTCTGGCTTTACTCGAATATGAGGATTCATCTTTCTCGCAACGGAAAAGATACGCACATCTGAACCATGATGATGCATGACCATTTTCTTGCCAGCTCTCCTAATAGTCTCTAAATCCCTTTTATCAGGAAAAAAGCTCTCGCCAAAATGAAAATGGAAAATATCGTATTCAGCAATTGCTTCGTTTAGAAACTCAGAAAGTTTCTGTTCTCTTTCCTTCGTCGACAAATTCTCTAAATTTAAGCATAGATCAGGTTTAAACTGATAACGATTACTGGTAAAATGACAAGCTGTTGCATCTACGCCATGTGTTTGTAGGGCACGACATAAATCAATCATCGGTGATCCATAAGGTACATGTAACACTTTCAAACTCATTCATCCCCTTCATATTTTAGTAGCGATCCTATCGTAAAAATCAAAAAGTCTTTGCTCCATTTTCTCCCAACAATAGGTTTCTTCCATTATTTTTCTAGCATTTACACTCATTCTTTTTAGTAAGTCTTTGTTTTGACCGAGCATGCGAATCACAGTGGCGTAATTTTCTGGAGTAGCCTGATCCTTTGGAACTACAATCCCACATTGATGCTTTTCAATAAAGGTTTTCATATCTAAAGCATTATTCACCAATACAGGTACCCCGTTGTTTAAATAACTGAAAAACTTATTTGGCATCGCGTACTGATTGTTTAAGGAATGAGCTAATTTTAAATCGATCCAGCCTAAATGAGCGGACTTCATTTCTTGTGGTAATTGCGTATGCTTCATCCACTCTTTTATTTCAATATGTTCCATAAGATGAGGAGGTACAACTAGTTTTTTCTCATTTGCTCTCTTTCCACCAATGATTTTAAACCGTATCTCCATATCTTTTTTCAAAGCTTCAACGATACCGATCATTTTTCTCCAATTCCCCCTTGTTTGGCTAATAAAGCCTTCATGAATGACAGTAAACGGTGGAGTTCGTTCATTCGATTCGTATTCTTTCGCCAAAGGTGGAGAATTATAAATGACCTCAATGAAAAGTTCGGGATTTTTAAGGAAATACCATGACTTAATCGATTCAGAAACAGTAATAATCCCATCTACTTCTTTGAGCATCTTTTTTAACATTTCATCCATGACCATTCTCATTCTCTGATTCATCGGCTCAAGCGGGTCAGGAAATAGCTCATGACTATCGTATATTAATTTCACATTGCGTCCATTTTTCTGCAGATTTCGTTTAATTCCGATACCTGCATAAAAGGATAGAAATTCATGAGCATGATAAATATCGGCATTTTCCCTCAAGCCTAAATTCGTTAGTTCATCATGAAAACCGCTGTAATGCCCAGAATTGATATTGTCGAAATAGCTATATATTAATGGAAATGCTAATCGCTCTGTGTAAGGGATTATTTTGATTCCTTCATGATAAAAGCTTTCTGATGTAGGGATATCCTTTAGCTTTTTGCCATTAATGTCAAATAAATATCCATTTACAATTGGTACGATGAGTGTCACGTCATATCCTTTTTTCTGTAAGCTCTTCGCTTCTTTCTCAAAAATTCTCACATCTAAAAAGGAATGCTCCGTCACAAGAAAACAGACCTTTTGTTTCATATCATTAACTCCTTTGTTTGTTTCTCAAAATGTATCTCATGTATTTTATGAAGGAAGAGACAAACTGTGCCAAATCAAAGAAGCTAGTTAAATTAAAGCAAAAAAACAGGAGCATCTGTCCTGAAACAGAATGTTCCTGTTTATGAAGCGACGATAATTTACAAAATGAAGGCAATGACAAATCCTATTATAAAAAAAAGAACAGAGCCTAATACGAAACAATTTACGTTGAGTGAGCCAAAGGTTCGTTTAAGCTTATAATTATTTTTTAATCCATGATAACTTGTGGCCACACTTATTTCACTGTAATTGGTAGGTAAGCCACCTGTACTGGAAAAGAAGATAAAAAAGATGCTGAAAAATAAACCTACATAAAACATCGAATCTAAAAGAAGGAACTGAAACTTTTCAGCCAACAAGTAAGCTAATCCAAATTCCACCATCATGACTACAAATGTAAAAATTCCAAACCTTAAATGTTTCATTTCGGTCAACTCCCCTTAATCGATAGAATGATAGTTTGTTAAGTAGAGTGTGTTAATGTACGACTTATATGCTATAACCTCTTTCTATATCCTTCTTCTAATCTTTGTTCAATTTCTTCTACAGAAGACATTTTCGCATGGTCATATATAATTTGAGCAGCTGAAGGCATGGCTTGTTTATCAAACCATGTATCCGGCTCCCACAGTCCTGAACGTTTAAACGCTTTGGCACAATGAATATAGCACTCCTCTACTTCGACACGTATCCCAATTAGCGGAGTTTTTCCTCTTGCAGTTAGCTTTGCAAGTATGTCTGAATTTTTGATGATCGATGCCTTCCCGTTAATTCTTAACGTTTCTCCAAGGCCAGGGATGAATAAGAGAAGTCCTACTTGTGGATTTTTGAGAATATTTCTTAATGTATCTAATCTTTTATTTCCCGGTCTTTCAGGGATAATTAAGGACTGATTATTTTCGATATAAATAAACCCTCGATGATCTCCTCGTGGTGACACATCACAAAATCCGTTTTCATCTGCAGTTGAAATGGTCAAAAAAGGAGACTTCGAAATAAAGTCCTGACAATGATGATCCAACTCCGATATGACCTTTTTCTTAACCAATTCACTTGGAAAGCCGATCAGCTCTCGTAACCCTTCTTCAGTAGTAATGATATCCTTCACCATTCATTCCCCCACCCATACTTGATCTAACTTATTCGAATAAAATTGGATCGCTTTTTTATATGTCAAAATGTCTTCATTAGCCGTATTCTCCACTAAACAAGTTAACAACTGTTCCATTGCTATATCGTGTTCGTTCAGATTATATAAAGTCATCGTATAAAAGACTTTTAAAGCTTGATTTTGAGGAAAAAGGCTCATCCCCTCTTCTAAGACTACTTTTGATTGCGAATAATTTCCTAACGTACGATATGTGCTACCTAGACCCAAATGGGCTCCTTCTTGGACTCACTTTACTTGGATCGATTCTGATCGGTATTCACATTGCCGTCTTTATCGGAATGTCGCTCGGTGCAAAAAAGAATTGGACGATGCTTTGGTCAACGATAAGTTTAGTGGTTTGGACATTGGTCTTTGGAATTTTAACGATGCTTGGATTTGATTTTTTTGTGAGGAACTAAACTTATTTTATTATGTATAAGTATGGCCTGAGAATCTCTCAGGCCAATTTGTATTATTGCACTTGTTTTTGTCGTCCGAAAATTTCAGCCTCAAGTCTTTTTCCAGTCGGAGTTGCTGCCAAACCTCCCTTTGCTGTTTCGCGAAGTGCGGTTGGCATCGTTTGTCCAATTAAATACATGGAATGGATGACTTCATCACATGGAATTCGACTCTTAATCCCAGCTAGAGCCATATCTGCTGCAGTGATCGCATTCGAAGCTCCCATTGCATTTCTTTTTACACAAGGAACTTCAACGAGTCCGGCAACTGGATCACAAACTAAACCGAGCATATTTTTCAATGTAATCGCCATTGCTTCAGCACACTGTTTTGGCGTGCCGCCAGCTAATTCTACGATAGCCGCTGCCGCCATTCCACTTGCAGAACCCACTTCAGCTTGACAACCACCAGCTGCTCCTGAAATGGATGCATTATTGGCCACAACAAAACCAAAGGCTGCTGCCGTGAATAAGTATTCAATCATTTCCATACGAGTCGGAATTAATTTTGCCTTCACCGCAAACAAAGTTCCTGGTACAACTCCAGCTGAACCTGCCGTAGGTGTTGCGCAAATCGTGCCCATTGCAGCATTCACTTCATTTGTGGCCATCGCTTTGCTCACAGCATCTAGGAGAATATCTCCTCCTAGTGATTTACCACTTTTTATATAATTTTGCAGAAGCACAGCGTCTCCACCTGTTAAGCCAGAAACAGATGTCACACCCTTTAATCCTCGCTCAACCGCTTGCTCCATCACTTCTAAATTACGGTCCATTTTCGTTATGATCTCTTCACGGGATAATCCCGTTACTTCTATCTCTTGCTGGATCATCACTTCCGCTATTTTCACTTGCCTTTTTTCCGCAAGCTCCACTAGCTCGGCAACACTTCGAAACATCATTTTGCCCCAATCCCTTCTAACTTTATTCCACCATTTTAATAATTTGAGTGATGTTTGGAAGTCCCTCGATTTCTTTGATCACGTCATCGGGAATTTTCTGGTCCACTTCAATGACCATCATCGCCATTTTCCCTTTCTCTTTACGGGATACTTCCATATGGCTAATATTAATCTCCTTTTGTGCCATCACCGTCGTTACAGCAGATACGACTCCAAATTGATCGTTATGAACGACGAGAATGGCAGGATTTTCCCCAGAAAGCTTCAGTTGAAATGAATTAAGCTCTGTAATTTCAATCGTTCCTCCACCAATGGAAATGCCAACGACCTCTAATTCCTTCGTCTCATCAAAAAGTCTCAGACGAACCGTATTCGGGTGGTCTGTAACGGTATGTTCAACGACGAATTCCACTTCCATATTGGCTTCCTTTGCTAATTGAAGGGAAGTTGGGATTCGTTCATCAAAAGTATCAAAATCAAGCAATCCTCCCACGATGGCTACATCTGTCCCATGTCCCTTATACGTTTCTGCAAAAGAACCATACAAATGAATCATCGCTTTTTGAGGTTGGTAGCCGAATAAAGTTCTTGCTACTCGACCAATTCTTGCAGCGCCAGCTGTATGTGAACTTGAAGGCCCAATCATGACTGGACCGATAATATCAAATGCGGATCTATATTTCATATATTTATACTCCTTCTAAACTCTTAAATATTGAGTAAAAAAACACACCATCATCATACCATACTATCGTGATTTTTTATGCTATTTTTCCCTACCATCATATTAAAAAACCTTCCTATTAATATATGTATAAGTCAAGCGATTTGAAAGTGTATGTGAGCAGGATTTAAAGAATTCTCAAATTAGCAGGCATTGTCTTTTAGCGTTTCGCCTTTAAAGACAGTTATCTTTGTAACCATTGTGAATTTTTACTGTCCTATTGTATAATAGGACAATAACAATAGATAATTGGAAAGGCTGATAAAGATTGGAAAACTCTTCAAATTTTATTAGAAGCATTATGAAGGAGGACATAGAAACTGGTAAGCACGACAAAATCGTTACTCGTTTTCCTCCTGAGCCAAATGGCTATTTACATATTGGACACGCAAAATCAATCGTTATCAACTTTGGATTAGCTGATGACTTTAACGGTTTAACAAATTTACGTTTTGATGATACAAATCCACTAAAAGAAGATCAGGAATATGTGGATTCCATTAAAGAAGATGTAAAATGGCTTGGCTATGATTGGGATGGGCTACGATTTGCCTCTGACTATTTTGAGGAAATGTACAACAAAGCGGTTTTACTGATTAAAAAGGGAAAGGCATATGTTGATGATTTGAGTGCTGATGAAATCCGTGAACACCGAGGTACTTTAACAGAGCCTGGAAAAGACAGCCCCTACCGCAATCGTACTATCGAAGAAAATCTTGATTTATTTGTGCGTATGCGTAATGGCGAATTCGGAAACGGAGAAAAAGTACTTAGAGCAAAAATTGATATGGCATCTCCTAATATAAACCTTCGTGATCCGGTCATTTACCGAATTTCCCATGCAACGCATCATAATACAGGAGATAGGTGGTGCATCTATCCAATGTATGCCTTTGCTCACCCATTGGAGGATGCGATTGAAGGAGTCACCCATTCCCTTTGTACGGTAGAATTTGAAGACCAACGTCCATTCTACGAGTGGGTGATTGCGGAATGCGAAACAGAAAGCAAACCTCGTCAAATTGAATTCGGTCGCCTTAATATTACAAACACAGTCATGAGTAAGCGGAAATTAAAGCAACTTGTCGATGAAAAGTTTGTCGATGGTTGGGATGATCCAAGAATGCCAACGATTTCCGGTCTACGTCGAAGGGGATTTACTCCTGATGCCATTCGCGAATTTGTAAAAGAAACAGGTGTATCAAAAGGTTCTGGCTTTGTTGATTCAGCCATGCTTGACCATTTCGTGCGGGAAGATTTAAAACTTAAAGCACCTCGTACGATGGGCATTCTTCGTCCATTAAAAGTGGTCATCACAAATTATCCAGAAGATAAAGTAGAAATGTTAGAAGCGGAGAATAATCCTGAGAATGAGGAAATGGGAACTCGAGAAATTCCATTCTCACGTGAAATCTATATTGAGCAAGAGGATTTCATGGAAGATCCTCCGAAAAAATATTTCCGCTTGTTCCCTGGAAATGAAGTTCGCTTAAAACACGCTTACTTCATTAAATGTGAGGATGTTATTAAAGATGAAAATGGGAATGTAGTTGAAATTCACTGTACTTATGACCCTGAAACAAAGAGCGGAACAGGTTTTACAGGTCGAAAAGTGAAAGGAACACTACACTGGGTTGATGCGAAGCATGCTATTCCTGCGGAATTCCGCCTTTATGAGCCTCTTATTTTAGATGAGGAAGCTGACAGTGAAGAAAATAGTAGCAAGAACTTCTTGGAAAACGTCAATCCAAATTCACTACAAATTATCCAAGGCTTTGTTGAACCAAATATGAAAGATGTGAAGCCACAAGATAAGTTTCAATTTTTCCGTCACGGTTATTTCAATGTAGATCCAAAATACTCTACACCAGAAAAGCCTGTGTTCAATATAATTGTTTCTTTAAAAAGTTCGTTTAAATTATAATAGTGAACAACCGCTTGGTACGAAGCCAAGCGGTTGTTTTCATTAACTGAACATATCTTCTAACTGTTTACGCAAGACAAATTTTTGGATTTTCCCACTTGCATTTCGTGGCAATACTTCGCAGAAGATATATTTTCTTGGTCGTTTATAGTTTGCCAGGAGTTCACTATTTTTACAGTATTCGTCCAACTCCTCCTCAGTTAGTGAAGGCTCTTTTTTTACAACAAAAGCCGTAACTGACTCTCCCCACCGGTCATCTGGCTGCCCTATAACCGCCACATCTAGTACTCCTTCATGGCCGTACAAGCAGTCCTCTACTTCACGTGGATAAATATTTTCTCCACCAGAGATGATCATGTCATCCACTCGATCTTTTACAAAAAGATAGCCTTCCTCATCCAGGTAACCGATGTCACCAGAATGGTACCAACCCGTAAATAAAGCCTTTTCTGTCGCTTCATCACGGTTAAAGTATCCACTCATCATACATGGCCCCTTGACGATGATCTCGCCCGTTTCCCCCGCTGGTACAATCTCATCTGGTTCCGATGGACCATCCTCATTCGGCTTAACAATTCGAATTTCATGATTTAAGCATGCCTGACCTGCAGAGCCTGCTTTCCGTATTTGATCGTTCTCAGATAAGAAAGTAATCGCAGGTCCCATTTCCGTCATTCCATATGCTTGAACGAGTTGAATCCCTAACTTTTCCTGACATGCAAATACGAGACTTGGAGCCATTGGAGCTGCGCCATACAAGCCCATTTTTAAACTAGAAAGGTCATAATCACTTAAATTCTCTTGCAGAAGCATATTCCACATCGTAGGGGCTGCAAAGAACTTCGTGATCTTCTCCTGCTCGATTAAGCCAAGTACATCTTTCGGTGAAAAATGATGAAGGATGATGTTTTTTCCACCAACATGAACCCTCGGTAATAAAGCACAGTGCAGCTCTGCACAATGGAACATCGGGGCCGTTACAAGTCCCACATCCTCTGAGGTAACCTTCGTGGAAGCAATAACAATTAAACTTTGCTCACTCATATCACGGTGTCGATGAATTACCCCTTTTGGTCTACCAGTCGTACCACTTGTGTACATAATGGCGTATATATCATTTTCATCAATTTCTTCCTCTATTTTGTTGTTTGGTGCTGAAGCAAGTTTTTCTTTATAATTGGTTGCATAATCTGGTGTGTCCTCATCAATATACCAAAAGGCAGTTTGATCAAAGCGGTGATGAATCGGTTCGATAGCAGATGAAAGCATTTTTTCAAAGAGAAAAACCTTTGGCTGAGCATCTTGAATAATATAAGCTAGTTCCTCAGCCATGAGTCTAAAATTTATAGGATTAAATGCAGCTCCAATTTTTGCACAGGCAAAAAAGGTCGTAGCCAACTCCTCTGTATTAAATAAGTAAGTAGAAACCCGGTCCCCTTTTCTTACCCCTTCCTTAATAAGAGCATTGGCTAATTTATTTACTTCCTCGCTCCATTCCTGAAAGTTTAAGCGAACATTCTTTCTCACATCATAAAGTGCCTCTTTATTCGGGTATTTCGCAACGGTTAAATCAAAAATTCGGCCAATCGTTGTCATTTTTTCATCCCTCCAAATTAAGCATCATTATTTTTAGAAATATTAGAGCCCGATGTTTTTTGCAATAATCGTCTTCATGATTTCATTCGTACCTGCATAAATACTTGCTACTGGAATATCCCGATAACGTCTAGCAATCTCGTATTCTTCCATGTATCCGTATCCACCATGTAATTGCATACACTCGGTCGCAATTTTTTTTGCATTCTCCGTTAATTTCCATTTCGCCATCGATACTTTCGTAACAATGTCCTCTCCATTCATATGCTCATAAATCAGTTGGTCGAGAAAAGCCCTTCCCATTTCAACATCCGTTGCCATTTCAGCCATTTTAAATTGTGTATTTTGGAATTTGCTAATGGGCTTTCCAAAAGCTTCACGGCTTTTAATGTATGGCAAGGTCATTTCAAGCATTTTTTCTGATGCTGCCTGCGCGGCAATTGCTACGATCAATCTTTCTTGCTGAAGCTTTTCCATTAAATAAATGAAGCCCTTTCCTTCTTCTCCAAGCAGGTTTTCCTTCGGTACGAGGCAATCTTCAAAAATTAATTCTGCAGTGTCCTGGCAATGTAACCCTACCTTGTTTAATTTTCTCCCACGAGAGAATCCAGGCATATCCCTCTCTACAACCAAAAGACTGACCCCTTTATGCTTTGGTACTGCATTTGGATCGGTCTTACAGGCTACGAGGACTAAGTCCGCTTGAATGCCGTTCGTAATAAATGTTTTTTGTCCATTTAATACATAGTGCTCCCCATCAAGCCTTGCTGTTGTTTGGATATTGGCAAGATCTGATCCAGATCCTGGCTCTGTCATGGCAATCGCTGTAATCGTTTCACCTGTCACACAATTCGGGAGAAAACGCCTTTTCTGCTCATCCGTCCCATATGAAGAAATGTAAGGAATGACAATATCATTGTGAAGACCTATGCCCACTAATCCTGAACCAACCTTTTCCAATTCTTCATTAATGATCACTGAAAAAACCCAATCAACTCCACTTCCACCATACTCTTCCTCGACATCTGGACAAAGATAGCCTTGTGAGCCCATTTTCTCCCAAAACGCTCGTGGTATTAACCGTTCTTCCTCCCATTTTTCGTAAAATGGATATGCTTCTTTTTCAAGAAATTTTCTTAAAGCTTTTCGAAACATTTCATGTTCTTCTTGTAAATATAAATGCCTCATGTCAAATCCCTCTCTTTTCGAGAATAAGAAAACGCTTACTTTTATCTTAATATATTTTTGTTATTTTTAAAATACTTATATTATTACAAAAATTTAATCTAAAAAAAGAAGAGAACTTAGCCTCTTCTTCTACTTCCAAATTCGTTTATTATCCATTCTTGTAGTCAAGCCCTTCCAATCTAGCATCTCTAGAAATGGAATCATATATTTCCTTGATAAACCAAGGACATCTTTCGCTGCGCCAACTTCAAACTCTTTTTCAGTATTTTCTTTCAGCTTTTCCACTGATTCTCTAAAGATATCTCCGTGCCAATAGAATTGACCATCAAGAGAAACAATTTGTGCTGTATCTTCTAAAAATTTTCGCAAATCGATAGCTACATTGTCTGGAATACCAGCATCCTTCAAATAGTCCGAAAAGTATTGAACCTTCATGCCATCTGATTTCAGCTTTGACATCATGTTCTCTGTACGTACCAACCAATTTTTCGGAACATGGGCATCAAATTCTTTTAATGAAATAAATTGGTCTTTTCGTTTAAATACATCTTTTTTAATGCCTTCCTCAATGACATAATCTAATAGTCCTTTCGGAAATTGCTTCACTAAATGTTGTATGAATTCACCTTTATTTAGACCTTGCTTCATCGGGAATTCTGTATGGTAATCTCGCATGCGATTATACAATTCTTCTTCAACCATCTCGGAGATTGCCCTTAAAGTATACTCTTTACTGTTATATAAAATGAAATCGTCACTACGTAACTCTTCTTCTAGAACACTTTCTTCAAGTGATGTTCTTGTGATTAATTCGACTAACGATAAGCTCTTTGCTTCCATCAAAGCGGTCACCATTCTTTCTCCAGGTGTCCCCACTTTTTTCTGTTCTAACTCGGTAATCGTCCGTTCTCCAAAACGATATTTTTGCCCTTGTGGATCGATGACCCAACCGCCACCTATCGTTTCTTGTGGACTTGGTCTTCTTAATATGAATCGATCTCCTCGCTTTGTCACAATCTCCTCATCTAATCGGATTTGACAAAGAATGTCATCATTTTCTTCCTTTAATTCATTTCGATCAAAGAACACGATACGCCCCATTACTTCAGCTGTACCAATATGACATTTAATCGGCATCCTCTGTTTGACCATGTAATCCAAATCTTCTACAACTCGAATCGCCACATCAATGGTTCTCGTTACATTAAAGTGCTCAGAAGAAACGACCACATCACCTCGTTCAAGCTCTTCTTTGGAAACACCCGAAAGGTTAATCGCTGCACGCTGACCTGCAAATGCTTCCTTCGCAGGATGGTGATGAACCTGAATTTGCCGAGCCCTCACTTCAAGTCCCTTTGGCATAATCATAAGCGATTGGCCTTCTTCCACCATTCCTTCATATACGGTTCCCCTCACAACAGTACCTTGCCCTTTAACCGTAAACACTTGGTCAATAGGAAGACGAAAAGCCCCTTTCACATCTCGCATTTCTTGATCTTTCAATGTATGTATAATCTGTTCTTTCAGCTCTTCGACTCCGTAATTCGAAAGACTGTCCACTAAAACCATTGGAACCTGTTCAAAAACGGTACCTTTTAATTCTTCTCTAATATCCTCTTTCACCAGTTCAATAAATTCTTTCTCCACCCGATCAATTTTCGAAATGGCAACAAGTCCATTTTTTATGCCTAAAAAACCAAGGATATCCAAGTGTTCTCTTGTTTGAGGCATCACACCTTCATCCGCCGCAACGACAAGGACGACTAAATCAATCCCAGCCACACCAGCAATCATTTGTCGTATGAACCGTTCATGTCCTGGCACATCAACGACCGATATTTGAATTTCATCATCTTCGTATAATGGGGCAAATCCCAACTCAATCGAGATTTGACGTTCTTTCTCCTCTTTTAGGCGGTCTGTATCAACATTTGTTAACGCCTTTGTCAGCGTTGTCTTCCCGTGGTCAATATGCCCCGCCATTCCAATCGTAAAATATCTTTTCATCCCAAATTTCCCTTCCTTTATGTGTGTAAATTAACTGTCAGCTTGAAAATCCGTTACTTTCAAGGAAGAACATCACAGTTTTTTTTGTATAATGTTGAAAAATTAAGACAAGCTAAAAGAAAAAAAGGAGATTTAAAAATGAAAAAGATACTCATTGGTTTAATGCTATTATCTGTCCCAATTACTTTTGCGCTAAATGTTCCTTCTATTAGTCATTCACAGGAAAATTACGAGAAGTGGGGGCAATTAGCAGTTAGTAAGACAAAAGAAAAATACCCCAACGCAGAGATAAAAGATTATAAACATGAAGGACGTGTTCAAGGGACAAACACCACTGTTGAAAAATTTAAGCTTTGGCTTAAAGAGAAAGATAAAGAATTCGGTGTCATCGTAAGCATTGAATATGATAAAGAATCGGAACGTGTCATTGAGATTACGTACAAAGAAGTGGAAAAATAAAAAGCTGCTGTTTCCTAAGGGCGCGCATCAATTTAGATTAAGTGCCTATTGATATATAGAAGGAAAAATTCCGCTTAAATAGCAAGTATTTAGTAAAAAAGCATAAATAGACGGAGAGATTCCGCTTATCAATTCGAAAAATTCAAAAACTGGCGATTTTGCTCTGCATAAGCGAAAAATCTCCCGTTGTATCCGAAAAAACAAGCACCCTTCAACACTTAAGCGAAAAATTTCCGTTTATTTTTTTGCAAGACTACTCGACTAACCTCATAACATCCCATTTATAGGGAGTAAGCCATGTGTCACATGTTTTTGTCAACTTAACCTACCCCAGTCGCTCCAATAGTGCCTCAATCTCTCGGTTATTCCGTACTGTAATGACCTGTTTCATGTCCTTGAACCTTTCGCAGCGTTCCGCCATTTTCTTTTTGCGACGATGGTATGTAGTCAGGATAAATTTTATAAATTGCCAGTCGATCTTCTCTTCACATCCTAGAGTCATATCACTCCGAGTTCTCCCATGGTTTTGGATTCTCCTTTTGACAACCCGATACAGACAGGTGAGCAGAGGTTTTTCCACATAGACGATTGTATCTGCATGAGCAAAGCGAAGATCAAACGTACTACTATAATTCCCCTCGATAATCCACTTTGATTGCTGTACGATTTCCTCTTGAGCATTCCAAAACTCATCGATATCGGATTCAACCCAACCAGGCTTCCAATATAGAGTATCTAAATGATAAACTGGGATGGCCAATTTTTCTGCTAGCTTTTTTGCCAATGTTGATTTTCCTGCGCCTGCTGAAACACCGATGACCATAATTTTCTTCATTCTTTCCCCTCTCTCTTTATCCACGGAAGATACAAAATAAAAAACAAAATGAAGGCAATACCTTCTAATACTAAAATATAAAAAGGATAAGGACCTAAATAATCAATTAAAGATGGATTTGAAGGCTTACGAGCCAAAAACATATAGTTACCACCAGTCACTGCATTGGCCAAATAGGCGAACACAGCTGAGAGATTAAGAAACGTAAAGGCTTGCCACATCCCTCTCTTTGTTACCACATACCCTTTTATAAATACATAAAATAACGCGACCCAAATAATCAACATATGCGTAATAAAAAACTGGAAAAAACGGAAATGTGGAAATCCTACAAATAGTTCTGGTGTCACCATCGCTTGCATGGCACCAGCTAATCCTAAAAAATAGACGAACTGAAAAATAAGCTTCGAATCGGTTACGAGTAGAATTAGACAAAGAAGCAAGCTGATAGAGCAAAGATGAAGCGGTAAGGCAAAGGTCATGTCCCATTGTTCACCGACATACAACCAAATATGATAAAGTGATTCAAGAAGAAAGAGTCCTATAAACATGACAATCTTTATCCATCTTTCACTCTTTTTAAGAGACTCTCTAAATTTCACAATAAATAGACAAACTAAAAAAAACACGATTAGTACGATGACATGATAAACAGAAAATATTCGAAAGGGAAAGAGCTCATATTGATGTCCAAAAAAGCCGTTCAAACTATTCTCCCCTCTCATCAATTTAATATCTGTATTATAATGGAAACATAAAAAAATAACTACACGATCCGAAAATCGCGTAGTTATTTTTAGCATTAATTTAGAAAATGAAAGGCTGTCGTACTACCTGTTTGTGTCGCTGTTACTTCAAGTCTTGCATCAATTCGTTCACGGAGTTCTGGAACATGGGAAATGATTCCGACTAATCTTCCGCTACTTTGAATCTCGATAAGTGCTTCTATCGCTTGATCTAAAGATTCAGGATCCAATGTTCCAAATCCTTCATCTATAAACATCGTTTCTAACGACACGCCCCCAGCATAATTTTGCACGACATCTGCCAATCCTAATGCGAGTGAAAGAGCCGCTTTAAAGCTTTCCCCACCTGATAATGTTTTAACATGTCGTTCTTGCCCTGTGTACTGGTCATACACTAGTAATTCAAGGCCACTTTGTGCATTTCCCTTCGCCCGGTCTTTTTTTCGAAGCATTTCATATCGACCGCTTGTCATTTTCAATAATCGACCATTTGCTTCTTGTAAAATATCATCCAAAAAGGCCGCTAACACATAGCGCTCAAATGTAATTTTGGAAGCATTTTGCCCTCTTGTAATATCATAGAGTTCTCCCACCAATTTGTAGCGCATTTCAAGTGTCTTCATCTCATCATTGATCCGAATAATCGAATCGCGGATTTGTTCATTTTCCTTCTTTTTAATGAGAAGATTCGTATACTCGTCATTCAACTCTGTAATCTGCTTTTGAACATCATGAACAGCTTGCTGTAATTCTTCCAAATTTGGCTTATCCACGCCATGCAAGGCTTCCACTAATTCTTGATAGCGGTCGCTAACAGAACGAAGCTCCTGATGATATTCAAGAATTTCCTTTTCAAGCTGTTGAATTTGTCCAGGCGACCTTTTAGCACTGTTAAATTGTTTATAGTCTGCAAAGCCCTGTTCCTTCATTTGTGTCAAAAATGATTGCCTTTCTACATTCAATTCTGCTTCTTTATCGGTTGCATGTTTTGCCACCGTTGTGTAAGCACTTTGTTCAGATGAATACTTCTCTTTCGTTTCTTGATAATTCTTTTGAGCCTTTTCAAGGTTTTTAAGAAGCGTTTCATGCGTTCTTACTGCTTCCTGCCATTTTCGCTCGAAGGCTTGAATCGTCCGGAGCTCCTCTGGGATACGTGACATTGCTCCATTTAATAGAGTGTTTTTCTCCGCATGGACGATTGATTTCTCATTGACCTCAGCTTTGAGGTCTGTGACCTTATTTTCAAGGTTGAGCCTTTTCCCCTCGTAAACCTTGATTTCGTTTGTGATTTTCTCCACTCGCTTCTGTTTTTCCATGAGTTGGCTATGTTCTTCTTGTAAAGCCTTCTTTCGATTGAGTAAAAAATGTTTGTACGGTTCTACATTTTCTTGTCTAAAATCAGGTCGAAACTTCACTAAATCTTGAGTAATTTCTTCTAGTATCTCTACTCCTGTTTTCACTCGATATTGAACATCTAGAAAAGCAGATTCAATTTTTGATTTCTCTTGTTCTATCGTCGAGACCTGCTCTTTTGCTGCTTTCAAATCCTTTTCATCTGGAATCATACTAGCGCCTTCCGTGGCTGGATTCGGATGTTCCAACGAACCACATACAGGGCAAGCTTCTCCACCATGAAGCTGACTCGCTAGATTAGCAGCTTGTCCATGTAACCACTTACTTTCTAGCTCTTCAACCGTTGCCTTTGCATCTTCAAGTCGTGCTTTGGCATTCATTAACATACCTTGATGTTGTTCAAATTTTTTATGGTACTCGTTATTTTTTTGTAACTGTGACTCATATTTTCCAACGAGAGAACTCTCCGTTTCAAGTCTCTCCACATTGCGTTCATGTTCAATTAATAGAACGGCTACTTTCTCTAACGAGGATTTCTCTTCTACAAGCTTCGTTAGCTCAACTCCCACACGTAGAAAAGCTTCTTCTGATTGCTTTTGTTGTTCAAGTAGTTGTTGGATCCCCGTTTTTAATTGATGCACCTCCTGCTCCAATAAAGCAAATGAAGTGACTTCCTCTTTTATTTGTTGGAGGGAATGGATTTCTCCTTGCGCTTTTATCCTATCGTCTTCCCTCACCATTTCTTTCTGTAAGATCTCTTCATTCTTGTGTAAAAGAAGCTTTAATTCTTCTACTCTTTGTTGACGAACATTCATATCAGCAACAAGTGCATCCTGCTCTCTTTTAAGTCGATGACATAGTTCGTCCTGCTTCGCTAAGATCGAAGCTTTATTCGCCTGCACAATTGCCTTTTCTTTGTGCTGGGTGGTTTCTTTTTCATTATCGAGCATTTCCTTTTTGGCACCTAACTCGTCTCTTGTAGCCATCTGTTTCACAATATTTTCTGCTTTATATAACTTTTGGACCAAAAGCTCTTTATCCTTTTCTTTCGTATCCTTCTCCATTTGGATTTGTTCAAGCTTTCCGCCCATTTTTTCGATTTCATCTTCTAGCAGAGGGAATAAGAGAACATCGTTATCACTGCCTGCTTCCAGATAAGCTTGTAGTTCCACATTATAAAGAGCCGTTATTTTCCGGAGGAGCGCTGTTCGTTCGTCTTGCTGTTTTTCTACGGACTTCTTTAAACCAGTTGCTTCTTCCTTCAGCTTATCTTCCACCCTCTTATAAATTTCCGTGTGGAACAAACGTTGCAAGATTGCTTCTTTTTCCTTACTATCTGATGTTAAAAGTTTGCGAAATTCCCCTTGTGGTATCATTAAAATTTGGCGGAATTGATTGCTATCGATGAGCATGATCTCTTTAATCTTCTCATCCACATCTCTGACATTTGCGGCTACCAGCTGCTTGTCTCCATTCTCATCAAAACCATATAATTCAGCTGTCGCGCCAATCGTACGATAACCGTCTCCACGTTCTTTTTTCTTTTCCTGTTGGGGAGAACGGACTATGAAATATTCTTTCCCTCTCAAACTAAACTTTAAGGAGACTTCTGTATGAAGTTCATCGGGGGCAAAGTGACTTCTAAGCTCTGGACCGTTACGATCCTCGCCACTTGCTTTTCCATATATCGCATAGCTTATGCCATCAAAAATAGTCGTTTTACCAGAACCTGTTTTCCCTGAAATGACAAACATCGTGCGGCTTCCTAATTCACTGAAATCAATCGTTTCACTCCCAGCATAAGGACCAAAAGCCTGCATGGTTAGCGTAATCGGCCTCATTTTACTCCCTCCTCTGCCAGCACCTTGTTTATACAATCAGCCATGACTTGCTTTTTATCCTCTGTGAAATCTGCAGTAGTCATTTCTTGATAAAAAAGCTCAAATAACTCTAGCTCTGACTTCTTATCTTCTCGATGAACATTTACCTGTTCTCGTTTTTTCATATCCATTAGATTGATTTTCCGCTCCAGATGAAGAACATTTGGATATACTTGGCGGAGCTTATTTATTGGATCAATTAAGGCACCTTGATCATGCAGTGTTATTTTTAAATAATCATCTATTTTCTGTTTTTCGTAAAAACTTGGATCTAAGAGCTCTTCTAAATGACCTTCTAGTTCACGCATATCCTGCTTTGGTGCGAGCGAATGATAACGTACTTGGAAAGTTCCATTCTCATTCATCTCCACAATCTGAACGGATTTCTTTTGCTTCGCTTCTGAAAAAGAGTATTTTAATAATGAACCAGAATAAAAGATTTTGTCATGTTTAATCGCGTCCGGACTATGGAGATGACCCAAAGCGGTATAAGAAAATGGTGCAAATAGTTCTTGTCCTACACAACCAGAACCTCCTACGGATAATGTTCTTTCAGAGTCGGAAGTACTCCCCCCTAATACAAAGGCATGTCCAACAAAAACATTTGGTTCATTTACATTGATTGTTTCTTCTATTTTGCCAATCACGGCCTTCATCGCTTCTTGATGGGTATGGATGGTATCATCCCCAAGCAAATGTCTGACCATTCCTGGTTCAGCATATGGAACTAAATAGAAATTAACTCCATTTAGATGGATTGGTTTGAATTGCTTTTGCAACTTTCCCGTCAAATAAAAATGACTGTTCCGGTACCATGAACTCCCAAATGATAATCTTTCCGCACTGTCATGATTACCAGCAATCGCAATGATCGGTGTATTTAATTCCACATTTATTTTGAAGAGCATTTCATCAAGAAGCTCAACAGCATCAATAGGCGGGACGGAGCGGTCATATAAATCCCCGGCTATGACAACAGCATCTGGTTTTTCTTCCTCGATTAATTGAACAAACTGGTTGAGGGCCACCCGTTGATCCTCTGTCATGTATAGACCGTGGACAAGCTTCCCTAAATGCCAGTCGGCAGTATGAATAAATTTCATGATCTTCACCTCGTTTTATCTGTCATCATTATACCAGTTTTAAAAGGGGATGAACTTTACAATTAAAGGATTTAATTAAAAACAGCCCAACCAGTAGGTTGAGCTGTTTACCATTTACAATTATAATTTTACTACATTAGCCGCTTGTGGCCCACGAGCACCTTCAACAACTTCGAAAGATACTTCTTGACCTTCTTCTAATGTTTTGAAGCCTTCAGATTGAATTGCAGAGTAATGTACAAATACATCGTTTCCATCTTCAGATTCAATAAACCCGAATCCTTTTTCAGCATTAAACCATTTTACTTTACCGTTTTTCATTAAAAAAAATCCTCCTAAATCGGCACAGGATAAGTGCCTTGTGTAAAATTCACCATTTACAACGTATTGCATCTTCTTACATTACTCGAGTCCATTTCGAAAAGGCTTTCATCTATGAATAATGCAAAATATGAAATCATTATTCTAGTACTTTAATCTTGTGAAATCATTCGAAACATTTTGGAACAAGGGTCTTGCAAAAAACAATCACGTAATAACGGCTGTTTTTAATATAACATTTTCAGTCAATTCTGTCAATCTGAATAAATCCGACAAATGCCTTTATATCAATGTTTAAACGTGTCGAATCCTGACTGAACACCTCGAAAAATTACTATACCACTTTGAATATTATGATCATTTAACCCATTAAAATATTCAAATGGAGCTACTCCTTTATTTGCTCAGGAAGACTTTCAATCGATTGTACGACTACATCTAATTTCGCTTCAATACGATAAAGCAAATAAAGAGTAACGACGATTGGAAAGCCGACATCGCTAATCAAAGGAACGATTTGATCCACCTTTCATCCCTCCTCTCCTATTATTTCAAAAGGAGCCAGATAAAGCATTTCCTGGCCCCTTCCAACATTAAATCTCATATTCTGTTACATTACGTTCAATTACGCGTGCTCCCTTCACACTCGCTAATCTTCCCTTTGGACTAAAGAAAGTATTCGAAGCAATAACTGCTTCCATCGCAGCTTTAACCTCTGTCGGCTCAACCGGCTCCTTCGGTGCATCTACTGAAATATTGAAGGAATTTCCGAAATCGGTCACAAACTGTAATTCTAATGTTTTAGCCATTTTTTCACCTCCTCATGTTTAATTAGTTAAACGAAATCTTACTTATTAACCGACAATTTCAAAATTGTCCGTGCGTTCAACGCTTATCACCGGATTGAGCGATAAACCGCCTAATGCTTGTGCTGCTTGAGAAAGTTGGTCTGCCGTTGCCTCTTTATCAATATTGTTATAAGTCTTAGTCTTATAGACCGGCTCTCCTTTCTCATTTAAACCTGTTTCAAACAAAAGACGTAACTTTGAATCTATAATCATTGCTTCAGCCATTTTCTTCACCTCCCTTCACCTTTTATATATAAGAATGGAGGAAAAAGAGACATCCTAGCACAAAAAAGGTACTCCCATCGATTGGGGTACCTCAGCAACCTTCTATCTGATTTCGATTTTTTCTAATCCTTCTTGCAGAAACTCTGTAAATCTCCTTAAATGTGCTAATGTCGAAATATCGGATTCTAACATTGGGATCATCACTTTTTTCGCTTCTGGAAACACCTTTTCAATTTCTATACGGTAGATTTGTTCATTGGCCTTTCTTTTTTCCATAAACGCACCGTCCACATCTTCTGGAATGAGCTTGTTTACAAAGAGCGTCTTCACATCGATCTCGTGCTTCTTTAAAATATCCATTGCTTTTCGAGTTTCGAGAATGGGAAGTCTTTCTGCATTTAAAACAAAGATATACTCAGTCAAATTGGAATCGAGTAGATATTTCCTCACACTAGAAAACTTCCTTCGCCGTTCCTGGAGCTTTTCATAGATCGGATCCTCGAGACTTTCTCCGTCATCCATCCAACGATGGAAGTTCTTTTCATTTACTTGCTTCCTTCTTTCTAACATTCCATCCATCCAAACCCCCATTAATTGTGGCAATGTCAACAGACGAATGGTATGGCCAGTTGGAGCCGTATCAAATACAATCGCATCGTAGTTTTTTACTTCCTCCATAATAATAGAAGTTAACCGCTCAAAAAGTGCCGCTTCTTCCGCACCAGGCGTACCGGCAGCGAGTTCAATTTGTCGATGTACTTCCTCTACCATAGTGACTTTTACAAGACCTCGTAAATTATTTTTCACTTCAGCTATGTACCGTTTTGATTCTCGCTCTGAATCAATCTCAACGAAATCTAAATTATTATGAATTGTTGTAAGTTCTCCATTAGAATTCAGATGAAACAGATCCCCTGTATTATGAGCAGGATCGGTCGAAACAAGGAGGACCTTTTTATCTAGTGAGGATAAATATGAGGCGAATGCAGCGGAAGAAGTACTTTTTCCAACCCCACCTTTACCTCCAATAAAATATATTTTTTTTTGCAAAAAATCCATCATGACTCCTCCTTTTAACAGCAACGAATTCCATCTAATGGGGAAGTTTCAAGTCCCATTCGCAAATGCCACTGATGGAACCGTTCAATCAGTAACGGGTACAGTTCCAGTGTATAATAAAAAGCCGGATTCGGAATCCCGACCATTTCAGAGAAGCATAGAAGCATAAACAAATCCTCTTCATCTCTTAATTCTCTTGCAAGCTCTGTACGATGGGGCTGCTCTAATATTTCTTCATAGAGAGCAACTACCTTTTTTAACTGCTCAAATAAATTCATGTAACACACTCCTCATTTGATAAGGGAATAGAGACTAGGAAGCCCCAGTCTCTACTTTAAGATTACATATCCTGTGAAATCGAAGGTGGATCATTTTTACGAAAAGCACTAATTGCTTCTAAAATAATCCAGATGACAAGAATGAGAATGATTCCTCCGAGAATAAAGAGTAATAGATTTGTATCGGTAGCTCCAAGCCCTGACCAGTCAAAAACAACCTGCTGCACCATTGCCCAAACGGTCATGGCAAATATAAAGACCATTGGGATAAAGGTGGGTAGATAATTACGTCCTTGACGTTTCAGCCAAATCGAAATAAGTAATAGGCTGACACCAGCTAATAATTGATTACTTGTTCCGAACAGTGGCCATAGTAAGTAACCGCCTGAACCAAATCCATTTGGACCTTTAGGCAGTAATACAAGAGCTGCACTAGTGCAAACAGCTAAACTAGTCGCCACATGTACTTTTGATAGTGATTTAATCTGATATTCTTCCCCAATCTCTGAGATGATATATCTCATTAACCGAACGGAGGTATCCAATGTGGTTGCCGCAAAACTAACAACAATGACGGCTACGATCGTTCTGGCGACATCTTCTGGAATCCAAATCCCTGTCGCTAGTTGTGCTGCACCATTGACAAAATTACCTAAGCCTCCGCCATTTGCCGCTCCAAAGCTTGAATATGCGGCCATAAAATCTCCTTTAGTAGCAAATAATGTAACACAGGCGATAATAGAAATAAGAGCTAGTGTCCCTTCTCCTACAGCACCAAAGTAACCAACAAAACGTGCATCCGTCTCTTTATCCAACTGTTTGGAAGTCGTTCCTGAAGAAACCAGCCCATGAAACCCTGAAATCGCACCACATGCAATCGTGATAAATAATAAGGGAAGCCACGAAGAGTCTGTTGCTGCGGCATTCGTCATTGGTGCTGTTACCTTTGGTTGCAAAACAACTAGACCAGCATACAGTATGACTAAGCCAACGACTAATTGATGTGAATTAATGAAATCACGTGGTTGCAACAGTTTCCAAACTGGCAAAGTTGAGGCAACATAACAATAAATCATCAAAATGATGATCCAAATAAAGAATGACATGGCCACTCCATCTAGACCAAATAAAACAGTATTCTCCGCTCCACCAAAAGCCTTGACTAAATCAATTTGAAGAGCTGGTACATTACTTGCGATGATTGCGGTAATGTACATCACCGCTAAGGCGATCAAGGATGGAACAAGCATTTTTGCTTTCCTTTTATATACAGCATATCCAATCCAAATAGCCAATGGAATTTGAATAAAGACCGGTAATACACTTGATGGAAATTGAATAAACAAGTTCGAAATAACCCAAGCAAAAACAGCATTAACCATTAATACAAGGATGAGAATAATGAATAAGAACATATTTTTCGCACGACTACCGATAATTTTACTCGTAATCGTACCAACAGATTGACCTTTATTACGGACTGATAAAACAATCGTTCCAAAATCATGGACACCCGCTGCAAAAATAGTACCTAATATAACCCAAAGAAAAGCAGGCAACCAACCCCAATAGACAGCAATGGCAGGTCCAACAATTGGTGCAGCACCAGCAACAGATGTAAAGTGATGGCCCCATAAGACCAGTTTATTCGTCGGGACGAAATCTACCCCATCTTCAAACCGATGTGCTGGTGTGACATAGTTTGGATCAAGCCGATAAATTTTTTCAGCTATCCACTTTGAATAAAAACGATAACCAAGTGCAAAAACGATCATTCCAATAATGGCAAGCCAAATCGAATTCACTTTTCTTTTTCCCCCTTTTCGAAAAAGTCCTTACATCTCCATCATAATGAAAGCGCATACATAAAGTCAATATATTCTGAATATTATAATAAAATAATTTACACTCTCGTAGTACTATTACAAATGAACAAGCATAAATCTGAAAATGGCATATAATATCTCGAGAAAACATTAACTGAGTCGATGTATCTAGCTCATACTTATAAATAACGATTTAACCTCTTTCACTTAAAAAGTGTCGATTAGATTAGGCTCAGGGAAAGGAGGTTCATTTATGGAACTATTAGATTTTTTAAATAAAAATTACTATATACTTGTTCCAGCACTATGGGTCGTCGGCTACGCATTAAAGCAAACACCGAAAATTCCTAATTGGACAATCATTTGGATTCTCCTTGGGTTATCTATCACGATCGGAACATTTGCTTTTGGCTTTTCCGTCGATGCTATCATCAATGGGATCATCGCTGCAGGTGTGGCTGTTTTTGGGCACCAAATGTTTAAGCAAACTCTCGGAGGAAAACTTGGGACGAGAAAGGTCATTACCGTGGAAGAGAAAAAAACGGAGAAAATTGAAGAAAGAAAATAAGCAATGGCATTAATTTTTCTAACATTCGAACGTTTAATTCATTTTCTTTTTGGGTATTGTGTTATAAGAGTTAGGTTTTTGTCCTCTCCTGATCCCTGTCGAAATTCCCCCTCGGCAGGGATTTTTTGTTCCTCAAATTCGCTTCGAAATAGTAAAATAAAGAATACTAGTTCCATGAAAAAATGAGGTGATCCAATGTGTGGAAGATTCACGTTGACGGATGAAATTGCTCAGTTGCAAGCTCATTTTGAGTTTTTTAATGGTGAAGACTTAACACCAAGATTTAACATTGCTCCTGGGCAACAAATTTTAACCGTTGTTTCAGATGGAACGAATAGAATGGCCCAACATATGAAGTGGGGTTTTGTCCCTTTCTGGGCAAAGGATGAAAAAATGGGCTTTAAAATGATTAATGCCCGAGCGGAAACAATTGATGAAAAACCGAGCTTTCGACAGGCCTTTCAACAAAGACGTTGTCTTATTTTAGCAGATGGCTTTTATGAATGGAAAAGAACAGAATCTAAAAAGCATCCGTATCGTTTTGTGTTGAAAGACAAGAAACCTTTTGCCTTTGCCGGTATTTGGGAAACGTGGTCAAAAGGGACAACACCTTTGACGAGTTGTACCATTATCACAACAGAACCGAATGATGTCACCAAGGATATTCATGATCGAATGCCCGTGATTTTACCACCTGATGCATATGATACATGGCTCAACCCCATTTACCAACCAATAAGTGATTTGAAAGATCTGTTAAAGCCTTATCCAGCGGAAAAAATGGAAAAATACGAAGTTTCTACACTTGTGAATTCAGTTAAAAATGATTTGCCTGAATTAATAAAGCCTCTTAATCGTTTTTAAAAACTCTTCTAAAATTTGAGATAAACGAATATTTTAGACCGAACTTCCCATACTAGTTATAAGGGACTTGTAGCTCAAGTGGATAGAGCAACCAGCAGTGTCAACCAGACACTGCATGAGTTTTTTGTAGGTTCGAATCCTACCAAGTCCCTCTCCTCTCATTTTCGCATCTCCTTTTTCGGAAAAAATGATAAAGGAAGCTAGTAAAACCAGAGAGGAAATCTCCCCTCCGGCTTTATATTGCCTCATAGTACCAAGTACCACTAGTTTGATATTTTCTACACTGATTATTAGCCACTAAATATTCTAAATGGGCAAGTGTCTCACCTATAGCAAATCTCATTTGATGGAGATTCAATTGATGAAATAGCCTTTGAGTTACCTCATAAATCGTTGTAGGATTTTTAACCGTATGATATGTAAATTCAAGTCTTTCTTCATGATGACTTATTAATTCTTCAATTCTACTATTCGCATTTTTAAATGGCTTAAAATGGGATGGGAATACATATTCAGCATTTAACTTTTTTATTTTTTCCAATGAAGTAATGAATGATTGCAATGGATTCGGATTCCCTCTAAATCTATACGAAATATTCGGTGATATTTTCGGTAAAATATGATCGGTCGAAAGTAAAATACTTTCCTCTTTATTATATAAAACAAATAATCCATCAGAGTGACCTGGAGTAAAAATAACCTCATATTCCAACTTACCAAAAGGAATTTTCATTCCTTCTTTTATTTCATGCTGAATGACAGGATATGGCTCTACCCGTTCAGTATAACTCTCCTCATTAGTTGTTATTTGGAACGCTAATTCTTGAGGGAGTCCACAAGTAAGATAATTACGCTTTTTTTCTTTAATAGATTCAGGACGCCAATAACTTAGTCCCATTTCTGCATCTACTTTTGTCATCCAAACATCAGCACCAGTTAACTTCTGCATACTGCCTGCATATCCAAAATGATCGGGATGGTAATGGGTAATGATAATGTCCTTAATATCATTCCTTGTGATGATTGGTGCCCAAATGTTTTTCGTTACATCTGAATGTAAGCCCGTATCAATTACCGTTCTTCCCCTCTCACCATCTGCAATAAAACAATTGACATGATTTAAACGAAAGGGCAGTGGAATCGTTATTTGTTCAATTCCTAGCTCGGAAAGCATAATGATCCTCCTCTATTAATCACTAGTTGAACTTAATATAAATAAAATGATAACAATTTTCAGAATATTATACAACAGTTTAATTTTTATTCAAAAATAAAAAGCGACAAATCATGTGAACTCTTTCCTTAATTTAAGGATAGAGTTCACTTATGTCGCCTTTTCTCAGATTTTATTGTCTACTTCTGAAGTATCAACATTCGTCCCGAACCAATTAATTAACTTATCCTTTGCCTTTTTCTTTACTTCATCATCAATATAGATCGCTACTTGAAATAAAGCAACGCCTAAAGCGCCTAAATCATCGGTAAAACCTACCCCTGCGACAAAATCAGGAATTAAATCTAGTGGAAGAATGAAATAACCCAGTGCTGCTAAAATGGTTACCCGAGCTTTTTTAGGCAGTTCAGGTTTTTGCAAGGTATAATAGAGCAATAATGCTGTATATACAACGGAATGACCTGCTTTTAAGGCAAACCGTTTCAATTTACTCCAAAACCTTTCCTCTGAATAATGCTTTTCCATTCCTTCCATCTATGACACTCCTTCTCTTAACTTACGTTTATTATATCTCAATTAGCCTGAAAATACCTTTTTTAACTAAAAGAGCATTAGTGCTTCATACTTAAAGCCTTCATATTGGTAATTTTGTTTTTTGTACATTTCTTTCGGGGTATCCTCCCCATCAGCTACTAAAATGACTTGCTTGTCAGCGCATTCTTCCATCACAAATTGCTGAATTTGACTTCCAATTCCTTTGTTTCGATAGGATGGTAAGACCACAAGACCATCTATTTCGGCCGTCTCCTTCTTAAGGATAACATCCACCGTCCCAACTGGTTTCCCCTCAAAGTAAGCTAGCAACTGCAAAAATTTAGGATCGTTCCAATTTTGCTCATGAATCACTCTTTTATGCTCAGCAAATTCTTCACTGATTTCAGCGTCAATCTCGAATGACAACTTTAAAAATTGCGCCCAGTTTGCTTCTGTTACTTTTTGAACCACCACAGAAGGTTTTTTATCCACTTTCACAAATTGGCTTGGTAGTATGCGATACATTTCCATATATCCAATACCAAAGCCCGAACTCATTAAATAATGCTCAATCTCTTCTGGAATCCTTTCGTCTTGCGGAAATAAAAGCTTAACGTGTTCTTGTCCGTTTTTTTGATGAAATTCCCGTAAATAATCCACGGATTGTTCACACTCATGTAATGTCGGCATTCTTTTAAACTGAAGAAAATTTCCATCATATAGTAATAGCATTTCAGCAGTGTGGTAATGCTTCATTAATTCATTTTCAAATACAATTTTTCCCCGATAAAAAATATCTTCAAACATCTGTCATGTCCCCTTGTTGTTATCTACTTTATTCTCTTATTAAACTCTTATTTTTATCGATTTCTTTTTCTAAAAGCTCGCACAGCTGTCATCATAAGTACAATTATTCCTACAACCAATAACATAGTAAAAAGTTGAAATATTATATCGCCTAAATTTAACATCTTTATGACCTCCTATCAAATGTACAGCGATATGCATACAAGCGATGTTGTTCAGTAAATCCTGCATGTAGGTATACTTTTAACGCTGCTTGATTGTCCGACTTGACTGTTAACGTAATCACTTCTATTTCTTTAAATGAAAAAAGAAAATTCAACCCAACCTTCATGAGTTCACTTCCTACTCCCCGATTTCTGAAAGCAGGTGAGACAGCAATAAAATGTATATCCCCTTCAGCAAAACTCGGTTCAGCTTCACAAAAAACATAGCCACAAAAAAGGTCATTCATTTCTGCAATGAATAATTTTTGCGTTCTCCCCTGTCTTTCAATCATTTCATCTGCACTAAAATAGGCTTCAGGGAATGCATCATTATGAAGAGTTTGGAATGGTAGAAAGTCCGTTTCTTCTATTTCACGAATGTTTAGTTGGGAATCCTTCATTGAAATTAAGTTATTAACCGAGACTTGAAGTATTGAATGCTCACCGCTTTTTTTCGCCCCAATCCTTTTCATAAACTGATTTCCTTTTGTATTATGGATGTTGTAAAAACCATACACAGTCACTAATGAAAAAGGTAGCTCTTCAATAAGTTTTCTCCACATTTGGTCTGCAATTTCATCCCATTCCGAATGGAAAATAAATGGTCCCCACACTTCTGCTTCTTTTGAATCCTTATCAATATCTAAACCAATGAATCCCACTAATTGATCATCTAAAAACGCTCCCATTAAAGAGTACTCAAGCGAAAGATCTGAAAAGTCAGTTAAAAGAGTATGTTTTATTTCATCCTTATCAGTTCCACAATAGCCCACATGATGACTGGGTTGAGCATTCATTTTTTCCATAAAAATGGCGACTTCATCTAACTCTAGTATTCTTCTAATCTCTATCATCGATCATACTCCTTATCATGACATGAACCTTAACTTATTTTACCATATTTATGAGATTGTCCATGAGTAAACTCTTGTAGATGCACACATAATAACCTTGACACGAAACCAAAAGGTGTCGTATGATACAAATATAAAACCTTTTGGTGTTATATTAAACAATAGGAAGGAAAATACAGATGGAAACTATTCAAGATATTAAACAAACAGTGGTCATTCAGGCACCGATTCAAAAGGTCTGGAACCATGTCTCTACCTCAGATGGAATGACAGAATGGTTCATGCCGAACGATTTTGTAGCGGAAGTAGGGCATGAATTTCATATCCAATCCCCTTTTGGACCATCACCTTGCAAAGTACTAGAAGTGGACGAGCCTCATCTTATTTCATTTGTATGGGATACAGATGGCTGGGTCGTTTCCTTTTTATTGAAAGATTTAGGGGACAGCACCGAATTCACTGTGATTCATGGTGGTTGGAAAGCTCCGGATCATGTCGTACCAAAAGCAGGAGAAGACGCTACAGTTATTCGTGATCGAATGAACGGTGGATGGGCAGGAATTGTTCAAAAACTTCAAAAGGTAGTTGAGGGATAAGTGAGTGCAGTAAAGCATGATGTGTTTCAAGCAATTGCTGACCCTACCCGAAGAGAAGTACTTCGATTATTGGCACATAAAAATTTGCCGATTTCAGAAATTACAGCCCATTTTCCGATTACTCGTACAGCTGTTGCCAAGCACCTCCATATTCTTTCAGAGGCACAATTAGTAAAAGGAAACAAGGTTGGTAGGGAAAAAATTTATCAATTACAACCTGAACCACTAACGGAAGTGAAAGAGTGGCTCTCCTTTTATGAACAGTTTTGGAACAATAAACTCGCAATGCTTAAATTTCAAATGGAAAAAGAAGATTAAATCGCTTGGATTATATCAAACGATCCAGATTGTCGACAAAAGGCATCGAGAGTACTCCCTCTCGGTGTCCTTTGTCATTTCTGGGTTGAATTGTGGCTAAAATACGTTGATTTCCGCTCCAGGCGCTTTCATGCTATACACCTTTCTCAACATCATTGTTGTATCCTACCTATTCGTTTAGAATAAAACTATACATAAATGTAAGGTGATGAATATGTTTAAAATTTTGCTTATTGAAGATGATGCTTCACTTTCTCAAGAAATAGAAGAACGGTTAACGGATTGGTCTTATCATGTCGCTGGTATAAAAGACTTCGCAAATGTCTTACAACAATTTTCCACATTCAAACCTGATTTGGTGATTATTGATATTCAATTACCGAAATACGACGGATTTCATTGGTGTCGAATGATTCGCGCCCATTCAAATGTGCCAATCGTATTCCTTTCATCTCGCGATCATCCGATGGATATGGTGATGGCGATGCAATTAGGGGCAGATGATTTTATTCAAAAGCCGTTTCATTTTGATGTCCTCATTGCGAAAATTCAAGCGATCCTACGTCGTGTTTATAATTACAGCTCTGAACCCGTTCAGCTTAAGACTTGGTGTGCTTCTACTATCGACTATGAGAAAAATACGGTAACAAACGATAAAGGAGCCATTGAGTTAACCAAAAATGAAATTTTCATTTTAAAACAACTCATTGAGAAGAAAAACAAAATTGTCACACGAGAAGAACTGATAAGAAGCTTATGGGACGATGAACGTTTTGTAAGTGACAATACACTAACGGTAAACGTCAATCGGCTTCGCAAAAAATTAGGGGAAATCGGACTAGAACCATTTATTGAAACGAAAGTTGGTCAAGGTTACATAGCGATTGAAGAGGAATTAATATGATTCGAAAGTATTTAATCGAAAGACGTAGCTGGATTCTTTTTTTTCTATTTAGCCAAATGGTCATCCTTTTTGTAACATATTTAGACTCAAAAATTTCTTTATTAGCCACACTATATAGTGTACTTCTCTCAACCATTGCCTTTATCCTCTTTCTCCTTTTCCGTTATCAGAAGGAATCAAGATTTTTCTTAGCCCTTGAGGAATGGGAGGAAGATTTTGACCTATCGAAGCTAACATATGCCGAAAGACCCTTTGAGAAAATCGTCGAAGATACCATCACAAATCAAATTGACCTCTTAAAAAAAGGAGCTTCTCATAATAGATGGGAACTTGAACAGGAAAAAGATGAGCTAATGTCCTGGCTACATGAAGTGAAAACACCACTGACAGCCCTTCATTTAATGATCGATCGAATCGACGATGAAAGATTAAAAGAAAGAATGAAATATGAATGGCTAAGAATCGATCATCTACTCGATCAACAACTACATCAACGGCGTCTACCATTTATGGAGAATGATCTTTATATAGAAGAAACGAATTTAAAAACCATTGTTTATCAAGAAATTAAAGGACTACAATCGTGGTGTATGCAAAAGGGAATCGGCTTTGATATGGACTTAGAAATTACTTATGTGCTAAGTGATTCGAAATGGCTCTCCTTTATCATCAGACAATTGCTCACGAATGCAGTGAAATATAGTAAAGATTCGGATATCCAGATAAAAAGCTACGCTCAAAATGGAGCAATCGTCTTGGAAGTAGCAGATTTCGGTCGTGGTATTGATCCGAAAGACGTGCCGCGAATTTTCGACCGTGGCTTTACATCGACCTCTCATCATCAGGATCATGCAGCAACAGGAATGGGCCTGTATCTAGTAAGTAAAGCGGCAAAATCCCTTTTCATTAACATTCAAGTTGAATCTAAATTAGGTGTTGGTACCACCTTTACATTAACCTTCCCAAAGAAAAATGAGTTTGTCCGCTTGTCATCTGATCTGAATGATGATTAATGGTTGTACAAGCTATTACTTGCATGTGACAAAAATGTCACATGCTTTTCCATTTTGTTTGCTCAATCGAAGGAAGCTTCTGATAGCTCCTTCTATAATGAAAAAATAGAGAGAAAAAGGAGCGACTTAAAATGACCATATTAGAGGCAACAAAAATCTATAAGAGCTACGGAAATAAATTCAATAAACAAGAAGTGTTAAAAGCAATAGATATTCAAATTGAAAAAGGAGAATTCGTTAGCATCATGGGGGCTTCTGGTTCAGGAAAAACTACCCTCTTGAATGTTTTGTCCTCAATTGATAAAGCAAGCGATGGTTCGATCAAAATAGAAGGCAAAGAAATCACGACTCTAAAGGAAAAAGAACTAGCCGAATTTAGAAAAAGGCATTTAGGCTTTATTTTTCAAGAATACAACTTATTGGATACCTTAACCGTGAAGGAAAATATCCTTTTACCGCTATCTGTCGCGGGAATTTCAAAACAGGCTGCTGAGCAAATGTTTGTTGCACTTGCTAAAGAACTTGGGATCTATGAAATGAAAGACAAATACCCAAATGAAATCTCTGGTGGACAAAAACAACGAACTTCTGCCGCACGGGCATTTATTCATGAACCAAGCATTATTTTTGCCGATGAACCAACAGGTGCATTGGACTCAAAATCGGCATCTGATCTACTTAGTAAGCTAAGTGACTTAAATGAAAACCGCAATACAACGATCGCCATGGTCACCCACGATCCGATCGCTGCTAGCTATAGTGACCGTGTTATTTTTATAAAAGATGGACGTATTTTTACTCAAAGCTATAAAGGAGAGCAGCCAAGAAATTTATTCCTAAAAGATATTATGAAAACACAAGGCGTTTTAGGCGGTGTCCAGTATGAAGATTAATGAACTTATCATACGGAATCTAAAAAAGAATATAAAAAACTATTATCTCTATGTTTTTGCATTAGTCTTTAGTGCAGCCCTATATTTCGCATTTGTTACCCTACAATATGATCCGTCCATTGATCAATTAGAGAGTAATATTAAAGGTGCAGCAGCTATACGTTCGGCTTCGGTTTTACTGGTTGTGATCGTATCCGTCTTTCTACTTTATGCAAATAATATTTTTATTAAAAGACGAAGTCAAGAAATTGGTTTATTTCAACTTATCGGTATGACAAAGGGAAAAATATTTCGCATTTTAAACATAGAAAACTTTATTCTCTATTTTCTTTCACTCGCATTAGGCATTTTTATCGGTTTCATCGGTTCAAAACTGATTTTAATGATTCTCTTTAAAATAACAGGAATCGAGACAGAGACAGCTTTACATTTTTCAAGCGAAGCTCTCCTCCAATCCGTTGTTATTTTCACGATCATTTATGTACTAATCATGCTTATGAATTATCTGTTTATAAAACGCCTGTCGATTTTATCCTTATTTAGGGTCATTTCAACTACCGAAAATACGTTAAAAAGAATGAGCTTTTGGCAAATGTTCATTGGAATCGCTGGAATAATCCTCGTCATAATCGGCTATTATGTTTCCTCTATCCTATTTAGTGGAGAGTATACTGAAATGAACGAATTGTTCATAGCGATGATCTTTATACTTGCTTCTGTTATCATAGGTACCTATCTGTTTTTCAAAGGATCAGTAAACTTTATTTTTCATCTCATTCGCAAAGGAAAAAATGGCTACTTAAACATTAATGAAGTGCTTTCTTTATCTTCATTAATGTTTCGAATGAAGTCAAACGCACTATTGCTAACAATCATTACAACTGTGTCGGCATTAGCACTTGCTTTATTATCCTTATCCTATATCTCTTACTATTCAGCTGAGACAAAGGCTAAAAATTATGTCGCAAGTGATTTTGCGATTACGAATGAGGAAGATGCAAAACGATTTGAGGAAAAGCTAGAGCAGGAACAAATCCCTTATTCCACAACGAAGATTCATGTAATTCAAGTTGAATCACATATAAATGCTATTATCGAGGGTGACACTGAAAGCCTGTTTGTCGATACAGATAAGGTTGTCATACCTGTTATCAGTGATAACGATGTTAATGAATACGATCTTTCACCAGATGAAACCATTTTTTCAGGTTATGATGATATGCTCGAAAGATTTATAAGATTTGCAGATACTGGAGAGATAGAACTAATTGGCCAAACACAAACGATTCCTCTAAAATTTATCGGATTGGAAAAGGAATACTTCATTTCTTGGCAATCTAATCAAGGTGGATTACCGATTGCAATCGTTGATGAGACAGTATTTGCGCAATTATCTGAAGACCTTGATCCAGCTATTCAAGGAGATACATCTTTATTTATTGGCTACCATTTAAAGATGAGTGAACAACTGGAGAAAGCGGATAAAATTTTTGAAGAGCTTGGTTTTGATGAAAATTATTTACATTCCTCTCGCTTACAAATGAGCAATGAAGAAAAAGGCAATATGGGACTTATCATGTTCATAGTTGGCTTTCTTGGTTTAACGTTCTTAATTACATCAGGCTGTATTCTATATTTTAAACAAATGGGAGAGAGTGAAGAAGAAAAACCAAGCTACACGATCTTACGAAAACTTGGATTTACAGAACAAGACTTGGTGAGAGGAATACGTTTCAAACAGCTATTTAATTTTGGCATCCCTCTTTTTATCGGCCTTCTCCATAGTAACTTTGCGATCCAATCAGGCTGGTTCCTATTTGGTTCAGAGTTATGGACGCCAATGATTCTTGTCATGATTATTTACACCGTCCTTTATTCAATCTTTGGTTTCCTATCACTGTTCTACTACAAAAAAGTCATTACATTATCTCTATGAAAAAAGGAGCTCCATTAATGGGGCTCCTTTTAGCTTATCCTACATTCACAAATTCAATAAATCGTTCAACAACACCATCTAAAAAGGTTAATGTTGGTTCATCAACAAGCCTTCCCTCTTTAAATTTATCACCTGCATGATTGATAAGAATTTCATTTCCAGCAGGTGGCAATACACGTGAAGAAAGTCCAGGACTTGATAAAATTTGACGCAAATGCTGCTGTGCTCGCAGCGATCCAACTTGTCCTGTTGATGCTCCCGCAACCATGACAGGCTTCCCTTTTAATTCCTTGTCTGCACGAGAAAGCCAATCTAAGGCATTTTTTAATACTCCTGGGATTGACCAGTTAAATTCTGGTGTCACAATGAGAACACCATCGCTATTTACAATCTCTTTTCGTAAGCGAAGTACTTCAGAGCTTGGATTGGCTTCCGTATCTTGATTGTAATGAGGAAGATCATCAATCTTTGCTACGGTAATTTCTACTTTTTCCTGATATCGTTCTTCCATTGTTTTCACTAAGGCTAAATTTAACGATTCTTTTCTAGTGCTTCCTACAAGTGCTACGAGTTTCATTTCTTTACCACCTTTGTCGCTTAATGAATTGATTATACTTGAAAAACACGATCAATCTTCGCAATTTCGGATTCTGAAAGTTGAACTTCCCCTGCTTGAAGATTGCTCAAAATCTGCTCCGGTGTTTTTGCACCAGGAATGACTGCATCAATTGGTTTACGTGTTAAATACCACGCTAAAACAATATGACCAACCTGACAATTTTTTTCATTGGCTATTTTATGTAATTCATCAATTTTATCTAAATTACTGAAGTAAGCGTCCTCTTTAAACAGTGGGTGCTTCTTTTGACTCTCCGTCAAAGAAGTATCTCTGCGATATTTTCCTGTTAAAAGGCCCTTCGCTAATGGAAAATACGGGATAAAAGAAATTTCCTGTTCCGTCACATACGGAAACAGCTCTTCTTCAGCAGTACGGTTGAACAAGTTATAATGAGACTGCAGTACCTCTAAGTAGCCATCTTGATTGGCTTCCTTCAACTGCTCTATATTAAAATTCGAAACACCAATCGCTCTGATCTTCCCTTGTTCCTTTAACCTTTGTAACGCACCGACAGCTTCTGCCTTTGGCGTTTTGTCATCTGGAAAATGAATATAAAATATATCAATATAGTCTGTTTGAAGCCTTCTAAGTGACTCTTCAACACTTTGAGTGAGAAATTGTGGAGAATTATTATGCACGACTTGGTTGTCAACAAATGTGTAAGATGCCTTTGATGCAATGACAAAGGTGTCTCGTTTGCCATGTTCTTTCATGACCTCACCGATTAATTCTTCTGAGCGACCAAGTCCATAAAAATAAGCTGTATCAAAAAAGTTCATTCCATTATTAACTGCTGTATGAATGATCTTTTTAGAAATCGCTTCATCGATATTTTCATAAATATTATGGCCTCCAATGGCATTTGCTCCTAGACCAATGGGATTAACAAGTAAATCTGTTCTACCAATTCGATTACGTAACATCGTTCATGCTCCTCCTTTCAACTAATACCCTTTTAATATAAACCTCTCATTTTTGATTTGCGAATTATAAGTCTTCATTCTGAGTTTGGTTTTTAATTATTTGGCATCACTCCACTTTATATTCAATATATATATTATATAATGTAACGTATATATTGAATTATGCAATATATATGTTACAATAAATATAAGAGGTGATTCACTAGGTGAGAAATAACGTAAAAATTGCTCGTATTCAAGTTGATTTAACACAGCAAGAGCTAGCAGAGAAAATCGGTGTCACAAGGCAAACCATAAGCTTAATTGAAAAAGGCAAGTATAATCCAACGTTGAAATTATGCTTAGAAATTTGTTATGCCGTCAATAAATCATTAGATGAGATTTTTTGGATTGATCAGGAGGTATTAAAAAATGAAGATCATTAAAGATGAACGATTACAATTGCAAAATTTAAAAAACATCCGTATTGCCTTTATTGTACAGACAGTTGGGGTCCTCGCGATTCTACTCTATGAAACAGTAACTGAAGGGTTTACTGCGGCTAAAGAAAATCCTGTCTGGCTCGTTTTTATGCTTTCCGCTGTTGTCTTAGGGTGGCTAAATCTAACAATTTCCGTCGACGAGTATGATGATGCCAATCCTCCAAAAAAGCTAGCGCCGTATTATCAAGTTGTTATTATTCCTTTAGTGGTAGGTGCTGTCGTCACATTGCTGGCATTATACGGACCAGACAAAAGCAGCTTTAGTGAAGCAATACTTATTGGAGCAGTTGTATTTGTTTGTTTTCTTGCAACCTTTACATTTGTATATTTCTTACGAAAAAAGCGGGCAAAGGATAGAGAATAACATCTTCCATCTACATACAAAAATGGTAATAACAAGCTATTACCATTTTTGTATGTATGTTTTCATTGCAAGCCATTTGATTACTTCAATTCACATAACAAAATGAGAACATACTTCGTCCTATACCTACAAACTATTTAATCAACCAATGATAGACTAATTTAGGAAGAAAGCTTTTAAATCGGTACCTCCTCATTGACTTTTCCTCCTTTAATACGAAAATTTTCATCCTTTGTAAACCCATTTTAATAGATTGATAAAGTCTAATTCAGATACTTCTTTCGGGTTCCCCTCTGTACAAATATCCTTTTGGGCACTATGGACGATGTCTTGGATTTGACGTTCATATACTTGCTCCTCTATATTTGCACCGTGTATGGATAAAGGGATTCCTAATTTTTCATTGAGTACTTTTACCGCGGTAGAAAGACTCAAGACACCTTCTTTTCGCGTTGAACAAGGTAATCCTAGAATTCTAGCCAGTTCTGCATACTTCTTGGCTGCCTTTGAGGTTTGATAAGTATCATCGCATAAACCTCCATTATATTGAATGATATATGGGAGCAATAACGCGTTACTTCTGCCGTGGGAAAGGTGGAACTTTGCACCGATAGCGTGAGCTAAGCTATGAGTAATCCCTAATGATGCGTTCGTAAATGCGATACCAGCCATGCATGAGGCTAGATGTAATTTCCCTCTTGCTTCCATGTCATTTCCAAATCGATACGCTCTTAACAAATAAGTAAAAACACTCTTAATCGCTTTTTCTGCATATAAATCTGTTAATTCTGTCGCATTTGCAGAGACATAAGCTTCTATTGCGTGAGTCAATACATCCATGCCCGTATCTGCCGTGACGGCTGGAGGTACCGTTTTCGTCAATTGCTCATCCAAAATCGCAACCTCTGGAATCATCCGTTCGTCATTTAGAGGAATTTTAATATTATTGCTCATATCTGTCACAACTGAATAGGATGTGACTTCAGAGCCTGTACCACTAGTAGTTGGAATCGCAATAAATAAAGGTTTATCAACCCATTTATCATTTGGGATTTTTTCCATTACCTGATAATAGAAAAGCAGGATTGCTTTAGCTACATCAATCGGTGATCCTCCCCCTAGAGCGATGATGACATCAGGTTTTTCTTCAAGAAATATAGCAAGACCCTTTTGAACGGTTTCAAGTGAAGGATTTGGCTCCACATCTGAGAAAATTTTACAAGGTAATCCTTGTAATCGATTCGTGATCGCATCTGCCATCCCAAATTTCACCATCATTTTATCCGTCACCAGAAAAGCTTTCTTTTTCTTTAAATCTTTTAAATAATCGATGGAATGGCTTCCATTGTAAATTTTTGGTCCTACAAAAAAGGAATTCATGACGTGTACCTCCGTGTTTCTAACTTAAAACTTCCTTATTGTGAAACTGATCACATAAACGCGAAAATAAAGAAGCTACAAATAAAGATGGTCGTTGCTGGTGGGTCAATATACGTATCTACATACGAATTGAAGGTATTCCCGGCGATTTCACCTATTACTCCAGCAATTACTGCAAACAACGCTCCATACAAGATACTTCCAGTAGCAATTGTTGCATACCCTGCGACAAGGGTGATATGATGTGTCGCTGGAATATCGAAGCCAAACTGTAAGAGAATTAATAAAGATGCACTAATGACGAAGCCAAGAACATTAATTTGAGTAAGGTCAACAAGATATGAAATGACTAATCCAAATCCGAGAGAGTAGACGACGATAAACCCTAACGATTTTCCCCCAGGTACAAACTTCCTTTTCTCTCCATTGGTAGGTGTAAATTTCCCTATGAGCCCCGATTTCCCAAAAACAAAACGAGAAATAATACAGGAGATAAACACGGTTAAAGCAACTGTATCTACAGGAGTTTCGAAATAAATAAGTACACTGTTAATAAGGTAACCAACAATGCCAAACATACCTCCGACCAATAAAACACCGATATCATTTGTCTTCTTCAGTGGTGTTAAAATATCTAAAGCACTATCCAGTGCATTCCTTTTGTTTGCTGCAAACGCCGCCGCTGCAACCCCTCCCGCAAATGCAATATGCGGACCAAGTAGTGTTCCAAATACGACATCGTTTAATATGGTCGGAGGTCCACCGGCGGCAATCACTCCGACACCAATTAACCCCACAAATCCTGCAAAAATAAAGGCAGGCAATGCACCAAATAATGCACCAAATAGTCCACCGCCAAATGATGCCAAAATTAATTCCCAAGTCATAAAAACCTCTCCTCTTCAAATTCTTCGTATAAAATAAAGGTTTATCATGGAGAAAAAATCTAGTAATCATACACTTTGTTGCTATCTAACAGATAAACCATCTACTAGAACACATTTTCTTTTTCTAGCAAAGTTTTTTGCAGAAGTTAATCCTTCTCCTGTCGGCCCGGCAATCGTAAAGGTCGTATATCCTTCTCCACCAACGCCAATTCCAGCATAGGAAGGACCATTTTTAACAAAGATTGTCGTTTGAATCGCTTTTGCAAATTTGGTTAAATTGTCCACGTTTTTAGAATGCATAATGGCTGTATGGCGGAAACCATGCTCCACATCAACGGCCAAATCAATTGCAGCATCGACGTCGTCAACTCGTACGATCGGTAGAATAGGCATCATTAATTCGGCTGAAACTAACGGATGATCTCCCTCAACATTCATAATCGCAACCCTTGCATCAGCTGGCACTTCAATCCCAATATGCTTTAAAATATAAGCAAGATCTTTCCCTACAAATTTCTTATTTGCGTGTCCTTTATCAACTACTAATTCTGTTAACTGCTCAATCTGGGCCTTACTTGTAATGAGAAAAGCTCCATTTTTCTTCATATAAGAAACTAAATAATCAGCTACTTTTTCAACAACAATCACTTCTTTTTCCGCTACGCAAGGTAGATTATTATCGAAACTGCAGCCATCGATAATATCCTTTGCTGCTTTTTCTAAATCTGCTGTTTCATCAACTACTGCAGGAGGATTTCCTGCACCAGCACCAATGGCTTTTTTCCCACAAGATAGAACCGCTTTTACAACACCAGGTCCACCTGTTGCCACTAACATTCTGATTTTTTTATGTCTCATCATCATATTTGCTTGTTCGATCGTAGGCTCTTGTACGGTTGTCATTAAATTCTTTGGCCCACCAGCGTCTACGATTGCTTTATTCAATACTTCAATAGCTTTAATTGAAGTCTCTTTTGCTGTAGGGTGTGGACTAAAGACAACAGAATTTCCTGCTGCAATCATCCCAATTGAATTACATATAATCGTTTCAGTTGGGTTAGTTGTCGGCGTAATGGATCCAATTACCCCATAAGCAGAGAGTTCAACAATCGTTAAGCCGTTGTCACCTGAAAATGATTCTGTTCTCAAGTCTTCAATACCAGGCGTTTTTTCGGCCGCCAAAATATTTTTGATGATCTTATCCTCATAATTTCCCATCCCTGTTTCATCCACTGCCATTCGGGCAAATAGCTCAGCGTTTTCTTTGGCAGCGCTTCGAATCGAATCAATTATTTTGCCTCTATCCTCTAATGAAAATTTAACAAGTTCTTTCTGAGCAATTTCTGCTGCCTCGATCGCCTCATTCATCTCCATAAATATGCCATTTCCAATACTTGATTGAGGTCGACTATCGGTCGAACTCATTTCTTCTAAAATTTTCTTTACCATTTCTTCTATTTTTCGTTCTTCAATAGTCAATTTAATACCCCTCTTTCTTTTTCCGAAATACTTCGATTGCTTCTTTGGCAATGAGCATATCTTCTTCAACAGTTCCACCACTCACTCCAATTCCACCGATGATCTGCTCATCGTTATAAAGTGGAAATCCACCACCGAATGTGACAATCTTCTGGTTTGTCATTTGAATGCCGTACAGTTCTGTCCCAGGTTGGATAACAGGAACTAGTTCATGGGAGGCCATTTTTAAGGCAACTGAAGTATATGCTTTGTTCAAAGAAAGCTCCAAACTTGCTAATAGTGAACCTTCCATCCGATGCAATAAAATGGCATTCCCCGCTGGGTCTACGATGGAGATGACAACCGGAACACCTATCGCTATTGCCTTTTCTTCCGCAGCTCGTGCTATTTCACAAGCAAGTTCTAAAGAAAGACGAAAGCAAGAATTCCTATCCTGAAGCTTCTCCAATTTCCCTATAACCTTTGACTTTATCTGTTCAAGCTGATGGTAATGTACTTGCGCACGAGCTAACATAAACAAAACATCAGATAAACGATTGACATATTGGATGAGTTCACTTCGTACAGCTAATGTCTTAGTAAGTTCAACAATTTGTCTCTCTGCCCTACGAATGATCGCTCTCGATAAATGAAGATTGGCAGAAGCACTCGTCTCACCTGGGATGATAAATTCATGGATCGGGCCCATTATTTGCTCAAATTTATCAATAATCTCTTCGAATCTAGTAATTTCCTTTTCACTGACCTTGTTCTTCAAAAGGTCTTTTCCTTTTTCATCACTTGCTAGTTCTGCCCCGACAACAAAGAGTTGCTTTTGGATGTCTTTTATAATGCTCTTTATTTCAATGTGGTCGATTTGAGAAACCGCTACCCCTAAGGCTGCATTTGCTTCATCTAAAGTTCCATAACAGGACACTTTGAGACTATCTTTAGAGATCCGGCTTCCACCTAACAGGCCGGTCTCACCTTTATCACCTTTTTTTGTGTAAATTGCCATTTCGGTCACATCCTCTTAACTAACTTCCATTGAATCGACAATACCAACAATTGCAGAATCTATACATGAAGTAGCCGCTCCAAATACATACATAGCAGATTCTCCTTTTGTCACGAGTACATGTTCGCCAGTGCCTGCCCCGACAGAATCCACCGCCACTTCAAAAGTTCCCAAATTTCCATCTTTCGGATTTATTTGTTGGACGATAAGGAGCTTTTTCCCGACTAGTTCGTCACTCTTTCGTGTCGCTACTACACTTCCAACTACGAGACCAACATACATTTTTTAACACCTGCCCTAATCTTCTTGAACGATTTTCACACCAAGTTCCTTCGCTGTATCAAGAGCAAGAGGACTTATAATGGTCGCATAAGGAATTTGTATCGTCATTTCCTTCCGCTTAGCTTCAACAACATCCTCTCGAGTAATAATCTTTTTCTTAAAAGAGAGCATCGGTCGCTTTTCTTCTGATCCTGTTTCAACCTGGGGAGAAAAGGTGAAGACATTTTGTTGAACAGTTTGAAATAGGTCCTTAGCATCGACAAGCTTTACTCCGTAGCTTTCTAATACTCCAAGATAATCACTCATTTTATGCAAATATGCTTGCTGTCCCTTATTCAAACCGAGTTTTTGACGTGAAGCATGCAAAACATCACATGCGTCCTTCGCCGCAATAAATGGAATCCCACTCATCAGCATGTGTGAAGCTAAATTCGTTACCATATTGTCTGCTATCCCAAGTGAAATCTTCACCATTGTATTGATGGTTAAGGTCGGGACAATGAAAACACTAATTCCTTCATATAAAGGACGTAATTCTTTTATATCTTTTTCTACAAAAACGTTGGAAGTACCAACTTTATCGCTTATTAATTGAGGGGTGAGAACAAATTCTGCACTATTGGAGAGTACAATCTTTAAATCCCAACCATCAGTTTGTAGAAGGCGAATCTGCTCCAGTGACTCTTGAAAACCACCATATCCTCCAGTAAAAAGGACTGTTGCCCTTTTCGTTCTTTTTTGCAATCTCCTGATCACTTCTTCTACAAAACTGTCCAATATTGAATGAGCGCCCAAACCCTTCACCTCATTTCAAACTGTTTAATGCAATGCCTAGTGGCGTGATAAGTAGAGGATGTGCCGGCTTAATGGTTTCAATGCCAATCTCTTTAAAAAAGACTTTTTCGAATTCATCAAAACAACTTGCTCCTCCAACCACATAGATTTTTTTAACATCAAATCCTTGAATTTGCCTTTTGACAATCGATGCCATTTTTTCAACAACAGGTTTAACAACAGGAAAAATATCATTTTGCTTCATCGGATTCATCTTGAGCTTCTCGGCTTCAGCAATCGAAATCCGATAATTCCCTGCCACAACCAAGCTCATATGTGTTCCTCCTGTAGGTTCATCAGCGGTATAGATGACTTCACCATTTTTTAATATACTAATGCCCGTCGTACCACCACCTACATCAACAACAGCTCCATCTGTTAGTCCTAACACAGTTGCCGCTGCAGTAGGCTCATCAATGACATTCGTAACTTCCATGTCGGCTGCTTCTACCACATTAGAAATCGCCTTCATATTTCCACCGATGGTACCAGGTGGTACAGCAGTTGCCGCATGAGTCAGAGTAGTTCCAAGCATTTCTTCTACTTGACTTTTAAGTTGTTTGACGATTTTTACAGCTCCGATATAGTCTACAACCAGTCCATCCTTCACAACGGAAGCCGGGTAGGTAGCTCCAGCTAGCGGGTTCCCAATCTCATCTACGACAGAAATAATAATATTCGCTGTGCCAAGATCGACGCCAACCTTCAAGTTTCCTGCAGACATATTTGCTCGACCTTCATCTATTAACCTTGCAAAACTTGTGATATAATTGTTGACCTTTTCTAGATTGATAGACATAAGCATCTTAGCCTTTCCGAATAAGTCCTAAATCTCCGTTTCTTACACTGGCCGCATTTGCTTCATCCGTATCCAAGTGCATTTCTAACACATATTTTTCTGATATTCGAATTAATACATTTTTAAAAATCGTTTTTCTTTCTCCACCTAATTCAACTTCGACTAATTCCTTGTCTTTCAGTTGAAATTTCTCAGCAAATTGTGGTGGAATGTGGATATGTCGTAATGCTACGATTACTCCTTCTGTCATTTCCAGCTCACCACAAGGACCTTTCAATCGCACTCCAGGTGTGCCTTCTATTTTTCCAGATTCTTTAATTGGTGCCGGGACACCAAGCTTGAAACTATCCGTCATCGAAACTTCCACTTGCGTAATATTCCTAACAGGTCCAAGTATTCTTACACGTTCTAGTTCACCTTTCTTGCCAATAATAGAAACGGTTTCTTTAGCTGCGAACTGTCCTGGTTGTTTTAAATCTTTCCATTTTGTTAATTGGTATCCTTTCCCAAATAAAACTTCAAGATCATCTTGTTTTAAATGAATGTGGCGATTAGAAACTCCTATTGGAACATAGGGTTGCTCTTCTAATGCAAGCACTCGTTTCACAACTTCTTTCAAAATCTTTTCTTGAATTTGCCTGTTATATGTCATACAAGAACACCCCTATCCTGCTTTATTCGACTGTTTTTGATGGAAGGATTTTTTCAACATCAGAATGTGGTCTCGCAATAACATGGACAGATATCACTTTTCCGACTCTTTCAGCTGCTGCTGACCCAGCATCAACTGCTGCCTTTACAGCACCTACATCGCCTCTTACTAGAACAGTCACAAGACCAGATCCAATTTGTTGATACCCTAGTAAAACCACATTTGCTGCTTTAGCCATCGCATCAGCTGCTTCAATGGCACCAACTAAACCTTTAGTTTCAATCATTCCTAATGCATCTTTCATTTTTCATTCCTCCTCAATTTTCATGAATGCAAGTCGATCTCAAGTCCCCTTTTCTTCGTGGACATTTCGGATCTTTACAAATATTGCATACTTCCGTCTCTTCTTTTTGCTGCTCACTGACTTGCTCATCTATGACTAATGTTTTCGCTTGTTTTTTAGTGATGGAGTCATTTTCTTCAATTTTTATTTCTTTAGAGAATAGCTGAACGTTTAAATCAGATTTTTCTTCTTCATCAGCTTCCTCTTTAAGCGGTGAAATGGCGACCATTTTTAAAGAATCTGTTTTAGAAGTGGGTGTCTCTATTTCGTTCTCATTGTCTTTCTCTGCTTCCATTTCTTCTTCGCTAGTCTCAATATTTAAAGGTTCTGATAGATTCGTTGATTCAACTTCTAAGGAAATCGTTTCTTCTTCGATGTTCATTTCTTTATTTCTGAGTGGATTTCCCGGACCAATTGTTTCTTTAGAATAAATTACGTTTTCTACTCCACTGCCTAGTCGAGGAATAATATGTTTACTATAGACTTTTCCGACTCGTTCTGCGGCCATGACAGCAGCTTCTACAGCAGCTTTAACGGCTCCTACATCACCTTCAAACTTAACCGTTACCATTCCGCCACCTTTCGTTAACTCATATCCTAATAATGAAACATTGGCAGATTTAACTGCTGTATCTGCAGCTTCTATTGCTGCTGCCAAGCCAACTGTTTCAATCATTCCTAATGCGTGCATACCCATCGTCAAAGGTCACCTCCTTTAATCGGTTGCCTGAAGCCTTTTAAGTACAAGCGCTACGATTCTCGTAATATCCTCTTTTGTTAATGAATTCTCTAAGACTGGAGGAGTTGCGAAAACCTTATCCTTCTCTGCCTCAAAAGATTTAAAAGGCATTCCTTTTACTAACCTTGCAGCGTTCGCACCTAATACTCTTTGTTTGAAAGAATCATTAATATTTTCCTTGAACAACGGTTGCTTCTTGTCTAGCTTCGTATAGTGAAGAATCATTTGCCCATCCTGATCAATGCCAATTCCGACGCCCAAAGTGGAATCGAGAGCAGCTTGATAGCTTAATTCTAGAGCTGATTTTTGTTGACTTTCTTTGACGAAGGTAGGGACACCCTCTTCTTCAACCCCATAAAGTAAGGTACAAAAAAAGGAAGGTTCATTCAGTTGTGCATTATAATAAACATGGATAGCTTGAATCTCATTTCCATTGTTTATTTTCACTGAACTCCTCCCCTTTCACACAAAGCCAATATTAAACCCGTTGCGACCGCATTTCTTGGTCCTTCTGTCCCTCTGATATTCCCTCTTCCAGCAACGACACTATATTGAGATAAAGCATCTGTAACTAACTGTGGTACCTCGAAATCAAGAGCGGACCCACCTACTAAAACAACAAATTCCATATCTCGTATATTTCCTGTAGGTGAAACCATTGTTAATGCGCGCAGTGCATTCGTTACAAAAACTTTTTCTTTTGCTCCTCGCCTTACAATTTTGATCTTTTCTACAGAAAGCTGTCCCGGAATTGGAATCATATTCCCTTCCTTTAAAATAACCACTCTGGCAAATACATGTGGTTCAAGTGGTTTTTCAAAGAACTGTACCGTTCCATCCTCATGACGAATATGGAATAAACTTTCTACTTTAGCTAAAGGGTACTTCTTAATATCCTCAGCCAATGCAATATCTTCAAGCCCTAACTCCGTATTAATGAGCATGGTTACCATATCGCCTGCACCTGCTAAGTGTACAGAAGTCGTTTTTCCAGTTCTAGCCATAACCGATGCATCGGTAGAACCTGCTCCCATATCCACAATGGCGATCGGGATCTTTGTTCCTGGAGTGGAAAGGGCACCCCTTATCGCCATATCTGCTTCGACACCACCAACCTCAACTTCGACATTGATTTGTGTACGCAGTTCATCGGCAATCATTTGCATCTGCAATTTATCGGCTTTCACCATTGCAGCAATTCCGACGGCATTTTCCATAGAGAACTCTTCCGCTAAACCGCCTTTAACCTTTTGCGGTATGAAAGTATTGACAGCTAACAAATCCTGAATTTTGATATCATCTGGATGCTGTTTCGTTAATTCAGACATGACCTGTCTAACTCGTTCAAGCATCCCTCCAGCATTCGTACCTGCTTCTCCCTTTATATCTTCTATCGGGGTGGCAGCCGTTAATACTTCCATCATTTTTTCGGCACCTTCATCTACATCAACGGTTAAATTCCGCTTACCAAACACCATTATTTTTCCAGCTGGAATACTCCTCGCTTGCACATCTCCTTTTGGTGTCTTAATGACAACCGCGGAACGATTTCCAATAAGTGCTCTGGCGATCGGAACGATCATTTTCGTTTCTTCACTAGTTAAATCAAACACAGTCGCAATTCCATATGGATTTGCAAGTACTTCCACTACACCACCAGGTGGAGCTACTTCAATGGCCGCCTTCATTCCAAGCGGAACTTTCTCGATCAGACTTACCTCATCAATAATCGGCATTTTTTTGTGAATTCGATTATTGATGAGAACGCCATCATCCTTCTGTGCTACAGCTCCATTTATGTTAATTCCTCTATCCAAGGAGTTATTAATCATCTTCGCTGCATCATCAAAGTCGATCGTCTTTCCGATTAAAACGATGTAGTTATCTTCTCTATTGGCATGTTCCAAATCGGCAATATCAATGGTTTTCCCAATGCCTAAGCCCAATCCCCCAGGAGTTGAGGGGTTGTGGCCAATCATCGTCGACTCTGTAATAATTGTCTCAGTGATCGTTTCCATGGCCACATCCCCAATAACAGGGGCTGCTTCATTAATCCGAACCAAGTCCAAATCTTCTATATTTCGATTAATTTTATCAAGAGCTTGTTTAATGGCAGCAAGAACACCATGGATATTTTGTTTCGTTCCTTTGATCCCTGTTGTTCGCACAAAGTCGCTAGCCAAAAAAGTAACCTCATTGTTTCCTGTTATGGTAGCGATGGCGACTTCTGTTGTGGCATTTCCAATATCCACTCCTGCAACCAATTTCATCGATTCTACCTCCTGGAATATCTAACGCAAGATGTTAGTCTTTTTTCAGTCTATCTCTTTTCTCGTATACTTCAGCAGCTTCGCGAACTAGTTTCGCATTCATTATGGCATTGAATTTTTGCTCTAATTCTTCAGCAATCGCGAGTAACTCTTCTTTCGTAGAGCGGTATGGTCTTAAAGCATTATAGATTTCAAGAATTCGACCGTCTGGTACGGCAATTAATTCAGCAGCCCTGCGGAAATTTTGCGCTAAAGGTTTTCTTCCCATTGATTCTGCTACTTGAGCCTGTAACTCCAATGTTTCAGGAGCAATCCGAACATCCTCTGGAGTAACAACACCATCGATAACGCCCTGCAATGTTATTTGCTCCAAGCTTTTATTTGTTGGGGTTTTGATAAGCTCTGGTCGCTTTTCACCAAGTGGATAATCTTTCTTCGCATCAACCTTTACTGCACACTCTTTTTTTTCCGTTGCTTGCGCCTTCTCTGGAACCGTCCCCATGGAAGACATAACTTCTTTTACGATTTGTTCAATAAGCTGTTGATTCATTCTACTCACCTCCGTTTTAGTTAAATTTCACTTGCAAAGCAGTTGCTTTTTTATTTCTATCTACATGTTCTGTTTCCTTAATATGAAGCAATGCAGCGATCGCCTGGTACTTTGGTCGAGCCATTTGGTCGTTTCTTGTTGGTACAGGGTTCGGCGATTCTCCTTTTGCGTATTTCGCTGCATTTTTTCCAATTGCTCGGTACGTTTCTGGATCTAATAATGGCGCCTGTGGGAAAAGTTCTAAATTTGATAAAGGTGGTAAATCCTTTTGATGGATAACCGTTGTACCTTTTGACTGAATTCCAATGCCTATTCCAGAGCCACTAAATTTTGCCGCTTGATGGGCTACGAATCCAACATCTGAAGTATGATATACGCGAATCAATCGAGCTGAAACACCTTCTTCTTCAATACCAGCAATCATTTCTCTTAACACTTCCGTGTGTGGGAGCCCTACTATCGTTTTCGTTTGATGAACACCAAATGCTGCAGCGACGGCAATCACTACTTCATCCTTTCTTGTTCCAATTGTTGCAGGACCAATTTCAACAATTTCTAATCCTTTAGCGTTAGGAGCAATTGATGGTTGTTTAGTGGATTCATCAACTGCTGTGGCTTCCAATTTATCCTTCATATTGAAGTCCTTTAAAACTTCTTCAATGACTTCTCTAATTAACTTTTCGTTAATAGCCATTTACATAACACCCCTTTTACGTTTAGTTCACATCTTCTGGTCGAATAGCGCGAGGAATTGCTTTGATTTCTTCCCATCTAGCATCACTCATGCGATAACCCGTACCAGGTCCTTGATAATCATTCAAATCATTGACGGCACTGACGATTTTCCAATCTTTATCGATAATGGCAGAAGTGTGTAAATAATCTCCAGAAACACGTTGTTTTAACATGCTAAGAACGCTCTGTGCTACATCTTCAAATCCGCCCTTACTCAATGCTTTAACAATGTCAATTCCTGTAATTCCACGCTTCATCATGTCATCAGCCGCTCTTAAATCTTCTACCACATTACGGTCAGGCATGTCCTTACTTCCATGAGCATATGTAGCAGCTTCTACTTCTTCATCCGTAATCGCAGGTAGTCCTAATCCATCAAATACCATTTGAATGGCTCTAGCCGCTTTATTTCTGATTGCCACTACTTCATCTTCCGAAACAGGGCGTAGTCCACCATCTACCTTCAAATCACGTTGTAATACGTTATAATCATCAAAGTCCTCAGCATCAAAGTTTGAACCTGCAAACATATTGTCATAGTTTGGAGTTGCACTGTATCCTGAGAAAATAAAGTCAGTACCTGGAAGCATTTGCATTAAAGTTCTAGCCGTTCTTCTAATATCAGAATGGGAGAAGGTTTGGTCATTCCCTGAGGCCACCTCCATATCCATCATCGTTGTAAATAAATTCTCTGCAAGCACAGCGCGAATACCAGATGGAACCCCACCAGGAACACCGATACAACTAATGGAACCATTTTGTAGTCCTTGAGATCCGGCACCCTTTGTAACAAAAATACAACGCGCTTCAAGATATAGCATTGATTTCCCTTCAGCATAGCCCATTTGAACTTCTGAACCAGTCCCTGAAGTGAAACGCATCTTCAATCCACGGGATGCGTATGCAGATGCAAGGAATGCTTTAGAAAATGGAGTGTCATCCCCATCTACGAACACAGGCTCAGTTCCGTATACAGATACCGTTTCTGCATAACAAGTAAGACCTCTCATCCCCATTTCAAGTTCTGTCGCTTCTTCCACTGAACATTGTGTTAATATTCCGCCACGTCCAGTTTGTGCTCCTACTAACAGGCCAAGCGCATTAAAAGGGGCATAACGAACAATACCTACAGTTGTTTCTTGCTCATCGAAACCACGCAATGCAGCTTCTGCTGCATCTGCTGCGATTTGAACAGGATTGTCCTTCAAATTCGTTACGTGACATTGGTTAGAAGGTGTTTTTCTTGCTCTCATTTTTTGTAGGGCCATCATCAGTTCTACGACATTCATGTCTTTGACGACGTCGCAAAGCTTTGCTGGTGTCATCGCAGTACTAAGTGGGATAATTTTTTTTCTTGGTACGTTAATATCTACTAGCATTCTTGCAAACTCGTTTGAATCAATGGACATCGCTTCTTCAGCTTTTTCTAAATTAATGGCGTAATCCGCGATAAATGTATCAATAAAGTCAAATTCCTCACGCTTTTTACCGTCTAATTCGACAACTACACCATTTTCAATTTTTATACTAGGCTTCGGGTCATTTGGACCACTCATCGCCATAAGTCCCACTTCAGGCCATTCAGCAACGAAGCCATCCTGGTTTACTGGGCGCTCAGACAATACTTGAAAACGTTTTGATTTCATTGATTACCCTCCTCAGGTTAGATGTAAGGAACTGTATCTGATACAGGTTCGCTTCCGAGAGTTCCTAACAATTTTTTTCCTACTTCTCTAGCCGCGATTAACGATTGGCGAACAGCACCAGAATCACCGCTGAATGTTAAAATTACTTCATTTGAAAAGCTTGTTCCTTGAGCAGGTGAACTATAGCCGATTACATCGACATTTGCTGCTTTAACTGCAGTATCTGCAAGTACGACACCGATAGCTGCAGGAGCACCCACTAGTAAACCAAATGATTTACCCACTTCTGCATTAAACGCTTTCTCACAAGCATAGCTTGCACGGGCTGTATATTGGAATTCGAGATGACCTGCTTCATTACCATATACATCACCGAAAGTGCGCTCTAGTTCTTTAAGTGCTACTTCAACCGCACGACGTGCATCTGCAACATCTTCAGCACCAAAGATGATTAAAGAACCATGTCCTGCACCACCTTTTGTATCACGCGCAAGCTCAACCGTTAAAATCTCTGTATTAGTAGCTTTTACGGCTTCATCCGCTGCCATAATTTGCGGACCTGCACCTGTACGAGCACCAATAATCCCAATTGAGCGGTATTTCTTATCAAGCTTCATTGCTTCATGGACACTTGAATCTACATTTGCAATCACAAGTCCAATCGTGTCTCCACGCCCTACACCAACAAACTCTGTTAACCCACAGAATTCTTTTTTAGGTGTCTTTACTTCCTTTGGAGCTTCAACCTTCTTCATAACTTCTTCCATAATTTTTTCGATCATTTGTTCTTTCATTTATTAACACCTCCAAAAAATTATTGTTGCTCTAATTTTGGTAAGATTCCTTCTACTTCAGCATGTGGTCTAGGAATTACATGAATGGATACGACTTCTCCGACTTTTTCAGCAGCTGCTGCTCCAGCATCTGTAGCCGCTTTCACAGCACCCACATCACCGCGAACCATTACAGTAATTAGTCCAGAACCGATTTTTTGGTAACCGATTAAGGTAACATTCGCTGCTTTAACCATGGCATCAGCTGCTTCAATTGCACCAATTAAACCTTTTGTTTCTACCATACCAAGTGCTTCTTTAATCATTCTAAATTCCTCCTCTAAAAGTGATTTGAGCAGGTCGCAGGAAAAATCATCCTCTACTCCTACTCTCCTAACAAGCCTTACAATAATTATGATAGAGTTTTTTAAGTGTGACTTCTCAATACTATATTGGCTAATACGGATAAAGATTTGGCTCGATTATGACTGCGAACCTATCTTTTTTTGTCTAGGAAAAGATAATTTTTTGTTCTAAAATGGGAATTTTTTCGAATGCTCTATCCTTTTTTTAAATGAAGTAAAAAAACAAGTCTGGGTCAAAATGTCGGTGGTAACGACTTTTTGATTATAGTTTGGAGCGTATAAATTCTCTCGACTTGTGGATAAAGTGTTCGTATAAACAGTTGGATTATCGGTATGAAAAAATAACAGGAAAATTTCCGCTTAATGAGCAGACATCATGAAAAAGAGCCGAAATAACAGGAAAAATTCCTGCTACTCCCTCAAAAAATGCCAAAATAAACAATTTTGCCTTCCATAAGCGGAAAATCTTCCGTTATTTCTCCTATAAGGGACGTCGTTGCGAAGATAACAGGAAAAATTCCGCTTAAGGGTAAGAGATGGTTGGAGCAAAATAGGGTCTTCTAGTAGAAATTTAGACAAAGCGGAAATCGGTTGAATTCTTGAAAGCTAATTTGCGTTTCACTCAATTTTTTTGTACGAGGAAAACCGAAGGTATAAAACGAAATGGGTCTTGCGTTAATGGCAAAATTAACAGACAAAAATAGAGAAAGGTGAATTTGAGTACCCTCAGGATTCACCTTTCTCATGATTTGAAGCTAGTTATGTCCCAGCCTTGAATGAATATCTATATAAACCAATTACCATTTAATATGGAGTTATGCCTTTTCATCGAATCCGTTTTTTGTTCAAGCTCAACTACGTTCTTTCTATATTCTGATGGGGTCAAACCAACCTCTTTTTTAAAGACCTTACTAAAATAATTTGGCTCTTGATAATTTAACTCCATAGCTATATTTATAACTGGCAAATCCGTTGTTTCTAGAAGTTCTTTTGCTTTATCCATTTTTCGTTTCGACACGTAATTAACAAAGTTGATATCTAATTCCTTTTTAAATAATTTACTTAAATAATAGGGACTTAAATGGACATGTTCAGCGGCAGCTTCTAATGTAATCCCTTTTTGATAGTTTTTTTCAATGTATTTGAGAACCGATTGGATTACTTTTATTTCTTGATCACTTTTAGAATTTCTTATTGTTTCGAAAATGTCCTCAACTAGACTAATAAACTTCTTATCGAGATCCTTAATGTCTATCTCAGCATACATATCCCACTCTAATTTATATGAAATAAATAATCCATTTTGATGGCATATGGAATCCAATGCCTTAATGATAAACTTAGCCGTTACATGGATTTTGTCATGATCATTTTCATATATTGAAAACAATTGCGCTGAAAGGATTTTCGCCATTTTCACCGAATTGTTATAATCTTCTTTAGCTACATAAGCAAGAAAGCGTTCAATGGTTTGATCAAGATTAATAGATTGGGAATGGTCTTCAGACAAGTACATATTTACAAGATGTATGATATCTTTTTGCTTATATGGTTTTAGCAAATAAGAATCTGCCCCCATTTCTAGCGCTTTAAAAACAAAATCATAGGAACCATAGTCTGTTAATAAAATAATGCGATTTTTTGGATTCCTTCGTTTCATATATTTTATTAAAAAGATCACATCCTCTCCTGGGATGTTGATATCAAGGAAGGTCATATGCCAATTGCCTTTTTCAAATAATCTTTTCGCCATTTTTCCAGAAGTTGCTTCTCCAACTACGGCTGTATTATCTATTTCCTCAAAGATAACTTTAAGTGCCTCCATTGAGATAATCTCATCATCAATTAATAGAATATTATACATAGGTGATTCCCCCGTTAGTTTCCCTTGGTATTCTGAACCTAACCGTTGTTCCACCACTTCTGTTTTGGGCGATCTGTAATTGAAATTCACTGCCATATAGTAATTTTAAGCTATAGTTTACATGACTAAATCCGATCCCCTTGAATTGATTGTCTTGATCAGACATCACTGCCTTACTCGTGAGTCTATTTATTTTTTCTAATGGCATTCCTACCCCATCATCAATCACTTCAAAAACAAAATCTTCATCTTGAGCAAATCCTCGAACGATAATCGTTCCATTTCCTTCTTTCGGTTCTAAACCATGAATAATCGCATTATCTAATAAGGAGACAATAATCATTGGAGGAATCTGGATCGTTCTTAAGTCTCTAGGGATGTCAATGGTAACTTGCATTCGTTCCCCAAACCGTATTTTTTGCAGTTTCAAGTAGAGATTGATATATGAAAGTTCATCCTCTAGTGTCACTAAACTATCGGAACTCGTTATCAAGTATTTCATCATATCTGAAAAGGTTAAGATGACCTCTTGCGTTTTTGGTGCCTTTTCAATAATGGAGAAACACGACATCGTATTGATAACATTAAATAGGAAATTGGGGTTAACCAAGAGACGAAAGAACTGATTTTGCTTAGTTAAAAGAGATTTTTCGAGTTCTGCTTGCGCTTTCATTTGATCTAATAGCTGTTGATCCTTCGCTCTTAATTCCTCTTGAATAAATTGACTAAAATCCTTTTCTACCATGCTATTAATAACATGAAACATCATGTCTGCTACTGCTGAAATTTTCTCATGCGGCATCACTGGAATCTTCTCTAATTCCGCTAGTATATCTTGATCCTCCCGCCAATCAAAAGATTCAGCTGTAATGTACTCAAGATTTTTATCGTCTTCATCACTTGCCTTCACTTGCCCTACAAGCATAGAGCCAATTAATCTTCCGTTTATAAGAATCGGAACGGCAAAATCAATCAATCCAGTATGACAACGATAAATGAAGACACTTTCTCTTCTTGATGCTTCCAATCCTCCAAAGGCATCACATTTAAGACAAGTATCGTAAAGTTTAGGACTCTGGCGGATTTTTTCACAGAATGATGAAAAGTTACTATACTTTGTGATCGGATTTCCACGAAAATCTACTGTGATAGCTGCTAAACCAGTGGCTTTTGTAAAAGAATCCTGTACTTTTTGAAGTACATCCAAATCAATGATATCCTGTACATTCATAGAATCATCTCACTCCATTAATAATCGTCAAGTGGGCTAGTGTCATCTAATTACTTTTCCTCAGACATTCGTAAGATCGATCACCCTAAAAGACCAAGCCAAAAAAATCTTGGTCTTTTAAGCAATGTATAGTGTTTACATACTTAACTCATAATCAAAGTCTCTTCACATTTGTTGTATACATCCCTAGCAATCATTAGTTCTTCATTTGTAGGAATCTTCAATACTTTAACAAGAGAATGAGGATAGCTAATGTACATTTCTTCCTCTTTAATCTTATTTAAGTCCGGATCCCAATATATCCCCATAAATTCCAAACCTTTTAATACTTTCGCTCGAATCGTCGGACTGTTCTCACCAATACCAGCAGTAAATATGACCGCATCCACTCCATTCATTCTTGCTGCATAAGATCCAATATATTGATGAATCCGACTAGCAAATATATCAAGCGCCAGCTCCGCACGATGGTCTCCTTGCTCTGCTCTAGCTTCTATATCTCGCAGATCACTTGAAAACCCAGATAACCCCAATAGACCACTCTCCTTATTTAATATAGATAAGACTTCATCAACACTTTTTCCGGTTTTCATCATAATAAATGGGATAATCGCTGGATCAATCGTTCCAGACCGAGTTCCCATGACAACGCCTTCCAGTGGTGTGAATCCCATTGAGGTATCAATTGATTTTCCGTTTTCAATGGCAGCAATACTTGCACCATTTCCTAAATGACAGGAAATCAGTCGAAGACTCTTAATTGGTCTTCCTAATATTTCTGCTGCTCTTTCTGAAACAAATTTATGAGAGGTACCATGGAATCCATATTTACGTATCCCATACTTCTCATAGTATTCATAAGGGAGTGCATACAAATAAGTGCTTTCAGGCATTGTTTGGTGAAAAGCGGTATCAAATACCATGACAGAAGGTACTTCTCCCATAACCTGTTGGAATGCTTTTATGCCTAAAATATTGGCTGGGTTATGTAATGGTGCTAACTCAGTCAGAGGTTCTAATTTGCTTAATTCCTCACATGTCACAAGAGTCGATTCCGTAAACACTTCACCGCCATGTGCCACTCGATGTCCCACTCCATCTATTTCGCTAAAGGAACGAATGATTTGATAGTGAATTAATTGTTCTAATAAGATCTTAACCGCTATCTCGTGATTACTGATTTCTAGAATCTCTTTTTTCATCTGACCATCTACGAGGATAGAAAAAGTTGATTCATTTAAACCAATTCGTTCCACAATTCCTTTTGTAATAACTTGTTCAGCGGGCATTTCAATTAATTGAAATTTTAAAGACGAACTGCCCGCATTAATTGCCATAATCTTTGACATACACCTATCTCCTCTACCCATTTTATTTCATGTATTAAGCAATCAGAATTGGCCATTTTGAAAAACAACCAAGTGATTGAAGGCTGTTAGGAATTACAATCACACTTCATGCTTCTCTGAGGAGAAAAATAGTATGCTTCAAGTTAATGATACACGTACTCTTAATTTCAAACGCATCCATATTGTTACTAAAATTCGAACTTTGTAAGTATTTGCTAATTTAAAAATGTCTACCAGAATAGATGAAATAAAAAAAGCTGAATGAGCAATCAATCTTAAGAACTGCTCATTCAGCTTCTATTAAATGGATCATTTATGTGGAGGCGATACTTCCTTGGAACGCTTGTTTTAACGCATCCGCTGCTTGCTCTATCGACTTTTTACCTTGAGTTAAAGTAGCCGGCATCCAGAAAAATCCATGAATCATCCCCTCATATCGGGTTGCTTCTACTTGAACACCAGCTTCTTTTAACCTTTTGGCATATGCTTCCCCTTCATCACGAAGCGGATCAAATTCTCCTGTTAAAACAAGGGCTGGAGGCAAAGCACTCAGATCACTAGCTAATAACGGGGACGCATACGGATTTTGGCCATCCTCTTCATTGTTTAAATAGTGATTCCAGAACCAAACCATACTGTCTTTCGTCAATAAATATCCATCTGCATTTTCCGTATAAGATTCCGTTGCATACGAATGGTTTGTAACAGGGTATATCAACATTTGATAGGCCAGTGAAATTTCTCCTTTATCTCTGGCCATCAATGCTACTACTGCGGCCAAATTTCCTCCGGCACTATCGCCACCGACAGCAACTCGATTTGCGTCTACATTTATAGAATCAGCATTATCAATTACCCATTTCACTGCTGCATAGGAATCTTCTGCTGCAGCTGGAAATTTATGTTCTGGTGCAAGTCGATAATCAACGGATACCACGACACAGTTTGCTCGATTTGCGAGCATTCGACAAGGTACATCAACTGTATCTAAATTTCCAATCACCCAGCCACCACCGTGGTAGTAAACTAGTGCTGGGAATGGACCTTCTCCTTCTGGAACATAAATTCGGACTGGGATCTCCCCTAATGGACCTGGGATCTTGTTATTCTCAACTTGCGCTACTTCTTCCGGTTCACCGGCTAATGCGCTAAAATCAGTCGTTGCTCGCGCTTCTTCCGGTGTTTGCGTATGCATCGGTGCGCCACCCATTGCTTCCATTTGCTCTAATAAGAATTTCGCTTGCGGATCTAATGCCATATTTACTTCCTCCTCCATTTTTATATAACTATTTATAAATGAATTTGATTCACGAATTAGCTCAATACACTATCTTCAGAGGTTGATAAAGTAAATCCTTCATATCCTTTTTCAGCGACTTCATCACAAATATCTCGATATGCCCCTACACCACCTACATAGATATGGAAACCACGTGCCTTTTCTGCAATATTCGCTCCCATATACCATGAATCTGTTTTAACATAAAGAGTTTGCTCTGCAATTTCCCTACAATGCTTGCTCCAAGCCTTTTCAGCTTCTTCATCCACTTCGATAAGGTCTATATCATTATCACGCAAATAATTGACACAGTCTGAAACCCACTCCACATGCTGTTCAATTGACACCATCATATTACTTAGTACAGATGGACTCTCTGGACCAGTCAGCATAAACATATTGGGAAAACCAGCGGTACCTATTCCAAGATAGGTTCTAGTTTTGGCTCCACCTGCCCACTTTTCTTTTAATGAAATGCCGCCTCTTCCTCGAATATCGATGTTAAATAAGGGACCTGTCATCGCATCAAATCCAGTGGCGAATACAATCATATCGAGTTCGTAATCATCCATTTCTGTACGGATTCCTGCTGAAGTGATTTCCTGAATCGGTGCTTTTTTCACATCAACAAGTGTTACATTTTCTCGGTTATACGTTTCAAAATAATCAGTATCAATGATTGGGCGTTTCGTTCCATAATAAAAATGTGGCTGAAGCTTTTCTGCTACTTCCGGGTCCTCTACGACTTCTCGAATCTTCGAACGGATAAAATCTGCTACCTTCTCATTTGCTTCTGGTTTAATCGCTAAATCATTGTAAGCATAAGAGAGAGAAAAAAGACCTCCCTGTTCCCATCCTGCTTCAAATTGCTGATGGCGTTCTTCTGCAGTATCATCGAATACAGAACGATCCCGAGGTGTAACAGGAACACCTGTAGCGGATTGACGCATTCGCTCCTTAATTTCATCGTAATTTTCTCTAATTTGATTCATATAATGTAGATCTAGTGGTTCATTTCTTGCTGGAGTACTATATTGAGGTGTTCTCTGGAATACAGTGAGGTGTTCTGCTTCTTTTGCAATGACTGGGATCGCTTGAATACCACTTGAACCCGTACCAATTATTCCTACACGTTTTCCTTTAAATTCGACTTTTTCATGAGGCCAGTGCCCAGTATGATACCACTCACCTTTAAAATTTTCTAATCCTTTAAATTTGGGGATATTGGAAACAGATAAGCATCCAACAGCGGTTATGAAAAATTTGGCTTGTACAGTTGTACCATTCTGCAATTGAATATTCCATCTATTCTTACTCTCATCAAAACAGGCTGCACCGACCCTTGTATTGAATTGAATATCACGCCGTAAATCTAATTTTTCCGTCACAAAATTTATATAGCTTAAAATTTCTGGTTGTTCTGCATATTTAGCGGACCAAGTCCATTCCTTTAAGATCTCCTCTGAAAAAGTATAATTATAGTAAATACTTTCAACATCACAGCGAGCACCCGGATAACGATTCCAATACCACGTTCCACCAACATCGTTTCCGGCTTCAAATACACAACTTGTGAAACCCGCATTTCTTAAACGATAAAGCATGTATAATCCTGAAAATCCAGCCCCGACTATGACTGCGTCCACTTCTTGAACTGAGTTTGATTGATGAGATAATGCCATTTTTTCTACCTCCTTATAAGAATCTCTTTTTGCAACCAATCAGGATTTAGGTAAATTAGCACATGTCCCCAAAGAATCAATGTGGTAAAATTTAATTACTACGCATTTTTTAAACCACTTCATTGTAAACGTTTACATTGTTTCCCCCTTTCCTACATACGTCTACAACAAGTTGCTCGAACATCTAACTAAAGCTTACTATCTTATTAATTGATTGAATATTCCTAATTTTTCGTGTGGTCTATCCCTAAAAAGTAGGTGAAAATATGGCATATGAATATACGATTTCAAACGAACTCCGTGAATTAGAATGCGCTCCCACTTACGAAGATAAACTCTATAAAATACTTGAAACCTATATGAAGCTATTTCCAGTGAAAAATTCTTTTTTATTTCGATACTCCCATTTAGGTTTTCTTGGTGAAGGTATTATCTCTATAAACGCTGATGAATTAATTCATATTAGAGATATTCGTGATGATATTCGTTCATTACCAATCATTTACAGCGCTCTATACGAACGGAAAGCAAAATATTGTTCTGGTATTGATTACTTAAGACAGGTAAATAGTAAATACATTACTTCTTCCAACGTAAATTCTCTTGCTGTTATCCCGATTTGCTTTAATTCAGTGGCAATCGGATATATTTGCACGAACGAATTTAATAAAGAAGCGCTTATTGATCAGAAGTTACTTGCTTCCTTGACCACATATGGTCATAATGTTGGGAAAATATTAGAAAGATCACATGATTTAATAAAAACCAGATTATTAAGTAAAAGGGAATTGGAAGTGATGAAGAGGGTTTCATGGGGAGAAAGCACAAAGGAAATGGCTAACATTATGAATCTAAGCGAGTTAACGATCAATCAATATGTAAGAGCCGCTATAAAAAAACTTGGAGCACAAAATCGGGTTCATGCCGTTTCAATCTTATTTCGAAATGGGATCCTTTCTTAGTTCTTACCTCTCTGATAATTGTGAAATTAGTTAGAAAAGAAGCCATACCATTCCATCATAAAAGAAACGTTCAGATGGCTTCTTTAATTTTTTTGATTCTATAATCCCACAAATGTTTTTTCTAACACACGGGGATACATCCTTACCCCAAAGAAAGCTGCCCATATCTTTCCATTGGAATCAAAATAGAATTTGATTGGTTTGTCATTTTTAACAATCACTAACGTCTGCTTGTCACTAGCTCGTAGATCGTAAATTTCCCCAAAGAGATTCGCTTTTAACGTATCGTTTTCGAAATAAATTTTAATCTGACTATTGCTTTCTGCGCCTGCGTACGTGCCGACAAATTGTTCAAGTTCTTCAATTGATGCTTCATAGACCGGCTCTCTATTGGGTTGTTGTTCAAGAGGAATATGTAATATTTGATTGATGGCTGCTTGCCAAATATTTCGCACAGATACGCCTGTTACATTCGTTAATACAGCCACCACCAACTTCTCTTCTGGTACAAAACCGAAATTAGAGGACACACCTGGTTGACTACCACCATGTTCAATAAGTGTCACTCCAAAATAATCTGAGGTAATTTTAAGCGCAAACCCATAATAAGAAACTCGATCAATTTGATGCTTTGGTTCAAACATTTTTTGGATCTTATCTTTTTTAATGGCAAGTTTCGTTAACTCTGGTTCTTGATTTAAATAGAATTGACCATACTTGATTAAATCGATAACTGTTGAACGGATTCCACCACCAACTTCATAATTCCCAAGTTGTGGCCAAGGTACTTCCGTTAATTGATTGGTTTTCTTATGATAAATATACGGAGTCGTTACATTCGAAAATTTAAAAACTTCTTCTAAACTAAATGTTGAGCGATGCATTTCTAACGGGAATAATATATGCTCGGTTACATATTGTCGAAATAAGCGTCCTGTTATTTTTTCAATAATGGCTCCAAGAAGTAGGAACGTATCATTACAATAACTAAAATATTCTCCAGGCCCACCTAGGGCATAATATGGTTCTTTCTCCAAGTAAGCTAAATGATCTACAAAATAGTTAAAATTTTCACATCTCCTCATTGGTGGTAGTCCAACAGAATGTGTTAACAGATGATGAATTTTCACTTTACTGCTATCCTCTAGATTGCTTAGTTTAAAATCAGGCAAATATTTTATCACCTCATCATCCGTTGATAACTTCCCATCTGACTCTAGTTTCATAATCGCAAGGGCCGTAAATGATTTGGATATAGACGCAATTCCGAAAATCGTATCTTTTGTCACAGGTTCTCTCGCTTCGATATTTCGATATCCGAACCCATTTTCGTAAATCACTTCTCCATCTTTCGATACTGCTATGGCAACTCCAGCAATGTTTTCTTCCTTCATTAAATCTTCAACATACTTTTCAAAACGATTCCAATCCAGTAGTTTCACTTTACTTCCTCCATTTCAATATCTTAATAAAAATAGTAAGAGAAAGAACCCTCTCTATTTTGAAACATTATGACGTGCCTCACTATATTTACTTGAATAAGAAATATTGGGCATAATTATTTTTTTGATCCATGCTGCATTTACAAGTAATAACACGCCAGACCATATAAATATACTGCGTATTCCAAAGCCCGCAGTAAATAGCCCTGCAATATTCGGTCCAATGATATTTCCGAGGTACATCGCTGATGTTGAATAGCTATATGTACGACTCTCCATCCCTTCTGGAGCGAAATGGCGTAGCAACGTATTGATTGACGGAAGCATGCCTCCAATACACAAACCAAATAAAAAACGGAAGATAATTAGTTGCCAAAGATTCATAACAAATGCTTGTGGGATCATAAACAAAGCTGCTGCAATGACAGAATAAAGCAAGACATTTTCCGAGCCAATCTTATCGCCAAGCTTTCCGAGTCTCGGTGATGCGAGCATATTGGAAAAACCCATTACCGAGGCTGCCAGCCCTGAAAGAAAGGCAATATTTGATGCTGCTGGTGATAATTCTTGCACGAACACGGAAATAAGTGGGATCGTCCCCAATGTTGCTAATTGAACAAACGTAACAGAAATAAACAAGGAAGAAATCGGCTTGTTTGCCGTAATTTTTTTGAAATCATCAAAGATGCTCGATTTTTCCTCCTTTTCATTTTTAACAAAATCCTCATGAACAAAGAAGATAACGAGTACAGCTGCGATGAATAGTAAAATACCAGTATATGAAAATATGGCACCATAACCTAGGTGATCAGCCATTACTCCACCGATTAAAGGACCACCAATCGACCCTGATACGGCAGCTGCATTAAGAATACCTAAAGCATAACCAACCTTCTTCTTAGGTGCAAGCGTGCTCATTAATGCAATAGAAGCTGGTATAAAACCAGAAATACAACCATTAATCATTCTTAAGATTAATAGCTGAATGTGATTTGATACAAACCCCATTAAAGTGATCGTGATCGCCATACCAATTCCTGAACGAATGACCATCATTTTTCTCCCATGTTTGTCAGCAATTTTCCCCCATATTGGCGAAAAAATAAATGCCGTAAAAAAATTGCTTCCAAAAATTAGTCCTGTCCAGAGACCAGCTTCTTTCTCATTTGTTACCCCTAATTCCTGAATATACAAAGATAAAAACGGAGAGATCGAACTCATGGCTGCCACTGCTAAAAATTGACCAATACATAATATTACAAGGTTCCTTTTCCACCCCATTTTTTTCATCTCCAATTTGTTGCATTGCATTTGAAGTACGACGATATAAACACAACAAGTAATCTATTGATCTAAAGCACTGCTAAGATCAAATAGATTACTCGACTTCTATCGTGATTCTACTTTTATTAAACTTAATTGTTTCATAATCTCTGCTAGCATGTGCGTTCGTTCACAGAAGCTATCAATTTCTAGATACTCATCTTCACTGTGAGCGTTACCACCAACTGGACCCAAACCATCCATAGTTGGAATTCCCAATGCTTTTGTAAGGTTTCCGTCTGAACCTCCACCAGTGTAAGTATCTTTGATGTCAATTCCTAACTCATTTCCGATCCCCTTTATCACATTAAGCATTTCAACTGTTGCTTCATCCTTAACCATTGGAGGACGAATTTTCGAACCAACTACTTCAATCTGCGTACCCTCAACATCAGGTTTTGCACAGATTTCACGAATTCGACGATCGACAAACATCGCTTGTTCTGGCTTTGAAATTCTAACGTCTACTCCAGCAATTGCAGTAGGAGCCACTGTATTAACTGATGTTCCTCCTTTTAAAAGTCCGACATTTATGGTAATCCCATCATGATAATTAGTAAGCTTATGAAGTTTTATCGTTTTATAAGCGACTTCTTCAATGGCACTTCTCCCTTTTTCATGCTCAATTCCAGAGTGAGATGATACTCCTTTCACCTTTAGCGTATAGCTTGCTCCACCTTTTCGCTCCGAAACCAAGGAGCCATCTTTTCGACCAGGTTCAACAATCAAAGCATAGTCTTTATTTTTAGCCACTTCTTCAATTAGTTTCCTTGAAGAAATCGAGCCAATTTCCTCATCACTGTTTAAAACAATTTCGATATTTTGATAGGCCTTTTCATTCATATTCAATAATATTTTCATGGCATATAATAAAGAAACTAGACTTGCCTTCATGTCAACTACCCCTGGACCGTATGCGCGATTTCCCATTATTTGAAAACGTCGTTTTTTACTAGCTCCCTTTGGAAACACAGTATCCATATGAGCGACAACGATTATTTTAGGCTTCTTCGCTTCTTTATGTTTTATTACGAGGTGATTTCCTCGTTCCTTTTGAAGATCCACTTTTACTAAAAAGCCAAGTTCTTCATATTTTTTCTTTAAAATGGTCCCAATTTCGTCGATGCCTTCTTTGAAATAACTACCACTATCAATATTAACTAATGTTTCTAAAAGCTCTATCATTTCAGTTTCTTTGCTTCGAATGAACTCTATTATCAACTTCTATTCACCACCCTTTCTTTTCTAAGAGCGTATAATTCCATGACCAGAGGTTAGAGAAAAATGACAGGCCACATAATGTCCAGCTGATTTCTCAACTAAATCTGGGTAGTCCGTTTGACATTTTTTTGTAGCATAAGGACAGCGTGTGTGAAAATGACAGCCTGAAGGAGGATTAACGGGGCTAGGTAAATCCCCCTCCAAAATGACCTGCAATTTTTCATCTCTTCCGACCGGGTCAGGTATCGGAATTGCATTAATCAAGCCTTCTGTATAAGGATGCAATGGCATCGTAAATAGATCATCTTTACTCGCCAATTCAACCACCTTTCCTAAATACATTACCGCAATACGATTGCTGATATGCTTAACAGCAGGAAGGCCATGAGCAATAAAAATATATGTTAGATTAAATTTCTTTTGCAGGTCATTCAATAAATTTAATACTTGTGATTGAATCGATACATCCAATGCTGAGACTGGTTCATCACAAATAATTAGTTTAGGTTTTAATGCTAACGCTCTGGCAATACCAATTCTTTGTCGTTGCCCTCCACTAAACTCGTGCGGATAACGATAAGCATAGGAGGAATCTAAACCCACGACTTCAAGCAATTCCATTATTTTCTCCTCGAGTTCTTTCCCAGAAGCGATCTTATGAGTTTTAAAAGGCTCTGCAATAATATCAAAAACTTTCATTCTAGGATTTAAAGAAGAGTACGGGTCTTGAAAGATCATTTGAATATCTTTCTTAACCTCCTTCATCTCTTTTTTATTCAGTTTTCTTATATCTTTTCCTTCAAAGAGGATCTGCCCCTCAGTTGCTTCTAATAATCCCATAATAACATTCCCAGTTGTTGATTTTCCGCATCCGGACTCTCCGACAATTCCTAATGTTTCCCCTCTTTTCACTTTTATATTGATCCCATCCACAGCTCTTAAGAATGTCGTTTCTTTTTGGAACCACCCCTCTGAAACATCAAAGTATTTTTTCAAGTCTCTTATTTCAAGAAGATATTGTTCCTCTTTATTCTCTTGATTTTCTAGTAAAGTGGCCGTTTGAATCATTAAATGGCCTCCTCTCGAATTTCGGCATTCCAGCAACGCACCTTTAAATCGTTCCCATAGCTCATTAGATCAGGTTCTTGATCGGCACATTGTTCAGTGGCAAATGGACACCGTGGCTGAAACTGACATCCAGTAGGTCTATTTAATGGGTTAGGTACAGTTCCTTCTATAGACTCAAGTTCATCCTTTAACACATGAATTCGAGGCGTGCTTTTCAAGAGTCCTTGCGTATATGGATGCTTTGGTTTTTTAAAAAGAGTATATACATCTGCCTCTTCCACTACTTGTCCTGAGTACATTACAATGACCCTATCCGCAATTTCAGCAACTACTCCTAAATCATGTGTGATAATAATAATTGAAGTATGGTATTCTTTGCTAAGCTGCTTCATTAAATGAAGAATCTGTGCTTGAATCGTGACGTCAAGAGCTGTAGTAGGTTCATCCGCAATGAGTAGTTTTGGATTACAAGAAAGCGCCATCGCAATCATAACCCTTTGTCTCATCCCCCCACTTAATGAATGGGGATAGGATGAGTAAACTTTTTCTGCCCGGGGAATTCCTACTTTTTTTAGCATCTCAATGCTTTTCTTTTTCGCATCCTCTTTTGATACTTTTTGGTGCAAGACAATGGCTTCTGATATTTGATGACCGACTTTAAGAATTGGGTTTAATGAAGACAATGGCTCTTGAAAAATCATTGAAATTTCATTTCCGCGAATATCCCTCATATCTCTTTCCGGTATTTTCACTAAATCTTTTCCCTCAAATAAAATTTCTCCTTCTTCTATTTTTCCAGGTAAGTCAATTAAACCAAGGACTGAAAACGAGGTAACACTTTTACCGCATCCAGATTCACCGACAATCGCCACTTTTTCTCCTTTTTTAACTGAAAAAGAAACTCCATCAACTGATTTAATCACTCCCCGTTCTGTATGGAAATAAGTTCTCAACTCATTTATTTCTAGCAACCTTTCACTTTGGCTCATATTCAACCTCCTCTTTACTTATCAAATTGTTCCTATACGTCATTTCTATCATTTTCGATTTGATGTACGTGGATCAAGAACATCTCGTAACCAGTCTCCTAAAAAGATAATGCCAAGGACTGTTATCGTGATCGCTAAACCAGGAAAAGTCGCAATCCACCAACTCGTTGCTAAATAATCACGACCCGCTGTTAGCATTCCACCCCAAGAAACCGCTGGTGGCTGTATTCCAAGACCTAGATAGCTTAATGAAGCTTCTAAAATGATAATCGAAGCTACACTCAATGTTGTAATTACGATAAAAGAAGAAAACACATTTGGCAGAATATGTTGCCTAATAATCGTAAAATCACTTGTTCCAATCGTTCTAGCCGCTTTGACGAATTCTCGCTCTTTTATCGTTAACACTTCACTCCGGACAAGACGTGCATATGATACCCAGGCAGTTAACCCGATAACGATAATAATGGTTGAAAGCCCAGGACCAATAACTCCTAATATGACTAGTAAAAACAAAATGTTAGGAATCGCTAGGAATGCATCTACTAACCTCATAATCATATTATCTATCCAACCACCAAAATATCCTGCAATTAAACCTAACCAAAGACCTATCGCGCCGGCAATAATAACGGCAACTAACCCAACAATTAAGGAAACTTGTGAACCGTATATCACTCGACTTATAATATCTCTTCCTAAATTGTCTGTACCTAATATATGAGAACTTGAACCTCCTTCAAGCCACATAGGAGGAGTATTCATACTTGTGTAATTTTGTTCGTTAGGATCATATGGTGCCAATTGTTGCGCAAAAATTGCAGTTAATATAACAAATGTTGTAATAATAAAACCACATGTTCCTGTTTTACTAGCTAAGAGAAGCTTCACCCCTCTCATAAACTCCTTATTTCGGTTCTTCGCCTTACTCCTTGTTCTTGGAAGCGCTGTGCTTCCCACTTGAGAATTTACTGCCATCTTAATACCTCCTTAGTTATATTGAACCCGTGGATCCAGAAGATGGTACAATATATCGGCGAGTAGATTTAAACCAATAATCATAAATGAAATAACAAATACTGCTGCCTGGACAATGGCCATATCCCTTGCATTGACAGCCTGAATAAGAAGCTGACCTAAGCCGGGCCATGAAAAAACGACCTCTGTAATCAAAGCACCACTTACTAATGAGGAAATTTGTAAAAATACAATTGTTATGACAGGAACTAAAGAATTTCGAAACGCATGCTTATAAACGACGATTGAATTATTTAAGCCTTTGCTTTTTGCAGTTTTTATATACTCCTGACCGAGTATCTCAACCATATTAGAACGAACAAGTCTAGTTATTTCAGCAGCGCTGGCTGTTCCCAATGTTATAGAAGGTAAGACAAAGTGTAGCCATGTTCCTGTTCCTGAAACAGGAAAAATTTGCCACATCACTGAAAAGACAAGGATTAACATGATCCCTAACCAAAAATTAGGTAAAGCTTTCCCTAAGACAGATGCACCAGTTGCAAATAGGTCTAAGAATGAATTTCTCTTTGTTGCAGACCAAATTCCAAGAGGTATCGCTATAATGATCGCAACAATCATTGAAGTTAATGCTAGACTTAACGTCGCTGGTAATCTTTCTAAGACAATTGGAAGAGCCTCTGCGTTATAGCGATAAGAATCACCAAAGTCGAACGTAAACATATTTATTACAAAGGTTCCATATTGCACGATAAATGGACGATCTAACCCTAACGCTTCACGTAGATTATCAATATCTTCTTGTGTCGCATCTTCAGGTAGCATGAGTGAGACTGGATCACCAGCCACATATAGTAAACAAAAAACAATGAAAGAAATGATAATTAAAACAGGGATGATTTGTAGGACTCTACGCATAAAATACTTTTTCATTTGCTCACCTCTTTATTAAGAATCTGGGAAAACACCGATTTCTCCCAGATTCAACATAATTATTTCATTTTAATTTCTTCTACCATCCACATCTCATTTAACCTTGGTATAAAACTTATCCGGTCACTAACGGCGTAGAAGTTATCAACCTGAAATAAATAAATGTATGGTAATTCTTCAGCTGCAATTTCTTGTACTCGATAATATTGTTCTGCACGAGACTCCGGATCCATATTAATTTCAGCTGCTGTTAAAAGTTCATCAACCTCTTCATTATAGTAATCCGTATGCCCTTCGGTTTGCCAAGAACCATATGCATCAAGACCTTGAGCAGAATCAAATAATGAAGATGCAAGTCCAATTAAATACATTTCTTCGTTTTTATCAGCTTCACGCATTTCAGTGAAGGCACTCCACTCCATGAATTCTAACTCAGCGGTAATTCCAACCTCAGCTAACATCCCAACAATTACTTCTGCCATTTCACGATCTTGTAAGTAACGACCATTTGTAGCATGAAATTTGATCTTTACCCCATCCGCATAACCAGCTTCAGCCAATAATTCCTTTGCTTTTTCTGGGTCATAATTGTACTTGTCATGAAAATCACCACTAAATCCAAACGTGCCTGGATTTTCTCTATTTAGTTTTGGAGTACCTGAACCACCCATTACATAATCAATTAACCCCTTATCTTCAATTGCATAGTCAATTGCCTGACGGACGCGTAAATCACTCGTTGGATACCCTTCAGTGAGGCGAAGCGTAAGCATCATCGTTCTGTTCGTTTCTCCAGAGATGATTGCTGCACCATCACTTTGATTGACTCGGTCCCAATCTGCAGGAGGTATATTGGTTGCAATATCCACATTTCCCGTTAGAACCTCTGCTACACGTGTTGAATTTTCTGGGATGCTTCTGAAAACTAATTGATCCCAATCAGACTCATATTCTTTATTCCAGTAATCCTCATATTTTTCTAAAACCACTCGATCATCACGAACCCATTCGACAAATTTATAAGGTCCAGTCCCAATCGGGTGCTCAATATAACCTTCCAACCCTACTTCATCAATATAGTCTTTTGGCATCATTCCTGATGAAGAACGCGAAAGGCGATTAAGCATGGCTGGTTGTGGTCCATCTGTATGAATTTGTACTGTGTAATCATCGATGACTTCTACGTCCACTATTTGACGGTATTGCGAATGGTTTTGCAAAGATGGATCCTTAGCAATTCTTTCGAGTGTGTACTCCACATCTTCTGCTGTAAATTCCTCTCCGTTATGGAAAGTTACACCTTCCCTTAATTTAAATTCCCATGTTTCATCATCTAGTGTTTTCCATTCTGTCGCTAAATCTGGGACAAATCCTGCATCTCCCTCATTTTTCACCAAATAATTGACCATGTTGATATGTATGGATTCTGTAAGTGTATGGGAATGATTATGGATATCTGTTGTTTGCATATCACTTCCGTGTGCAATCGTTAATGTTCTACTATCATTATCATTATTAGTAGTTGATGGTGATTCTGATGATGTAGTCCCCTCTACTTCACTTGAGGTTGCTCCATTGCTGCAACCTGAAATAATAAATACACAAATGAGTAGAAGATGCATAAATTTCAGCGTCGACTTGCTGGACATTGAATAGTTCCCCCTTTTATACCTCGATTCAAGATCGAAGACAGAAAAAATTGTATTTTTCAGATTTTTCATCCGTTAAATAGATAAGGTTTCTTCTTTAGCTGAATTGTATTGAAAATTATGGATCACTAGTGCAGCAAATTTAATCCCTTCAATGAAGTCATCCACATAAATGCTTTCATTTGGCGCATGATTTTGAGATTGTGCATGGCCAACCCCAAATCCTACTGAAGGTATCCCAAACTTTTGGCAGAGTTTATACATTGGGCCAGTACCAGCTTGAGATGGTACGACCTGTGGCTCTTCTTGGAAAAAGGTTGTAGCGCTGTCGACAAGACATTTTACAAGTGGGTCCTGCAAATCAGTCTTTCCTGCTCTCTGACCTTTCAATGTGACAATGTCGATATCGGTAAATCCATGTGAATCTAAATGTTTCCTAAGTAATTCTAGAATTTCATCTGGGGCTTGCTTGGCAACTAAACGGAAATCAATTTTTGCTTTGGCAACAGAGGGAAGAACGGTCTTCGCTCCTTGATCAATGTAACCAGACTCAATCCCACAAATGGTGCAAGTAGGCTTAAAGATCAATTTTTCTTTAAGTGCCAGTCCTGAAAGATTATTCACGAAGCTATCTAGACCAAGCAAATCCAACATTTCTTGTTCTTTATAATCCATTTTTTCCAATAATTCTTTTTCTGCAGGGGCCATTTCTGCTACTTGATCATAGAACCCATCAATTAGGATTTCTTCTTTTTCATTTTTCAATGTACTTAATGCCCAAACTAAACGCCAAGCCGGATTTTTTACAATAGCTGCTTTGGCAGAATGTAAATCAGTATTAGCTCCTTTTGCATGCAATTCGATATAGAGCATACCTTTACAACCTAATGTAAGCTGAAATTTATTATCAATCGTTTTATAGCCATTCTCCCAAATGATGCCATCAGCTCTCACTTTATTGAGATGATGGTCTGCAAAGTCTTCTAAATGAGGACTGCCGATTTCTTCCTCTCCCTCAACAATGAATTTCACATTAATCGGCAATTCACCGTATACCTGTTGGTAAGCATGAACGGCACAAATACGAGATAATAATGTCCCTTTGTTATCCGCAACACCACGTGCATATAGCTTCCCATCTCGTATTTCTGGAGAAAAAGGTGGGCTTCCCCATTGTTCTAATGGGTCTTCTGGCTGTACATCGTAATGATTGTAAAAAGATAATGTCTTCTCTTTCTCGTAATCCAGTTCCCCATAGACAACAGGGTTCCCTGAAGTGGGAACTTGTTCGACGCTAGCAGATAAATCTTTCAAATGATTTTCTACTAAAGTAACCGTTTCTTTAATCCCTCGATTTTGAGCAGAAACACTTGGTTGTTTACAAATTTCAATCAACCAATTTAAGTACTTTTCTTTATGTTCCTCAATATATTGATAGACTTTTTCCATTTCTAACACCACTCCTTGATTTTTAAGAGGAGATTTTACTCTCCCCTTATCTCTAATAAAGGCTCCGTACACTCAGTCACACCGACAAGACCAAGAATGGTTAAAAGAATTTTCTGGACTCCATAAAACGCATCTTTCGGATTAAACCATTCATCTAGAGTGTGCGTTCCACCTGTTTCTCCTCCCCCTCCGAGCGTAACCGCTGGAATTCCTAGATTAATAGGGACATTAGAGTCCGTACTACCGGCTGGTGCAAGAATTGGTTCAAAACCTAGTCCTTTCGTTGCTGCAAGAGATGCTTGAACCGCCATTGATTCTACACTTTGTGAACCAGCGGGACGATCACCAACCAATTTTATTTCTACCTTAATGACATCCGTATTCCATCGCTTATTCTCCTCTTCAGCAGCCTCATTTAAAATCGCCAACACAGTGCTTTCAAGGCTCAGAAGTTGTTCTTGTGAAGAGGAACGTAGATCGATTACCATATTGGCCGTTTCTGAAATCGTATTGACAGACGTACCTCCACTAATCAAACCGATATTAAAAGTCGTTTTCGGCTCATTCGGCACTTGAAGATCAGCTATTTTAGCACCTGCACGTGTTAGAGCATGAGTGGGGCTCGGAGTTCCAAAGGCACCATAGCTATGACCTCCTGGACCTTTGAATGTAATACTATATCGCTTACTGCCAACTCCTAAATATGTCGTTCTTTCTGGACTTCCAGGTTCAATGGAAATAAAACCATCAATATCTTTACGATTTTTGAAAAGAGCCTTCATGCCTCGTAAATCTCCTAAGCCTTCTTCCCCCACATTCGCTCCAATGATGATATCTCCTACGGTTTGGATATTTGCATGATTTAAGCTTCTAATTAACGTAAGCACGGATGCCAATCCTCTTCCATCATCACCAATTCCCGGAGCATAAATGATGCCATCCTTTATCTTCGCCTTCACATCCGTGCCTTCAGGAAATACGGTATCTAAATGACCACAGACTACTAATTTCGGCTCCTTTCCTGTGCCAGGACGGACACCAAAAACATTCCCTACCTCATCAACTGATATATTCTGAATTCCAAGTGCTTCTAATCGTTTTTTGAAATCCCCCCCTCTCACTTCTTCTTGAAAGGTTGGGGCGGGAATTTCTGTGATCTCTGTTTGTTCTTTTGCCGTAAATTCATTGTCTGCTTCTAAAAATGCTAATCCCTTTTTTACTTTGTCATTACTCAATAACTCTTTATAAACAGCTTCCACTACACTTGAAATAAACACTTCTTTCTCTTTCGTTTCAATCTCCATATTTTTCATTCCTCCATTCATTTAATTGGGCTTGGCTTATGCCTATTCAACTGTGTTCCATCATTCTAATCAGCTGCCATTTCCGTATTGACAAGATGTTTTTTAAAGAATTCAATCGTTTTTTGATTCATCGTAATATGGTTTTCAATCTTCTCCGTTTGATGACCCTCATCTTCAAAAAAGATAAAATCAACCTCTTGCTTCCGTTCTTTCATTTCGCTAATCAATTGTTCAGCTTCACTTATCGGAACTCGAGTATCATTGCGTCCATGAAAGACAAATAGTGGAGCAGTAATTTTTTCAGAGTGATGTAATGGTGCGATTTCATCAAAAAACTCACTTAATTCTTCTAATGAACCGTATTCACATTCTCTCAATCTCCGTCTCCAAGCTCCTGTATTTTTCAACATCGTTTTAAAATTCGATATTCCTACAATATCTACTCCAGCTGCCCATAATTTTGGGAAGTGGGTAAGTGCTGCCAAAACCATAAAACCACCGTAGCTTCGCCCCATAATCCCGATTTTCTTTCGATCTACTCTATGTGTAAAAATCAAATCCTCAACAAGTTCTGCTAAGTCTTTCACTGAGTCCATTCGTTTTCTACCGTCATCCATTTGCAAGTAGCTTCTTCCATAGCCATTACTACCACGGACGTTTGGTACAGCAACTGCAAAACCTTGTTTCACTAAATATTGGATAACTGGATGATACTCTGCTCTTGATTGGCTCTCAGGGCCACCGTGAACGTAGAGGATGGCTGGTTTCTCGCTTGGTGATTGTTGTTTTTGTCCGTAATAAAAATAAGGAATCTCGAGTTCATCGAATGACCGAAACGAACAGAGCTTTGGTTCAACCCAATAGTTTCCAACCTTTTCCGATTGACCAAAAAACGTTAACCTCTCAACCTTGTTTTCTGTCATTTTAAATTCCCAAATATCCCCTGGTAGCTGAGGAGATTTAAGTGTAAAGATGAGCTGATTATGATTTAACCAAGAGAGTGATTCTATCACCCCTTTTGGATAACCACTCACTTTCTCTAAAGCTTGAAATTGCAAATTATATAAATATAATTGAGAAATGCCACCTTCATTTACCGATAAAACGATTATCTCCTCGCTTGGAGAAAGCTTAATTTCTTCAATATCCCAGTTTTCAAAAGAAACCAATTTCTCAATAAGTTCAGGCTTTTCCATAGAAACCTTACTTAAACATAGGACCTCTTCTCCAAAATCAGTTAATAGGTAAGCTAATTTTCTATTTTTCGTACATTCTAAAGACTGATAGCGAGCTAAAGGATGCTCGTTTCCAATTCTAATTTTTTCCTTACTTTGTAGATTAATCATGTAAAATGAACTATCGATATTCGTCTCTCGGATTGTAATTAATAGATGCATAGAATCAATCCACTTTACAGGAGTACAAAATTCATCTGATTGAAAAACAACTTCTGTTTCATTCGTCTGAATATCAACGACAAACACATCAAAATAGCTAGGACCTCTTCGATTGCTAGAATATGAGATTTTTTCCCCATCCGGGGACCAGCCACCTGGATAATGAAAATGGTCTTTTGAAAATACTAATTCCTCTATTTTCGAATCTTCGACAGAAAAAAGGGATAGCTGTTGTTTTTCATTTCCTTTATAATCCGTGCCTATTAGTGCCATTCTGCCATTTGGTGAATGAGCGATGCTCAGTACACGATCTGGTAATTCAACATATTGGATCGGTTCTTTTTTTTCATTTAATGTCCAAACTTGAGGGATGCCAGTTAGTTTTGCAATAAAGGTAAATTTATTTTTCCCTGGGATCGACTGTGATTGATAAGCAGATTTCACTTCTAAATACGCTAGTAATTCTTCTTCCTCTGTCATCATTCATTCCACTCCTTTTTGGGTAAATACAAGACTAGCTTTTGATTAAATCTTTCACATAAATTCGACCAATGCCTTCCTCAATTTCAATTTTTGTACCATATGGTTCAGAGAGTTCCTGTAGTTTCTCCAATACGACTGTTCGATTATCGAATGCAGGCAACCCTCTTCTTGACCTTGGTTCCTTAAAACCTAATTCAATTGGGTAAAGAAGGATCTCTTCTAACTCACCATCTTTCATTTTCCAAGTAGGAATGAAAGATAACCAGATGTTTTCTAATGTACTGAAACCAGCCGTGTTGTTTCTACTTCTTTTATCCAAAGCATCTGCAATATTGTTTGTATGATCCAAGTTGTATTTTTCATAAAAATCGGCTGGTAAATGGGTTACTGTATCGTTTTGGAAAATAAAGTTTCCTAAGCTATAAAAAATTGGCTTAGATTTATAGATTTCAATTCCCCTCACAATGTGGGGGCCATGACCGATCACCGCATGTGCTCCCTCATCAATACACGCTCTTGAGAAGGTTTCTAAAAATTCAGCAGGAAGGTCTTTTCTTTCTCCTTTCATTTCGTGAGCATGAATACTAACTAAAACATAATCAGCCTGTCGTTTTGCTTCAGAAATGGCGTTTCGTATCCGGTTCATATCTCTTTCATTCGGTATCGTTACTTGACCCTCATCATCATCTACCTGAAAGAGATATTTTCCAAAGGAATATAATTCATCTGTTCTTGGAAGTTGAAAACCCTCTTTAATTTTCAAATTTTCTCCGGCATTAATATCAACTGCATCAGCAATTTCCTTTAATTGAGCTAGTTTTTCAGCTGAAATTTTATGAATACTTTGGTAGCGAAGTGGGTTAATTCCTGGCCTTCCCATCATATCTGGACGTTGGTCTCCGGCAATATGGGTTTCATGGAAGGAAGATGTTGCTGCAATCAACGCAACTCTACCTGAACTTGTCTCTAAATATTTCGGTTCACTAGCAAAAGCTAAATTACTTCCGACACCTGCATGAACAAATCCATATTGATTCAAATACCTCTCAGTTGCTTCAAGTCCACCGTATGTATAATCAAGCGTATGATTGTTAGCCCAAGCAATTAGATTAAATCCATAATTTCTAATATCCTCTAGCACATCCGGTGAAGTTCTTGCCCAAGTACCTCCACTAACTGCTCCAGGATACCCTTCATAATTATGTGCGGTGACTTCAAAATTCGTAAACCGAACTTCTGCGTTATGAATGAGTGTAGCAATTCCAGTAAAGCCCTTGTTACCAGGTGGCACTCTCCTTGTGATAAAACTATCCCCTGTTGCCACAAATGTCAGCAATTTGTCCATGGCTCTCACTCCTTTTATATTTTTTCAATTTAACGCTTTATCTTATTAAAATTGTATATGTTAAGGATATACTGAAAAAATATAATTGTCTAAATTTTTGTAATATTTTATAACAAGGTTTTTATTATTTGCTATTTTAATGTAACTATAGTCCCCCCTTTAAGTTTTAATTAGTTCGTAGTTCCTATTACCACCGTATTAAGGTAACGCTTACAAATTAAAGGGATTTACTCATTTTCACATTATTGCACACGTGCAAAAATCTTTTAATCTCATTTCATAAAATTAGATATTAGAATAATTTAGTAGTTTTTAAGAAAAGTTATTTTAAAATAATATTTTATTGAGAGGAAAGATAGTCGTAGTGAGGTGTACAATAAAAGTGCTAACACCATCTAAACAAGAAGCACTTCTATTGTACAAGGGAGAGGTTCACACTAACGTGTTCCACTTCGTAGAAATTTCTGGATTTCAAGATTATTCTTCGCTAATTTTCTTCCATTCTTCAAATTCTATTCGAACCCTTTTTAATGCTTCTGGTTTCATACATAATTCATATGTAGTCATTGCCATCGCTTTTGCAGCATGGTTTAAGCCGAGCATCCCTAATTCAGATTTAGAATCCTCTGCAAACTCTGGAGTATGACCGCCACCTTCACCGATTCGAATATAAGGGTGAATGGTAGCTGTCACCTGTCCGACATTTCCGATATCAGAAGAACCAACTCCACCTTTTTTCGGTGGATCATTTACTTCAACTCCCATCGAAAGTAAATTAGCTTTATAAAGATTTGCCAATGCGACATTATTATTTCGTTCAGCATATGTGACTCCTTCAATAATTTCACAGGTCGCTCCAACTGCTTCGGAAGAATTCCTAACAGCCCGATATACTTTTTCCTTCACTCCTTCTAGTTCACTTCTAGTCGATGCTCGTATCATAAACTTTGCCTCACAATAACCAGGAACAATATTGGCTGCTTGCCCACCGTTTGTAATAATTCCATGAATTCGCACATCATCAGTGAAAAATTGCCGCAAACTATTAATCGTATTATAGCTATTTAACAGGGCCTCTAACGCACTAATGCCCTTTTCTGGTGAACCAGCAGCATGGGATTCTTTCCCATAAAATTTGAATATAGATGTCACACAAGCAAGCGCTCCTCGAACAACCATCGTTTTTCTAGATGGGTGAGTCATCATCGCAGCATCAAGATCATCAAATATTCCTTTTTCACACATGATGACCTTTCCTCCACCATCTTCCTCGGCTGGAGTTCCAATTACTTTAATCTTTCCTGGAAGCTCTGGAAAAGCTCCTTTTAACGCCAGTGCTGCTCCAATAGCAGATGTCCCGATGATATTATGTCCACAAGCATGTCCAAGGCCAGGTAAGGCATCATATTCTGCTAGTATTCCAATGGTTGGTCCACCCGCACTTCCCTCCCATGTCGCAATAAAAGCAGTTTGAAGACCGGCCACACCCCGCTCTACTATAAAACCCTCTTCTTCTAGTTTCTCTGAAAGCCATTCAGACGCTTTAAATTCATAAAAGGCAAGCTCCGGATTAGAATGAATTCTTAAAGCAAGTTCCCTCAACTCACTGTCTAGTTGATCAACTATTGCAACAATCTTCTCTTTATCAACGGATAAGTCTGTCGTAATCATCAATACTCCTCCTCCATTCCTTTTTTGTAATCTACTCGAACACATTTAGCCAGTATAAATAACTGGACTTTTCTACTAACTTAATCATATAATTATTTTTAATATTTATAAAATTCAAATCTTTTTATCTTATAATAAGATTTTTTTATACTATAATACGTATAAATATAAAAAGATTTTCTATTATAAAGGGGTAGAGCATGTGGATTCCAAAGATTGGATTATACTAGACGCACTTTATGAGGAAGGAAATATTACGAAGACTGCCGAAAGACTTTACAGTTCTCAGCCTGCAATTACTTATCGTCTCCAACAACTAGAATATGAGTTTGGGGTAAAAATATTGATACGTAATAAAAAAGGGGTAAAGTTTACGGATGAAGGAGAATATTTGGTTAAATATGCAAGAAAAATGATCGAAGAGCTAAGGCAGACCAAAGATCATATTCTTGATTTAGGAGGGGCAATCAAAGGTACTTTACGAATAGGGGTGAGCAGCACCTTTGCTCAATATAAATTACCGATGTTGCTAAAAGGGTTCCTATCAAATTACCCTCATGTACAGGTAAACATCAAGACAGGATATAGCTCCGAAGTCTTCCATATGCTTAAACACGACGATGTTCAAATTGGGATTGTTAGAGGCGAGTACAATTGGGATGAATTAAGTCATAAATTATATCAAGAAGGAATTTCGATCATTTCTCATCGGGAGCTGCATATAGAAGATCTCCCCAACCTACCAAGAATCAATTATAAAATGGATCCTTTATTCAAGCAAATGATCGAAACCTGGTGGTATCAAACCTTTACTGATTCGCCTCATCATTACATGAAAGTAGATAAAATTGAGACTTGTAAGGAGATGGTAAAGCTTGGTTTAGGTTATGCCATTATTCCAGAAATATGTTTGCCATCAGAAAGTCCATTTACAACCTATAATCTTGAGTATGAGGATGAAACATTAATTCGGAATACTTGGATGAATTATCGTGAAAAATCACTCGATTTATCCGTAGTAAAGGAATTTGTCGATTATGTTACTCACTCAAAAATTATCTAATTGAGTTTAAATTTTACATAAAAAAGCTTTGCTATTTTTGGGTTAACATAGCAAAGCTTTTTTATGATCCTATCTGACTGAAATCTTCTTCATCGTTACTCGTACAAGTGACACGAAACAAAATGCTTGGTTGAAACTTCTACCTTTACTGGAGTTTCGGTCTTGCATTTATCCATAGCAAAAGGGCATCTTGTATGGAAGGAACAACCAGATGGAGGATTAAAAGGCGATGGAATTTCTCCTTTTAGCATAATCCGTTCCCTTTTTAATTTTGGATTCGCTACAGGAACAGCTGATAATAGTGCCTTTGTATAAGGATGTAAAGGTTCTTCAAATAAGAGCTCATTCGGGCCTTCCTCTACTAGATTTCCTAGATACATAACCCCTATTCGATCAGAAATATGGCGGACGACACTCATATCATGTGCAATAAAAAGGTATGATAAATTAAATTCTGCCTGGATTTCCTCTAGTAAATTGATGATTTGTGATTGGATTGATACATCAAGTGCAGAAACTGGTTCATCTAATATAATGACCTTCGGGTTCACCACTAAAGCTCTTGCTATCCCGATACGTTGTCGTTGTCCACCTGAGAGCTCGTGTGGGTAGCGATAATAATGGTCTACTTGTAGCCCCACCTTCCGCAAAATATCCATGACCATGTCTGTTCGATCTTTTCTCTCGCCAATATTATGGATCGCCAACGGTTCCTCTAAAATCTGTCCAACTCTCTTCCTTGGATTTAAGGAAGTATACGGATCTTGGAATACCATTTGTAATTCTTTTCTAAAGGGGCGTAGGTCATTACGATTTAACTGTAAAATATCCTCGCCATTGTAGATCACCTTTCCATCTGTAGGCTCAATTAATTTTAATATTGTTCGTCCTAATGTACTTTTCCCACAGCCAGATTCACCTACTAATCCATAAGTCTCATTTTGATAGAGTGAGAGGGAGACTTCATTGACAGCTTTAACAGTTCCCTTTACCCCGCCTAGTTTGCCTAAAGACCCATTCATAAAATAATACTTCTTTAGCCCTTGAACCTCTAATAAAGAACTAGTAGATTGGTTATCATGTTGCAACATATGCTCCCTCCTCTTCCTCTTTAATTTTTTGGGCATGCCAACATCTGACTAATTGACCTCCACCAATATCTTCAAGTACTGGTGCTTTTTTTAAACAGGTTTCGTCAGCAAAAAGACAACGTGGAGCAAATCGACATCCTTGAGGTACATTATTTAATGAAGGAACAGAACCTTCAATCACGTGAAGTTTTTCTGAACGCGGTCCTTCTAAATGTGGCATCGATTGAAGCAACCCTTTTGTATATGGGTGTAAAGGATTCGAAAAAAGAGCATTTACTTCCGCTTCTTCAACGATTTGACCGAGATACATAACGACCACTCGTGTACACATTTGAGCAACTACACCTAAATCATGGGTAATTAACATCACACCCATATTTAATTTCTCATTTAAGTCACTAATCAAATCTAATATTTGCGCTTGTATCGTCACATCCAAAGCAGTTGTTGGTTCGTCTGCGATTAGAAGTTGGGGCTCACAAGCTAATGCAGTTGCGATCATTACCCGCTGTAACATCCCACCAGACAATTGATGGGGATATTCATTTGCTCTTTTTTCAGGAGAAGGAATTCCCGTCATCGCCAATAAGGCAACGGCCTTTTCAATTGCTTCTGCTTTTGAAACATTATTATGTAGCATAATCGATTCAGCTACTTGCCCACCAATCGTGTAAACGGGATTCAGTGAGCTAGATGGATCTTGAAAGATCATGGAAATGTCATTTCCGCGAATATGTTGCATCTCATTTAACGGAATTTGTAGCGAGATCTTCTCCATTAAATAGAATTTGACCATCATATTGAGCTGTGTATTTTTCATCAAAAAGTCGTAAAATGGACTGCGAGGTAACACTTTTACCACAGCCGGATTCTCCCACAACGCCGAGTATCTCTCCTTCGTCAATATGAAACGAAATCCCATCAACGGCCGTTACCCATCCCCGTTCTGTTTGAAAATGAGTTTTCAATTCCTTAACTTTCAACAATGGTTCATTCAATGATTCTCACACCCTTTTTATCAAATGGATTCCCCTTTATTGTTTCGTTCTTTTTATTCGTTTTGTTGTCCCATGAGGATCAATAAAGTCTCTCAATCCATCACCAAGTAAATTAATACTCAACACGGAAAAAATGAGCGCAATCCCTGGGAACACAATCATCCACCAAGCGGTATAAATCACTTCTTTTCCATCAGATAATATATTTCCCCAGCTTGGATCTGGAGCTGGAACACCTGCTCCAAGAAAACTAAGTCCCGCCTCCGTAATAATGGCATCAGCAAAGATAAAAGAAGCTTGAACAAATAATGGTGAGATTGTATTTGGTGCGATATGTAGCCAAATGATTCGCCAATCTCTGGCCCCTTGAGACTTCATTGCTTCAATATACGTTTGTTCACGAATCACTAGGGCAGAGGAACGTATAATCCGAGCTATCGAAGGTGTAAAAACAATACTTAAAGCGATAATAATGTTCACTGTATTTGGACCTAAAGCAGCCATTAAAGCAATCGCTAGCATAATAGCTGGGAAAGACATGACCCCATCACAAATTCGCATCAGTATATGATCTAACGAACGATAATAACTCGCATAAAGTCCAATAATCATCCCCATGATGGATGATAGTATCGCTACAGAGAACCCAACTCCTAAAGAAACCTTCGCACCATATGTCACTCGTGCAAACAAATCTCTTCCAAAATTATCTGTTCCTAACCAATGCTCAACGCTTGGGGATTGAAGTCTGTCTGTCACAACCATTTCATATGGTTCATAAGAGGAAATCATTGGACCAAACAGAGCAAATAGAATGAATAGGACTAGTACAGCACTCCCAATCACAAACTGTTTACTATTCAAAAGTTTGCGTAGCAATAAAGATCTCTGATTTTTTATCAACTGACGTTTTACATCCGTTACTTCTATTTGTTTTTCAATCTTCCCCTCAACAGCTTCCACACTTAACTCCCCTTTCTATTTCCGCTCTAGTCGAACTCTTGGATCAATCATCCCGTATAATAAATCAACTACTAGATTAATAAACACATAAGCCATTGCCACGAAAAAAATGACTCCTTGAATCATAGGATAGTCACGCCGTTCAATTGAATTAATGGTCAATTGCCCGATTCCCGGAATATTAAAAATCGTTTCAGCGACTACAGCTCCGGCAATCAATCCGCCAAATGTTTGGCCAATGACGGTTAATATCGGTAGGAACGCATTTTTAAATGCGTGCTTATAAATAATCTGTTTTTCTTTAACCCCTTTTGCTCTCGCACTTTTGATATAGCTATTATTGAGAACTTCCAACATAGATGAGCGAGTAATCCGAGCGATTAACGCTGCTTGAATAGCCCCAAGGGCAATGCCTGGCATGATTAAATACTGCAAATGACTCCATAACCCTGATTGTAAAGGTGCATAGCCAGCTACTGGAAGCCATTGCAGAACTACACCAATAAGGAGCATTAATAGCAAGCTTAGTAAAAAATTCGGCACAGACATCGCTAATAAGGAAAAACCCATAACGGTTTGATCAGATGCTGTCCCTCGACGTTTAGCGGCAAATATTCCAACTGGAATAGCAATGAATAGGGCGATTATTTGAGCAATAATCGTGAGTGAAATAGTTGGTCCGAGATGATCGATAATCGCAACTGTAACAGGATCTCTCATAAAATAGGAAGTTCCGAGATCACCTTGGAATACGCCTAAAAGCCAATTTAAATATTGCTGATATAAAGGTAGGTTTAAACCTAATTGTTGGCGTAACTCTTGTATTTTCTCTGTCGATGCTTCATCGCCCAACATCGTCGTCGCTGGATCACCAGGTGTTAAATGAATAATTAGAAAGACAATGATTGATACGACAAATAACACAGGAATAAGCGAAAGTATCCGCTTGATTATATACATCAAATAGTCCTTCATACGGTAAACCCCTTTCTCATAAATCTTTATCCAAAACCCTCGTTCAAAAAAACGAAGATTTTGGATATATTCAGTTTATTCCTTAACACATTTTGAAATAACGTTGACTAAATACCTATTTTAATAGAAGGAGTTTATTTTGAAACTGACGTATTCCACAGGATTGGTCCTTCAAAAATGGTCAAGCCATCTACTTTGGAGGAAGATGCGAGATAATAGAAATAATCTCCATGTTTAATACCTGGCAAATAGTCCGTCCATAAATATGCTTGCAATTCTTCCCACACGACTAAGGCATCATCTAGAGTTGGGGATGCCTCAATTGCATCAAGCATTTCGGCAACTTTTGCATCATCCGTCCACCCTGGCCAAGTAGCACTTAAAGATAAATGCTGAGATGGAGTCGTTACCGTAGACAAACCAACCGATAAAAGGTCCCAATTTGCAGGATCTGTCCGTCTTTCAGAATAAGTGGCTCGATCCAAAACCTCTAGTTTTACGTTCATACCAATCTTCTTTAGCTGCTCATGGAAAACGACTGACATGTTGTATAATTCACTTTCACTATTCGTCATGATCACTACTTCTTCTCCGTTATATCCCACTTCTGCTAATAATTTCTTTGCCTTTTCTGGGTCTGCTTGATTAAACTGTTCAGCTCCGGCCTCACTATACCAAACTTGGCTGTTTGCCATAAATCCCGCATCTACCTCATATAAATCCTCATGAGCCCAGCCACCTAGCATAATCTCATCATTATTCACGGCAGCGTTAACAGCTTCTCTCATTTTTGGATTGGTAAATATTCCTTCTTTTTTATTGAAGTGATGGAGACCATTTCCATATAGGTCTGTATATGTTTTTAAATTTTCGTCATTTTTTAGTTGCTCATAATTATCATTTGGTAGTGAATAAGCGACATCATACTGTCCCGTTTGTAAGCCTGACAATTGTGTAGATGGATCTGTTACAATTTCGAAATAGAGATCATCTACTAACGCTTCTTTTTTTCCAGACAAGCCGTCAGATGGTAAATCAACTGGTTCATATTCCTCATATTTGGACAAATGAATGTATTGGTCTTGTTTCCACTCTTCAAATTTAAATGGACCAGTTCCAATATATTCTTCGATTCCCTCAGCAGGAGCAGATTCAATTACTTCCTTCGGCATAATTCCAGCAAATTGTTTTGGTGAAGCAATTGCGTCTACCGCTGTTAATCTAGGAGCTTCCAACTTTAACTCAACCGTGTATTCATCTACCTCCTCAAAAATAGCTCCCTCACCAAGAATTTGTTGCGCTACAGCAGATTGCTCCTTCCAGCGATTCATAGAGGCAACAACATCTTCTGCCATCATAGGTTTACCATTATGGAAGGTAACATTTTCCCGTAGCTTAAATGTATAAGTTAATCCATCCTCACTTTTCTCATATGATTCTGCTAATTCAGGAACTGGTTGAAAATTAGAATCCAAGGTTAGGAGAGATTCAAAAATATGTCTAGTAACATATTTTACTGTGGCTCCTGTACTGATTTGCGGGTCTAGTGTTTCCGGTTGTTGCCCTAAGGCAGCTCTTAATTCACCACCCGTCGTTTTTTCGATATTTTCACCATTTTCATTTGAAGCTTCATTCGCTCCTCCATTACAACCCGCAACAATTAATGACAACATTAGCATGAATAGGTAAACAATTTTTTTATTCATACTCATCTCCACCCCCTTTATAGTTTTAAACCCGTTTATTACTTTTCCTCTAGTAGAATCAATCTATTTTTTCTTTGGAAGGAGTGGTTCACATATATTTTCCCCTCCTACAAGGCCAACAATGGTTAGGAAAGCTCTCTGTGGTCCATGATAGGAATCAGTCGGATCAAACCATTCATCTAATGTATGTGCTCCTCCACTTTTCCCTCCCTTGCCTAACGTCACCGACGGTACTCCTAAACTCATAGGCACGTTAGAATCCGTACTACTAGGGCCAGCTAATGTTGGCTTTATACCCAATGCTTCTGTTGCAGCACTCGCAATCTGGACAATAGGTGTATCATCAGGTTGTGTCGCAGCTGGACGATCTCCGATTTTTTCTGTCATCAACTTAATTTTGTCTGTATTCCAGCGTGCATTTTCATCTTCGCAAGCTTTCTCAATGATCGCTAAAAACTGCTGTTCTAACTTCACCAGCTCCTGCGGATCATTCGAACGTAAGTCAACATACATATGCGCTTCTGCCGCAATCGCATTAACAGAAGTTCCACCACCTATTTCTCCAACGGTAAATGTCGTTTTTGGATCAGCTTTTGATTGAATGTCTGCAATTTCAGCAATCGCCCTACCTAGTGCATGGATGGCGCTTGGTAGCCCAAATGCACCGAAACTGTGTCCACCAGGTCCTTTATATGTAACCTTGTACCGATAACTTCCTGTACCTTTATAACAAATTCTCGAAATTTCTGGGCCATCAATGGAAATAAATCCATCAATATCCTGATGATTATTAAAGAACGCGCGAACACCTCGTAAATTTCCTAACCCTTCTTCTCCAACTGTTCCCCCAAACACAATATCTCCAATCGGTTGGATCTTCTTTTCTTTAAATGCTCGTATGATTGATATCATTTCTGCTAACCCACTCGTATCATCAACAATTCCTGGGGCAAAAAGAATCCCGTTCTCTTTTTTAACAGTTGTGTCTGTACCTTCAGGGAAAACTGTATCAAGATGGGCTGAAACGAATATTTTCGGACCATTTCCCACTCCACGAAGTAAACCGAAAACATTCCCTTCTTCATCCATTTCAACATTTTCAAGTGCTAAATCCTTTAATTTCGAAAGGATAAATTTGGCACGCTTTTCTTCCTTAAAAGGTGGGGCTGGAATTTCTGCAATGACAATTTGTTCTTCGATGGTTTGCTCATGATCTTCTTTTAGAAATTCAAGTCCTTCCTTTACCAACTCATGAGATGAAATCCTTTGGTAAACTTCTTTTACTAGATCCGAATACGTACTTGTTTTCATTGCATAACCTCCAAATTAATTGAATTTTTATACATAAAACCACCAGGAAAATAACGTTAAAAAACTATCAATACTGAAATTATTTAATATTCAGTAAATTAAATATTGTTCTTAATATAATAAAAATCGAACAAGATATCCAATATATTGTCAATAAATATGACATGGTTTTTTCTGAAAACCCAATAAAATCAATGAAAACGGTGCCATTTTTTTCTTTTCTTTAAACATAAACTAATTAGATTAGGAAATAAATTGTTATCCTTTTTTTCTATAGGACTATTTACGGACAACCAACCATGAAAAAGGTCCCGTGTATATTAAATGCATAAAATATTCATTATTTTTATGATAGATTAAAAAAATTCTTATTATTTAATGTAATATTTTTGTTTTACAATAGCACAATAAGTGTCAAATATTTTGGAGGTAAATGCGTTGATTTTTTTACAGTTTTCCCTATTTCTCACGATAGCCGCATTAGGAGGCATCATCGGATCATATTTAAAATTACCGCTCGGGACGATGATTGGAGCGATGTTTGCTGTTGGAATTAGCAAACACTTTGAAATCCTTTCCTTCCAAACTTCAACTCCTCTCACATTTATCGTTCAACTATTATTAGGAACGATGTTTGGCTTATCTTTTATAAAATTAACAAAAGAGCAAATTAAAAAATTATTTTTCAGTTTCATATTTATCTTTTGCAGCGTTATCCTCATGTCTGTAGGAACTGGTTTTTTAGTCGATAAGTTAACATTTCTTGATTTAGGGGCCTCAATCTTATCCTCCTCCCCCGGGGGAATCCCAGAAATGGCTATTACCGCAAAAGCTTTAAAGTTGGAAGCACCAATTATTGTAGTCATTCATCTCATCCGCGTAATAGTTGTGATGTCATTTTTCACGATACTTTTAAACTATTTTTATAAGCGAGATAAAGAGATTGATACTGAACTCAACAAACATACTAGAAAAAATGTGCGAACGCTCAGTTAACTAAAAAGGAGGAGAACTCTATCCATATGAATGTTCAACTAAAACAGTGGACGCTCATTATCATCCTTGCATTTATAGGAGGATTTGTCGGGTATTGCACGCAATTCCCTTTAGGCGTTTTCTTAGGTTCTGTACTCGTTATTTCACTCTGGACAATATTCAAAAAAAATGTGCCAAAATTCCCTTTAAAAATCAAAAAAATCATACAAGTTATTGTTGGTGGTAACATCGGGCTAGCTTTCACTACAGAAACGTTCGATTTAATAAAACAGATTTGGATTCCTGGACTTCTCGTATCCTTAATCAATACCATTCTCGGCTTATTATTGGCGTTCATTCTCCACCGATATTTGAGATTTGATCCATGTACTGCACTAGCTAGTTCTGCCCCTGCAGGGATGAGCGAAATGTCTTTAATTGCGGAAAGATATGAAACAGATATCCCCACCGTTTTATCGATTCATTTATTTAGAGTAGTTGTGATTATTTTGACGGTTCCTGCCATAGTTAGCTTTGTCATTCATTTGATCTAATCTAGAATTAGAACAAATATTAATCTCTTCTCTTTACTACTTACTAAAATTTCACATATTAAAAAGGTATTTATTACAATAATGTGAAAAACTCTTGATAATAGAACATTAAATCCACATTTATTATTGTAAGAACATATCTTTCTAGGTATAATGAGAATTGTTCTATACGGGGCTGAATGGGGTACTGGTGTCCTCCGCGGTCTTCAAAACCGTCTGTGTCCTGCGTGCCAGGATAGCTGGGTTCGATTCCCAGGCGGTCCCGCCAACAACTACATACTACCTTTTTGATATTGAAGCTACCTTAGATGATAGGCAGCTTTTTTTTATTTCTAAATATATAAAACCGTGGTTCATTGCGAAATTCCCCCTCATGTCTTGTCTAAACATAGTTTGAACGTCTATAATAGGGTTGACATTATACTGTTTTGTAGGTGAATGAAATGCTAGAAGGTTGGTTTGGTTGGTTCATAGTAGTTTGGGTATTTGTGTTCGCTGGCTCAATGGCCATTGGTGGATACTTCATGTTTAGAAAGTTCTTGAAGAAACTCCCTAAAGAAGACGGAAAATCGGATATGGAATGGGAAGAGTACTACGTAAGTCAAACGAGACATCTGTGGAACGACGAGCAAAAAGAATTGCTTGAAGATTTAGTCAGTCCTGTACCAGAGCTTTTTCGGGATGTTGCTAGACACAAAATTGCAGGGAAAATTGGTGAGCTCACTTTAACTGAAAAGCGAGATAAAGTGACAGAAGACCTCGTCATAAGAGGATACATTTTAGCTACACCAAAAAGAGACCATAAATTTTTATTGAAGAAACTAAACGAAAAAAGAATTGATGTGGCACCATATCAACATTTGTTCTAATCATAAAAAAGAGAGTCTGGATGAGGTTCCAGACTCTCTTTTTTATACTGTCTTAGTCGGTATATCTTCAAAAAGCTGTTGCTGTAGCTTTCGATAGTTCAGATACATGGCTATTCTCCAAGGAACGATCATGCCGAACGCTAATATCCAGAACATCCCCCCCAATTGACCGACATCAATGGTTGAACTTAGAACGAGCTTTGCAAGGACCCTTACGACAAGTAATATGATTAGAATATAGATAAAGGCTCTGGAACGCTTTAAGTAAATATCATTATCACGTATTTCAAATTTAGATGTTTTAATCAGTAATATTGAAAATAGAAAACCAACTGTCATCGCTTCGACAATCTCTAGCGGAGTCACACGGAACATTGGAAAAATAAACATGAGTGCCCCAGTACTCATAAAAACAGGTGGCAAAATGATTTTTTTAGCGGATACCGGTTTTTTTGCTGCTTTCATTCGAACAATCATAGCAAAGACTGCCATAATTACAGCCCCAATTGATGTAATGACCACATAGTCCATAGAAGAGACATCCTTTACTCTTAATTTCACTTGATATGTTTGATACCATATCAACTCGTTTAATGTTGTTTTACCACACAAAATTTTTTCAAGATACTCCCTATCATTATATACTAAACAAATGTCGTTGGAGACAAGGATTTAGATCATTCAAGTGAAATTTGTGCCCTTTTTTTACCGAATGTACCAAAATAATAACGAAAGCCATTTAAGGTTGTCCCCTAAATGGCTTTTATTCACTGTTTACGTATAGATTGTAGTTTTTCGTAAAAACCGAGAACCTGGTTTTTACCCTATATATTTCAATTACTGCTATACATTAAATGTGCGACGGCACTTTTCGCTTCCTCTTTTAGTCTCTAAGAGGAGATACAGGCTTTTTTTTTACTTATTAATTCCCAAAGATAAGCAACAATGTTAGCGAAAAGGGCCTTTTTATTAGTTTAATACACGGTTTACTGCTTCCAAAACTCTTCCTTCATCAAAAGGCTTTACGATAAAATCTTTAGCCCCTGCTTCTATTGATTCAACAACCATTTTTTGTTGTCCCATCGCTGAACACATAATCACTTTTGCATTTGGAAATTCATTTCTGATTTCCTTGATCGCATCAAGTCCACTCATTTCCGGCATGGTAATATCCAGTGTAACCAAATCTGGATTGAGCTCTCGATAAAGCTCTACAGCATCTCTTCCATTCTCGCCTTCACCGACTACCTCATGGTTTGCTTTTGTCAAAATATTCGATAAGGTCAATCTCATAAACTTTGCATCGTCTACTATTAATATTCTCGCCATCGTTGTATACCCCCACAGATCTTACACAAAAGAATATCCATTAAAATGATAGATTTCATCTCTAACAAAAGCTATTTGTACGGAGAAAATTCAATACGATCGTAGACAGATTGAACATACATCATATCTATTCTTCAATCTAGTAAATACATCTATCAACTTCAATATGAGGTCCTTTAAAAAAATGATTCAACTAATAATATATAGGAACAAGTTAGAAATTTCAATGAATAGGATCCGACAAATTTCTTATTTTATGTCGGATTTTTCTCCAATAATTATAATTCGTATAGGAAAATAGTCACGGACGTACAGTTAAAAATTCAAAATCCTTTAAACCCTCCAAATAGACCAGAAAAGATAATAATAATCTTTGTCATCCAATCGAAGAATAACACAATTCCCATTACAATCATAATATAGCCACCAATTTTCATAATTAAAACATTATGCTTTCGTATCCATTTCATTTTTCCAATGAAGAATGAAAGAACAAGAAACGGAATCGCAAAGCCGAGAATATAGGCAATCATATAGACTAATCCTGAACCAGGGTTTGCTGCCGCAAGGGCAATGACAGTCATCAAAATAGGACCTGTACAAGGAGTCCAGCCAGCCGCAAAGGCAATCCCAATTAAGACAGAACCGAAGTATCCAGTTGGTCTACTTTTAAATTCATATTTTCGATCTCTCATTAGAAGCTCAGGATTTAATATTCCAACAATCATAAGACCAAAGAAAACAATAAGAATAGCCCCTAACTGACGGATAAGGTCTTGATACTGACTAAAAAACTCTCCAATAAAAGTTGTACTAAATCCTAATGCTAAAAAGATGATCGAAAATCCTAATAGGAAAAATAGTGTATGTAAAAGGCTTCTTCTTTGTAGCATAGCATTCTCGTTCTTCAATTCCCCTACAGACATTCCTGTAATGTAAGAGAGGAATGCTGGATATAGCGGTAGGCAACAAGGTGAGATAAAGCTAAGGAACCCTGCCCCAAGAGCGAGGAACACGTTCACATCTGTCATGATAACAACTCCTGAAAAATGGTCTTTTTATTCATCCATTTTAGCAAAGTTTGCAATAAAATGATATGAAATAGCATTTGAACTTCGTGTGATAGTTCTATTTTTAGCTATCCAACCACATCTTCTAATTTTTCAGGAGCGCCGTTTTGTAGTAAATACATTTTGTGATAAAGTCCCTTATGTGCTAGAAGTTCCTGGTGAGTTCCTCTTTCGACAATTTCCCCTTGATGCAAGACAAGAATCAGATTTGCATCCTGAATCGTTGAAAGTCTATGGGCAATGGCAATCGTTGTCCGTCCTTCACGCATGCGAGATAGTGCCGTCTGAATTGCTTCTTCTGTTTCAGTATCAATATTGGCAGTTGCCTCATCAAGAACTAAAATTTTCGGGTTTGCGGCAATCGTTCTCGCGAAAGCAATAAGTTGTCGCTGTCCACTCGATAGCGTCGAACCACGTTCTACCATTTGGTGGTCAAATCCACCTTCAAGTTTTTCAATAAACAGATGGGCTTGAACAAACTTAGCTGCCTCTTCAATTTCCTCATCAGACATTTCTTGATTGTGAAGTCGGATATTCTCTTTAATCGTTCCATAAAACAAAAATGGATCTTGAAGAACTAAACCAATTTTTGATCTTAGCTCACTCTCTCGATAATTTCGAATCGATTGACCGTCTACGAGTATTTTTCCCCGCTCAAATTCATAAAAACGCATCATCAAATTAATAATGGAGCTCTTTCCGCTACCAGTATGTCCAACAAGTGCGACAGTTTCTCCTGGCTTTGCGACAAAGGAAATGTTTTTTAGTACCTCCCTTTTGCCATCATAAGAAAAACTAACATCCTTGAATTCAATTTCTCCGTTTACTATTTTTCCACCATCTAATGCTTGTTTTGGAGCCAATTCTTCTTCGTCCAGTAATTTAAAAACACGTGCGGCTGCGACTATAGCTTGTTGATATAATGAAAGACGTTGCATCAGATTATTAACTGGTTCAAAGAATCGATCAAGATAGTTAATAAAGGCGTACAAAATGCCAATTTCAACGGGTCGATCAAATGATGTAATCCCAAAGAAACTTAAAATCAAAATAAGTGCACCAATATACACTAAATCAATGGCAGGACGGAGTAAAAGTCCATCAACTCGAATATTTTTCATTCCGGCAAGAAAATGATTTTCATTGATATCTTCAAATTCTTTTCTTAGTCTTTTTTCCTGCCTAAACACCTGAATGATTCCCATCCCCTGAAGTGACTCGCTAAGTTTCGCATTTAGCTGACTCAGTCTTTCTCTCATATCATGGTAAAACTTTGAGCTTAAACGTCTATACGACCGAATAATCAGATAGAGAATCGGTAATATCAACAAACAGAATAGAGCCAGCTCCTTATTGAGGATGAACATTGCTACCAAAATTCCCCCCATTAAGAAACCACTTTGGATAAACGTAACAAGGACGGTAACAAACATTTCCTTAATCGCTTCTGTATCATTCGTTACTCTTGAGACAATGCTGCCGGCTGGTGTTTTATCAAAGTATTTCAATCCTAGCGATTGGACCTTGGAAAAGACATCAACTCTCATGGCTTGAATGATTTTCAAAGCAATTTCTTGAAATTTCAAAAGTTGAAAGTATGAAACAACAATATTCAACACTTGTATGCCCATATAGGATGCTCCCAGAATAAAAAGAGCTTCAAACACAATATTTCTAGGTCTTAAATAATCATCGATGAAAATGGAGACAAGGATTGGACCAAGAATGTCCCCAACCGTTGCAATAAGCAGTAACGAAAAGGCAAGAATGATCGTCTTTATATGAGGCTTCGTGTATGCAAGGAGACGAAATAATACGCGCCGTTGCTCTTTACTCGTTGTATGATTCTCCATGAAATTAACCTCCTTGCTCCACAAGTTCTTCTAATTGCTGACGAAGATACATTTCCTTGTACCATCCACCCACATCCATTAATTGCTCGTGTGTACCTCTTTCAATGATTCTACCCTCATCCAATACAAGAATAAGATTCGCATGTTCAATGGCACTTAAGCGATGGGCAGTAATAATCGTCGTTTTACCAGTTCTTTCTTGCTTTAATGCGTTTAGAATTTCTTCTTCTGTTTTTGCATCAACGGCAGAAAGTGAATCATCGAGAATTAAGACTTCAGGATCCATTAATAAAGCTCTTGCAATCGATATACGTTGCTTCTGTCCTCCTGATAGGGAAACGCCTCTTTCACCAACGATTGTGTTATAGCCGCCTGTAAGTTGAAGAATATCATCATGAATATTGGCAATCTTTGCTGCCTGATGAACATTTTCCTCCTCAATCTTAGGGTTGGTAAACGCAATATTTTCACTTATAGAAGCTGAAAATAAAAAATGATCTTGTGGAACATACCCGATTGCCTCTCGTAACTTTTGAATTTTATATTCAGTAATTTCTCTGCCACCAAAGGTGACAGCACCATTATCGATATCAAACTCACGGATTAAAAGTTTTAGTAAGGTAGTCTTTCCTGCTCCTGTTTTGCCGACAATTCCTAATGTTTCACCTTGCTTTAAGGAAAAATGAATATCATGTAGCATGGGTACCTTTTCACCTGGGTATGTAAAGGACGCAATTTGAAAATCGAGGTTGCCACTCGGAATGAAATCGAGTGCATCCTTCTTATCGACTATTTCTGCTTTTTCAGCTAGAAGACTTGAAACACGATCATAGGATGCTCTTCCTCTTTCTACGATATTAAAGAGCCAACCAAATGCTAGCATTGGCCAAATAAGTAACCCTAAGTAAGTGGTAAAAGAAATAAGCTCTCCAATCGTAATTTCACCATTTAAAACATAACGAGCACCAAATACAATCGATAAGAAAAAGGAAATACCTACGACAATCGAAATCGTTGGATCAAAAAGAGAATCAATTTTTGCCACTGAAATATTCTTCTTCACCACGTCATCGGATTGTTTACGAAAATCCTCAATATCCTCTTTCTCTTGCCCGAACGTTTTAATGACTTTAATCCCACTAATGCTTTCCTGTGTCTTATCATTAAGGGAAGAAAACGCTTCCTGCGCTTTATGGAAACGTCGGTGAAGCAAAGTACCATACCAGCTTGTTAAAATCGCCATTAATGGCATCGGAATCAGTGCAATAAGAGTAAGTTTCCAGCTAATCGTAGCCGCCATGGCGATAATCACAAAGCCTCCTGTTGCCAACGAATCTACTAATGTTAATACGCCTGCTCCTGCTGTTTGCTGTATCGCCTGGAGGTCATTTGTAGCATGAGCCATTAAATCTCCAGTCCTTTTTCTTTGATAAAAAGCTTGAGACATTTTCGTAAAATGATTAAATAGATCCTTTCGAAGCTGTCGTGCAAGCTTTACGGCTGATCCAAAGATCATAATTCGCCAATAAAAACGTAATACATACATCATTAGACCAGCGACAATTAGTACCCCAATCCAAAGTAAGAGGTTGCTCATTGTTAACGCTCCTTGATCTATTTCATCAACGACAATCCCAATAATTCTTGGTGGTACTAGTTGTAGTACAGCGACAATTAGGAGGAGGATCGTCCCCGTTATGTATGCCTTTCTTTCTTGTTTAAAAAACCAGGATAATTGCAAAAAAACTTTCATATTGTCGTCCTCCGGCTATCGTAGCATTTGATCAGAATACGATCACACAATCCATCTTTGAAGTTTCTTAAATTTAACTCAACCAAAATATTTTACCAAATATTTTTAATATATGGAAGATTTATTCAGTGGGTACACTAACACAAGGAACATACGTTCTTATTATAACAAAATAACTATGTTTTGGCTACCTCATCTATCCTTAATATCAACGTATAGTGAAAAATATCTAAGGGTATTAAATCATTTTGTATGCTTCATAATGGTCTCCAACAACACAAAAAAGACCACCTTTTCTGCTGAAGGTTCAACAGGAAAAGTAGCCTTTTGATTGAATTAAGAAAAATAAAGCAATTATGACGAATAAATCTACTGAAGGTTTCGACCTTTTAGATGAGGTGAAATTCTCCTTCATAATTGCTATGAATCAAATGACAAACGTTTATAGGATTTTATTTCCCTTGCTGTTTGTTCATGGCAGCCATCATTTGATTGATTTTCTTTTGCGATGGTTTTTGTCCCATTTGCATCATCATCATTTTAAGCATTTGTTCATTGATTGGCGGATTTTTCTTTAAATAGCTCATCATATATCGTCGAGCAATGAAAAATCCTAATGCTACTCCACCAAGTAGAGCAACTACGATTAGTAGATATCCCCACCAAACCATTTTACTTCCTCCTTCATGTTGTCTATCATACAGTGTACTAGACCAAAGGCTATTATACAATATTTGCAGGAAATTTTCCTATATTTATGGAAGGTTTTCTAAAATTTAATGAAAAAACACAATCAGGTCATTAATCAATATCATATACTAGACAAATTTTTGTTCTTTAATTGGTTTTAACCACCCATAACGATCGTTTTTTAAGTCAACAGCTAAAAACGCTCCTTCATTCTTTCTCAACACTTCAAAAAAGCATGTCTCCGCTTCATAACTTCCTTCTGCTTCAATCATCAAAAATCGATCAAATACTTCTAATTTTGCTCTACTACTCTTGCCATAGTCAATTCTATAAACACCATTCTTAAAAGAGTAGCCTGAAGTATTTTGTAGCTGCTGCTGTATGTATTGATGGAGTCGAATGCTAGGGACCGGTTTCGTGATATAAATAATTTGTTTCGTAATGATAGAATACAGCTCCCCCAACGCTACTTCATATTCTTTAAACAGTTGAAAAAACATCGACTCTCTTCCGAAATAATGGGAGGCAAATTCATCTGTAATTATGTATAATTGATAACTTCTCAACCATAACTCCTCCTTCATTAACCCTTTTATTTCATTATATTAAAAATTTGAGCAAATGTTTGTCTTAAATAGTTGAAAAATTCCGCTTATTTTGTCGAAATCGCTATTTTCACAAGATTCTTTACTAAATATAAATAAAATAGGACCGATTCGAGTGTCCGAATCGGTCCTATTTTTGCTATCTATTATTTGTTAAGCATTGCTTTAACTCGCGCTACAACATTTTGAGCAGTAAATCCATACTCTTCCATGATTTTTTCACCTGGAGCTGATGCACCAAATTGATCAATTGCTAAAACATCACCTTCGTCACCTGTGTAACGGTGCCAACCTAGGGATGTTGCCATTTCAATTCCTAAACGTTTCTTCACGCTCTTTGGAATGACACTATCCTTATATTCCTGTGATTGTTGTTCAAAACGGTGCCATGAAGGCATGCTTACGACAGAAGCATGAATTCCTTCACTCTCAAGAGACTTTTGTGCTTCAACCGCTAAAGATACTTCAGAGCCAGTAGCAAGTAAAAGGACATCTGGTGTGTCTGTATTAGCAGGTGAAACAACATATGCACCCTTAGAAACACCTTCATAGGCATTTTCTGCTGTCTTATTCAGTGTTGGTAAGTTTTGTCGAGTAAGTACTAGAGCTGTCGGACGATCAGTAGATTCAACTGCAAGCTTCCATGCAGCAGCTGTTTCATTCCCATCCGCTGGGCGTAATACATCGAGATTTGGCATCGCTCTTAAGCTAGCTAACTGTTCTACAGGCTCATGAGTTGGTCCATCTTCACCGACCGCAATACTATCATGTGTAAAGACATAAGTCACTGGTAAGTTCATTAATGCAGCTAAGCGGATAGCTGGACGTAAGTAATCAGAGAAAACAAAGAATGTTCCACCGAATACTTTTAATCCGCCATGAAGAGCCATTCCATTCAAGGCCGCGCCCATTGCGAATTCACGAACTCCAAACCAAATATTTCTTCCTTCAAATGTCTCAGGTGTGAAATCACCAACACCTTTAATCGTCGTTTTATTCGAACCGGCTAGGTCAGCTGAGCCCCCAATTAAGTATGGAAGATTCTGAGCAATCGCATTTAACGCTTCTCCAGAGGATGCACGGCTTGCCAAACTCTTACCTTCTTCATAAACCGGTAAATCCTTATCCCAACCTTCAACTAAGGCACCATGGTTAGCCGTTTCGAACTGAGCAGCTAACTCAGGATATGCTTGTTTGTATGAAGCAAATAATTCGCTCCACTCTTTTTCTTTCTTTTCACCATTTTCAGCAACGAGCTGTTTAAATTGGTCGTATACTTCAGTAGGAACATGGAAGTCTTCTTCAAATGTCCACTGGTAAGATTCCTTCGTAAGTTTTAGTTCATCCGCACCTAATGGAGCACCATGAACATCGGATTTTCCTGATTTATTCGGAGAACCGTAACCAATGACTGTTCTAACTTCAATCATTGTAGGATGAGTTTCATCACTCTTCGCTTCTTCAAGTGCTTTTGCAATCTCTTCAAGATCATTACCGTCTTCAACACGAATGTATTGCCATCCGTAAGACTTGAATCGTTTCTCGATACTTTCAGAGAATGAACGGTCTAAATCCCCATCAAGAGAAATATCATTGGAATCATACAACACAACAAGCTTGCCAAGTTTTAAGTGACCTGCTAAAGAAGCAGCTTCAGCTGAAACACCTTCCATTAAATCGCCATCACCGCAAATACTGTATGTATAATGGTCAACAAGCTCATAATTCTCTTTATTATAGACAGCTGCCAAATGTCTTTCTGCCATCGCCATCCCAACAGCCATTGAAATTCCTTGACCTAATGGACCTGTTGTTGCATCAACACCTGCCGTATGACCATATTCAGGGTGTCCTGGAGTTTTACTTCCCCACTGACGAAATTCTTTTAAATCTTCAATCGAAAGATCATAGCCTGACAAATGTAATAGGCTATATAACAACATGGAACCATGGCCAGCAGATAATACGAAACGATCCCGGTTAAACCACTGCGGATTTTTCGGATTATGGTTCATATATCTCGACCATAGTGTATATGCCATTGGAGCAGCTCCCATAGGCATTCCAGGATGCCCTGAATTCGCCTTCTCAATCGCATCAATGGATAATGTTCTTATTGCGTTAACCGATAATGCATCAACTTGTCCAAACATTTATTGTACCCCTCCTATAATTAGCTCACATAAGTGAATTTTCGATAATAATCAAATAGCTTATTACCTCGGATTTCTATCATTTCATAACAGAACGAAATCCACTCTACCTATTAAATATATAGTGGACCACTTGTTTTCTCAACAAAAAAGTCCAATTTGTTCCTATTTTGCCACTTTACATCTTCAACTATGTGTCCATAACATATAATACAAAAAGGAATACAGCTTTTTGTATTCCTTAAAAAATTTAATGTAATTTGTTTTTATTTTGATACTCCTTCAGCTTGTTAGGAGTAACATCATTTCCTTTTGGATCAATAATCGTAACACCTTTTAACGTATTTAACATTGATGAACGAAAAGTCTCCAAATATTCCTTCCTGAGCACGGACTGTTCTTTCGCTTCTTCCGCTGTTAAACTCTCTTGCTTTGCCTTTTTAGCCAATTCATTAATCCTAGCCAACTTATCTTTTGATAGCATAGTTAAGCTCCTTTTTTCTTGATCGAGTATATGGATACTTATATGATTATTGTATTTATAGAAAGATTTGAATGATTCTACTTCACAAACTAAGTAAGTTTCATATTACAAGAATCTATAAACGATTACAAGAAAAGAGCCTAATCCTCTGGCGTAATTGTTTTCTCCATATATTCCTTATATCTACGATGAACAGTTGCTTTTGAAACAGGGTATCCGAACCCTCTTAATGTAGCAGCGATTTCTGCAAAAGTTAACTCATTTCGGCGTAAGCGAACAATTTCTTCTATTGGTACTTCTAGTTTTTCTCTACCGCTATTAGAACCAAGATTTTTAAGATTCCTTTGAGGCTCATATCCATCTTTAATGGCTCTCTTCATACCTCTTTTAATCTTAATATTATGTAATTTTCTCTGATACTCTTCGACCATGCCAACGATTTGCAAGACCATTGAATCTGATTCTGATATTTGTAGTTCTCCATTATGAGCGATCGTATATAAAGTTACGTTCTCTTTCATAATGCAATGAAGGAGGGCGATTTTTGCATTTCCCCTTCCAAGTCTCGTCTCATCTTGAATAAGAACCGCTTTTACGTCTTTATCTTTTATGAGCGAAAGCAGCTCTAATATTCCATCCCGCTCATAATCATAACCACTAGCTTTTTCCTTTATCACTTTAAGCACATCAAATTGATATTGTGCTGCTAAGCTGAGCAATTCTTCTTCCTGTCTCACAATTGATGTTTCTTGAGTATCTTTTTTTGTACTAACACGACAATAGATAATAGCTTTCATCATACTTCCCTTTTATTCCGTTTCTCCACTACTAGCAATATACAATCTATCCTTTTTGACAGGAATGACGATAGAGTCCCCAACATATAATGCATCGTCTATTTCATTTGCTTGCTTAACCCAATTAATAAACTCTTTGGGTGAAAGCTGATGCTCTTCAGCATATGTTTTAGACAACTTCCATAAGGAATCTCCTTCCTCAACCTTTATCGATAAATAATCTTCCTCTATAGAAGTTGGTGATTTATCTGCCAACATTAATGTTAAAACACAACTTAAACCGATTAAAATAATAGCATAACAATATTGATTCCATAATTTTTTCATTTTTTCCACTCCTCAAATTAAGAATGTATGTTCGTTGTTAAATTCATTATAATACGAACATTTGTTTTTAGTCAACAAAAAATTCGAACTTATGTTTGTACCAGTTGGAAATACATGCTATAATCAAAGCAAGAAATAGAATTCGAGGTGTGTAATATGGTAAAGCTATCAAAAAGACAGCAAGATATTCTTGAATTTATAAAAGATGAGGTCAAATTAAAGGGATATCCACCATCCGTAAGAGAAATCGGTGAAGCTGTTGGCCTCGCATCTAGCTCAACCGTTCATGGGCATTTAGCTAGACTTGAAAGTAAAGGGCTTATCCGCAGGGACCCAACGAAACCACGTGCAATAGAAATCTTAGAAGCTGATGAAGAAGCGAATATTCCAAAAAGTAGAGTAGTAAATGTACCAGTAGTAGGGAAAGTAACAGCAGGATTACCTATCACGGCAATTGAAAACGTTGAAGAATACTTCCCATTACCTGAGCGCTTTGCTGCTGATGATGAACATGTATTTATGCTCGAAATTATGGGTGAAAGTATGATTGAGGCAGGAATTCTAGACGGAGATTTCGTTATTGTGAGACAGCAGCAGTCTGCTAGTAACGGAGATATTGTTGTAGCAATGACGGAAGAGGATGAAGCAACGGTCAAACGTTTCTTTAAGGAAAAGGATTATATTCGTTTGCAGCCTGAAAACTCAACAATGGAGCCTATTATTTTAAGAAATGTTTCCATTTTAGGTAAAGTAATCGGTGTTTATCGTCACATACACTAAAATTATCAATCTCGTAAAAGCAGGTGCTCCTGCTTTTTTTCTTTTGTTCTTAACGAATGAAATTCTTTAGAGTGTACATATTAAGAGAAAAGAACTTTTGAAAGGACTTCACATATGGGCAATCTCATTTCTCAATTCCTAATTAGCTTCATTTCCTCCTCACTCGTGATGAAATATAACTTAAAATGGCATCGAAAAATCATCTTTATGTTCACTCCCCTTTTTATCCTTTTTGCATTATTTCAAACTGAATATATGATCATGCGGATGAAGGATATGGCTGACCACGATAATAAGTAAGCATGATATTTCTAATTCATCCTTCATACTCAGTTCCAAACTTGTCCTAAGTTTAAGAAACTCATTTTTCAAAACAATAAGAAGGCGAATCATTTTCAATATACTTTAAAATGTAAACATTTGCAGGATGACTGGGGCACCTTTAGGTGGTACGTCTTCTGTTTTTAACTCAATTTCTCCATTTAGGACTTCATAGTTTTCTTTAGGTTGCAATACTCCGTTAATAAAAAGATTCATATAAGAAACTTTTGAAGGATCTAAAATTACTTGTCTTCCTATTTCCACAATTCCATCTTCCTCTTTAAAAATTTTTGAATATCCATCGGAAACTGCAAAATATTCATATACTTTCACTTTTTTAGGAACACGATGGAATGACTTAATGGAAGGCACAGTCGGTATTGTTAAATAAGGTTTTGATGAATTTCTAGAACAAGTACGCTTTTTAGATACCATTCATTAATCACTCCTTCCTTATTTCTCTCCTCCCCTCAACATTATATAAATTTGTCCTGAATCGGTGCTTGGACTTATATGATTTACCTTTTAGTTTAGTCAAGAAATGATTTGATGCATAACATGCTAGAAAAGAAGAAAGGAGAGTTGATCATGCCTCTACAAATTATGAAACTTGCCATTACTGCTGATTCAACGATTGGTACTTTTCCAACTGTTGAAAGATTTTTCAATGAAGCTGATGCTCAAGTAGTAGGTGAAGGTACCTTAACCATTGCTGTTGAAGATTTTTGGACTGATACCGGATTAGATGCCACTGAACTTCCAGAATTAGTTGCTGATAACAGTTACATTAATGTATATGTGAACGGTGTGCTACAAATGGATGACCTAATTGCCTATACTCCAGGTGGTACAGGAGTAGGACAATTGGTCATTACCGTTCCCGCTGATTCAACAATTGAAGAAAGTTCTCCTATTGTCTTAGTTGTTACAAACTTTGCTCCAATAAGCGATACAATAATTACCACATAATTAAATGGAGACCTCTGAAAAAAATTCAGAGGTCTCCATCTAGTAGATTCATAATTTTACGCTAACAAAAAACCCTCAATACCTATGGTATCAAGGGTTTTCGATTGATTAATACATTGACATGTATTGCTCTCTTTCCCATGGATGAACTTGTGTACGGAACATATCCCATTCAATTTCTTTTGCTTCTAGGAAATGCTCTAGTATATGCTCTCCAAGAGCAGCTGTCATTGTTTCATCTGCTTTAAGTTGATCTAGTGCATGAGCTAAAGTTGCTGGTAAATCAACGATACCTTCTTCGATACGCTCTTCTCTAGACATAACGTAGATGTTGCGGTCTACTGGAGCTGGAGGAGTTAAGTTGTTCTTAATTCCGTCAAGACCAGCACTTAGAAGAACAGCCATTGCTAAGTATGGGTTAGCAGATGGGTCTACACTTCTTACCTCAACACGAGTGCTTAGACCACGAGAAGCAGGGATACGAATTAATGGTGAGCGGTTTCTAGCAGACCATGCAACGTAACAAGGAGCTTCATAACCAGGAACTAAACGCTTATAAGAGTTAATTGTTGGGTTTGTTACGGCTGTAAATGCTGGTGCATGCTTAATGATCCCAGCGATAAATTGACGAGCAGTATCACTTAGTTCTAAGTTTCCAGAAGGATCATAGAATGCATTCTCGCCATTTTTAAATAGTGAAACGTTGCTGTGCATTCCAGAACCGTTTACACCGAATAATGGTTTTGGCATGAATGTTGCATGTAAACCATGCTTACGAGCAATTGTCTTTACTACTAGTTTAAAAGTTTGGATTTGGTCACAAGCCGTGATAGCATCTGCATATTTGAAATCAATTTCGTGCTGACCAGGTGCTACCTCATGGTGAGAAGCTTCGATTTCAAAGCCCATTTCCTCTAATTCTAGTACGATATCACGACGACAGTTTTCCCCTAAATCCGTTGGAGCTAGGTCAAAGTATCCGCCAGAATCATTTAATTCTAGAGTTGGCTCACCTTTTTCATCAAGCTTAAATAAGAAGAATTCAGGCTCAGGTCCAAGATTAAAATCTGTGAATCCTAGCTCTTCCATTTCTTTTAAGATACGACGTAAGTTATTACGTGGATCACCTAAGAAAGGAGTCCCATCAGGATTGTATATGTCACAAATTAAACGAGCAACTTTTCCTTTTTCAGCAGTCCAAGGGAAGATAACCCATGTATCTAAATCAGGATATAAGTACATGTCAGATTCTTCGATACGAACAAATCCTTCAATAGAGGAACCGTCAAACATCATTTTATTGTCTAACGCTTTTTCTAGCTGACTGATCGGAATCTCAACATTCTTAATTGTTCCTAAAATGTCAGTGAACTGTAGACGGATAAACTTTACGTTTTCCTCACTTGCCAATCGTTTGATATCATCTTTTGTAAACTTTGCCATTCTACTTCCTCCCTATTTTCACTTCTTATTGACAAATCTCAGCTAAAATAAATATTGAGAAATGCCTTTTATGACTTAAAAAAGCGAGACATATCTCCTTGACGAAGGGAAGAACGATTGAAACGACCAGCTTGCATCATTTCACTTCTTAAAATCTTCCTCAATTCATCATCAGATAATTCACGTCTTACTTTTTTAGCTTCCTTTTCCATCTCCTCAGTTACCACTTCTTTCTCTTTAACAGAGAAAAGTTGTTTGATTCCAGCAAGATTAACCCCTTGATCAATTAGATCTTTTATCTCAAGCAAAAGGTCAATATCATTCAGAGAAAACATTCTCCTATTGCCTTCTGTCCGAGCTGGAGAAATCAATTGATGTTCTTCATAGTAGCGGATTTGCCGAGCAGTTAAATCAGTTAATTGCATCACAATTCCTATTGGAAATAGTGGCATCGTACGACGAATTTCACTTCCGCTCATGCGATTTTCTCTCCACCTTTCTATCATGCTTTTATTATAAGTAATGTTAGTTTTTCTGTCAACAGATGTTAGGTTATATTACATGATTTTTTTAAAATTTATTTTTCTCTTATTTTTTTGGGCTATTTTCCTAGTGTTTTTCTCACCATCTATTCTATAATGAGCAGTTTCTTTTCTAATAAATGGTTTAACGCAATACTAATAGCCATTTTGACATGGGAATATGTTAGTCCCCCTTGAACATATGCCACATACGGTGGACGAGTCGGACCATCAGCTGTAAGCTCGATACTTGCACCTTGGATAAACGTTCCTGCCGCCATGATCACATCATCTTCATAGCCTGGCATATAACTAGGGTATGGTGTTACATGCGAATTAATCGGAGAGGAAAATTGAATCGCTTGGCAAAAGGCGACCATTTTCTCCCGATCATCGAACTGGACAGACTGTATTAAATCTGTTCGCGGAGCATTCCACTTTGGATTCGTATTCATCCCCAGCTTTTCCAGTGTCGCTGCTGTTAGAATCGCTCCCTTTAAAGCTTGTCCGACAATATGCGGAGCCATGAAAAATCCCTGATACATTTCTTGCAGACTATAAAGAGATGCTCCTGCCTCTCTCCCTATCCCAGGAGAAGTAAGTCGATACGAACAGGCTTCAACCCATTCTTGTTTCCCTACTATATAGCCACCGGTTTTCGCAAGGCCACCACCTGGATTCTTGATAAGCGAACCAGCCATTAAGTCTGCGCCAACATGACATGGCTCTATATCTTCTACAAACTCTCCATAACAATTATCAACAAAAACGACGACATTCGGATTAATTTCTTTAACAAAATCAATCATTCCCTTTATTTGCTTCACTGTAAAAGATGGACTATTCGCGTAGCCTTTCGAACGTTGAATGCCGATCATTTTCGTACTAGTGTTCATCGAAGCTATAATCGAAGGATAGTCCACATCCCCCTTTGAAGTTAAAGGAATACTATTATACGAAATCCCGTATTCTTTTAGTGACCCTACTCCATTTCCCCTTATGCCGACAATTTCTTCAAGAGTGTCATAAGGCTTTCCTGTTATATAGAGAAGCTCATCGCCAGGTCTAAGGACACCAAAGAGAGCAATTGAAATAGCATGTGTACCTGAGATGATTTGTGGTCTTACAAGTCCCGCTTCACCTCCTAATACCTCTGCGTAAATCTCTTCTAATGTATCTCTACCAATATCATCATACCCATATCCTGTTGTCGGGATAAAATGAGAATCACTAACACGGTGTTTTTGAAAACTAGAGAGAACACGAAATTGATTACGGTCGATTCGTTCATCAATCTCTTTGTGTAAATCTTGCACCTGTGTCTCGACTTCTCTTATAACTTTTTCTAATTGATCCCCAAATGTTAATTGCTGAAACATGCTGTTCTCCTTCTATCATGAAATATCATTTTTTACCTTCGTTTTAATGGAATATTTATGAAGCTGGCCAAGTATTTGATGGTCTGTTAAACAATAACCTTTGCAAACGTATACTTGTTTTTCCTCATCAAAGTTAAGCTCCCTTAGAATCGTCTCGTTCTTCAGTTGTGATAAGAGCCTTCCTTCCGTTGAAGGTACCTCAACATGATAGATCTCCATCGATTTCAGGACAATCTGTTCGATCTTTTTCTTTAATGAGATCCGATCTTGCTCGTCAAACGCACTGATAAGAATCGTATCCGTTTTCGCTGTCGGGACGAAATTCCCATGCTGCATATCTCTTTTATTGTACACCGTTAGTTGTGGAATTTGCTGTACTTCTAAATCCTCCAATAACTTATGGACAGTTTGCTCATGTTGAAAATAATCTTCATTAGACATATCGACAAGATGGAGAATTAAATCGGCCTCCCTTACCTCTTCAAGGGTAGAGCGAAAGGATGCGATTAAAGTTGTCGGCAAGTCTTGAATAAACCCTACTGTATCAGTTAAAAGGGTCCCAAACCCACTTGGTAAAATCATTTTCCTTGTCATCGGATCGAGAGTCGCAAATAATTGATTTTCTTCAAATGATTCGGCTTCTGTCAAACGGTTGAATAATGTTGATTTTCCAGCGTTTGTATAACCCACTAAGGCAATTTGGAAAACCTTATTTTTTTTGCGTCTTTCACGATAACGATCACGGTGCTGAACAATGACACTAAGCTGAGTCTTAATATCATCAATTCTTCTACGAATATGGCGACGATCACTTTCTAGCTTCGTTTCACCAGGGCCCCTTGTACCAATACCAGCTCCTAGTCTTGATAGCTGAAGCCCTTGTCCACCTAGTCTTGGGAGCAGATACTGAAGCTGGGCAAGCTCGACCTGCAACTTGCCCTCCTTAGAACGGGCTCTCGTTGCAAAAATATCTAGAATCAATTGTGTTCGATCAATAATTCGCCCTTCGAGTTCAGCAGATAGATTTCTCACTTGACTCGGTGACAGCTCATCATTAAATATAATCAGTTCGGTCTCGAGCTCCTCCTCAAGCGCTTTCAACTCAGCAACCTTGCCTTTTCCTATGTATGTAGATGGATGAATCCGATCTCTCTTCTGAATTAATTTTGCCACTACTTTTCCCTTTGCGGTTTCAGTAAGGGATTCTAACTCATCCATCGAATATTGATAGCGAAGATCATCTTCCGTCGTTTGACAACCTACGATGATCACTTTTTCAATGTTTGTTTCCTTATCCAACAAATAGTTTCCTCCTATTTTTCAGTCCTATATTAAAGAGTACTTTAAGCATATATTTAGTAAAGAATACACTTCGACTTCATCATATCAAAAAATATAACGTAACACGAATTTGTAAGAAATATTTCTTGAACAAATACCTTTCTAAGGGAACATCTTCCATGTTAAAATCATATTGTTTTGCAATGCGAATGACAGCTTAGAGGAGAATTCAATTATGACTTGGGAAGTATTAAGTATGATCGGAACCGTCGCCTTTGCGATCAGCGGTGCCATTATCGCGATGGAAGAAGAGTATGATATTTTAGGCGTTTATATATTGGGGATAGTGACCGCCTTTGGTGGAGGAGCGATTCGCAACTTACTGATAGGGGTACCGGTTTCTGCTTTATGGGAGCAAGGGCTATTTTTTCAGATTGCCCTTTTGTCCATTACTATCGTGTTCCTATTTCTTAATAATTTACTGAAACTATGGCAAAGATGGGGCAATTTCTTTGATGCGATCGGCCTTTCTGCCTTCGCTATCCAAGGGGGGATCTATGCAGTAGAAATGGAATTGCCATTAAGCGCCGTTATTGTCGCAGCTGTTCTTACTGGAAGCGGTGGTGGAATTATCCGAGATTTACTTGCAGGGAGGAAACCTCTCGTGTTGAGCACTGAAATCTATGCCGTCTGGGCCATCCTTGCAGGAATCGCCATTGGGTTAAAATTAACCGTTTCTTCCTTTGAGCTGTATGCCTTGTTTGTCGTTATCACTGTTTTACGGGTATTATCCTATTCTTACAATTGGAAGCTCCCGAAACGTTTAGATATAACGAATAGTGCTTTGAAATTTGCTCATTCAAAAAATCGCAACATCAACGGTTAGACCTGTTTTCATTCATAGAAGGCTGACTCGTAGCAAGAGTCAGCCTTCTTCTATTCATCTAGTATTAAATCATTACTGCGAATCGTCATCAGATCATGACGATCAAAATGGATTTGCATGAGCAGTCGCATGGACTGAGCACGAATCGATTTTTCGATCACGTTTCGCATATACCTTCCATTAGAAAAACCCGTTATATTTAACGAAGTCTTGATCCAATATAAATGGTCACGTAACCTTTTCTCTGCCTCATGACTGAATGTATACTCTTTTTCGCGGAGCATCTTATCGCCAATTTCCATTAATTGATCGATCGTATAATCTGGAAAATCAATAACGAGTGGAAAGCGAGAATATAGACCAGGATTTAAGGTTAAAAATTGCTCCATCTCTCTTGAGTAGCCAGCAAGAATGAGGATGAAATCATGCTGCTTATCTTCCATATGTTTCACCATCGTGTCGATCGCTTCTTTACCAAAATCCTTCTCACCGCCACGTCCTAAGCTATATGCTTCATCAACAAACAAAATGCCACCCATCGCCTTTTTGATCAGATCTCGCGTCTTTTGAGCTGTGTGACCAATATATTCCCCAACTAAGTCTGCTCTTTCTGCTTCAATTAGATGACCTTTAGAGAGAACATTCATTTTTTGAAAAAGCTTGCCAATCAACCTTGCAACCGTTGTTTTACCCGTCCCAGGATTGCCTTTAAACATCATATGGAGAGCCTGTTTTCCAACTTTCAACCCTTCTTCTTCTCGCTTTTTATTAATGTATATCCACGCATAGATTTCCTTTATCGTTTTTTTCATTTCTTCCATTCCAACTAGTGTACCAAGTTCCTCTTCGATTTCCTTTAAAGCCGCATGTTCTTGCGGTATCGTCTTTGGAACCACTGCTGCATCTGGCAACTCTTTCGCAAGTGTTTTTCTTTTTTGTGAATTAAGTACAATGCTGATCTGACCGTTATTTTTCATACGAAAAGGTTGGTCCAAAGCTTTCACCTCACATTTCTACAAGCTGTTTTCTCTAGATGATTTCAAATAAGATTCGATGTTGGATGAATCGGCCATGTTTACAATAAAGCACAGCTTCTCCAAATAAAAAGAGTGACTTACCATCATCATACTCATGAAACTGATTTTTCGTGACAAATGCCTATTTTTAAGTCTTAGTAAAAAGGTTAACTATACTATATGTATTCATTACAAACCTATTTCATTAAAGTTTTTCACAAAAACCATACAACAACAAAAAGACTCACTTCATCGATGCTGAAGTGAGTCTTTCTTACCCTATTTATGATGATTGTGCTGGATTATCTAAATCAATTTGCACATTTCGTTGCGGTGCAAAGGTTGAAATCGCATGCTTATAAACGAGTTGTTGTTTGCCTTCTGATTCAAACAAAACAGTGAAGTTATCAAAGCCTTTTATTTGTCCTCTTAATTGGAAACCATTTAGTAAAAAGACTGTGACACTGCTGCCGTCCTTACGTAATTGGTTTAAAAATTGATCTCTGAATATTAATGGATTGTTTCATCATGGGATCCTCCTCTTTTATCTCTATTAATATGTATTCGATTTTATTTCTAGCTTTCCTTCAATATACGTGGAAATTTCCGCAATTTTTTTCTGAAATGTTGCGTTTATCGTCACATCTGTCATATCGAACCACTGAACATCCATTTTGTTACGGAACCACGTCAGCTGTCGTTTTGCATAGCGACGAGAATTTTGCTTTAATTGTTCAACAGCTGAATCCAACGGGGTTTCCCCATCGAAATATTCGTATAACTCCTTATAACCAATTGCTTGAATGGAGCCACAGTCTCTAAGACCAGAATCATACAACCCTTTCACTTCTTCCAAAAGCCCCTGTTCCATCATGATATTCACTCTTTTGTCAATCCTTTGATATAGCTGTTCTCTTTCCATCGTTAAGCCAATTAATGCCGTGTCATAACATAAATCTGGAGTTTGTTTTTCCTGAAACTCAGGACTGGTCTTGCCAGTACAATGGAAAATTTCGAGTGCTCTTATCACTCTACGAAGATTGTTCGGATGAATGCTTTCAGCTCCAATTGGGTCCACTTCAAGAAGTTCTTCGTATATCACTTCTTTTCCTTCTCTTTCCGCTCTTATTTCGAGATTTCTGCGAAATGTTTCGTCTGATGGAACATCTGAAAACTGATAATCATGAATTACTGATTGTATATACAAGCCTGTACCACCAACAATCATCGGCAGCTTTTGACGACTCGTAATTTCATTGATTTTTTCTCGAACGAGCGATTGAAACTCAGCAACAGAAAAGGATTCATTCGGCCATTTAATATCAATTAAATGATGGGGGACTCCCTCCATCTCCTCAGTTGTTATTTTTGCGGTGCCGATATCCATTCCTTTATAAATTTGCATTGAATCACCGCTGATAATTTCTCCATTGAAGCGCTTGGCCAATTCAATACTCATTTTCGTCTTTCCTACAGCAGTAGGTCCGATTAATACAAGGACTTTCTCTTTACTACTGTCCACTTACTCCACGCCTTTACTATCCATTTGTGTTGTATATGCAGAAGAACTGCTAATTATCATCGTAACACATTTAAAGGCTATTTTCTTCAATTGTAATATTTTTTAACAAATATGTAGATTAAATTTTGTATGCTCTTCAAATCCCTCAAACATTCAACATTTATCAAGTATGTCCAAAAATATCCAGTCTATTCAGACACACCAGTTAATTTACAAATATTCCATTTAACATTACAATTCCTTAACGATTCGATAACAACCCCCTAAATCGACATCTTCCATGCTAATTTATATAAAGACATACTCAAATAGACATAAACAACTTGAATAGGTGGGAAAATAAATGCTTTCAGCAAATGAAATAGGAATTGATTTAGGAACTGCAAATATATTAGTCTATAGCAAACATAAAGGTATTACCTTAAATGAACCTTCTTTAGTGGCTGTTGATGTGCGTACCAAGAAAATTATCGCCTTCGGTCATGAAGCAAAAGAGATGGTTGGAAAAACACCTCAAAACATTCGTGTAATTCGTCCTCTCAAAAATGGAGTAATTGCAGATTATGATGTTACAACAGAGCTTCTTAAAATCATTATGAGACATGCCATTAATAAGTCAGGGGTAAACGTAAGAAAACCAAATGTCGTCATCTGTACACCTTCAGCAGCAACGAGTGTAGACAAAAGAGCGATCCAAGATGCGGCACGGAACGCTGGGGCAAAGCAGGTCTTTTTAATAGAAGAACCTGTTGCTGCTGCAATCGGTTCAGGACTTCCAGTTGATGAACCTGTTGCCAATATGATTGTTGATATCGGCGGGGGTTCTACTGAAGTGGCCATCATCTCCTTTGGTGGTGTGGTCGCGTGTCAATCGATAAATATCGGTGGCGATCGACTTGATGAAGAAATTATTCAATACGTTCGTAAAAGCTATAATGTTCTAATTGGAGAAAGAACAGCAGAGCAAGTGAAAATGGAAATTGGGTATGCGCTAGTGGACCATCAAGAATTAAAGATGGAGGTACGTGGGAGAGATTTAGTTACAGGTTTACCGAAAACGATTACTCTATCATCCTATGAAATTCGGGAAACATTGAAAGAATCATTGCTCCATATGCTTGAAGCCATACGTGCTACATTAGAAGAGTGTCCAGCTGAGCTTAGCGGAGATATCGTTGATCGAGGAGTTATTTTAACTGGTGGAGGCTCTCTATTAAATGGAATGGAAGAATGGCTCAGCAAGGAAATTTTTGTGCCCGTTCAACTCTCAGAAAATCCACTAGAAGCTGTTGCACTAGGAACAGGCGAATCATTAAGTATCATGAAAAAACTTCGCCAAGCTGCGAAATAAATAAACATAAAAAGAGGTTGTATAATTTTAAGCGATTATACAACCTCATTATACATATGCAGTATCATTAACGACCTTGGTGTCCATGATGTCCACCATGATGATTGTGACCAGGGTGATGGTGTCCACCTTGTCCGCCATAGTATCCACCACTACCAGCACTACCGCCTAAAAGAGCTCCTCCGAGTAGCCCTGCACCGAAACCAAGCAATCCTGCTCCAGCTCCTGGATAACCATAACCAGCTGGATATCCAGCGTAAGGTCCGTACCCTGGACCATAACCAGCTCCGTATCCAGGACCGTAGCCATAGCCAGCACCTGGATAACCATAGCTACCTGGAACATTGTAGCCATATCCGTATTGTCTTGAATCGTCTTTGCCCTTATATTGTTTCGTCAAAATATTACCTCCTCTTCGATGAAGTTAGTCCATTATATGAACGCTTCGTTAAAAAGGGAAGCTGTGGACAAGCTAAATGGGCCATATCCTACTCCCATTCTTTTCCTCTCTATGATTCAACCGTTTTTCGTCTCAACTTATTAAAATAAATAAAAATCGGTAGTGGGATGACAATAAAACCTAGACTTTTAATAATTTGGTTTTTTGCATTATTACGTTGCCTTTCTTTATCATCCTCTTTCAGCTGTTCATACTCTGCCCGTAGCTGTTCCTCTGATATTTGCACCGGTGGTTGTCCCTCAATTTTTTCGCCTTCTCTCATCATCTTGAAATCTGTGAACGTCTGATAATAAGTAGGTGGACTAACCAAATCAGCCGTTGCCATAAAGATCGAAATTCCTCCTCCAATTACCATCATTAAAGTCGCAAATAGGACCAGATACACATACAAATGCCGAATCACACTTTCACCCCCCTCTTTACTTTTTGATACAGCAACAATAATAAAAATAATGAAGACTGCTATGATAAACATAGGTAGCAATGATAACAAAAACATAAAACGATAACCACCTCCTCATTTATTACTATATATGACAGTTTTATAACTTTCACATAAAATATTGTCATTATGATGATATTTCATATGTCTAGCACTCATCAACTTTTATAAAAGGAATCTTCTATGGAGCACTGGCAGCATTTATAGGTGAACCGATTGCCATTTGGTTAGATTTATATGAACCTCTAGATTGGAAAAGCATTTATTCATTTCTTATTTATGTTGTGTTGGTCGGACTATCTAACCAAATAGCTAAAAGTAAAATATTTACTTAAAAAAACAAAAAAAGTAATTCTATCATCCCTCTTATTAATTTGAACCCTTCTCATAATTAAATCGTATTTATGGAGGCACTTAAAAGTGTTTCTAGTATTTATTCATTAATATAAATTTGTTTTTCTTGTAGCTCCTCCTGAATCTGCCCAACGAGTGAAATTACACTGCCAGTAGCCTGTACCCAGCTTCCCACAACTACATTTTGGTTATGTTCAGAATTATAGTCATATAGCGTCTGAATGCCACCTATTGCCTGTAAAGAGTTCCCAATACCTTGTAACATTCCGCCGATAATAATCTCCATTCTTCCATCTTCTGTTCGATCAAAAAATTCATCGCTAAGCCCTACGAAACTTCCTAATGCCTGTAACCAGAGTCCAGCAATAATTAACCTTTGCTCCGAATCTTTATCAGATGTGGAAAAAAGCAACATTCCTGATATAACAGTTGAATTTCCTGTAGACTGGATTTGATCCCCAATTTTTTCAAGTGAAAATGTACCTTGACCATCAGCAGATAATCCACTGCCTATAGCTTGGAATACATTTCCTATCAATCGACTTTGAAAATTTTGCTTTTGACTTAACCCAAAATCAGGTGTACTACCGATTGCTGCTTGTATAGTCCCAATTGTTGAAATAAGCGCTCCCATTATTTCCTGCACATTACTTTTCATTTACTAACCAATCCATTTATTTTGATTCTATTTATTGTATTAAAGTCCTTCTGATTGGTTCCTATTGAACTTCGCTCACAACAATGAGCGGGATTAGATGTTCATTCAGAGACATTTGTAGCCTATGTATTGCTTGATGATCAGACGGAGACATAAAAGAGATTGAAAGACAAAAGATCTATTCTGCCTTCTATAATGGTTAGACGAAGAAGAAATCACTTATATTGCAATGGAAAAGGAGTCTACTGGAAACCTGTATAAAATATTTTAGAAATTCTTCGTTATTGAATATTCTTCAACTAAATATGCAATCTATATTGTGTATTGGAGGTGAATATATTTGTCAGATCAAAACAAGAAGGAACAACAAAAAACTAAACAAGCCGCTATTACTCGACAAGGTTCAGGTTCCGAATATCACAGAAAACATGCGGGGAATGTTGAAGGTTACGGTCAACCACACCCTGTTGATGGTTCAAGTAATGAATCAAATAACTGATTAATCCAGTATAAGAGTGAATCAAAAAATTGGTTCACTCTTTTAACATGGAATATGTTCGAAATAAATAGCACACCATAAGAAAAAATGGAGGTGCTACCAATGCTAGTCAATTTCTTTAGAATATTTAATGCAATTGTTTTATGGACGATTGTGATCTCTTTTTCTTCCAAAGCAATCCTTAAAAAGATTTTTGCCTGTGACACTATTCTGTTCTGTCATTCTCTTAATACAAACTCTTTTAAACCCTATTTTCAATTGGTGGCAAGTAAAAGGTGGCTATAAATATATGATATTTGATGCATTAGCATTTATATTAGGTCCATTTTTCACTATTAATATGTGGGTATTCCACTTTACATACAACAGGTTTTCCTTATATGCCCTTGTCAATTTAGTTATTGATTTTATATTTGCTTATCTGTTAAATCCTCTTTTTCAGAGAATAGGGCATTACAAATTGAGAAATTACACACCAACAATTATATTTGTCATTTTCTATTTCCTTTCCTTTTTGAATTACGCTTTTCAGAAACTTTTCGAGAAGCCTAGTGTTCCAGAAAAACAGTTAAATTATCGTTAGTTAAGTATCACACGATGCCGATCAATTTTTCTCTAACATAACATATCTGATTGCTCGGCAAATCTTTCTATCTTTTGTAACTTGGAACAATGCACCTTGTAAAATATATTAAAGCAGCTAGAAACCCCTCTACATCACACGCTTAAACATCTTCTCCATCTCATACGTGGAGTAATCTGATGTAAAAATCAAAGGAATTAATGGGAAACGAAGGCGGTAATATAGGTATTCTGTAATTCCATATCAAATATTTGAAAATGGAATTATGGGCAAAAATGGGCAAAATGTGGTCATGTAAAAATATAGATTTATACAGCGCTCCCTACTTGTTTTAATACATTTAGAATGAGTGGGGAAACTTGTATAAGAACATAACCTAACCCCGCATTTTGGATCATCCCCCAAGCTTTATCGGCGTTCCCGAACATAAAGAAAAAACATGCTCCTACGATTACAACACTCGCCACTGGGAAAGATAAAGCAACAAGAATGTCAACGACAGGATCTAGCACATGTGCCAATGCAGATAATGTTTGTTCCCCCATCCACTCTGTAGCGCCAACGGGAACCGCTTCTGTTGTAGCTGCAAATGCGGGTTTTGCCATGATCAAAGGTACTGCAATTGAGGTACCTACTCTTCTTGCTATCTTTCCGTAATTAACTTGCCTTTTCTCTTTCTTATAATCCCCTGACATAAACTCGCTAATTGACATAGCATGAGTTTTCATTTTATGTCCTCCCAAAGATAGATTTTAAATTTTAACCCTTCACACAACGATTCAAGTTTCTTCTTTCTATATGGAGTACCAGTAACCCACACCAATACAAATTGCGGATTATAAGATGACAATTTTTTATACTTTTTTATCTTCACGACGTTTTTAGCCATTGATTGTTTGTTATCAATCTCGACAAAGTGGTGTAATTTGTTGGAGATGTATGCCGCATCAGCAATGAGGGATATGTCATGTACGGAAATTTCTACTTCGTTTCGCCATGATATGGGGCGACCAACTGCAATGTATAGATCGTTTCGCATTAAATAGTGTGTTATCATAGCCGTTTTCTTTCTGATTTTTTCAGCCTGCACTCGTTCACGGCCAGCTGCATTAAGATAATAAACCTTTTTTCTATCTTCAGTAAAAGAAGTGATGTAGTCAGACATATCATTCAGAACTCTTTGAGCGTTCCTAGTCTGACCTAGATTAACCATTCGTTGCAATTGCTCACGGGTAAGGTAATCACACTTCTTTAATAGTAAAAGTATTTGGTCGATCCTCTTCTCCCTTACGATGTTCATCTTGGTCCTCCTTTCGAGTTTTTAGAGAAATAAACGGAGCAATTTGTTTTTCAATTTCTTTGTTTAAAATATAAGGAGTTTGCACGATCTGACTTTTTACATTTTTATAGATACCACGACCTGGTATCATAGGGAGCTCTTCTGCACCTGTCTGCCCAAGCGCTGTATTTGAGGCCGTGGCATCATCCAAAACATAACATAAACGGACTGGAATATTTCTTTTTGTCTGCTGTGGGATGGATTGGCCGGAAGGATACTGAGTGCTGTAGATCAAATAATAGCCAGCACCTCTACCCCTCCTAGCAATATCAGTAACAATATCCATGCATGCTGAGTCATCTGCTATGTCTGCAGCTTCATCAATAATGATAAAATTTCTTTCTTTCCTTCCTGATTCTTTAATATCCTCGTATCCTGCATCAACAATTTCATAATAAGTTTTGTTCATTTCTTCCTGAATTACTTTTAATATTTCCTTTGCTTCTTTAGGTTCACGGGTATAGTTTTTTACTTGTTTCAAGTTATTAAATCTTTGAAATGCCGAACCTCCTTTTAAATCAATAAGATGTAATCTACAGTGTTCTGTTTGTTGTAGTGTCAGTGATGTAACAATCAGTTTTAACGCCACACTTTTTCCATAACCAGAAGCCCCTGCAATGATTAAATGTTTGTGCTCATCAAAATTGTGGTAAATCACATTTCCTCTTGTGATTCCAATCGGAACGGACCACGTACCTTCCTTCAGATAACTCTTGTTCCATTCGTAAAAATCCTTCATCCCCTCATTAAACACTCGAATTCGTAGCATTCCATCAAACTCGATTTCGATTTCTTTTTTTGATTTCTTGCCATTTGTTAATGTTTTTAGTTGTGAAATTAAAGTACTGTTGTATTTAAGTTGCAGTAGGTCAGATAATGGAAATTCAATAATCTTATCTTTAATGTTCAGGCCATCTTCAAGGATGTGCTGCTTATCAATAATTTCTTGAGACGACATACCTAATGGCAGTTGATAAATATACTCCATCCCCCCTTCAATTTTTCTTTTCCTTTGAAGACGAATTGTTTTTAAATGACCCTCCTCTCTAATAGTCATACCAGCATTATTAAAAATCTTTTGGAGCTTATCAGCGTCATTCGATAATCCAGACTTTTTTAAATAAGAATAACCAGCTAAACCACCCATCAATGTTGTAGTAAAAATTTCAAAGAGCAACGCCACCCCTCCTTCGGATATTACGGAGTAATAGTTACAGCAAAGACGAAGTGCATTTTTTCATTAAAAATCTTGATATTCGTGATACGTGAAGATACGTGATACCCTTCACTTTGCGAAATCGAGAACGATTATTTTTGCGAAGAATGTTACGAATGGTAAATAATATGAGGGGTGATTTGTCCGATATATCTTGTCCTACAAAATAAATTTCAATGGACAAGAATATTTTTTATTAAAGGGTTTATTTTGTGAATGGGGAATTACTAATAGAGGTGATTCCATGGAGTTTTCTTGCAGATTAAGAATTATTTTTGCTGAAATCAAATCAAAAGATAAAAACTTTAACCAAGAAACATTCGCAAAAAAAATCGGGATAACCAAAGGAACACTTAGCTCACTAGTGAACGAACATACTCTACCTTCGTTTAAAGTGGCCTATACAATAGCTACTGAATTAAAAATTCCCATTGAAGAAATTTGGGTTTTAAAGGACAAAAAATAAACCGTCTCATTAAGAGGCGGTTTTTGCTTTCTCTAATAATTGTAATGTTCTCGGTTGTCCAGGTTCCCAGGTTAGATAACCTTTTTCTTTTAATTTTTCCATATGGCTTGCGACAGTAGAAGTGGATGCTAGTTTAACCAATTTAGCAATTTCTCTTATTGATGGTGCATAACCTTTTGTTTTCATATATCCAGTTATCGTTATCAAAATTTCATTTTGTCTAGCGCTAATATCTTTACGCATATGATTTAGCCCTCCTCTTCATCGGTTCAACAGCAAGAATCGAATCAATCTTAAAGATCCTTATCTGCCTCTTCGTATAACAATAAGCTCGTATATAGGTTTCATTTCTTGATTTAACCAATACCGTCCTTTTTGAAAATGAATTATCCTTACTCTGATAAATAATTGTCACAGGTATAGATTCATTTAAAGACTGATTTAATAAGTAATTCATGCTGTGTTCCCTCCTTTACCAATATTTTATACGAACATTTGTTTGGTTTCAAGTTGAATTTAAAACGTATGTTCGCATATAATAACATCAAAGGAGATGGGATTATGCTCAACGATAGAGGGTTAATGAAATGGCAGCCAGCTCACTTCATGCCTGAACAACGCAAACTATTGTCCGGTCTAGACTTGGATAATAAGAAACAGAAAAAGCCCGATCTCGACGAGCAGGAACTTGAGGAAATTAACATTGTGATATATGAATCGTTGAACTATACGCTCACTATTATGGTAGAGACTTGGGAAGATGGATTTTTCAAGAGGATTGAAGGAATTGTCAATAAAATTGATTACATTAATAAATGCGTATCTATAGAATGTGATGCTAAAAAAATTAAGATCCCAATTGACCATATAACTAAAACGGAGAGGACTTAGATGACCCGAACACCCGAGGATGATCGCGATACCATCGCCCCTGCAGGAGGAACACTTTGTATAGAGTAAGTTTATTTGGTGATATAGAGGGTATGGTTGAAAATAGTTTAATTTATTCACAAATAGAAAAGCCTCTTCACAATAAGAAGAGGCTTTAGTCTATAGGAAGTTTTCCTGTTTCACCTTCGAAGCTAGATACTTCACATTTGTAACTTCATATAGGTGTTTGTATTTCATATATTCACTTATTAAACGTTCGAATTCTAATGTGTTAATTGGTGCCCTTCTTTTATAAATTGATTTATGCAGATTTTCAAAGTAATCTATCGTGTATAGCTCGTCCATCTTTAAAAAGGATGGCTGGTCTAAAGGAGGGTCATACTCTTTTATCGGCTCGTTAGAAGGATATAACAATTTCTTTTCTTTACCTTTAGTAGAAGAGACATTTAATAAATTCAGTATATTACCTTGCTTCTCAATAACCAGAAATGGACGCTTAGAAAAACAAGGAGCACCATTGACAAACGGAAGCTTTAACGCTAATACGTGGCCTGGTATTATCGTCATTATGATATTATTATTCCTTGTTCTTCATCAAACGTCACAAAATAAGCCTCTTCTGGATAATCATATCCTTCCAACATCTGCGCTATTTCATCTGTAATCTGTAACTGGTTTGGATCATAATAAAAGGTTACCCCATTAATTATTTCAAACTCCATTGAGTCATCACTTTTATCATACTCCTCAACCATTTGCTTCACTCTTTTTATATCTTCCATGAAAAATGGATCAGTAATATTAATAGTATTTTTGTCCAATTGGTAAAATTTAGGCTTATCAGTCTTAGAATTGTTAAACGGGATTTTCCAACATAAAAGCTCATGATTTAATTCCGATAATTCACTTGCTGACATATCTCCAAACAGTTCAACAGTTAACCTTAAGGTATCGTTTACTTCCACATCAGTAAACCCATCAAACTGGTTAGATTGGTCAATCAAATAGTAAAGTGATGTCTTATAAGGTAATCTTACTTCATTAATTACTGTGCCGTTCTCATACGCTTTCATCTCTTCCAAAAATAATACTTTCCCATATTTAGCAATATGAATTAATTGAGAAAAGAACAAAAGCTTTTGTAATTTCATATTCCCATCAAATGTATTCCGTGGCGTATCAAACTCGTTTTTAATAAACCATTTTGCAATATCTATCGCTCTTACCTCAGTCATTTTAACTCCCCCTTTTAAAAAGACTGAAAATTTAAAAATCATTACTCCTATATTAATTATAAGCTTTAGCGGTGAAATTTGTACATACATTTACATAAAATGTCGAAATAAATATATATTATTTCCCTTGACTTACAGTCCTATACAATTTTTATTATAGATAATCGAGTTACTACAGGAGGACCCTAATGAAGAATATGAAACCCGAGGATATCATTCAAAATAAATTTGGAATACCAATTATAGATGGTATATCAACAGAAAACTTAACACTAATAACCAACGCTAAATTTATTACCAGGACAACTGAAAAAGATTTTCACTGCAGGGATAACGACTATAAATTTTGTCTCGTCCATGAAAATGGCGGTTTCAGTGAGCCAATCTTTATTATGGATTTTTTCTTACGGAAGAACGATAGGTTAATGCAACTTATGAAAGAAGAGCCTTATATTAAGCTTGAGCTTTTGTACGTTGTTAAAGATACGCTTAGGAGGCAAGGAATTGCTACATTTTATATAAAGAAGCTAATCAAGTACGCTAAAGAAGAGAACATCACATGTATCAAGGTCGTCCCGAATCCGGAGGCTACAAACTTTGAAAAAGATTCTAAAATTAATGCTCTTGATTTAGAGCAATTAGTTGCTTTTTATAAGAAATTCGAGAATAACGATATAAGAATCAAGTTAATTGAAACTGGAGTATAAAAAATAGAGCTCTTTAGTTTTGTCACAAAACGCACTCAAGGACTTCTCCCTATTTACCTAATGATTTCCCTTTTTTAATATTATGTGACAAATTACCAATATTTCATCAATCCCTGTAACCTTAAGATATACTCAAAGTAATGGAGATTGATATAGAGACACGGTAACCCCTCTTAGTTGAGGGGCTATTTTTTGTCACAAAACCTTCAAAAGGATAATATCGAATTTTGTTGAATGTATAAATAACAGGCTTAGGCATCTAAATGTGCAAGTTACTACACCTCACTAGAAATATGTTCGCTTATATACAATCGTCGTTTAACCTATTACTAATCGATTAACCAACAGGAGGAATCAAATTGGCAGAAGTTATTAAAGGAAGAGCAATGCCTATAGCTCAATATAAAAAGGGAGGAACCTTTTTTAAGATTAGAGCTGTAGATGTAGATCCTAAATCAAAAGATAAAATTACCTTTTATTGTTGCGTTTGCAAGCAAATCGTAATTCATACTCAAGGAAGCAAGACCAAAGAGTCAAAGCCTTTTTTTCGAAGGTCGCCAGGTAGACCCCATTCTCTTGATTGTCCTTATGCTAAAAAAGTAACACTCGAAGAGTTGAAGCGTGAAATTGGAACATTGGATAATTTGCACTACGATATTAAGACTCCTTTAGTTATTCAGCAACAATCAGGTGATGAAGGTGCACAATCTAGTTCTAAACCCAAAATTGAAAAGACACCTACAGAAAATCTACCAACAGAAATAATTAAGAACCCCTCAAAAAAGCATAATAAATTCATCCAAACAGTAGATGATCTTTTTCATGAATTAGCAGATATAGAAAATCAAAGTGATTTTTCAATTAAAAAAAAATTACGAGAACGCATATATAAAAAGATTTATTATCCATATAGTGAGTATGGAGAACTTGTTCGTAAGAATGATGATAATACAATAAAAAGAGGATATTTCTTTATCTCTGGAAAACTTTTTGTAAACGAATGGATAAAACTGAAAGATGAGAAGAAGGGTTATGCTCATTTATTCGGGAAAGAAAAAGGTATTCATTTGCGCATTTATCCATACAACGAGAAAACCCATAAAAAACTTTTAAAAATAACTTTTAATACAAAGGATGCAAATAAGAAATATGAATTCATTGGGGTCTTAGCATCGTTGCAAGGAATCATTAAAGAAAATGAACAGATTATTATAGAATTAACAGTGTACGATTGTGATCATGATCAATATAGATATAATAAATAGCCCCTACTCAATGAGTAAGGGCTTTTAACATGGTGTAGATCTGGATGGAAATTTATTATGCTACTAACTCAGCAAAAGTATTCTGCCCAGCAATAGCATCCTGGGCGATTTTACGAGCTTTTTGCAATGCAAGCACCGCACTAGCTGTATCATCACCAAAAATGCCGTCAAAACCTTTAGGGTCATAACCATTGCAGTAAAGCAAACCTTGTAGGATATAGACGATATTACCACGAGCGCCTTTACGAATGGATTGGACTGCAGCACGTGTTTTAGGTCCCCAAATGCCATCCACAACTAATCGAGCGTTAAATTGCTTGTTAAGCTCTGTTTGTAAGGCTTTAATGGCTGCCTTTTTAGTCTTAGGACCATAGATGCCATCCACAACTAGACCAGCTTTATATACTTTGTTTAACCACTCCTGGAACTTACCAATGTAATTAATCTTAGGATTTTTAATAACCTCGCCTTTTACCTCTGTCTTTAGAGCTTCCACTACTTTTACACCTTGAACCATCCCTAAAAAGTCGCTCCATGTTATCCCTTTATATCCGGCACGTAACTGAGCAGGACAATTTTTGTTATACCAGTCGTGATGTTGCTTGATATCTTTAATGCTAAGATTATGCTTGTCCATCAAATACTTAGTTAACTCCGCTGCATTTTCAACGGCCTTTTTATAATCTCCGTCACTATTTATACAAATCTCGATAGCAACGGAAGTCGTATTACCGGGACCTTTACCATCTGTGGCATGCCAACACTTAACACCGTCCTCAAACGACTGGATAGCCTCTTTATCATCCACTTGGTAGTGCCAGCTTGCAGAACGTTGATTTAACTTTGATTGAATATTAGCGTGAGCCTGAGCATTTGCTCCTTTATTAGTATTACCTGTCTGATGGATCGTAATGTAGTTAACAGGGTTTCCATAACCATATGACCGTTTATTAATAACATTCTGAGATACTAATTTTTTTTTGATTTGCATGATTACTCGTCCTCCCTCGATTTATGATATGCAATAGCTTGTTTACTGCCAGAGATACTAGTCATAGTAGGAAAGTTGACATTCTTTCCTACTCTACTTTTTAATTATTTTTGTCTGGTCAAATAGACCAGCTGCGCTTAGGCCAATCATGAGACCGTACATGATTTGTTCTTGCGCGGTACCGCCGACATAAAAAATACCCGCCACAATCCCTAGCACGAGGGATATAGCAGGCAGATATTTGTTATTGATAATCTCCATACGTTTTACAAACTCCGTGAGTGCCATGACAACAGCGACAATAACTGCTAGTTCAAACATTTTACACACTCTCCTTATCTAAAATATCAAGCCTCTTATGTGCTTGCTTTGCTGATTCCTCAATCCTTGTAACACGCTCGCCTAGCGCCTGAATCTGCTTGTCGTTTGCCTTCAAGTCAATCTTAATATCATCTACACCTCTGCGGATATAACCAAGCTCAGCTTTAAGCTCAGCGCTCTCTTTCCCATCTGACTTGATTGCTTTTGTCTTATTAAGTGAGTAGCCTAGTAAAGCAATAATCACGGCTAATCCAGATATTAATACCCCAACTTCTACTGTCATAAGTCACCTCGTGTCATTAAAATAACCCCGATCGGCTCGGGGCGACTAATTCTTGATGCAATATAAAAAGAGCCCTAAAAATAGGACTCATTCTACAGAATTTCTAATATTTCAGACTCAGTTTATAGCTTGTTTTTATAAAAAAATTCTTGTTCTGGCGTAATTACAAGTATATCAATTGGACCACCACAATCAGAGTATCCATTATTAAATTTAAGCCATTTAATAGTACTCTCCTCATAAAACTCAGCAAATTCTACCGCATCTTTAAGGGGCATGAATTCAAATTCAATATCAGATTTTGAATTTAGCATTTTGACAAAATCAATATTCCCATAGCTAATAACCCCAAATATTATATTATCTTCCGAATCAACGTTTAACCTTTGAGTGATCGCTTCTGTTACTTGAAAAACATATGGTTCCCCGTTTTCATATCCAGCTACAATAAAATTCACGTCCATACCAGGATAATTTGAAAAAACATAATATTGTAGTTTCATTGAAATATCACGAATGTTGTCTGTTTGCTCAGAGTGGTTAAATACAAATTCCTGAAGTATTTGATGGATACTCTTTCCCATAAAATCAGTGTCCCCATTAAAGGCAATACCTATCCTGTTTCCTTTTAATAGTAGGATTTTATTCATATTATCGGATAATATAAATTGTTCATCATACCCTCTGTTATTTCTCCTTGTACCTGTTAATCTACTATCTGAAGCTATAACAATACCTTCAGGTACAAACACAGTAGTATTTATCGTCAAACCTTTCCCCTCCCGATTCCTAGTTCAATATAACTAATTATACTGCAATTGATTTAAGAAGCGAAAGTCCAAATAAACCAAACTGTATTTGATTATTGTTGTGTATTTGATTCGTATCGGTTGCATAAAAAATACACCCTCCTTTTTGGGTGTTATCCTAGTACTTCTATGGTACGCTCTGCGATTTCAATTTCGACCTCTGAACGAATTGGCATTTCGACTCCACTAATCACTTTCTTTTCTGGCACATCAGTAATCGCCATCTTTTTCGCCATCACCAAAGTAGCATAAGAGTTTACTAACATTTCCTGTACTTTATTCATAATAGACCAACCTCCATCATGGTATTTAAAATCATTAATTGTAGTTCTGCTTGTTTGATTGCATCCTCTGTTGGCTTAAGGGCGTTTAACATTTCCTCGGCTTCAATGTCTGATTGCGACTTAAAAGTCAGTTTCGCTCTCGATGGCTCTGAATGTTCCATCCTCAAGCACCTCCTGCCATTGCGGGTATAACTCATCGTGTGTAGCTGTCGGTCCGTGGAAGTATACCAAAGTCACAAATAATTCACCATCGATTTTTTCTGCATTTACGATTGGATTTATAGGTAGGTCTGTTTCGACATTTTCCAGTCGCCCATTCGGCATATCCGCAAAATCAAAGATTTCAGATTGACCGTTTAGGGTTACGGTGATTTCATCCCCGACGAACTCATAGGATAGCTTATCATCAGAACGTATAGGGCTATATAGAACTCTCATCATTTCCACCTCCCGATTGCTCTTAGCCTTACTCTTGCGATTGCAGAACCGCTTGAAACAGGCGATATTATTTTATATTGAATATTCGCAGTATTTCCCGACCCGAAAGGTGTTATATAAGATGCATTCGATAAATTTGAAGAGTTTACACTACCGCCAAACCACATATCTTCTGCACTTTTGAATGAAGCAGGATACACCCACGTTTGTTCAACACCCGTAAACATGGAGCCTGCTGATGTAGTAATGCTTTGAGTAATGACACCTTGGAAATAGCACTCCATTGTCCCATCTGCAAATTTCACATAATAACCATTTGCATTTCTTCCACTCTCAACAATTCCGCTTGTATTAGCGATAAAATCAGGCAAACCATCCAACCTATCTTCATGCACCTTCAACTGTTCTGTATGCTCTTCCACAATACTCTTGATGTTTTGGCTGTACTCAACCTCTACGTTATCTGCTTGCGCCGTTAGTTCGGGCAGAATTTCATAGGTGACATAATAGGTTGCAGTAGGATCAATATCAGATAACACTGCAAAGGCACGTTCTTCTCCGTGAGATAGTGGGTTCTGTTCTATAACCCATTCGGATGCAACATCGTCATTCTTAAACACCGAAAATATTTTCTTCGCTTTATGTCTAAGGATACCTGTCGGACTTTCACTTCTGTTTATAAACACCATTGTCGTGCTTACATGAGGAATAACACGTTCCCTCACAACAATCCCTTGCCTCAACTTAACCGCATTTTCACCTTCCTCTAACATAGCCATGCCTTTTGTCGGAACGGTTACTCTTTGAGGGGTCGCCAATTGATAAAGTAGACGGTATGGTTGCCAATTTTGATGTGATTCAATAGGTAAAGTCGTGTACGTTTCTTCTCCAAGAGTGCCGTCGGTATATCTTGGACACCAAGCTTTAATAGCTACTCCGTTGTATGGATCGTATCGACTACCAATCTGGTCAAACATTTTCCAACCTAAAAAATAAGCTTTAAATTCATCGGCAGTTGGTGTGTAATCTTGTCCCCAGCCGCTGTCTACATTACTGATAGATACAATAAAAGTACCATCTCCTGTGATATATGCTTGGTCTCTTGTGGAATGGTTGAAATCTGCTAATAGTCGAAAGGTTTTCCCGTCATATTTAACTACTACATCAAAAACATTAAAAGGTATAGAATTAGATATATTTTTCGTCCTTACGGTTTTATATCCTGTTCTCGATGCACTAAACTCCCATACTAAATTCCCGTCAAGTATCAATTCCTTAAACCGTTCAATTTTCTTCAAAACTCCATTCTCACGGATGATTTCATCATAAATATCATTCATTCCATGCAACGTTGTATCAAGGACTTCTCGTGTATCCTCTACCTCAATAGTTGGGTTAACAATGCCACGAAACCCTTGCCCCTCAACAATCTCTGTGCGACCTTGCATATGCACGACGTTGATTGGAGTCTTTTGCTTGCTGGTAATGAGGTTGTCGCCATGTACGAGGGTGGCAGTTTCTACGTCCTCTTTCTTCACTTCATCTCGAAAGGTCTTTAAAGCCCCATCGATTTTATCCATGTTTTCGTTTTGAATTTCAATATCATAAAACTCATCTGGAGTAGGCTTGGTCAGATCATAATTTGGAGTACTATTAGCCATCTGTTAACACCTCGTTTCTTATATATGAATGTGTGTATGTTGCTAATTGGTTATGGGTAAACTCGGCTAACTTACTGTGCTGGTTATATCTCAATTCTACGGTCAGAATCATATTCATTGGCGTAATACGTTCTAACATCACTACCACTGCATCAAATTGCCCCTTTACAGTTAATTCAATTTTGACGGTGATTTTCTTTCCTTCTATATCTCGAACTAAGGCATAACCGTTTTCTCCTAACAGACTGTCCAGCAATTGTCTTAGGACCTTATTCGTGTAAGGTGCTTGCTCTTGATATCGTGTTAAAATCCGAAATCTTCTTGTTTCTAAGGTATCAGTGCCCGGAGCACTTAAATTCAAAATCTTTTCGTACCTTTGCACTCCACATTCATTTGCAGTTGTAACAAATTGATTATCAAGTGCATTCTCAATCTCCTGCCATAATCTTTCTAGTTGAGGATCTTCAACTTTTGCGATTTCTACGTACTCTTTTATCTCTCTGAGTATGCTTGGTAAATAACTTAAAATATTTACTTCTCTAGCCACTAACATCACCCCTTATGGGAATGCTCGTTGCATCTAATTGAATATTAGAGGATGCGCCGTTTAAAAGTGTATCCGCAATGTCCAAAACACCCGCTACATTCAAAAGCCGAGTTTCAATCTGACTGACACGAACGATTACACCAGCGTTGTCATCCTCACTCTTTGCCCATTCCTCAGCTAAACTCTTAAAATACTCATCTATTACGGATAGTACATTCGATTCGATGTCTGCCCACGTCCAACCATCTTGATAGGTGATATTCAATTGGACATCAATAGCTCTAGTTTCTACCGGAAAAACCGTTACGATATGATCAATGGGAGCAATTCCCAAACCTTCACTTTGAGCATTTAAAGGATCCACTTGCTCCTGGACAGTATCAACTAACACCTGACTAGGGACTTCATAAACAGAATTTATGATGACGAGTTTTACGGTTCCCCCGCCATTCCATGCACGATAGACACGAACGCCACCAACACCATTAATCGCATTTACTTTTTCCTTATAATCGGCACGATTCCCGCCAAAAGCCGTTGAGTTAAAACTACGAAAATATCGGTCTCGAAAAACTTCTGTATCCTCTTCGTCTTCTCCCGGGATGAGGATTTCTGTTAACTCTGCACTGGTAAGGCCATCAATGTAATCGATGGGAATTAAAGCTCCTAAGTAATCATTGCCAATATTTCCTTCAGTCTCACATTCTAAGACATATTCTCCAGTGGCTATTTTGTCAGTAACCACATAATTAAGATCATCTAAAGAAAACCTCGATCCGATAGGAACATCTAAATTAAATACACCTTTTAATTTGGCTTTTGTCGCTTCAGCTGGACTAATACCACGTTCAGCTGCACGCCTAACTAAATATTCCCTCGAGGCAGTATCAGCAAATCCTTCATCAATGAAATCCTTGATAGTTACTAACATCTGAGAAATTTCGGCAGTGTTAGCTGCTATAGCATTGTAAATGATGGAGCCTTCTCTTTTGTCCAAAGATGGATCAATGTCAGCGAGTTTTTGCTCGAGCAAATCTTCATACTCGGCATCTAAATCAATTGGTTCCTCCATTAAATGTTCACCTGCCTTTCAATATCAAAATCTCCAAAAACACTCGATACAGTGAAAGAAACATGAACGATTTTTCCATTTACATCAAATGAAAAAGCATCAACACTTTGGATTCGGTCATCTTGTGTCAATGCTTCAGTAATTCGCCTTTTCAGTTCCGGGAGTACAAAAGAGATGGGTTGGCCAAACAGATCTGAAAGTTCAATTCCATAGTCCCAGGAGTAAATCAGATGCTCATATCTTTCAATGTTTAAAATCAAAAAAGCAGCTTGCTTTACTGCTTCTAATTCGTCCGTAAAACCAACCAACCTTTTATTTTTTACATTAAGGTTATAGGTTCTGCTTGGCTCTTCTTCGACTTCAAAGTCCGTCTGTAAATCATCTTCTGTTTGGGGGATCATCTACTCACCACCTTATCAAGGACGACATATTTTTGGCCTCCCTGTTGACGAAGGAGAACTACTTTTGTACCAACAGTCATGAATTCACTCGCCTGTTGGGTAATGACCAAATGTGCGGTTTCAAGGTTTAATCTTTGCTCTACATTAACCCTTAATGGAGAAGCTCTAGTAACAGTCCCAAACATAATTTGAACTGGCATACTAGCATCAAGTGCATTAAGAGCAATCTTTTTTATACTCTCGTTTAAGCTAGCCAATGAACTCACCGCCTCTTAAGGTAAGATCCATATAATGTTGATTCTCCTCGAAGGTATGCTTGACCTTTTCGACCATCATATAGTTCATGACATTCACGTCACCTAAATTCAATTTCACAACTACAGCGCAACCAGAACGGACCCGCGTATCTCCAAAGGCTTTTTTGATTGAGAGATTTCTAGTTTTCTTGTTATACAATTGCAAAAGACTATTTGCCTTAGCCTTTCCATTTACTTTCTCGTCAATCTTCTCGAAAAACTGCAGCACGCCCCAAGAGTTCATATTCTTGGAATCTTGTGCAATATAAATTTCTCGCTTTCCAGTGTCCTTATTGTCGTAGGCAAGTTTAATTTTATTGTACGTTTCTCCGTCAATGGTAGAGGTGTAGTCGAAGTTCTCTCCAGTTTCCTCATCAATCAAGAGATTTAACTTCATGGACTCGACATTTTTTAATGTAAGCTTTCCATATTCGTCATACAAAACAAACATTCTTTTCGTATCTTGAAGGGTAATATCAACAGCTGTTTGCACAATATCAAAAAGCGTTTTATTATCCTCGACTCGACTAGAAATTTTGTAACCCGTGTTTTCAAGGGTTCCTGTTTGAAGACGAAAATCGGTTGCGATCATCCTGACCAACTCATCTAACCTCTTGTTTGAATAAACATAAGTATCTTTATTCTTGAAGTACCTCAACTGATCATAGGCCGTTACATTAATCAATTGTTCCTTATCTCTTTTTTTCTGAAAAACAAAGCCGTAAAAAAGTTTTTTCCCATCCACTTTCAACATGACCGAGTTACCCTCTTGGAAGTTTAGGTTAGTCTCATTTTTCACTGTAAAAGACAGCTTACCAGGCACACCCTTTCTTTCTGTTTCCCATCCAATCCCTGCCTCGACAGGTGGGTAATAAATGGTAGAGCCGTTTTGTATGCCTAATTCAACTTTACTCATGTTTGCCTCCCCTCTTATGGAGCAGGGATTTTTAACTTTGTTCCTGGATAAATCCAATGACCGCTGCTGGAGCTTTTCCTACCTCGCCTCTTGGCCTCTGCTTCGATTACGGATTTATTTAAATTATAAATCTCTTTATATCTAGTACCTGACGTAAGCTTCTTTTTTGCGATTGCCCATAAGGTATCTCCACTAACAATCGTATAGGTTGAAGTAGTAGTTTTATTGGTAGGCCTAGCGTTTTTAGTATGAGCCTTCTTCTTAGTATTATTGGTGGGTACCTTAATTTTCACCGTTTTCAAACCATATGGGCGATATTGTTTGAGTTTTATAGAGATTAATAAGTCCAGTCCATTTTCCGCATCTTCGTCAATCTCATACTCTTCAAGAGAGACCTTCATATTTGTATCAAAAAGTATTTTTCCAGACGGCGTAACACGAGAAACAATAAACTGAAAAGGTTTCTTATCGATCTTCAATTTTTCAATTTTACTAAGATAGAAAGACGCCTCTTTAAATCCATTTGGGTAAACAGCAAACGGGTAACGAACCTGTGGAATCATGCATTCAAAGCTTATCTCTGTAAGCCCAGCCGTTTTAAGGATATTTACCTCTCCATCATTGATAAGATTAATGGTTTTATTTTGATTATTAATTTTGGTGCTCATTGCTGATGGGGCAACCGGTAACAGAACACTATCCAGATAAAAAGCATATACCATTAATCATGATCCCCCTCTGCAGAAATTTCCATCGCTTCATTTACCTTTTCTTCTAGGTAAGTTACGACACCATCGAGGTCCATCTCATTATTGATTTGGTTATGATTAGTCATTTCCACTTTGATTTCAGCCGTGGTAAAGCGATTTACTACTTCTTGTTCTGCGAGATCTCTTAAGTACTTAAGATCCTCTTCAGCAATGTCCATGGAGTCGGCCATTTTAGCTGTATTAGCCGCTGTATCTTTCCCACTTTTATCTAGACCATCTAGACTACCTAATGCACCCAAAGATTCTAATGAACCGGCTTTTCCTAAAATATCCCCCATCTTAAATGCACCGCCAAGTTTATCCTCAACGCCCTTTCCCCAACTATATCCAGAGTCAAAAGCTTTCCCATATTCAAATCTGTCAAGTTTAAGATTTGAACTATCCATGCGATTCATCTTAATCTTGGCTTCTCCAACCAAATCAATGACCTTTCCGTTTAAACCACTTCGCCATCCATTTACAGCTGATGCAAGATTAAAACCGAAAACCGCATCAATAGCAGAAGCAATGCCTTCTAGAATCCCAAGAACTGAATCTGCCATCCCAGCAAAAAGGCGGACAATTGAGCCAAGAGGATCTACAAATACATTGGCTAAAAACTCAGCTACTGTAGCAAATATATTCCAGATTGAAGCCGATACATCGACTAATAGATTCCATAACCCTACAAACAAATTCCCTATGAAGGCGAGCGCAGTCATAAAAGCACCTGCTATAACTCCAGTTGCTGAAATGGATGTTCCTGCGAACTTATTTAAAGCCCCTACAGCAGCATAAATAACCACAACAAAAATTATTATCGCAAAAATAATCTTTGTTATTGGACTAGCTAACAATGCTGCATTTAAACCGTGCTGGGCGACAGTTTGGGCAAAAGTAGCTCCTGTTGCTAACATTGCCGCAGCTGCTTGGGCAGATGTTCTTATCGTCAGGATTGCCTGCCATGCTGCCGTTAACATTAATGCTGTTTTGTGCACAAGTAGAATGCCTGTATATATTGCAAAAACAGCAACTATTCCCCATATAATTGGACTGATTATGCCCCAATTATCGTAGAAAAAACCACCAATTGATGATATAAGCGAGAGTACCCACATAATAACACCTGCTAATGTGGTTAAAGATGCAGATACATTTTGGACTACTTGTTGAAACTTATCATTATTAGCAATTTCATTAAGCTTTTGTAATACAGGTTGGAAAGACATTAAAGCATCATTTTTAAAACTAGTCCATAGTTGAGAAAAAGTAAGTGGCATCGATTTAAATTTATCGTTTATTTCATCAGTTGCAGCGAACATTGCTTTTTTAACAACATCAGCAGACAATAATCCTTCAGCTGCCATTTCTCGAATTTTCCCGATTGGAACTTCCAGATAATCTGCAATAGTGTGAATAATATTTGGAGCTTGTTCAAATACACTATTTAATTCCTCTCCTCTCAACACCCCAGAACCTAGCGCTTGGGTAAGTTGGAGAGTGGCGGAACTAATTCCTTCTGCATTTGTCCCAGCTATTGCAAATTGTTTATTGAGCAGCTCACCAAAATGAATAGCCTCAGCATTTGAAGCGAAGGCATCTTTTGCATTCATACCTAATTTAGCTATTAAATCTGCTGTTCTGGAATACGATCCATAAGACCTCTGGGCAGATTGGAATATCATGCCTTGTAGTTCTGCTGTTGTTTGCAGACCATCGTTCATTAGGTTCAGTCGAGCTGTCGTATTAGTGAGTTCATCGGATAAAGCGAGTATGTTACCTCCTGCTTGAATACCCAAATACGTAGAGGCAATTGCGATTAATTTTGATAAAAGACCACTTGCTGCGGAAGTTCCTCGATTTATATTGTTATTTAAGTTTTGCTGACTCTGTGCAGCTCCATTAATATTTTGAATAATATTATTGAAAACGGATTCTGCTCTCGTCAACTCTTGTCTAGCAGTCTGGATACTAGACGTATCCACCGCATTTCTTGACGCATTCTGTAAATTTTCAAATGAGTTTAAAATGATATGCATTGCATTGTTCATGGAGCGAAAAGCTGGCGACATCCCATCGTATACTTGGATCGCAGTTCTTATAGTTGCCATCCATTTCACCGCCTTTGCATTAAAATAAAAAGAATGCGATAGTTATATCGCATTCTTCATTCAGATAATTCTTCTTGGATATACTGTATCCAGAGTTCTATATTTTCAAGATATTCTTCCAGTACGCAATTTTCAAGAACCTTGACATCATATAAATCTAAGAAAATTTGCATCCATGTATTACTACCCTGTAATTTCACTTTCCCTATCGGGTAAATATCATAAGTCACATCAATTGCCATATTGCTCATTCTTCTTAAATTTAATGTTTTATTATTCCCTTTGCTTTTCAGTGATTTTATCAAACAATAAATAAATTCTTCCTCATCGGAGGAAATGTTGCAGTATTTACTATTTTGAATATCTCTAATAGCTTTATTATAATCTTCTAGATAGTCTGGTAGATTGTTATTTGAGGAAGGAATCTTATTCTTTTTTCTAAATAAATTGAATACCATTCATTTCACCTCGATAATTCAAGTCTATCAAAACATTTTTTGAACCAAAGACTTATAGATTTTCCCATCAACCTCTAATAGACTTTTCTTACCATCTTTAAACTCTATTGCGACTACCATCGTACTTTTGCTTTTTGCGGATAGTCCCGCCAAAAGACCAACTGGACCAAGCAATGCCCCTCCTACCAAACCTCGAGATACACCACTTACAGCACTTTTTCTATGCTCATCTGTTATCAGTTCATATGATTCAACTGTATTTTTATCTAGATTAACTGCTTTTCCAAATCCAGTTATTATTGAAATCACGCCGAATGTTCCAGTTACTTGAAAACCTTGATAATCTCCTGCAATAACCTTATTTTTCGCCCCCACGTTAATCCCACCTTAATTATTATTTAATAGAATTATATAACAATATAGGGGGATATTACTAAAAAGATATTATTTTCGACCTTTGGTTTTGCTTTTGATTTTACTTTCCTCCTTCTTCTCTTTCTCCAGCCTAATTTGAACAGCTGCTATAACAAAGGCTTTTTCTTGTTTTCCAAGAGACATGAATTCATGAGGCCATCTATGAAATTTATGAAGGCAATAGTAGGCAATGTTTGCTTCACCATCACCCTCATTAATTAGTTTTTTGCTTCATCCACCAAATCTTCCATCGATACCTCAAAACCGTTGACTTCTTGAACCTTCGCTAAGTAGTCAGCGTATTCACCAGGGGTTAACATTGTTTTTAACAATGCATCTGAACCCATTACTCCATAACTATTCTGCAATTCTGAATCATTTAGATTTGGGAAAACTGTACACCTGGCTGCGAGTTTTCCGAGATATGCATTAAGGTCAGTTTCAGGTGTGTAGGCATTTCGCTTTCCTGGCACTGGAACCCTACGAGTACAAGCCTTCCTTAATGCCTCATCTTCCTCAGAAGTAATTCCGCAGATTTCCCATTTCATTGGCTTTTTGTTTTCATCTACGAATCTTTTAGATGCAACATGTTTAACGTTTTCCACTTTAACGGCATTTTGACTTAGAAATGCGCTTAAATTGCTCATGTATCTCACCAGTCCTTTATTCAAAAATTAAAGGAGCCCACAAACGTAGACTCCTTTTCTAATTACATTCCCGCAAGTAAATTAAATTTTTCAGGTATTTCGAAGTCATCAAAAGTCCCTTCAATTGGTTCATCCAAATATTCTCCGTCTGCATCAAACTTCGCTAAGACGCCACCGTCAAGATTACACCCTTTGTGTATCACAGTTTGGCGACCAACGCTTGAAGTCGGATCCTCGTTGGTCACTTGAATATCAAAATAGATATCTTCCCCAGTTTCTTTGAAACGATAGAGTAAGTCTCTGAAAATCGATTGGTTATAGTGCGCAGTACCACTAAAGGTACCTGACCATCCCGTCGATTTATTCCCTTTCCCTGTTTTACCTAGGATAGGAACGGAGGTTTTTGATTTTTCGATATTCGATTCAAAATCGATTATTTGCATAAAGTTATACCGATTACCCTCGATTGTAACAAAACACTCAGCGAGAGAAGCACTGACTGCATCTTTAGCATTCATCGCTTGGGCCATAGTTTCTAACACTCCTTTCAAAATAAAGAAAAAATCAGCACTATTTGTACTGATTTTTTCTAATGATGGGACTTATAATTTTTTCGATAGGTAACCCTCTGTAATACCTATCTCGGATTGTTTTGATTTTTATGCCAGTCATCTCTGATAATTCTTTTATAGAGTATTTTCTACCTTTATACTCAATCCTAATGGAAGTGCGTTTATTGCTATTTTGTTCACTTAAAGGTATCCACTTACAATTTTCTGGACAATAGTGTTTGTTAACATCAATTCTTTCAATGGAAAGACCCTCTTTATATCCGTTGGCTAAAGCCCATTTTTTAAAGACGTTATAACTTTCTTTCCATTCATGACACATTTTGATTCCTCGACCACCGTAGTCTGTATAATGCTTTGTTTGAGGATTATAGCAACGACGTTTCATACCCGCCCAGACTCCGTAGAGCTTTGTTCCGAAGTCCCCATGTGTTCTAGTTCTGTCACCGATTTTTGATTTATTCCCTCTTTCAGAAGAAATTTCCTTTGAAAAACATCCGCAGGACTTGGTATTTCCGCTCATCAAATGGGTTCTTCTAATGACTTTTTCATTGCCACAATCACACTTGCATAACCATCTCGACCCCTTATCAATGTTTTCTACACGCTTTATGACTAAAAGTCTTCCGAATCTGTTGCCAGTTAAATCACTAACTCTTCTCATGATATAACCACCTCAATATGATTATATCATTAGTAGACTACAACAGTCATGTTTCAGTTTACCGTTACTGTCATATACAAATGACTCATAGCATTAACTACAGTAATCTTGTCACTAACGACAACCGATTTTTTACCTTCGCCTTGTGCCACAACAACATCATCAGCGTTGAAATTTTCAATTGCCTGCAATGTCTCGAGTTCTCTATGATGGGATACAACGTCATTCCAAAACGAGACTCTACCAGATTCATTATTTGGAATTTTCCCAAGGTACTTTGTATTAAAAAGAACAGCAATATCGTTAGCAATTTGATCCAGGACACGAATAGTCTGGTTACTGCTAAAATCGCTGTTCTTATCTTCAGTGAAGGTCACAAGTGTATTGATATCTTCAAGGACCCGAATATCATCCCCTACCTTATGGAAAATAAATTTCCCATCTTTCAATGCGTATTCTAATGCTGTTTGCGTATAGTCGACATCTACTGAAAACTCCCCGTCGTACTGTTTATTCGTATTTGACTTATTAATCTCGCAACCAGCTGCAGCACCGGTAACCCAATATACTAGAGACTGAGGAAAAGCACCTTCATCTAGCACACTGTTCTCTACAGATATTACTCCTTCAAAATCGGCTTGATTCCGGTAAACAACGGTTTGGAATTTTGCGCCTACCTTATCTCTCATTCGCTTAGTAAAAGCTACAAATAAAGAAGTAATGACGGGATCGCTCGCTGGACATCCTAGTGCATTAAAGTTATATGACTCTACCTTGTCCAAAAAGGCTTGGTAAGCCTCCCCGGTTGGTTCTGCTCCATTAGTACCCGCTGTAAATGGAGTTCCTGCTGTTTCTGCCAACTCTGCATTCGTTTTCCATTCTACAAAGTCATTAGGCTGTAATTCCTCAATACTAGAAACTGTTTGTACGTCAACTTCGGTAGTGCCGAGTAAAGTATAAACATCAAACTTTTCAGAGTCGTCTATGTTGACTGAAATAACCGTTTTTAAATCATTCCCTCTAATTCCGCCATACCTTGCAGTTGCAAAAGTGTTGGATGCTTTTGCTCCTGTATTTAATCGATACAGGTAAGCAGTATGGATATTCTTGAATAGATCCCTAATGCCCTTTAGCTTTTCATCGTCGTATGGATAACCAAAGATTTTTAAAGATTGCCTTTCCAGTTCCTCACCCTTAACAGCAAAAACCTCATCCTCTACACCCCAATCCAATGAGAGTGCTAATGCTGCCACACCACGATCTGATAATGAAGAAGATGCCCGTGATGCGCTGATAAAATTTATATAAGCACCTGGAAGAACCTTGTTTTGTGATGTAAAAGTACCGCCACCTAAAGCCATCTATTTCACCTTCTTTTTCATGAATTTATCAATTTCTTGCTCTACTTCCTTGATGGAATACTTAAGATCATCTTTAAGCAGAACGTTCAGTAAATCTCTGCGCTCGCGAAAGTTAGTTGATGATAATATTTGAGCCTTCGGAAATTTCGCCGTCTTACTTGATTGTTCGTTTGCCATCCTTATTCACCCCTTATGGAGCCATCAATCGATAACCCATCCATTGATTCTTCTTGCTCCGTTACTTTTATTACGTGGAAATTATAATTAACAAAGAAATGCAAAACACCATCTTCCAAGTGTGAAGACATATTTGTACCATGCAACAAATCACCATTGCTGCATATAATGAATTCCATTTCTGTATTTAACTGTTCTAGGACGGTGTAAGCATCTCTATTGCTAGAACCAAAATAATGGATATCAAAGGGTAAAGTGTTTAAATATCGATTACCAATGACCTTTGTCAAACTTGGTTCTAGAGGGAAAATAAAAAAAGCAGGTTCCTTTAAATTTTGTGGAACTGCTTCGTCGTAAATTGTATATCCGTCACCGAAGGTATCATGCAGTTTAACTGCAATGGCGTCTATTACATCGTTAATTCCCACCGAATACCTCCTCTAAAAACTTTTGAATTTTCTTTTCTAGGATTTTAGGAGCCTGCTTCTCTACTTCTGCTGCTGAGACCTTCATCATAAATCGACCAGGAACCCACCCTATATGATTAGATGTCCTGTGGCCAAATTCAACATATGCATTTTGTTATCGTAAAGGCTTTTTATCCTCTACTTCCGGGAGTTTCCTCGCATAATGGGATGTTAATTCATCCCCGGTTCGGCGTACATCATAACAAAAACACATCACAATCAATGTGCTTTGTTCCGAACACTCTTGGAGGGATTATATTTATTCACCCTCTACGCTCTACGGTGCTCACTAGCCTTTCGAATCTAGTAAGTTACCTCGGTATTTGCATGCCCTATTTATAAAGTTCTGTACCTCGTCTGCCGGCTCTCCATCTACTCTTTAAAGTGTTTAAATTGATTCCTGTAATATTAGCCAATTCTCTCAATGTAATAATCTTGCCATTATAATCAACTTCCCTTGATTCACCCTGATCAGCTATTGGTAAAAATAGTTTTTCTTCCCTAATGCCCTTATTGTATCTTGCATTAAGAGCACCATATGAAAATCCTGACATTTCTGCTGCTTCAACTAATGTCATTTCCTTGCCTTGAAAATTCACTTTTACATTGGTGCTTCTATTTCTTGCTTGCTCTTTTGGAGTAGACCACCTACAATTGTTTGGTTCATAATTACCGTCATTATCAATTCTGTCAATTGTAAGTCCATCTTTATAACCGCTAGATAGAGCCCAATCAAAGAAATTATCAGGTATTAACCACTCATCACATAATTTAATCCCACGTTCTCCATAATTTTCATAAGACCTTACATTAGGGTTATAACAACGGTCTTTCATTTTTTGCCAGATTCTATATAACCTTGTTCCACTCATTTTGTGGCGATGGTTTTTTACTAAATTCACTTTATTTTGTTCATTCTTTACACAACCACAAGAAATGACGTTTCCAGAAGTAAGCGAATCCGTTCTAACCTCATGCATATTTCCACACTCGCATTTGCACAGCCAATATTTCCTTAATCTTTCTCCACTTTTAACATTTCGAGAGAATTCCATTACAATCAATTTACCAAACACTTTTCCAGTCAAGTCTTTAAATCGAGCCATGGTCACTCACCTCTTAATCTTATATAACTTAATTATACCAAGGTTATTTAGCAATGACCAACTTCAACATGAACTTTAATAAGGTTTAGCGTTTACCGATTTTGCTCGGTTTTACATGCCCCATTACGTTAAGGCATACTCTACTGGATTGATTACTTCCAATTCGTACATATGTCCTCTCTTAACAACTCGAAGCTCTTGAGCAAATGAAACGGCATTCCCGCCTCTTCCTGTTCCAGCTTCAGCTTCTTGAGCAGTTTTAGCAGTCCACCCTCGTCTAAGTGTACCGCCTGTTTTAACCGTACTTGTCTTAAATGACACTTGTTTTCCATCCTTAGTTACAAAGTTGACCTCATTACTGTACTGTCCTACAGGGGTTCTTCGAATTACTTTTGCTAATAATCGTGCTGCGAGTTCCTTCGCACAACTCTCACAAAATTTCTGAAAGTCAGCACTTCGCTCTAGATTATCTAATTTCCGTTGAAGCCTTTGTAATTGGCGATAGTCCACACGACCCCATCTAGCCATTACGCATACTCCTTAAATAGCTCCAGAGTGATCTCCTGATGATGGGTATACAAAGCAGGTTCTCCACTTCTAGCAAACTCAGTTGTTTTGCCATTCTGAGTTACGATCAGCTTGGAACCCGGCTTTACTTCAATGTCAGGAGAAATAAATAACTTGATGGTTTGAATTACCGGTGAAGAAGAATTACTCTGACCTGTTGACGTTATCTTTGAATAAGACAAGCGACAAGGCTGGTCTTTTATTACTTCAACTTCTTGTTTCCTTGAAATGTGCGTATTTGGATCCTTTACATCACGATATTCTTTAATCGTGCAGACTCCTTTATACATGCTTTCTATTGCTTTTCTAACTGGGTTCATCCACTACCGCCTCAATTTCCTGAATCGATTTAATTGAGATTTGTAGTTAAATAAAATTTGTTGGGTAGATGTTTCGCTAGCAGACTTGGAAATACTTCCGAAAGTAACTTGGGTATCCCCTTCTTTAATGGATTCTACGGACTGCTGTGCATCTGAATCAGCTTTTCTTGATTCTTCAGTTATTAAATCGACAACCATGTTTGCATAGACAAAATTCAAATCGGCTGGAACATCATTCCGATTGCAATAAGTTAGAATCGATTGCCGAACTTCATCTATATACATTTCAAGCAATTGGTCACTTGGCGTACCCTCAGAAGGAAGTTTAGCTTTCACAATCTCTAATACATCCATGGATTAATCACCTGCTTGGATTACTCCGGCATTAAGCAATTGGTTGTATTCTTCTTCTGTTACTTTGACCTTTTCACCTAACCTAAATCTGCTCTTGCCATATTTCACATTTCTATTAAAAGTGACCAGGTGTAGTTTAAAATCCAATTTCTGATCGTCGCTCTTAGTTGTGTTCACAATCTCTTTTAATGCATCCATTAGCGTCTTGCGTTTTTTTCCTTGCAATTCAAAATCAAAAGCTTGTTCAACCGAAATCTCCCCATTATGAACTGCTTCAAGAACCTCATCCACATTTAATTCTTTGTAGGATTCTTCAGTCATTCGAAATTCCTCCTAATAAAATAGAGAGGCAATAAGCCTCTCCCTAGTTTACTTTGGCAATAAAGATATTATCGATAGTTTCAAAGCTTGGTAGTACAATCTCGGATACGACTGTCATCACGTTAACTGGATGCTCTTCTTTAATCGATGTAATTGCAACCCCCGTATTAACGACATTCACTTCTGCTTTTGTAGCACCAGTCATCAAATCACTTTCCTCAGGAGTCGTTCCATAATAGGTTTGTCCTAATTTCCCATCTGGGATAAGAGTAAGATGATCATCCGGATAGAAGTTATGAAGAGAGTTATCTTCAGCACGATACTTCTTGTTATAGACCGCAACTTTAAGTCCTAACTTAGTAGTTAAGTACTGTTTAAGCATAGCTTCAGTCATAATGACATTCTGTCCACCGAGTGGATTCATATCGAGACGGATACTCTTATGATCAAGTAAGTAACCCAATGTTTTTCTTGTCATAATTGCATTTGTAGGACGAACACCAGTGTTTTCTTCTACTGCATCCATCCATCTAAGGATATCTTGAATTGGAGTGGAATCAGGTTGACTCCATTCTGCTCCGCCAATCAATGTTTCCTTATGGTCCTCTTTCATTTTGTAATCATAGTCTAGGTTCTGACGGTTAGCAGTAATGGCAATCTTTCCAGTAGAAAGAAGTTGCATAATCATTCGTTCTGGCTGTACATTCGCACCATCAACCAATGTTTTAACATCATCATAGATATTTGTGACGATGGTTTTATAAGCATCTTCTAAATTCGATGCTAATAAACGATTTAGTTCCTGACGATCCTTTTCTCCAACTCTCATAGACTCACGGAAAAATGGCATTTCAGTTTGAATTTTTGAAAATCCAATACGATCACGTACAGTCGCCTTTGTATCGAACGCTGATGGTGTTAACGCTATAGGAAGACCGTTTGAACCTTTAATCCAGCTTAGATCTAAGCCTAATTGCTTCTTTGCAGGAAAAAGTGTGCTTCCAAGGTACGGTACCTTATTTGATGGATTGTTTTCATAATAAGCAGCAATATTTTTTGAGTTTACTAGGTCAAAAATTGTTGGCATTTATATCATTCCTTTCTTATTTCAAAAATGTAATTTGTTTAAGGGCTGCCTTTTCTTCTGCAGTTGGTGCAGTCGGCAGCTTATCTAAAGCAACAAAGCCGTGGATTAATGCTGCCCCTGGTGCAGGACCATAAGTAACATCCACATCATAAAAAAGAACGCCTTCCGCATTGGAGACATCCTCAGTAGTTGTTGCTTTTACAGCATGCTCAGATTCACTTTCTAAAAATCCACCGCCCACAATAGTCCCAGCAGGAACGATTTTCTTTCCATCTGCATTCGTTGTAATTCCAGCATCACTTACGGTAACAGCCAAATTCACATAATGATCAGGAAACTTCAAGATTCCTTTTTTGTTTCCATAAGTAGTTTCTACAAATTTACTCATTGATTTTCTCCTCCTTATTCAAAGTAAGAATTTCTCGCTTCATCTAATCCTGTGTTACTCTTTGCTAATTCTTCGGCAAGCTTCTTACCAAAGCTATCACCGGCCCCCTGATTGCCACTATTCCCACCCTGTCCACCAGCTGGAGAAATACCAGATATAGTTGTGGTATCTTGCTCAGGTACAAACAAAAAGGACTTTGATTCTTGCAGCGTTTTTAACTGCTCATCAAGTCCCTTAGAGACGTTCCCGTCCTCGCCTAATTCAATTTTCGTTTTGTCGATAAGACCTGTTACAAGGTCAGCATCATGGACCTTACCGGCTAGAGCTAACTTTAAAGCACTGGATAATTGGGTATCTTTTAACTTAGTCTCATAATCAGTTTTATCCGCATCATATTGCTTTTGCAGATTATCTAGCTTCGTCTTTAATTCCTCACTATCCCCTACTTGCTTCTTCAATTCCTTCAGGTCTTTATCTCGCTGACCCAACTGTTTCTTTAAATCGTCCAAACTTCCTGTTAAGTCAGTGTTCTTAGATTTATAAGATTCAACAGTTTTCCCATGCTCAGCCATGATGGAATCAATCTTGTCTTTTTCTAGACCTAAACCTTCTAAAAATTCTCTTTTCATATTTGCTACCTCCATTGGTTACGATTATTTTTACGTGGTTACGTCCACGACCAGCTTTATTCTTTTACGTCTTCAAATGCTAAAAAGACGAATACCCAATTTAACTCCTACGCAACAAATCGCTTTTTCCACTCTGGGAACTTAATCTTGCTATCAATATAGTAAACCTTGCCGTCGTTCCCTCTAGCAATTCGCTGACTGTAATCATCCTCAAAATAAGGAGCTGTCGTAGTCCTGCACCACGGATGAAATGGATTCGCAGTAACGCCTGGTTCAAACTCACTCATTTTGAATACTTTCCCATCCATAGATTGGCAAATGTCAGATGTTTTATTATCGAGCGTTGCAATAATTTCATATTGCTCAACCTCTAATTCTTTGAAAGCATCTCTTTGTGCAGCCGCACTAAAAAAAGCCGACTCAGTCATCACTAACCGCCCAGCTTTATGTTTGGAAGTATTCATTTTTTTAGCAATGACACCGATCATCCTGTCAGGTGCCTCGCCTCGAGCAATGGACTGGATGAGTTCCGTATGAAGAGTGTTGATCAATAACTGTTTATCTCCCCAAATTTTTGCACTGAACGTATTACCATCAACTGCCCAAGGTTTGCTAATAATCTTCGTCAACTTATTTTCATCCAAAGCTTGCAAAGTAAATCCAATTTGGAATGCTGACTGGACTTCAAAAGCTACATGATAATATTGGTCTTGATAAAGATCCTTCATGAGCCTTTCTGTTCCTTCAATATGGGAACCATATAGCTTTTCGACATGCTGTTGTAGCTGAATCTGTAAACTTTCTAAACGACTAATATGGACCCTAGCCGAAGCGTTCTCCAGTTGTTTCATCCACATCTGATTAAGAGCATTCTTTTCACCGTATTCGATATACTCTTCAACCGTCCAAAGGAACTCTTTCAATTCGTTTGTTTTCAGTAATCTTTTAGATTCCGCTAGTGAAATTTCATTATTAGCAGCAAAACGGGTATACCAACGAGAGATATCCTTTTCGATCTCCGCCATTGTCTGAGTGTAGGCTTTTTCTAGATCATTTAGGTAAGTTTCACTTTTTCTCAACTCGGCGTCCATCAGCATTTCGAATCGCTTTTGCCAATACTTCCTACTCTTCGCCATCTAGATAACCGCCATTCTGTTTTAGAAAGGTACCCCTATACTGGTCGAACTCTTCTTGCTCTTTTTTCTTCTGCTCTTCAAGTCTCTTTTCCACTTCTTCGTTGTACCATGGATGGTTTTCACGAATAGTCTTGTCATCTAGAATCCCAACTGAAGTAGAGCAATCTTCAATGACTTCTGATTCGTTAATAATGATATCACGGTTAAAAATAATATTAGCCGTCTCATTGGAGAAATCACCTTTCCCTGTCATCATTAAATACTTATCGACAAACCAAAGTAAATGCTCAATCGAAGACTGGAACTCTGTCTCCAAGATGTTACAATCCATATCTAAATCGGAATAACGATAACGTAAGGCAACACCTGATGCATTACCTAAGTTTTCATCAGTCGTATCTACACCTCGGCCAAATTCATAAATGGATTTACGATCTCGGTCCAGTTCTTTTTCAGTGGCTTCGGTACTCGGTTCAGCTTGTAACTTGTCTAAGTCACCATTTTCATCAAGTTTAACGGCTTTATAAAGATTCAGATCCGAAAGAAATTCCTTAAGGTCCGTTCCCCCATAGTTGATAAGCTTATAAATGAATTTAGGAATGTCAGCAAGTAAATCTGCATTGGTGGAAGACTGCGTATTATAATTATCTATTAAAGATTTAATAGACTCTAGCAAAGGCTGCTCTTCTTCGTTGTACTTGAAAGGGATTAACGGTATTCTATTAAACAAGTACGGCTTTTCATTAATCGTGAAATGGTGATTCACTTCTATTCCCCCAGCCACATCTACAACCAGTTTTCCCCCTTCAAGGATGAAATAATTGATTCCTTTCGGATGATGGTATTCAACCTTTGTGATGGTTACTTTTTTGCCATCAAGGAAAACTAATTCATCATACACACGGATAAAAGCCGTCACTTCCGTATGCTCGTCATCCTTCCAGAAGGGAAGAATCTGTTCAGAAGGGAATTTTTTAAACGAAAGAACACCTTGTTCATTGTAATAGACATATAAATAAGCAATCCCTTTATTGATTGCTTCTTTACCAATATTCTTTAAAATTTTCAATAACTTCTTGTTAAAAACATCATTTAATTGTTCACGATACGTATCATTCTTAGTTGCTATTGTCGGTTGCTTGGATAGGAGATATCCAACCTTCTGATCTACAAGCTTTTTGGTAAATCCGTGTTCAAGTTTAATATTGGACTTCCAATCAACAACTTGTTTTTTCTTCTCGCGAATTTCTGTTTCGTTGCGATAGTATTTTTCACCTTGAAGCATGCTACTTCTTTTGTCACTCTTAAGCCAATCCTTAATCTCTTGGACAAGTACCTGGTCTTCTGTTATCACTCCATCAACCATATTCTTGATGATGTCATTGAAATATTCGTATTGTGGTTTTCTAAATAAATCCTCTATTAACAAGTTTATCACCTCATTTCAGCACGGCCACGCTTTGATTATTGAATAGAATGGTATTAACGAAATAACGATCTCCATCCATTTGGTGGTCATTTTGTTTTACTGGTTTATCCTCGCCTCGATCTGCAGCCTTTTCATCCCAAATATAAGAAGAATATTCACGGAATGTCTCTTTACAGCAGTCGTTATATTTAATTAATTTGTTCGTTAGGGCATTAGCTACATTACGAATACCAGTGATAACATCATTTTTCGCTTTAATGACTTTCAATCCGTTTTTCTTAAGCAGAGCAATGAATGATGCAGCTGACGGATCGACGATGACACCTTTAAAATTCCCCAAACCTTCGATGAAAGTTAGGAGATCCTTCAAATACTCCTCATCCGTTTTCTGCTTACTTCGCTGGCGACCATCATAGTGATACTCTTTGACCTTATACCAGGTTCCATCACAAAAACCCCAAAGACCAAATGTCGTTGGGTTCTGGGTACCATAGTCAATACTTACATAATGTTTGGTATATCTTCGCTGACTGTTTGGAACAACATGAATGTCTTTATTAAACATGTCATAAATAACACCCTCGGCAAGTACCCAAAGACCTAAAATATAGCGTTGATAGAAAATGCCTTTATACATTCGCTTATAACGATTTTTAGTCGTTTCAGTGAGGGATAAGTTATCATCCATAGTAAAATGGATATGCAACATGTTCTTATCTTCTAATTGGTCTAACCATTCGAGTTTGAACCAATGATACGGTCCTGCTGGGTTGCAGTTAAACCAAAACTTGGCTCCATCCACAGAACAACGAGCAGTTGCTTGGTTAACAAATGATTGAGGCATTAAAGCCACCTCATCAAAGAACATACCAGCGAGCGTAATCCCTTGAATTAAATCTTGCGACCCCTCGTCTTTACCACCAAAAATATAAAAGTAATTGGTTTTCCCTTTGTAGGAAACAGTAAGAAAATTATCTGCTCTATGGTCCTTAACTTTGTATCCCCTTGACTTTAACATTCTTTTTAAAGGGGTAATCACATTTCGACGAAATGAACCAATCGTCTTTCCTGCCATTCCTAGATTAACTTCATTAAACGAATCCATCCCCCACATAACATAGGAAAGGGCCATAACAACAGTTTTTCCAGCACGAACAGCACCATCACATATAATGCCATCCTTGTCCTTAACAGGGGATCCTTTTCGCCACCATGTTAAGACCTGTTTTTGTTTAATTGAGAAAGGCTTGAATTGGAAAGGTGCCGGTTTTTTTCTTCTTGGAGCATTTACGAGAAAGGAAAACTCCTTAACTTTCTTCGTCGGTTGAGCTAACATTTCCCCACACCTCCGAAGTTGTGGCATTTAAAGCATCTTCAAAGCCATCATCCTCATATTCGTCTGGACCATCACTACCAAATGCTTTATGATGTGCAATCTTAAGTTTTTCTTCTTCAATACGTCGTTTAAAGTGGTCAGGTAATAAATCGAAGTATCTATCTAACTTATCTAGCGCCCACTTACGATCTTCTAGCTTTATTGATACCCCATCTTTTCCTTGTTTCACCTCTGCTATTATCGTTCCATCAACGTAACCCGAATCCTTAAAATCAACATAGTTCACTTCTTTCATTAATTGTCTGCCCTCATCATCAAGAACTGGACCAAAGGCATTGATGACAGGTACCTCTTTTTGACCGAATGTTAAGTAGTCCGTGATATCTGAGAAAGCAATTTTAATATACTTCTGCAGAACATCCACAGCTTCAACGAATAGCTCGTTGACCATTGCTTGCTTTAACCTTTTAATTTCATCACGAACTCTAACATTGCTTAACAACCTAGGACCTTGCACATGAGCAGTCGCTTTCGAATATCCCGCATTAATAGCAGATTGAGTTGCATTGAAAGTACGAACATAATAAAGACAGAAAATCCTTTGCCTGTCTGTAAGTCCGCTATCTTCCAAGAAGTTATCTATATTAATCTCAATATCTTCAAGAGGTTCCATGGATGAGTCCTTTTGGGATGCATCCTTCTGTTTTTGGGTTGCAACTTTTTTATTTTTGGTTGCATCCTTTTTAGGAGATCCCCTAGACCAACCTTCACGGCTTTTTCGGCTCTTTAATGTGCCTAATTTGATACCGTATTTTTCTGCTAATGCAGCTAAAGTAATCTTCGATGATTCAAATTCTTTTCTTATTTCATCCCAGTTAGGCATCACATATCACCTACACCCCCAATATTGTTTTAGACAAAGAAAAAAGCACCCAATTGAGCGCTTCTCTGTAGTTTATTGAAAACTATCCCATAAACCTTTAACATCAATGAACTCTATATCCTTTTCAGATAGAATTGATTTTACAATCTCTGCCTCAAGTTCATCATAAAAGTAATAGTTAATTTTTTTTACTTCTTGATTGTTTGCTACTGTTTCAAATATATGATTGTCATTATAAGGAGATAAACCGAGGATAGAAAGTTCTCCACTTATTGTGGAAAATAGTTCAAAAGATAAATTTTCTCTGAATCTTAAGGTTTCATCTTCTGTTTTTAGTTTTATGGATTCAAACATATTTTTAACTAATTGATTATCATCATTTTCCCATTTATTAACTTCATCCCATAACTCTGGCTGTTCTTTTAATCCAGTAACAAATTTATCCATCGCTTTATTTGCGTTTATTTTCATATCGAGCATGAATTTTTTGTCCCAACCAGAATATGCAGTTAGTGCATTAGAGTATAGATATTCATAACCATCTTTAATTTGATCAACTTTTATTGGAGCATCAGTTAATCTATTTCTAAAACTTTCTGGATCATATTCCTCAGCTATTTCATGAAAACAACCGTGTAAATAATGAACTTCTTTTTGAGTTGCCTTTTCTATATTCCAATCGTAATTAGTTGTAAAAATATTATCGTATTGCTTAACGAACTCTATAAATCCATCAGAGAAATTTTGATGGATACTTTGAATTTTTCCGTCATTAAATATTGAATCAATAAAAAAACGTCTTAATGATTCTTTAATTTGAAACATTTGAGGGTTAACAATTTTCTCTTTAAAACAGACTAAAAAATTTAATAAAAAATAATCTTCAAATCCGATTTCATGTATTTTGGCTTTTAATCCTGCTGTTTCGTATTTCTCTTGAAATTTTGTTAGTGAGTATCTCATCTCAGCTGTATTTGGATACTCATCATAGTCCCCTTCTAAAACGAAAGGAATTCTTGAATGCAAATACTCCAACCATGGTTTAATTTCTCTAGGGTATATCTCTTGTGGGAACTTTTTTGTATTAATATTATTCAATGCTCGCTTTATAATCTTGTCATTGAAGTAATGTTTTCCCCCGAACTGAATAGTAACTCCATTACCATATAAAAGATTCTTTTTCATTTTAATCCTCCTTTCATCAACTTATTTCGACAAAAGGGGATATTTTCCTTCATTTCAACTAATTAACTAATGAATTTATTCCTGAAATTTTATAAAATTCTATTTAGTGGCCTTCTGGAAAGAAGGTGGAACCATGCAAGAGATTATAATCCTATTTATACTACTCATCGTAATACTAAAGTTAATATAATTCTGACGGTCTAGAAGTGCCATGCGATATGAAAGAAGTGTCCACTAGGAGCGAACCTACATCACTTCTGCGACATTAGAGAATTAAATATATACTGCATGTTTTAATAAACCTCTTTCAATAATACATACTCCGTACGTCAAACCGTACGTCACGAAACTCTCTGCTCGACTTTTTTTCTTGCTCGCTCAATATACTGCTGAACAGTTCTCTTTTTCAAACCAATTTCATCTGCAATTTCCTGCATGCTCATTCCTTGTGCTGCATGTAAGATATAGCACTGCCTTTCACGTAGAGAAAACGAAGATAAGATATTGATCAGTACTCTTTTCTGGTCCTCTGGAATATATAAAGGCTTATCATTGGATGCCAATTGCTCCGTAATATCTGGAATGATATCCATGCTCTCAAGAGAACGCTTTTGATAGATAGTCCTCTTATCCACTCCACGTCTTAAGCCTGGTTGTCTCCCTGTCTCTAACCATTCAATCACAAAGTCCATATCCTCAATCATGCCACTAACATTTTTTCTGTCCTCATAGTCAGCTGGTATCTCAGGATTCAGTTTTTTGCGTAGTTTGTTTAATTGACGTTTTCCGTCAGAGTATTCTTGGATTAATCTATCCGCCCAATTCCCGTTCACTTCCAAGCACCGCCTTTTTTTCTGCGAAGAGTACGCATATTTGTGTTCATGAGATTTCTAATATCCGATTCACTTAAACTCTCAGATTTCGCCTTTTTAGGCTTCTGAGGAGGTACATTTTCTTTTGTTTTCTTAGGAGCAGATTCTGGATGCAATTTTTGCCATTCTTTCAGCTGGTCTCTTAAAGATGGATTCATAATCTTGTCTCCTTTATTGGAAAATAAAAAAGGACACCAAACAACGCTAAAAAGCGTCATTCAGTGTCCTCCAGTTGGCTGGTAGAACATTGTATTAAGGTAATACCTTATTCTTCCTGTATACTATGATTCCTATCCTCTCGAAAATCTTAAGACCGTCTCTTGAGTGATTATAAGTAAGTTCATGTTTTTCCTTATAAGGTTTAAACAACTCCGGTTCACAATCTCTCCAATATTCCAAAACCCATCTCGGACTGTAGATTTTTCCAAATTCATCTTTACAAAAATATGAACGCAAATTTCCGCTAGTCAAATTGTACCTCTTACAATAATCTAAAAATGATGTTTTATTAACAGTTTTTTCAACAAGCTCCTTGTTTATCTTGATTTTTAAACCTGGATCAGTTCCTAATATCTTTATCAGAAGTTCCAAACTAATTCTCACCTTTCTTTTTTTCTTCCTGTTCAATCTCTTCTATACAAATACTAATTATCTCCATTATAATACCAATTCTTTTCTTGTTAGATATTAACTTATCCGAAATAACTGCTATTGTAATAAAAATAATTAAAATCACAAAAAAGAAAGAGTAAGTTTCGAAACCTTCAACTTTTGGTATATAATCACGCAAAACGAATGTCGATATCGGAATCAAAAATGTAATAACTGACTTTAGATAAAGCTCTTCAGAGGACTCCTTTAACTGTTGAGAATAATAAGCTAGATACATCCTCAACGATTCTTTTTTTCTATTAGTAATTACCATCAAAATACTTTTTATATTATTCAAATTTTCTAATGTGTTGATACTTAGTTGTTGATGCTTTAATGCGTATTCTAGACGATCGTTGTAGTCAATAAGTTCATCCGTCCATTGATAAAGTGTATACTTTTTGTTGAATTTACTTTTCTTAGAACTTGCAAAAAATAATGAAATCATCAAAACCATGTACATGTAACTAAGTGCGAGAAGCATTAATATATTGTATAAATCACCTCGAACTCCCGCGGCATAGCAAAATATTAAAATTAAGATTGGTAAAATAAAACCTATGAATATTAACTTCAATATTCTTCTAATTGTCTTAAAAATCTTCCCCTTCATCAAACTTTACCCTCTTCACTTTGCCTTGGTGCGTAATAATCTTTGTCTCTCCATGAGGAGGCAGCTCCGTTAACCTCGCTTTTCCATCACACACTACAATTGCAAAGCTTCCTTTTTTGTCCATTATATCAAGTTCTAGTCTATTAGTAGTAGGATTTATTTGAATATTTTGTAGCCGCATATGGACTCCTCCCATGTTATAATGATTTTGGGTGCCGGGAGAAGTCCTGGCTTTTTTATTTTTTCTCAAATTCAATCCAATGCGTCTCACAAAATACAAAACTTCCATCCTGCGTTTCTACGAAGAAATCTTCGCTATTTTCAACACTGAGGATCTTCCCGCATTTATCACATGTTTCGACCATCATTAGCCCCTTTTACTTTTTAAATTGCTATAACCCCATCTTGGCTTATGACTGGCGAGACTTAATTGTGCGGCCGCTTCACCGAACGAAGTACCCTTTGGCTTTTTTATGGGTGTAATGGGATGTTTTTCAATATAAGCTAGACGTTCCTCTTCTGTCATGAACCAAACTTCTACTTTTCCAACGGACATTTTAAGCACCTCCCTCTATCGTGAGTTTACTTAATCTTCTGACCTTCTATCTCGATTAACTTATCATTTTCCTGTTTTAATGAGTTGGTTGTTTGAATTTCTAAGTGCGCATAGTCTAATGCCAAATCTAAATGAATTCCTTCTAGACGCTCTATATCCTCCTGCATATTCCCCATGATGATATCTTTCTCGGCATGCTTTTCAGCCATTTCCCCGTTTTCTTCTTCTAAGCCTTGAACTTTCTGCTGGTAGTGACCGATTTCGCTTTCTAACTGTTCAACGTTGTAATTATGAGCTTTGCCCTCGAGGCTTAATGATTCCTTCAAATCTTCAATTTCCTGCTGCTGTTTTTCGATTTCTTCAATGAATTCATAGTGTTTAGAACACGCTATAAATTCAGCTTCTTTCAACCGTTCAATTTCCTTTTCTAAATCCTCAATCCTTTGTGCAGCATATAACCCACTTTGCGTTCCACCGATTCGAAGGATATCTTTTATTTTTGCATCCATTTCTGGATAAGTATTAATCTCCAAATTAACTCCTCCTACCTTATGTTCATTAAAACTCACTACATGCGAACATATCTGGTTTCGTGCAGTACTTTTTAATGTGATTAGCTATCGTGTCTTTGTCAGGTGTCTTCCCATCATGATAATAAGTAAACTCTTCATCTGGACTCATTTCACGCACATAATCTTCATCGTTCTCGTAACTTTCAGTGATTTCCTTCCAGCATTCTTCACCGCAAATATTCTTATAAATATTGATAGCTTCCTCTTTGCTTGTAGCACAAACCCATTCGATAACACCGCATTCACTTTCACCAAATACGTACATTTTCAATTCCATTATTTTTCCCTCCTTAACCCCAATGTCCATGTCTCTTCATAATTTCAATGATTTCCTTGATGTAAGGCTCGTCCAAATTAATAACCACAAAATTATTAAAAGGTTGCTTTCCTTCTTGCATTCTGCCATCTTCAATCCAATTTTGTGCTTGATTAAACTCAACCCAAAAGTCATGCTGTATTGATTCTGGTACATATTTTTGAAAATCTCGCTCATTGATAACAGTGAAGCGACGTTCAAATCCTTCTTTTACCGTTCCTTTAAATGCGCTTTCTGACATCCTCTTTCCCTCCTAATTAATACCGAATGGTATAGTCATATCATCTGGTAACACCCACAAGTGATACATCATAGCATGGTCAACTAGTTCACTAGTCTTAGGAAACACTTCAACAGCAACACGTTCTTCTCCGAAAATCTCATTCTTGATGCGTTGTTTTTCTGCCCAAGGAATATCCGTGCTTTTGGCATTTCTAATACACACATGCTCGACTGGACCCCATTGTGTTTCAACTGTCCGTATCATCACAACGTAATTACTACCTCTGTCACTATAAACACGATCTAACTCTCCGAACCATCCGGTACCCGTCTTTAATTGTTTTGGAGAAGCGTGTTCAATCCAATTCGTGTGTCTCATATAATCCTCCTAATCAACTAAATAACCAAAATAGAAAAGCTCCAATACCTGCTCCGAATGCAATTAATATGACAGCTGCTAAAATAATTGCCCCTTTTAATTCATCGCCGTTATAGATAAGGCAACACTCCTATCATTTTGTTTCGCTATTTGTTCGAAAAGTGCAGCATCAGAATAGACTTAACTGCTTAATTTCATAGTTCATTAAAAGCATTTCCTCAGAAGTATTGTTGTGGCCATTAACCACCTGTTTAACTGCTTTGAATTTTTCCCTGTTCCAGTTCGAGTACAATTCATCTAATAATGGATGTTCATAATAAGATAAAATAACCTTACCTTGTACTTGATGGAGTAATTTTGATAAATCCTCATGTAATTTAATAGGGTTATCCTTATCATCATCAGTAAGTTTGTAATGTCTTTCTTTTTCGACATATGGAGGGTCTACATAGAATAAAGTTGTTGGCGAGTCATAGACTCTTACAATATCCCGAAAATCTCGATTATCAATCATTACTGTGCTCATTCTTTTTGCAAAGCTTTTTATTAGTTGGCAAGCTGACTGATAAGTTCTGGCTGTATTATGTTCTTTGCTATGTCTCCATCCAGTGTTATAATCTGCGTTTCCTTTAGCAATTCCTGAACGATTGATATAGAAAAATCTTACTGCACGCTCAAATTCGTCTTGTGGCCACGGTTCACGTTTCCACTTTTCATACAAAGCTCTGCTATACGGCAATGCTTCACATTCTTTTATTAGTCGTTCTGTTTCAGCTCGAGCAACTAATAAGAAGTTGACTACAATTTCATCAATATCGTTATATACTTCATTTGTAATAGGAGCCTTTTGAGCGATTACATGAGCAGCACCGCCGAATAATTCAACATAACAATCGTGTGGTGGCATTTTTCTAATAATATGACTTGCCATTCTCGATTTTCCACCGAACCAAATTAATGGTGACCTGGTCACTTTCATCCCTCCTGTCTATGTCGCTTTTTTCTTCGACAACGAAACAATCTGCTTATTCAGCTTCCCTAATACTCTTGTGCTGTTTTCAAGTGTTCGGCAATACCGAATAGTTTATAGTTATGTGAATCAGCCACTGAAACAGTTTGTAGTTGACCTTGCTTTACTGTTTCAACCGGCACTGGCATCGTTGAGGTATTTGAGTAATAATGAGGTCTACTTTTGATTCGTTCTTCTGAATAAACCCCTGCTTTGTTTAAATCATGGGTGTAGCCACTGTCATCTGTACCCCACCATACGTAATGACTATCTTTCGACCATTTTAAAGAAAGTAAATAGTATTCCATTAGAACTAACCCTCCTTCTAGTAACTTCGCTTACTCTTTTGTTTCATATAGCCTTAATACCTACATGGTCCTCTAACCACACTTGCTCTTTACCTTTCATAAACATCGTGTGACCGATTTTCTTTTCAAGCTCCACATACCTTTTATAAAGTTCTGGACGTTGTTCCGCTCCATGTCGTAGGTCATTTACGCAACCCATGATGCAAAACACACAACTTAGGCGTTCGTTCTTAACGTATGCCCAGAAAGGCTTTTGTCCAGCATCTGCGATCGTTTGAAACACCTCATCTGTGGAATAATAGAAAATCGGTAACCAGTTATATACATGCCTTACTACACGACCGTTGACACTCTCTTGTTTGTTATAAGCGAATGGCACTTTCTTTGCCCTGGCTGATGATTCTTGAGCTCTCAATCCCATACAATTAATTGCGATAGTTGCGCCCCTAGCCTTTAAATCGTTTCGGATAAACTTGAATATAGGACCACGCTTTAAATCGCTGGTACATTGACGATACGCTGCGCTTGGCCACATGCCACGTTTTTCAACCATTTCAAGAAGCGTCTTATTCGCTCTGACTACATTTAGCTCATGGTCAATATTCATTCGGATATGGTCCTGAACACCTTCCCACTCGACTTCACCTAAGTCAGAATGAACAACTACTATTTGGTCGGAAGGGATATAATCCCTAAGTAGTGCATACATCGCTTGTGAGTCTTTTCCGCCCGAATGAGACACGTAAAATATCGCCCCATCCTCTTTAAGCTTCTTAATCTCGTCTGGTACAAAAATAGGGTTCCCCTCCTAACCTAGTAAACTTAATAATTCATTTGTTCAAAACAGGCTTGAACTTTTAGTACTCCTCCATCACAAAATTCATAAAATTAATTAAAGTAACTAATTGGGAGTGATTTTGAATGATTTTTCTACATCCTTTGCATCACCATTTCATGCAGTGGTGCTGCGACACTTGTTATGACGATCTTGGAAGACCAAGACTTTGTAACTGTAGACCTGATTGTTATGCTTATTTTTCTAATCACCCTTACTACATCTGGTAATAAAAGGAGTTGGTAAAATGAACAATCATTATTTGACTTATTTTCCAAGAGATAACAATCTCGTTTCTGACATAGCAAAAGCAATCGATGGTGAATATTCAGCAATTGCTTGCTATAAAAAACTGGCAAACATTGCTCCTACTCAAAAAGCTAAAAATGTTATTACAGAAATTCGAAAAGATGAAAAAATGCATTTCAATGTGTTCTCTAATATTTACACCCAACTTACCGGTCAAAAGCATACCCCAAAAATTACTGAACAATGTCCTAATGAATATCTAGCAGGTATTGACTTTGCTTTTAATGATGAACAAGAAACTGTTGATTTTTATTTAGATATTGCTAAATTGACTACTGATCCTTATATAAAGGAGCAATTTACAAGAGCAGCTAGTGACGAGCAAAACCACGCAGTCTGGTTTTTATATTTTTTAAGATAGAGGTAAAATAAGTACCTCTATTTTTTATTAACCAAATACAAAATCTATTTCTTAAACGTGTCGCAAACAGCTGTAAATAATAAATCCTTTGTCCTTTGGTATTTAGGAAGTTCTTCATATCGCATGATGCAAGGGTGCGTTTTCGCCACCGGATCCTTCACCTTCCCATAAACCCAACCTTCATCTAGCTTTTGCTTTAACCAGCTTTCATGTGACATTTCAGGGGTAACATCATTTTCAAGATGAAACTTTACTCCATTAACCGCCGATGACTTTTGCCATTCTGGAGCTTCCTCCCACGTAGGTTGAGACAAATCACCAATACTTTCGCAATAGGCCTTATTGACGTTGTGACAAAGCTCTGCTATTTGTTCGATTTTCACTAAAATTCCTCCTCATAATGTGAATCCATCTACTTTTTCATCGATAATGTCCTGCGTAATGCCTATATAGCGCATAGTTACAGCAGGAGACGAATGGTTAAATATCTGTTGTAACACCGCAACATCTTTATACTGCTGATAAAAGTGATATCCGAACGTCTTTCGCAAGGTGTGAGTACCAATCTCATCGAGCCCAACTTCACGAGCTGCAGCATTTAATATCTTCCATGCCTGGACCCGATGAATGCGTTCCGTTCCTCTTCTCGATTGAAAAAGGAAAGCCGCACTGTCTTTATCTCTAGTAAACTGGCTAATATGCTCCTGGAGCTCGTGGTTAATCTTGAACCGCTTTAACTTACCCGTCTTTTGTTCGGTGATCACGATATGGCTTTTACCCCTTACGTCGCTTACTTTTAGAGCAAGCAAATCACTTATCCTTAATCCGGTGTTAATTCCCAAAACGAAGAGAAAGTAATTTCTGTAATGCTGCCGCATCAAGACTTCTTTCATTGCCGCAATTTTCTCGACATCCCGAATCGGTTGTACGGTCTTCATAACACTCACTCCTTCAAGTTTTACTTAAATTCGTAAGCTCCAGAAGCTTTGTATAGGACACCGTGCTTTTTGCAATATGGATTTTCCTTGCGTATCTCTTCCTTTGTTTTTCCTTCCTCGTAAACGACAAGGATCTGCAACTTCTCCTGGTCAAAACTGATTGCTTTGGTTTCTACGACTCTCCTTGCCACAATCACACCTCCAAAAATTGTCCATTTTCGTATTTTAGTAGTGTGATAGAATCTAGATATAGCCGTTCAAATAGCTTTCTTTTTATCTGAAACTCCTTAGTCAGTGCTCCCTTGATGTCAATAATTTCAGTGGATCCATCAAGCTTAATAACCTCGAAATCAGCTACATATTCAATCTTGCGAAAGGTCTTCCCATTTTTCTTAAACCCCTCTTGGAGTATGTATCTAGGCTGGAGTTTGAAATCCTTTATTTGTTTTGACTGTTTAAGCCATTTCAATTGGTTGTAGTAAATTGCCTCTGCCTTAGAATCGAATTTTATGCCATCCACCACAGTCTTCTGATTGCCGTATTTATTACGCTTCTTGGGCTTTTGGTATTCCTTGTAGGACATTCTTTGCATCTTTATCGAGCTCCATTTTCAATTGATCATCATCGGCATTATCTTTTAGATTTTCTAATTTCCGTGCACACACAGGACCGATACCTTTTGCAATGCTTTTTGGACTCTTTAACGGACGACTGCACATTGGACAAATCATTATATGACCTCCAAATCACAGTCTCTAACCTTGTGAATGCCCCTTAAATCGCAAGCAACTAAATATACGGTTTCATAAGTCAGATCTGAGACAAAGAAGTATTCTTGTGGATCACCCTCGATATTCTGCGCTTCTTCAAGCACACACTCGATTCCTACTCTTCTCTTCCCTACCAAAATGCCTGTTTTATGATTTACTAAATCTTTCTCAACAAGCTTTTTTATTTTCAACTGGCATGTTTCTTCAAGTTCCTTTTCCTGCTCTGGCGTAAGGTAATGAAAAGAAGCTCCGTCATGACCTTTAACCAGGCATTTCTTAAATCTCACTTGCTGGCCAAGTTTCACGATTTATCCCTCCTAATAAGCCTTTCCGCCATGTTTGTGGGTCCTTGTCTTGTTGTATTCCATTTTTTTCTTGATGTGATATTCAAGGTCAATACCTTTGGAACCGCAAAGATCGAATACTCTAATGCAAACATCTGCAAGTTCTTCCGCAAAATCCCCATCCCAACCTTTACGATCAGCTTCTAACGCTTCGCTAACTTCGCTGTGTATAAGAGCAAGGAGAGTGCCTGTTTCTCTTTCCTCATCATGCCAACCCTTTGATTTAGCCGTTTCATAGGCTTGTTTACACAATTCATTTATTCTCATATCCATCACCTTTCTCATTTGTGCTATCCAGCAGCTACTATGCGTGTGCTCCACAAATACTTGCCTGTTATAGGCATCCCTATCAAATATTTTTCCATCCCGCGAAAACTCCGTTAATGGGAAAACAACCTCAAATCCTCTTGCCACTAAATCATCTATGGCTTGCTCTGCTTCATACTTCCGAGTTCTGCGGATTGTAATTGGTTTCATGATTTAAAGTACTCCTCACCTACGGCATTTCGAATCTTTTCAAGTGTTTTAGGACCAATCCCCTTCACCTCGGGGAGAACAGCAAACTTAGTGGCGATAAACTCTACAGCCGTAGCAATCCCGACATCCTTACCGCTCTTAAACCCTTGGCTATAACCCTCTGTGAATTTCTTTTCTAGCAGTGGGTTCTTAGCCATTAGAACCAGCTATTTGCATCCGTATCGACGTCAATCTGACGAAAAGAAGCTAAGACTAACTCTTCTTTCAAACGGTCATAATCGAGAGAATCTAAGTTCTCCCCGGTACTCGACTCATAAACATTTAACTTGTGCAGCTCGTCAATTAGATACTGGCGCTTGTGCTCGATCACTGTTTCATATAGGACTCCCACTAGACCACATCCTTAGGCTTGATATTTTTTAAGACGCTCCTCGAGCTCCTTCTTTCTTGCCTCTGCATCTTCGGTGTGTAAAGGGGTGACGTTGTTAGGCTTGTCCTCGTTCTCGTCGAACCAATCTGGAAGCTGTTCTGTTCTGATTGGTTTGGAACGACCAGTTCGAGATTTATACGGTTTTGGATTGCTAGATTTAAAATCTTTTGCTAGTTTTTGAGATTCTAGCTTGTTGTGATGCTTATCTAAAATGGCACCAACGCAATAGGATAGACCGTTTATCCAGTCTCTAGAGTGTTTTGGTTGGTAATCATCGAAGACCTCTTTCATGTAAGTAAGCGCGTCTTCTAAGGGAACGCCACCAGCAAGAATTTCTTTTGCTGAATTTTCGTCGATGGGAGAAAATTGCAATCCCTTCCCCCTCAGTTGGATAAAACGATCAAGTATCGCCTTTTCTGCTAGAACAGAAGTTTGTGATATTTCCTCTGACGGCACAGAGTCACCCAATGGGCCGGTCGTAAGCACCCCGTCACTTTCTTCTGGCGATGGCACGCTATTAGCAGATAGAGGATCAAGATCATTCTTAAAACATTCTTGATCATTCTTGTTTATATCCACGAGGTGATCCCTAGCTGTTACCTCACTGTTACCCTCACCATCTTTACGTTGGTAAACTTCCCAATTTAACAAGGTTATAAGTGTATACTGCCTGTTACCCTTACCCCTATCTATTTGGATCATGGACTGTTTCTCAAGCCACTCTAAAATCGTAGCCACTGTTTTGGGGTTAGGTTCTTTCCATTTCACCCCCTCGTACCATCCGATTTTCTTTGCAATATCCCTGATTGATGTAAGATGTTGACCTGCCTTGATGGTGAGAAAGGTTCCATCTCTCATAGGAATCGTATTGTCCTGATGGTTAACGATGTATTTGAGATATTGCCATGTTCGATGATAAAGAGGGGGCATCATCCATATTGCGCTGCTGAGCTCTTTTCGGTGGTCTTTGATATACCCCTGCATTGCTTCCCTCCTAAATTAAGGGATAAAAACTAACTTACCTGTAAGTTGCATGATTTCTTTTTTAAATAGCTCTTCATCTGAATTGCTATCACTTAAATGCAGCAACCAGATTTCTTGCACCTTTGACAAATCATTTGCAAGAAAGAATTCCTTCACGTTCTCCAGGCTAAAATGCGATTGTTCTAACCTTTTTTTCATGACCTTTGGTAAACGCCCATCGATAATGTTTTGTATCAGAATCTCCCGGGAATAGTTGCATTCCACCATGATGTGAGTGAGTCCCTGAAACTTGTATTTGATGTAATAGGTGTCAGTGGCGAATAATAGCTTCTCCCCTTCTTGATTAACGAGAAGGAATCCTAATGGTTCTGAAACATCGTGCTGTACATCAAACGGAAGTATCGTCCATGTACCTAACTGAAACTGCTCTTTAGCCTTAATAGGTTTAATTCGGTGATGAGTAATCCCTAAAGCTTCGGCAGTTCCATGCGACGTGTAGACGTCGATTCCAGCCTTTAAAACATCCTTGATACTTTTACAATGGTCGCCATGCTCATGTGTGATAAGGCACCCAGCAACCTCTGACATCCTGAAACCAAAACCCTTTTGTATTTCGCGATAGTTGATCCCACACTCCAATAGGAGGGGAGTATGACCGTCTGTGACACGGTAACAGTTCCCCTTACTACTGGATGCGAGTGCTGTAATTTCAATCATTACCATTCCGGCCCATTTGGTGCAGAATCAAATAATTCTTCTTGTTGGACTTCCTTCTCTTGCGAAACCTCTATAATTTCAGGCTGTCTCTTTAATGGCTCGGGCTTTTTGACATCAATGACCTCTTGATTAGACTTTTGCTCGATTTCTTTTTGAGTATCATAATCTGGATTAATTTCTTTACGCTCGTTGTCATATTCATTTTCTGTGGAGCGATTAATAGCATCGACAAGTAGGTCACTGTCGTCTGATGTGTTGATGAAGGCTTTAGCAGCCCGATTGATGACAGTACGTTTCGCCATTTCTTGCGGAAATTTCTTGTGAACACCCTGACTAGTCTTCGATTGCCCCCATGCTGTATCTATTTCTTTTCTTGTCATAACTGTTAATAATTCTTCATCATCATTTGTTTTGACTACGGCATATGCCCCAAGAATTTCTTTGTCTCGGTTTAAGAAATTGGTCTCATGTTTCAGTAACTTCTCACGACCTCCGTCAATTTCGTAATCGAACACATCACCTTCGAAAATAACGTTCGCCCAAATGTCCTTTACATTGTTCAAACGTTTTAGGACAGCCTGTGTACCAAAATAAGAACGATTTAGTTGTAACTGGTTTCCGTAAACAACGAAATAGCATTGTGTTTTTGCAGGACTTAAACCTTGAGTAACCATATCCAGTAATGAATTAGCTATTGATTCTCTTGTACAAACTTCTAATGCCGGTTTCCCAGATTTATCTTTCACTTCCTGTAGTTTGAAAAACGCACTCTTTAAAGCGTTGCTTGCATTGTAATTAGGAGGCAGAACTAAGCCTTCGTCTTGCAACCTCGTTAAGCTTCTGTTTACGTCATCTGTTATATCCTTTTGGATGATGGCCACTGAATTGGACATATTAGATAGCCTCCTTCATTTCATCTGATTCCACTACGACCCTTAATTGCTTATCATCTTCAGAAACATTCAAGCTGATTGTTTGAGATTTAGTCTCGAACAGTTTCGTAACAGATTCACCGTTATCGATGAATATAGGAGCATAAAATCCGTAGTGCTCAGATAGCGTATTAATGATATCTAAGCCGCTGTTGATTTTAGCAGCGTCGTTTAATCCCGCATCGTAAGGTACACCTTTATAAGTGGTCACGCAGGTTTCCTTAAGCCCACCGTTGATCTGCTGTTCAAAGAGTTTGAAACGAGCATGTTTAAATTTGCTGTTAATTTTATCTGTAAGAAGATTCACTTTTGCACGAATAAATTCTTCTGTGAGATAGAGTTCTTCTTCTAGTTTTTCATATTCGGCCGCAAGCTCTCTTTGTTGCTTTTCAAGTTCTTTTATGCGGTTATTAGTTTGTTCAGCCAAAGCGAACTTTCCGATATCAGCTTGAAGAGAATCACGTTTTTCTCTCAATTTCATTATTTCCATTTGAATCTCTTGCACCTGTTTATCAGTTGATTGTCGAAGCTGTTTGATATCCTCTTCTAACTTCTGCTTCTCTTGAAGCTTTCCAGTGTATTGAGGATTATCCAAAATGTCGGTTACGAGGCTTTCTTGCTGTTGAAGTTCTCCTCCAAGCTTTTCAAGCAAAACCTTTTTTCAGCAATTTGACCATTTAATTTCTCGTACTCTTTAGCAAGCTTTTCATTTTCCTGAAGAATTCCTTCTTTACGTTCCTTGCCTTTTTTCCCTTTAGAATTTATATCTTCAAGCTTCTGAGCTTTCTGTAGATTAAATTGGGATAGTGCTTTTTCTTTGGCAGCTTCCACCTGTTCTTCTGGTAGAGCTTGTCCGCAAGCAGGGCATTCACACGCATCTGTATGAGTGAATTGATGATCGTTAATCTCATTCCATGCCTGGCGTAACTGGACCAAATTTGTCTCAATATCCTTGATGTTTTCATCGTTGTAGCGCTTCTGGGTTTTGAGGTTCTCAAGCTTTGATTCTAAGATTGATTTATTGGATTTCTCTTCCTGGATACGCGCTTTTAATTGATGAATTTTTTCTTTCGAATCTGAATCATGATCACGTCTGATTTCTAGCAACTGAATCTCAATTTCTTGAATTACCTTTTGTTTATCAGAAATTGACTTACCGTTTTTTATGCTATTAATTTGGGTCATTTTATCGTCAATTTTTGTATTAAGGGTACTCACCTCAGCTTTTAGAACCTCTTTGTTCAGACCGTTGGTGTCTGGCTTACTGCGAGTAATTTCATCGATCCGAACAGGAATTTTCTCAAGCTCCTTATTAATATCCGAACGACGAGTTGCAATGATTTTCCGGTGATCCTCAATAGTTTTATCACCTAGAATATTTGGAAGCTTGGCTAATTTTTTATCAGAAGAAATTACTTCTAAATCATTGACATCACCACATATCTCTAAAAGTATTTTTCTCCTCTCGTTCCAAAGTAGTCTTTCATTGAAATAGGATGGTGAAGTAAGAAGTTTGAACACATCTTCTTGGACGATTGAATTAACTTTGTCCTCGTATTCGTGCTTTTTAGCAGGTACTCCATCAATAAAATATTTGGTTGTATGACCTGTAAATTCTGATGTAGCAGAACCACGTTGTTGAGTCCACTTCTCGGCATATACTTTTCGCAGCGTAAGTTGCTTTCCATCAAGTAGGAAAACACCCTCAACCTCGTGGTCTAAATTGTGAATTACTTCCCCATTCTCAAGTGTTTTGATGCCAAATTCCTTTTTGTTTTTGCTGTCTTTATCAAACAGTAACCATACAAAACCGTCGAAAGTGGTAGTTTTACCTGTTTCGTTATCCCCAAAAATTTTAGCGTTGCGACCGCGAAGATCTAACACAAAATTTCTTGCTCCCTTAAAATTCCTAAGTGTTAATTTATGCAGTTCTAATCGTTTGGCCATGAACTAATTCCCCCTCATTTTTAACTGTTTCTAATGCTTGTCGAACCTCTTGAAAGGCTGGTTCAACACTTTCAAAAATCAGCGTTTGTGCAAGTTTGTAACTGCCTGAATAATGCCCTGGATTATTATTGACGGCGACCTTGTGCAACCTCATTTGAAGCTCAAGATTGTTTAACGCTACTTCTAAACGCATAAGATTTTCTTGCATAAATGTGCTCCTTTCGAATAAAATGTAAGTAACAAATAATTTTTAAAGTGTTCGACCTCTTGCTGCTAACAAGGGGTCTTTTATTTTGCCGTTTGAAACTGAAACCCTTTGACTTCGATTAGGTAATCTTCCAGCCGAGCTTCTAGTACGATTTCACCGTTGGATGGGTCAATTACGATAGAATCGCCTATCAAAATTTCATTCCCGTAGTAGTCGATTCCAAAATGCTCTGGTTGATCCACTACGTTGGCTAGTCCACTTTTTTCGGACATCTTTAAGCCTCCTCTCTTATGTAATTTGATGCTTTTCATTCGCATCGTTGAAGCTAGAAAAGGAAAATGGTGTTGGTGGGGGAAAACCTTTCCTAGCCTCAACGACGAGAACAAAAGTTCTTAATGCTCTTGTCGCTCCCTTCTACTCGTGGTAGAATGGAAGTAAGTTATTGTTGTAATGCGATATGGTTGATTTAAAGCAGTGAGCTGTGCCGAGCTTACTGTTTTTCTTTTTCTTCTTTTGCATATTCAAGTGCATTTTCAGCTAGTTCGATAATTTCTTGATACTCTAATGATGTCTTTCCATCTATTTCGCCATAGCGAATAGTACTTTTTATCCCACCCAAGAAATATGGATAGAATTCTTTATAAACTCCGGTTTTTAGTGCTTCATCAGTTATGTTTTTGAGTTTTTCGTAATTCATTTGCTCTCACCCTTTCATCACTTAAAAATCCACCGACTATCATTCCGAAGAAGAAAACTCCTAAAAATGCAAAGTAGTAAGACATTATGCAAATCTCCTCGCCCAATCGATTTTGATACCAGCCGCCTGAAGCTTTTTAATGAGCTGGTCTAATTTATCCCTTTTGCTTATATCCATAAGACGAATCCTCCTAATAACGGCATGAGCTGTTGAATCAAATTAATTCCGTCCATGCCGTATATAAATGCAACTGCAACCTCTGGTGTTTGCGTGTTCGACATCCAAGCTTGAAATATTGATATGGTTGGTTCCTTGTTGTCTTTTTCATATTTCGATACGTCTGATTGATTGATGAATAATCTATCTGCCAACTCCTCTTGACTGAATCCTGCTCGAACTCGACACGCTTTCAATATCGCGCCGAATTTCATATGTACTTCTCACCCCCCTTTTATTCCAGAATGGAATGTTCATTCTTTATGAATCTAGTAAAATTTATATATGAAGGAACTAGATTGCTAGATTATTCCGACTCTCTTTTTTGAGACGATTAATAATGTACATCTGACCTTTCGGAGTGACTCTCATTGTGAGCCAGGCATGGGTGCCGCCAGCGTTTTCTTTAACTCCTTGAGAGATTTCAAAATAACCTCGGTCAATGTACTCTTGGTAAGGTTCGTTCTTACCTTGGAAAATCAACTTCCATTCACGGAGTTTTTGGTAGAGTCTTCGTTCTCCTATCATGACTCCTTGTTTGGATGCTAGTTTTGCTAGTTCTCTCACCAGTAGCGATTTGTCATTAGCCATACATGTTTCAGCAAAATTGACTAACGGCTGCTGTTTTTTGATAGTTTGTTCAGCTATGGAGCGCTTTTCCTGTTCAACTTTTAATTGAGTTGCAAGGGTAATGATGGTATCTGGATTAAGCAGGACCTCTTCTATTTTTTGTGGTGTCATGTATGTACCGTGTTTTCTGATAGATGGGAGTACATCCTGCTTAACCCACTTTTTAAATACTTTTGCTTCCGGCTTACGACTAGCAAAGATTAATTCGTAAAGGCCTGATTCGTTAACAATTGAATAACTTCTGTTCTGTCTGCCGTCGTTTAAAACGACATCGGCTTTTTCTTCGGGTTCCAGCCTTGTTAATGCGTGCCGGCTATTATGAATTTCAAGAATTTCACATACATCTTTTGCAACAAACCATGGTTCTTCATTTTGAATAACCATTCTTAATTCTTCACCTTGGAAATCGAAAATACGTTGAAGTTCTGTCATGAAATAGCCTCCTATTTAAAATATGGCGTTTGTTCGCTTAACCATTGGAGCAGAAATTTTTCTGTTTGTTTTGCTGGGAACAACCATTTCCGACCTACTTTGAATTTTGGAAAACGTGCATCAAAAAAGAACTGCTCTTTTATAAATGGTTCGCTCATGCAAGTCTGGCGACAAAGCTCTTTCATATCCCAAAAGACTGTTCGATTCGCAATTTCATCAAGGTGTTTTTGAAGTTCTTCATGAAATTGGTGTTCAATCTGTTTTTGGTCAATTTGAACATTTAGCAAGTTTCTCACCTCCTAGGGTTGGATATTTTCAAGTAGGTCCACAATTTCCATCAGCTGATTGATCACATCATCATTGGTGTAGCCATCGTTTATCATCATGGCCGCATACAATACCTTGAGTTTTATCTCTGCCCAGATGACTTTTTCTGTGATGTTCATGGTGTCAGCTCCTAAAAAGGAATTGTCTCTTTCCATGTCGAAATATGACATTAGAAGGAGGTGATTCAATGGCTAACAAAAAGCAAACTTCTAAACCAGTTGCTAGTAAAGCTAGCAAGATTCTTAAAGATAACAGATATAGCAAAACTTCTAAGAGTGTAGCTGGGAGTGCTCTGTCTCAAACTAAGAAGAAATAACTTGAAATTTATCTTCAGCAATTTCGATTGAGACGATCATCGATGTAGTAATGTACGCTGTGAATGTGTCAGACTTCACGCCAATGAAATCCTCTGGCACATTTGCCCTAATCCAAGTGGGTATTTCGTTTGATAATTCAACATTTTCTTATTCATCACCAGCGACCAACACCAATCGCTTTACCTTGAGCAGTGAATTCTACCTCTTTTTGGTTATGCTGTTTCGTTATCAACTTCGCAAAATGATGTTCATGATGTGGCTTCCTTAAGCTAAGCTGTGTTTTTACCCAATTTTTTGTTGGGTTGTTGTTCAAAAAAAATATCGTTTGGATTTGCTTCGAATAATGAAGCGATCGCAAAGGCGATGCTCAACTTCGGAGTTCTTACTCCTTGTTCAATCATGCCATAATAACTTTCAGTAATTACAATATCATGTTGTTTATCCAAAAGGTCTACCACGCCTTTTTGAGTAAGATTAAGTTTCTTTCTATGAGCAATTAATTGTTCTCTACGTTGACTCATATCGCACCTCCCAACGTTTTGTTGTTTTTAGTTTACCCAACATTTTGTTGTGAGTCAACCCAAAAACACAATTTTTTGTTGTGTTTTTTCAAAAAACTTTTAGAACCCAACTAACAGTTGTATAATGACAGTAAAATAAGGTTGTGAGGAAGAGGAAAATGTCAATACTAGCTGAAAGATTAAAGAAAATAAGAAAACAGCATAAGTTGACGCAGAAAGATGTTGCAGACTTTCTAGGTATGACCGAAAGTGGCTACGGTTACTATGAACAAGATCGCAACAAGCCGTCATTAATTACTTTGAAGAAACTTGCTGAAAAATATAATGTATCCGTTTCTTATTTTACTGATGAAGCAGATGAGAAAAACAACGTAAGTATAGCAGGTAAGGAAATTCAATTATCACCAGATGAGCTAAAAATCTTTGAAGAATTAAGAAAACACCCTATCCTTTTCAATGATCTTGCATCAGATCCAGAGTCTAAAGTTAAGGAACTCATCAAGTTATACAAAATGAAAAAAATGTTCCTTGAAGATGATGAGGAAGAGTATGGAGAAGGATTTGGAGACATCGAAGATTAACACGATCACAAGATCGTGTATATTTTTATCATACATATGGTAAAAATGTACTGTTTTAGGAAAAAGAGGTGATATCGCTTCATGAGTATTAAATATAGGAAGATAGGCTCCTTTTTCTTCGTTTTGTTATTAATGACATTTTTGACTGCGTGCAATGATGTTAAGTCAACCATTACAACTGAAGAAGATTTATCTCTTTTTACTCAAAAAGCAGCAGAAGTATATAACATATTGGTTTTGGCACAAAACGAAGGTAGGGACACCAAATTAGAAGAAGATGTAATTATAGAGAGTTTTTTCGAGGATTATGACTTTGATTCAAATTTCTATAAGAATATTGATGGATCAGATTACCACGATTATAGAGGATTATATTTAAGCCTACTTTCAATGCAAATTGACCAAGGCCAAACCGCTGCTAAATATGATGTAAACGCACCAGATAACTTTTGGAAAGAACAAGAAAATGCAAGATCCTACTTTTTAAAGTTTGATGCATTAATTGAATTAACTAAACCAGAATAACAAAACGCTTTTCTTTCAACTGGAGATGTTATTGTCATGCAGATAAGAGAATTAATTGTTAAATCAGACCACTGGGAACAACAAGCAAACAAAGTCCTCTCCCACTTTAATTATAAACATCCAGATGAAATCGACATGTATGATATTTGCTGGAGACACGGGGTATCAGTAAAGCCTTTAGAGTCTGACTTCTTAGATCCGCAATTAAACTACGAGTCTATTAAACATCTGAAGGCTTTCTCTATCCCAAAACCAAAAGCAAGAAAAGGTACCATCTACTTAAGACCTGAGTTAAATTCTGTAGAGAAGAAGTTATTGCTAGCCGAAGAATTCTGTCATTGCCACTCACATTATTCTTCTCAACTAAATATGGACAAGCATTCTATTTCTAAAATAGAAAACCAAGCGAAGAGAATGGCTGCTTACTTACTCATGCCTGCTAAGTTTTTAAAACGGGTGTATGCAGCTGCTGTTAATGAACCTGTTCTTATATCGGACATCGCTGACCATTTCGTCGTGACTGAAGAATTTGCTCAATATCGGCTTGAGTTAACTTATCAGCATCAGGTTGATGGATTCGCATCTTTGAAACAACGATTAGGTAGTATTGAATGGTTCAAGTAAATTGATGATGGAGTTAAAAAAATGAGTGATTTAAAATTTATGGATATATTACAATATCTTACCAAAATATATGAAAACGGTATAAATGGTCCAATTGAGTTTGTAGTTGTATTTACATTATTTTTCATTTCAGCTGCTTTTATTATTAGTAAACTAATAAATATCATTTCTTTATCTAACTTTGACCGTTTTTTTATCCCTAAGAATAAAAAGACTCTTCAAGCTCTCATTCTAAAGGTTGGTGAATATCTATTAATTCCAACTGCGTATCTAGCTTTCGGAATACCAATTTTATTTATCAGTTTAACAATTCCTAATATTGTTCAGTTTATTCTTATTTCCTTATTAGTAGTTTTCACTTCTTCCTTATTTATATTGCTACTAAATTATATTTTTAAAGATTCTGCTTTTTTATGGTTATTCAATAAAATGTATCAACTCATTAAATGGCTTTTAACAAAAATGCAATTAAATAATATCCTTAAAGAATTAATTGAAAATAGATTCATACAAAAATTTAAAAGATGTTTAAAATTTATATTTGTTGCAAAAATCTTAGAAATTAACTTCTTTTCAGGTATATTCTTATTTGGTGGAGTATGGGCCATTCTTTTCCAAATGACACCTGAATACCATGCAATTAATTACAAATATTATATAGCATTATTCTTTTTTCCTGCTATATTAACAGCATTGTATAGACAATACTCAGAGAAGAAAAGTACTGAAATATCGTATGTTTGTGAAGACATTAGTAAAAATGAGTTTAATGATTCAAACCCTTTTATACGATACTCTTTGGATCAAGACAGAATTATTTATTCTGAGAAAGATCCAGATGATTATAAAATTTATTATGTTTATGACCGTTCAACAGACAAATATATGCGTTTTACTAAAAAAGGAAATGAAGTGAGTACAACAAATAATTAAATGAGAAACCTCTTCAAAAATTCGTCAACATCGCCCAATTTTTGGCTTTAATTTTAACTTAGAACAGAACATACATTTGATCGGAGGAATATAAATGAAAGAAATTATTTATCTGGACACTGACTTAATGAATTCGATGTTGGCTCAATTAGACGAAGGACTTATCAAAAGTTTTTCTCTTGAACAATGGGACCAAGAAGTTTTGACTGCTGGACAACAATCTGCGAGAGGAAAAAGTGCGGGTGTAAACGGATCTCTATCTACTGGTACCGGCGCTGTACCTGGATTTAATTTGAATTTCGGAGCAAATCTTGGTAACAATGGCAATGAAATGAAACATGATTCTCGATCAATACTGGATAGCCAAAAGGACATTTTGAATAAAGCATTCCATGACTTCGCATTAGATTTACTAATTAAAAAATTGACTGAAAAATGTATGATTAATGATAGCGATGATTTGATCGAGGGAGATATACACACAGGAGAATCTTCCTTCAGATTTTATGATTTTGAATTAATTAGAAAATCAATGGATTATAATGCTATGAAGGAAATCATACTATCTGAAGTTAATGTTCAAGAGATGACCTTCGAAGAAGCAAAAAAAATTGTCAGCAAACAAAAACCAAATGCGAAAGATCGCGAAAATATGGAAGTAGCAAAAAAAGTAGTTTCTGCGCATCAAGCTGCTAAACCAATGATCGAAATGTTTAAGCAATTAAATAGCCTTAGTTTATTCGCTACGAGCCTTTTGGAGCATCTATCTATATTAAAAGCTGAAAATAAGATTGGACTGCTAAAAAAGAAGTACTTAAGGGAATCTCCGGAGGCTCTTTCATTCAGAACAGATCAAAGTAGAAAAGTGAAATTTTTAGTGAGGGTAATAGGCAGTAAAGATATTGTTTACAATGGATTTAACCTACCTACGTTGTCTGAAAGTGATTTAGATGCTATTCCTAATATGATGTTAGATATTATATTAGGTTCCTTTAACATTATTCTAAGAGGAGACTTACTTGTTACCCCAATTGCTATTTATTACGAATGAAATCAAAGTGCTTTATACGTTTATTACTAATTTCGTTGAATTTTTTGGATTTTTTCTTTATTGAGTTATTAATTTCAGATGATTTTATTTTATTGTTGGAAACCATTGCTTCATACTCGTTATCAAGTTTTTTCATCTCTTTTAAAGTATGACTAAGTGTTTTTCCTACTTTTCTTGAAATCATCTAAAACACCCCCCTCTAGATTCATTATTATCATATCATGTAATAAAATATTCTAACAACAACAACTTTGCTTCATTTTTCCTTCCCTTTTTCAATAAAGGGAACCTTTATTTACTAAAAATAGAACATATATTCTTAAGAGGAGGATTTACAAATGGCAAGCTTCAGAAAAAGAGGAACTACTTGGCAATATCGTATTAAATATCAAGATCCAGTCACAGGAAAACCAAAAGAAAAATCGAAAAGTGGATTTACAACGAAAAAAGAAGCACAGATCGAGGCTGCTGAAATTGAAAAAAAACTTTACTTAAGGCAACATACAATCATACAAAGCCAAGAAAAACTAATAAAAGACTGGCTAAGTGAATGGTTAGAAGTTTACGGCCAACAATGTGAAAAGAAAACTCTAATCAACAGAGAATGGTATACAAACAAACACCTAATCCCAAACCTAGGAAATTATAAAATGAATCAATTATCCAAGGTTGAATATCAAAAATTTATTAATATTCTTATAGACCAGGGTTTTGCTCGAAAAACCATTCAAACCATCCATTCAATTTTTTGTACTGCCATTAATAAAGCTGTTGAATTAGAAATGATGTCACACAACAAATACAGAGGAATCTCGATTAAGTTTGATGAAGAAGACAAAATAAACTACTTAACCAGAGAAGAAGTAGATGTGTTTATGAACGCCGCAAAGAACTCCCCTTTTCATCACTACACAATGGCTTCCATTCTGTTAAGAACCGGTTTAAGAAAGGGAGAAATGCTTGCGTTAACCTGGAATGATATAGACCTCGAAAATAATATAATCTCAGTGACGAAGACTCGAAGTGACTACGGGGTGAAGAAACCAAAAACAAAATCCAGTTATCGGAAAATTGGAATTGACGATACATTGGTTTCTGTTTTAAAACAATATCAGCTCTGGCAAAAGAAAAACAAACTAAAGTATGGACAGAACTATCAGGAATCTGAATTTGTCATTACAAGTCCTAATGGGAAAGCGCTTGGTGAGTATGGAGTCAATAAAGCGATAGATTCAATTTTAGCAAAAACGGATCTACATCACATTACTCCTCACGGTTTGCGCCACACTCATGCCATCATGTTATTAGAAAGTGGAGCTGATATTAAATTTGTTAGTGATCGTTTAGGGCATGCTACTGTCAATATGACAGCTGATGTATATCTTCACATTACAAAAAAATATGAGGAAGCAAATTTGCTCAATTTGGAGGCATATTTGAGTTAAAGTGGGCAAAAAGTGGGCAAAGAGGTTTCTATGCGCCTAGAAACCCCTCTACATCACACGTTTAAACATCTTCTCCATTTCATACGTGGAGTAATGAATGATAATCGGTCTTCCATGTGGACATGTAAATGGATCAGATGATCGTCTTAATTCATCAAGCAATGCCTGAATTTCACTCATTTGCAAATAGTGATTAGCTTTTATCGAAGCTTTACAGCTCATCATGATCGCTGCTTCTTCTCTTAGCTTTTTAATATCTACTTTTTTCATAGTAAGGAGCTGTTCAAGCATTTCTTCAATAATTTCTTTTTCCATTCCTACTGGGAACCATTGTGGATGAGAACGGGCAATAAAGCTATTGATTCCAAAAGGCTCTAAAAAAACGCCTACTTCTTCAAGTTGATCTTTATGCTCGTCAATTTTGAGCGCTTCATCTGCTGAATATTCAAAAGTAAGTGGAACGAGCATTTCTTGAAGTTCACTTTCCACTTGTCCAACTTTCTCACGATAAAATTCATACTTAATTCTTTCTTGCGCAGCATGCTGATCAATGATATAAAGCCCCTTCTCATTTTGGGCCAATATATACGTTCCATGCATTTGTCCTATCGGATATAAAGGTGGAACCCGTGAATCTATTTTTGCTTCTTCTTCCATTTCGGCTACAGGTACAGACACGGACTCCATGACCTCATCCTCAATAATTGGAGTCAGCGCTGGTGGCTCTTCTCTTTCCACAGGTTTCGTATCCCAATGAATTTTCTGCGGTTCAATCTCCGGCAAATCTGCTAAAGGAAAGGTTGGCTGAGATTCTTTCGCTACTGGCAAATGATCAAGATCAAACGATGGTTGCTCTGTTTTTACCACTTGCTTTGGTTCACGTTTCAAGCCTTCAGGGATAAGCTCTTTCCTGTGGAAAGCATCCTTAATCGTCTTTGTCACAAGCTGATTTAATTCAGCCTCTTTGCTAAAGCGGACTTCCATTTTTGATGGATGAACGTTCACATCCACTAGAATTGGATCCATTTCCACATTTAGCATAACGATTGGAAAGCGTCCAATTGGGAGTAAAGTATGGTAGCCCTCTTGGATCGCTTTTACTAATGGATAGTTTTTAATAAATCTCCCATTCACCATTGTTGTAATATAGTTTCGAGACGCTCTCGTAATTTCGGGTAGGGCAAGCCAACCACGGAGCGTAAAATCAAGTGAACTCGCTTCAATTGGGATCATTTTTTTGACAATATTAAGCCCGTAAATAGAAGCAAGCACTTGACGTACATCTCCATTTCCATTCGTATGGAGAAGCTTTCGATCATTGTGAATAAGGCGGAAAGACACCTCTGGATGCGAAAGAGCAAGTCGATTAACAATATCGGTAATATTCCCAAGCTCTGTATGGACTGTCTTCATATATTTTAGGCGAGCTGGTGTATTGAAAAATAAATCAGCCACAATGATGTCGGTACCTTTGCGACTCGATGATTTTTCAAACGTTTCTACATGTCCTCCTTCTAACACAAGACGAGTCCCTTCCTCTCCTGTTGATGTCTTAATTTCCACACGGGAAACAGATGCAATACTCGGCAGAGCTTCCCCACGAAACCCGAGAGTTCTAATTCGAAATAAATCTTTATCATTTTTAATTTTACTTGTCGCATGTCGTTGGAATGCCATTAATACATCCGACTCTTCTATGCCGTCACCGTTATCTGTGATGCGAATTTTCGCCAAACCTGCTTCTTCCACTTCGATTTCGATAATCGTACTGTTCGCATCGATAGCATTTTCCACTAATTCTTTCACAACAGAAGCAGGTCTTTCTACTACTTCTCCAGCGGCAATTTTATTTGAAAGTAAATCATCTAACTGAATGATTTTCCCCATCTTTGCCACCTCCTAAACTGTTAGCCTTTTAATTTTTTATGGAGCTCATAAAGAGTGTTCATCGCTTGCATTGGTGTCATCTCTAGAATATCGATTTCTTTAATCTTCTCCAATGCTTTTTTCTCCTTAGAAGTGATAGGAGAAGCCTCTTTGATTACTGGTTCATCAAAGAACGATAATTGATCATTTTCTGATTTAAGAGCTTGTATATTTTCCCCTTGACTCTCAAAGTTTTCAAGAATTTCATTCGCTCTTTCAATAAGAGAAGTTGGAAGATTAGCGAGCTGTGCAACATGAATTCCATAGCTCTTATCAGCTGCCCCTTCTTTAATTTTATGAAGGAAAACAACCTTACCATTGTGTTCGATTGCACTGACATGGACATTTTTTAGCTGATTTAACTCTTTATCAAGAACCGTTAACTCATGATAATGGGTTGAAAATAAAGTTTTCGCTCCAATTTTTTGATGAATGTGCTCAATAATGGCCTGTGCAAGAGCCATCCCGTCATAGGTTGAAGTTCCACGACCGATTTCGTCGAAAAGAATCAAACTATTCTCCGTTGCATTTTCAATCGCGTTATTCGCTTCGAGCATTTCAACCATGAATGTACTTTGACCAGAAATCAAATCATCTGCCGCCCCAATACGTGTGAACACTTGGTCGAATATCGGAAGTGTCGCTTCAGTAGCAGGTACAAAGCATCCGATTTGCGCCAAGATCGCTGTAAGAGCAATTTGTCTCATATACGTACTTTTACCAGACATATTCGGTCCAGTGATCAGAAGTACTTCTCGATCCCGATCCATGTAGCAATCGTTTGGAACATACTCTTGAGCTTTCATCACTTTTTCCACAACTGGGTGTCTGCCATCCTTCAAAACAATGATTCTTTCATCCGAAAATTGTGGCTTCACATAATGCCTTTCTTCGCTAATGGCAGCAAAACATTGAAGGACATCGATTTCACTTACAATTTTCGCTAATTGCTGTAATCTCGGGATATAGCTCTTCACAAACTCTCGAATTTCAGAAAATAGCGTATATTCTAGCTCAACGCTTTTTTCCTCTGCTTGTAAAATAAGAGCTTCTTTTTCCTTTAAGGCCGGCGTAACAAAACGCTCTGCATTCGTTAACGTTTGCTTTCTTTCATATTGCCCTTCCTCAAGCAAATGGAGATTTGCTTTCGTGACTTCAATATAGTAGCCGAAAACACGGTTATAACCAATTTTCAACGATTTGATGCCTGTTTTCTCCCGCTCTTCACGTTCTAACTGGGCAATCCATGTTTTTCCGTTTCTACTTGCATCACGATAACGATCTAACTCTTCGTGATATCCATCTTGAATAATGTTTCCATCTTTTATTGATAGAGGCGGGTTTTCAACGATTGCGCGTTCTAGTAAATCGACGACTTCTTCACAAGGATCAAGCTGTGCAGCTAAAAGTTCTGCTTCTTCATGATTCATTTGCGTAATGATATTTTTGAGATGTGGTATTTGATGAAGTGAACGTTTTAATTGCATCAAGTCACGGGCGTTTACGTTTCCAAAAGCGACTCTTCCTGCCAACCGTTCTAAGTCATATACCTCTGTTAGTTTTTCACGCATGTCCTGTCGTTCGAAATAATGGGATATGAACAACTCAACGAGAGCTTGACGTCTTAGGATATCCTTTTTTTGAATTAACGGTCGATCGATCCACTGTTTCAGTAGTCGGCCACCCATTGCTGTCTTCGTTTCATCTAAAAGCCATAACAAGGAACCCTTCTTACCTTTAGAACGAATGGTTTCAGTAAGTTCTAGGTTTCGTTTTGAATAATAGTCAATTTTCATAAATTGCTGAATCTCATATGATGAAACAGGCTGTAGGTGATCCAACGATCTTTTTTGTGTTCGGTACAGATAATTGAATAATCTTGAGATCGTACTCGTAAGCTTAGACTCTTCCAATGCGTTAAAAAGTGGTAAAAAGCTTTCGTTTTCGATTACATTGTCTTCAAAAGACAGTGTAGCAGCAAAGCGTTCACGTATTTTAAGTTGAAGTGCCTCATCTAACTCAGATGGAATCACGACTTCCTTTGCACCTGAAAGGGAAATTTCATTTAAAACAAGGTCAAAATTTCCCTCTAGCAACGTAACTTTGCTTTCACCAGTAGAAAGATCACTATAACCAAAGCCATAGCTTCCATCAGTAAAAGGACTTAATGTCGCAATAAAGTTATTTTCTTTCTCTTGTAAACCGCGCCCCTCCATCATCGTTCCGGGGGTAATTAACTGTACAACTTCACGCTTGACAACCCCTTTAGCCTGCCTTGGATCCTCTGTTTGCTCACAAATGGCCACTTTAAATCCTTTTTCTACTAATCTTTCTATATATTGAGGGGCAGCGTGATAAGGAACTCCGCACATTGGAATCCGCTCATCCGATCCACCTTCACGACTTGTTAGCGTAATTTCAAGTTCCTGAGACGCCTTAAGTGCATCATCAAAAAACATTTCATAGAAATCTCCTAAACGAAAAAATAAAAAGGCATCTCGGTAGTCTGCCTTCACCTGTAAATATTGTTGTATCATCGGCGTATATGTTGCCATGCTAATCCTCCAAAACTAATCTCTCATTAATGATTCTTATTGGTCTATTATATCATAGCTAAATTCGAGCGGAAACGGTTTGCATCCATTACCAAATTGATTGCTAAAGATTATGAATCTAGGTAAAATTTGTATAATCAATCTCTTGGGAGGAAGCCTGATGAAATACGATAGCCAACAAAAAACAATTGAAACAGAGCGGTTACTACTCCGTCTATTAAAAAAATCTGATGCTGAAAATGTACTCCTCCTATGTGACAACTACAATATTTTCAAAAGTACATTGAATTTGCCCTATCCTTATACATTGGATTGCGCCCTCACATGGATTGCCAATCATGAGCAAAACTTCGAAGTAGACAAAATGTATGAATATGCGATCACCGATAAAATGAATGGTCAACTTTACGGTGCTATTGCTCTTTCAAATCATCATCAACATAAAAATGGAGAATTGGCCTATTGGATTGGAGAACCCTTTTGGGGAAATGGTTATGCAACAGAAGCAGCAGGTGCTATGATAGAATTTGCTTTTAAAGTGAAGGACTTTCATCGTGTCTATGCACGTTATTTTGGTTCGAATCCTGCCTCCGGAAAAATCATGAAAAAATGTGGGATGGTATATGAAGGTACCCTCAAAGACCATGTTTTTAAAATCAATCATTATGAAGATTTAATTTATTATGGAATCATTAATCCATACAATTGATTTCAAAAAAATTTGGACTACGCATTAATGAGCGAGTCCAAATTGATAAACAGTTCGAGAGTGATAGTTCTCATCCTTTTTCAAAACAATCGCAGGAAAATGGGAGTGATGAACAGCATCTGGCAAAGCTTGTGTTTCTAAGCAGAGACCTAAATATTTTCGTGCCTGCACGCCTCTTATTGAAAAATCTCCTTCTAACGAATTACTCGTATATACTATAACCGCTGGTTCAGTCGTTGAAATCTTTAATGTTCGCCCACTCTTTCTATCCCAAAGGGCTATTTTCTTTTCATCCTTTAAGAGAAACGGATGGTCATAACCGTCGCCTACTAAACGATTTTGTCGATGCGTCGAACGCATTCCATCTATTAGTTGTCTCCACTGACGAAAATCAAATGGAGTACCCTCAACATCAATTAGTCTGCCTGTTGGTAGCATCTCATCATCTAATTCTGCAAATTCGTTACTCTCCATTTTTAACCAATGGTTTCGAATATCATCTTTTATATTGCCACTCAAATTAAAATAAGAGTGATTGGTCAAATTAACAATTGTTTTTACGTCACTCACTGCTTCATACGAAATCGCCAATTCATTCAAATTAGTTAATGTACACGTAACAATAATCCAAAGATTCCCTGGAAATCCCCCTTCTCCATTTGCGCTCAAATAAGAAAATTTCACTCCTACACGATTTTTCTCGTTCACCACTTTTCCAGCCCAAACCACCTGATGCAGACCGCTAGAACCACTGTGGAGACAATTGCCGGAGTCATTTTTTTCTAATTGATAGTTTATTCCACCTAGTTCAAACTCAGCATCCTTTATCCGACCAGCAACACGACCGATAATACAGCCAAAATAAGGAGAAGAGCTTCGATATTCATCGAGACTGTCTAAGCTAAGAACGACATTTTCATATACTCCATCTCGATCTGGAACGACGATTTCAGTAATCGTACAACCATAATCAAGAATTCGAACGAGCATACCATGATCATTGATTAACGTAAATTCGGTTACGGCTTGTTCATCTACATTGCCATAATACTCTTTAACAACTTGCATTTTATCCACCTATTAGTTGCGAAAGCTTGCTAAACCTTCACTAATTTCTTTTGTTGATTGATAAACCTTCTTATATAGACGAAAAAGTTCTTCATACTGCCGTACATTTTGTTCAATTGGCTCATATGTTTTCACAACTTTTGTAAAGCTTTCGGCACATTTATTTAAAGAAGAGTACCACCCACAGCCTAATGCAGCGATCATAGCCGCACCAATACCTGGTCCTTGTTCACTGGAGAGCTTTTGAATTTTTACATTAAATATATCAGCTTGAATTTGTAACCACGTATCATTCTTTGCTCCACCGCCGATCGAAACAATCGTGTCGATTTTTTTGCCGCTATCTCTAAAAATTTCAATCGATTCGTTTAGAGAAAAGGTGATTCCTTCAATGACTGCACGTACAAAATCGATTCTCTTATGGGAACTATCCACTCCAATAAAGCTTCCACGAATAAGTGCATCGGCATGAGGCGTTCTCTCTCCGACTAGATATGGGGTAAATAATAGACCGTTCGATCCAATTGGAATCTCATCCAGTCCCGCGAGCACCCCTTCATAATCTTCATGTAGAGCAAAAGTCTCTTTAAACCAACTTAAGCTATACCCTGCTGCAAGAGTCACCCCCATCGTATAAAAGGCATTTTCTTTTCCGTGGTTAAAATAATGGACCTTCCCTTCGAAGTTTCGCCCTTTATCCTCTTCATAAGATAGGACGACACCAGAAGTCCCAATACTACAAAGGGTTTTTCCGTCCGCTAAAATACCCGCTCCGATCGCACCACAGGCATTATCAGCCCCACCAGCAAACACTTTGGTGTGTTCAGATAATCCCGTCCTCCTAGCAATCTCACTAGTAATCGTACCAACGAATTGATGAGGTTCCACTAGTGGTGGACATAATGTAAGATCAACTCCTACCATTTCACAAATCTCACGACTCCATCGTTTATTAGCAACATCAAGTAATAGTGTACCGGCTGCATCTGAGTATTCACTATGAATTTGACTCGTTAATCGGAATCGCAAATAATCTTTTGGCAATAAAAAGGTTTTCGCTTTTCTGTAAAGCTCTGGTTCATGCTCCTTCACCCATAATAACTTTGGTAAGGTGAAGCCTTCCAGAGCAGGATTTTTAGCAATTTTTAATAATGTTTCTTTGCCCACCAATTTATAAATATCTTCACATTGGCTAGAGGTCCTTACGTCATTCCAAAGAATCGCATTTCGAAGAACTTCGTTTTGTTGGTTCAACAGAACAAGTCCATGCATTTGTCCGGAAAAACTAATTCCTTCAATGTCATCACAAGATCCGCCAAAACCTTTTACCAACATCGATAAGGCCGTAATCGTTTTTTCAACCCATTCCTCTGGGTCCTGTTCACTATATCCTGATTTTTCTTGAATGAGTGGATAAGGCTGTGAGATTTCAACACAAACCTCCCCCAGTTGGTTCATTAATAGTACTTTAACGGCACTAGTACCAAGGTCGACTCCAATTACATACTTCACTTTTGACCACCTGCTTATCGTTTTAAATGAGTGAAAAAGTGCTGGAAATGAAAATCTCCAGCACATATTTTTTATCGAACAGAAGCCACCTGTTCCGCTAATAAATATTGATTGAGAATCGCTCTTAAGCGCTCATGACGACCTGACGTATTTTTAATTTCCCCTAATGAAAGGGCATGCTGTTCAAGTTGATGGAAATCTGTCTTCCCTTGGACAATCTCAAGCCCAATTCCCTTCGTGTAGCTTTCGTAACGCTCTGCAATAAAATCTTCAAAAACCCGATCCTCTAATAGTCGGTGGGCCACTTTTAAACCGATAGCAAAGGAATCCATTCCAGCAATATGGGCATGGAATAAATCTTCCGCTTCAAAAGACCCTCTTCGTACTTTCGCATCAAAATTCAATCCTCCAGTGCCAAGACCACCGTTCAGAAGAATTTCATACATCGCAAGAGTAGTTGAGTATAAGTCAGTCGGGAACTCATCTGTATCCCAGCCAAGAAGCATATCCCCTTGGTTCGCATCGACCGAGCCTAACATTCCATTGATACGGGCCGTTCTTAATTCATGCTCAAAAGTATGACCTGCAAGTGTAGCATGGTTAGCTTCAACATTAAATTTAAAATGATCAGCTAAATCATATTTTTGTAAAAATGCTAACCCTGTTGCTACGTCAAAATCATATTGATGTTTTGTTGGTTCTTTCGGCTTTGGTTCAATAAGGAATTGACCAGTGAAGCCAATTTCCTTGGCATAATCAAGTGCCATATGGAAGAAGCGACCTAAGTTATCTAATTCTAGTTTCATATCGGTATTCAGAAGTGTTTCATACCCTTCACGGCCACCCCAGAATACGTAGTTTTCAGCACCTAATTCTTTTGCCATTTCCAAGCCTTTTTTCACCTTTGCTGCTGCATAGGCAAAGATATCCGCATTCGGAGCAGTTGCCGCCCCATGGAGCCAACGGGGATTTGTAAAGTTATTTGCCGTATTCCAAAGTAATTTTGTTTTACTTGTTCTCATGTACTCTTTTAACATTGCCACAATCTCATCTAAATTTTTGTAGGTTTCAGCTAAAGTGTTTCCTTCAGGAGCAATATCCACATCGTGGAAGCAAAAATAAGGAACATTAAGCTTTTCAAAAAATTCAAATGCTGCTTCCACACGAGCCTTCGCTTGATCCATTCCCGATAAATGATCCCATGGACGGAGCATTGTCCCCACACCGAACGGATCATTCCCTTCAAACGTAAAGGTATGCCAATAGGCAACTGCAAAGCGGAGTGTTTCTTCCATCGTCTTCCCACCGATTTTTTCATCTGGATTGTAATGCTTAAAAGCAAACGGATTCGTAGATGAAGGACCCTCGAACTGAATTTTTGAAATATCATTAAAGTATGACATGGTACAAACCTCCTATTTATGATATAAAGTAATAGCTTAATGAAAATGTTTACATTATGATATTAATAGATTTTTCGACAAACAAACGCAGGAGAGATACTTATGAACCAAATTAGTAGTATTATCTATCGTACTTTTGAATGGATCACTCGATTTGCCTATCTTCAGCTATTATGGGCAATTTTCACCTTAGCTGGTGGCATTCTCTTTGGTCTTATCCCCTCTACCGTCGCCATGTATGCCATTATTCGCAGTTGGCTTAGAGGGAATACAGATACACCTCTTTTTTCATCCTTTTGGATTTTTTATAAAAAGGATTTCCTTAAAAGTAATAAACTAGGGAGCTTGATCTATCTTATTTTTCTATTAATTGGCCTTGATTTAATCTATATACAAGAAATAGATCAGACAATTTTAACTTGGACACATGCACCTTTATTTGCATTCACACTTCTTTCTATATTGTTTGTATTCTATCTGTTGCCAGCATTTGTTCATTTTGATCTAAACAATCTTTCTATTATGAAACATGCTTTCTTTATCATGCTCATTCACCCATTACATAATTTTCTAATGGTGCTTTCACTCGCTTCACTGTTTGTTATTATTTATTATTTTCCCGCTATCGGATTAATTTTTGGTGCTAGTTCCATTGCCTATATTACGATGTGGTTAGCTCTACATGCCTTTAACAAAGTGCAAAAGAAAAACTAGTTATCCTTTAACTGCACTAGAAGACATTCCTTCAACTACTTTATTACTAAAGAAAATAAAGGCGATAAGAATTGGTAATACACTAATGATTAAAGTTGCCCCAATGGCGCCCCAGTCAGTCATGTATTGCCCAATGAAATTTTGGATTCCTACCGTTAAAGTCTTAAATTTATCAGAGCTGATAAACGTGTTCACAAAAACAAATTCATTCCAGTTGTAAATCATGTTAATAATGACAGTCGTAGACATGACTGGTATCGTCATCGGAAGAACAATCCTAAAAAACAATTGAGGGACTGAACATCCATCAATAATCGCTGCCTCTTCAATCTCACGAGGTAATGTGTAATAGAACCCTAGTAAAATCATGATCGTGATCGGGAGATTGTAGGCTGTATACGTAATGACTATGGACCAAGGACTATCAATTAAATTTATGTTGAGAAACATTTTAAATAAAGGAATGATAGAAGAATGGATCGGGATCATAAGTCCTACCATAAAAAGTCCGAGAACGATTTTGCTGAGTTTCCATTTCATTCGTGTAATTGCAAATGTCGCCATGCTAGCAAATAAAACGGTAAATAGAATGGCGAGTCCTGTAATCCAGACACTATTCCAAAAATAGATCCCAATACCGCCCTCCCACACTTTTGCATAATTCTCCCATCGAAATTCAGTAGGAAAGGCAAATGGCGAGCCGGAAAAAATTTCACGATTGTCCTTTAAGGAAAATAAGAATAGCCAAATGATCGGAAAGATTTGAAATACTGCGACGATTGCTAATGACAAATAGAGAAAAAAGGAACCTATCCGCTTCATGAGAAATAATCCTCCTTCCTAGTACTGTATTTCTTCTTTTGATGCTGTTAGTTTGCGGACGATAAATGTGACTACTAGAGTAATGATTAACAGCAAGAACCCTATCGCACTTCCATAGCCAAAATTATTACTGCTAAAGGCGAGTTTGTACATATAAGACGCCATAACCTCACTCGCACCATTTGGTCCTCCACCTGTCATGACATAAATCAAATCAAAGTATTTTAATGAACCTACTACTGCCAATACAATCGTCACTTTGACCACACCCATGACGAGTGGCAATTTAATTTTGAGAGCAACTTGGACGGGTGAAGCACCGTCAATTCGCGCAGCTTCAATAATCGAATCTGGGATATTTTTCAATGCTGCATAGTAAATCAAGATATAAAATCCTGCATATTGCCATAGAATGGGAACAAAAATCGCATATAATACTAGCGATGTATCAGCTAACCATGCAGGTGGATTGTCGATACCGATAGCCATAAGGATTTGATTCAGCATTCCGTTAGTGGGATTGTAAATTTTGATCCAAAGCTGGGCAATCGCTACAGAAGATAATAGCATTGGGATTAAGTAAATTTTACGTAATAAATCTGCACCCTTTATTTTTGAGGACAAAATCAGGGCAATCGCTAAGTAAAAAAGTAAGCTAAGTGTTGAAAAAATCGCGAGTAAAAAGGAATGCCAAGCGCTATCCCAAAATTTTGCGTCCTGTAGAGCCTTTAAATAATTTTCTAATCCGATAAAGTTCATCGCACCGATGCCGTCCCAATCCATGAAGCCATAGTAGCCCGATAAAGCTAACGGGATAAAAATAAATACAGCCGTTAAGAGCAGCGCTGGTAGAACGAATAACGCGATGAGCCATTTATTGGACATTACCTTATCCATCACATTCAACCCCATATTAGTAGAAAAGGACCCACAAATAGGGATGAGTCCTTTTCTATATGCAAATTTTAAAACATCTATTCTATTTCACTATTATTCTGCTGCAAGTGCTTCTTCATGTTCTTTTGCAAACTCTTCAGGTGTTACTTCCTTACCAAAGACCGCTTGAATCATATTTAAATGAACTTCTGCCACCTCTGGACTCATTTGTACATCAGCGAAAAGAGTAATATTGGTTGCATTGCTAAGTTCATTTAATACATCAATATACATTTGTGGTAGCTCTAAAGAATCAGCATCTAGCTTCGTAGCTGGGATAACCCCTGCTTGCGTAACTGATTTCTCGCCCCATTCTTTCACAAAGTATGCGACAAACTTTTTCGCTTCTTCCTTCACATCAGAGTCCTCGCTAACAAATAAACCGACACCAGGACCACCTACATGACTATTTAAATCACCTTTTCCATTAACAGTAGGGAAATTAAAGAAGCCGATTGAATCTCTAAATTCTTGAGGAACATCTTCATTTGTCGTAAAGTTTGGTAGATCCCAAGAACCAATTAAGTACATAGCAGCTTGTTCACTCATAAACATGCTCTTTGCTTCCTCATCAGCCAATCCGTTGAAACCCTTTACAAAAGCATTCATATCAACTAAATTTTGTACTTCTGTTGCTGCTGAAACTAAAGCAGGATCTTCAAATGTACCTGAGCGGTCAATAGCACTTGTTAATACATCTGCCCCACCAATTCGGTCAGCTAAGTACATATACCAAAGGGACCCTGTCCAACGGTCTTTATTCCCAAGGGCAATTGGTGCGACCCCATTATCATTTAATGTTTCGATAATATGTTTAAATTCATCATATGTCTTAGGTGCTTCAAGACCGTATTCTTCGAAAATAGCTTTATTGTAGAAAATCGTTGCGATGTTTAATTCTAGAGGTAGACCATATGTTTTTCCATCAATAGCGTAAGCCTCTGCTGTGCCAGCTACGAAACTATCATTTAAATCGCCTGCGAGTAGATCATCTAGAGGAGTAAATTTATTGCCATCCACATAAGGAGTTAAAAACCCTGCTGCCCATGTCATCCCTACGTCTGGTAACTCATTTGAGGTTGAAAGTACTTTCAGCTTATCTTTGTATTGCTCATTACTTAAAACTTCTAATTCAACCTTAACACCTTCATTTTCCTTCTCAAAATCTGCAATAATTTCGTTAACAATGGAGTTATGTGTTTTTGAACTACCTTCTGGCCACAGATGCATAAATTTAATCGTTTTTGTATCACCTGTATTCGTAGAGGCATTCTCACTTTCCGTGTTCGAGCAACCAACAATCAGAAAAATGGCCGCAACTAAGGTGACTAACAATGTAATCGCTTTCTTTTTCCTCATACATAAACCCCCTAAAAAGTGTATGATGCTTATTTCATAAGCTCAAAATTAGAATAACAGAGAATATTTCGTTTGTCTAGTGGATAAACTAAGTGTATAATAAAATTATTATGAATGCGCCCTATCATCCTCAAAACACGGAAAAAAGTTGATTTGACAGCTTTTCTAATGGTAAAAATCGAGGGCAAGTAGGTACATATGTCGATAAATGTCAGAAAATATTGAAGAGAATGTGAACAATTCCGATCACGACCTTTCCTTTTCTTGATGTCCACTGAAATCGACTCGTATAATGAAACTACAAACTTTATAGAAAGAGATGACGGTTTAATGAAAACGTGGAACCAGCATGTTGTGAAACAGGAAAACAAAACTCTTGTCTTAAATACAATTAAGCAACTCTCTCCTATTTCCCGAGCTGAAATCGCCAATTTAACTGGCTTGAACAAGGGAACTGTATCCTCCCTTGTGAGCGAATTAATAGAGGAACAACTCATTTATGAATCTGGTCCTGGTGAATCTAGTGGTGGAAGAAGGCCTGTTATGCTTTTATTCAATCAGGTAGCAGGATTCTCTATCGGGATAGATCTTGGAGTCAACTATCTCCTCGGCATTGTTACTGATCTTCAAGGCAATATTTTTCATGAAAAAACCATTAGTTTCAAGCATCTACCCTATGAAAAAATCATGGCCCATTTGTATGACATGATTGAGCAACTGAGTTCCTTAACACCAAAGAGTCCATACGGAATTGTGGGGATTGGCATTGGTGTTCCTGGTACTGTAAGTAAAGATGGCAAGGTGTTACTAGCACCTAATCTAAATTGGCGCAATATCAATTTAAAAGCCGTTCTTCAAGAAAAGTACAATGTTCCAATTATCATTGAAAATGAAGCGAACGCTGGTGCATATGGGGAAAAATTGTTCGGTGCTGGAAAAGAAGCAAACAATCTTGTTTATGTCAGTGTTGGCATCGGAATCGGAGTAGGTCTCATTTTGAACAATCATCTCTATCGAGGAAATAACGGATTTTCAGGTGAGCTTGGACATATGACAATCGATATCAGTGGAGAAAAATGTGGCTGTGGCAATAAAGGCTGTTGGGAGTTGTATGCTTCAGAGCAAGCACTACTGAAATCGGCCAACGAAGCAGGATTACTCTCTTCCACCGAAGATGAGATTACACTAGATTGCTTATTAAAGCTAGCCAAAACTGGAAATGAACTAGCGATCCAACAATTTGAAAATATCGGGGAGAATCTTGCTGTCGGGATCAACAATATCATCAACATTTTTAATCCACAGCAAATTATTATCGGTAATCGAATGGCTTCTGCCGAGCTATGGTTGAAAAAGCCGTTGGAAAACCGGATGCAGGCTCGTACCCTATGGTTCCAGCAAAGAGATTTAGAGATTAATTTTTCCGAGCTATCTACTCATTCAGCCGCTTTAGGTGTAACAGCATTTGTAACAGAAAATTTTTTCAATAGTGATCTTCAGGAGTTTTCACAAGCATTATAATATAAATATTTAATCGAGGTGGAGAAACATGGCAATGATTCAAAATCCAATTTTACCAGGCTTCAATCCTGACCCGAGTATTTGCAGAGCTGGAGAAGATTACTACATTGCGGTTTCAACCTTTGAATGGTTCCCTGGAGTAGGCATTTATCATTCAAAGGATTTAAAAAATTGGCGCTTGATCTCGAGACCATTAAATCGCTTAAGCCAATTAAATATGTTTGGAAATCCTGATTCTGGAGGTATTTGGGCACCTGCCCTCTCTTATCATGATGGGAAATTTTGGCTTATCTATACCGATGTGAAAGTGACTGAAGGTAGATGGAAGGATTGTCACAACTATCTTGTGACCTCTGATACGATTGATGGGGAGTGGTCTGATCCCATCCATCTAAACAGTTCAGGTTTTGATCCATCTTTATTTCACGATGAGGATGGAAAAAAATATTTAGTCAATATGCTTTGGGATCATCGTGTCAGCCATCATAATTTTTATGGAATCGTGTTACAGGAGTACAGCGTCTTTGAGCAAAAACTCATTGGCAAACCTGAACTAATTTTTAAAGGAACAGATATTAAATTAACGGAAGCTCCACATCTATATAAGATTAATAACTATTATTATTTGTTAACTGCTGAGGGTGGAACAAAATATGACCACCAGGCAACGGTTGCACGGTCCAAAAACTTGTTCGGTCCTTACGAAGTGCACCCTGATAATCCATTAATCAGTTCTTTTGCTCACCCAAGAAACCCCTTACAAAAAGCAGGACATGCTTCGATCGTGCAAACTCATACGGACGAATGGTTTTTAGTCCACTTAACGGGCAGGCCATTGCCTAGTGACGGCCATCCCCTTTTAGATCCAAGAGGCTTTTGCCCACTTGGCAGAGAAACGGCGATTCAACGATTACAATGGGAAAAGGATTGGCCATACATCGTTGGTGGCAATCAACCATCTCTTGAAATCATTGGCCCTGAAATTGAGGAGGTAAAATGGGAAGCCGATTATCAAGAGAAGGATGATTTTAACGATTCTCTGTTAAATTCTCATTTTCAATCACTTCGCATCCCGTTAGGTGAGAAAATTGTTTCCCTTAGCGACCGTCCTAGTCATTTACGGCTGTATGGAAAAGAGTCATTAACTTCTAAATTTACTCAAGCATTTATTGCAAGACGTTGGCAGCATTTTTATTTCACAGCCGAAACGAAGGTCTCCTTTCAACCTACGACTTTTCAACAATCTGCTGGCCTCGTAAACTATTACAATACGCAAAACTGGACATCGCTGAAAATTACATGGCATGAACAAAAAGGACGCATCCTCGAATTAATGACATGTGATCATTTCGAATTTGCGCAACCTCTTGAGGAGCAAGAAATTATCATTCCATCTGATCTTGAATATGTCTACCTTCGAGTTGATGTACAAATGCACACATATATATACTCCTACTCCTTTGATGGTATCAACTGGACACAAATCCCGATAAAGTTCCAATCTTACAAGCTATCAGATGATTATATTCAAGGTGGGGGATTTTTCACCGGTGCCTTCGTTGGCATGCAATGTCAGGATACATCAGGACAAAATCTACATGCCGATTTCGATTACTTTATTTATAAACATTACTAAGACGAATGGAGCGCCTACTTTATTTGTAGGTGCTCCATTTTCGAAATTCAATTATTATCCGATAACAATAATTGGCCAGCAAAGAGCTTTTTTATACAAAGAAAAAACTAGGAAGCATGAACTCCCTAGCCTTCGTTTTACTCCTCTTCTGAGCCGACTAAGAAATCTGGATCTAAATCTTCAAATTCCTCATCGTCTACATCGAAGTAATCATCATCATCATCTTTGCACATACCTGGATGAACTTCAATGCATACCTTTGTTTCTCCAATAACTTCAACTAAGAATTCTCTTTCCACATGTACAATGATCTTGTTTCCATTTGGAGAAATAACTGCTTCTACACAGTTTGGCTGCTGAAGTACTTTCACAATTACGTCGAGGTCGTCAAGGCAATCTGGGTCACGATATTTTAGTTTAATGACGTCTGTATAGTCTACTCGTTCTGTGACAACTTCAGTTTGTGTATTATCATTAAAGGAGTACCAAACATTAATGTCATAGTAGCCGCAAACTTCAACTGTTTTGCCAACCTTTTTCGCCTCGTACGTATGGTTGATAATCCAACATCCTAGGATACTAGTTGGATTGTTTTCTGGGCAAATCGTATGATTGGATTGGGTGAATTTTCGTCCTTTCGCTACGACCGCTTTTGTGATAATCTCTCTGTATTCTCCCATTGCGAGCGAACCCTCCTCACTTAAGTTTCATTTCATCCTATGCGGGATATTAGACTAGTGTGCTTATCTTTTTATCAATGTATAATCCATGATGGAGCCTTTATATAAGTAATGGCAATTCCGCTAATTAGGGCAATTTCATTATTTAAAAGTTAGTTCATCCTATGCATGAACCTAGAAATGGGTGAATGGAGGAGAAAGTTTGATGAAGATTTCTTTATTTCGGATTGTGATGAGGATCGTCCAGTCGATCGAAAAAAGCCTCTACCGATGCAACACGGTAAAGGCATTCTAACTCCATCTTAATGATTATGGGAGCATTCCTTGTTCTTAATTTCTGCTCCTGTTTCGCCACTTAAGAGGTTTCCCCCAGTAGAAGTAATGATTTCATCCGTTACTTTATTAGAAATCGTAGAAGCGACCAATTGTAGTAAATCGTTCACATCACCTTGAGACTGCTTGAACTCTTTGACAACTGGAATCGCATCTAGTTCATCTTCGATCTTCGCAATCTTGTCTTCCGTTCTCTTCAAAGCCTCAGGCTTACCATAATGATGAAGATTGACTGCTTGCTTCTGAAGACCTTTAATTTGATCAATTAAATTGCGAACTTTTTCATTTTCATGAATTTGCGCTTCAGCTCTTTTAAAGAAATCGACTTCCTCTGTTTGCGCGATTAACGCTGCTAGTTCTTGTGCACGTGCTACGATTTCATCTTTTGTGTATTTCGCCATATTATTTCACCTCAACTGGTTGAACTTCTTCCACCATTTCTCCTTTTAATGACCACGTCTTTGCTTCTGTAACTTTCACCTTTACAACCTTACCGATAGCTGTTTTTGGAGCAACAAAGTTTACTAACTTGTTTCTACGAGTATATCCAGCTAAAACATCAGGGTTGTTCTTGCTTTCCCCTTCAACAAGGACTTCTACTACTTGGTCCTTATATTTCTTCATTGCTTCAGCAGAAAGTTCGTTAACAAGGCTATTTAAACGTTGAAGACGTTCTTTTTTCACTTCCATTGGAACATTATCTTGCATCTTTGCAGCTGGTGTTCCCTCACGTGGTGAGTAAATGAAAGTATAAGCGGCTTCAAAACCAACTTCGCGATATAAAGAAAGAGTTTCTTCAAACTGTTCGTCAGTCTCGTTTGGATATCCAACAATGATATCTGTTGATAATGCTACGTTTGGAATAGCTTCCTTAATTTTTCGAACAAGCTCTAAATACTGTTCTCTCGAATACTTACGAGCCATGATTTTCAATACATCTGTTGAACCAGATTGAACTGGTAAATGAATATGTTCTACAAGATTTCCACCTTTGGCAAGAACTTCAATGAGATAATCATCAAAATCACGTGGATGGCTTGTTGTAAAACGGACACGTGGAATATCAATTTTACGGATTTCATCCATTAAGTCACCTAGACCATAATTCATATCCTCAAAATCTTTTCCATATGCATTCACGTTTTGACCAAGAAGGGTGATTTCTTGGTACCCTTGGGCAGCAAGATGACGTACCTCTTGGATAATATCTTCTGGACGGCGACTACGTTCTTTTCCGCGAGTATAAGGAACGATACAATACGTACAGAATTTGTCACAACCATACATAATGTTCACCCATGCTTTAATATTGCCACGGCGAACCTTAGGAAGATTTTCGATGACATCTCCCTCTTTTGACCATACCTCAACGACCCTTTCTTTCGACATATATGCTTCTTGAAGAATGTTAGGAAGACGATGGATGTTATGAGTTCCGAAAATCATATCGACTTGATTGTAAGTTTTAAGAATCTTATTGACAACAGATTCTTCTTGAGACATACAACCACAAACGCCGATGAGAAGATCAGGATTTTGTGTTTTTAAATGCTTCAAATGTCCTAGTTCACCAAATACTTTGTTTTCCGCATTTTCACGAATCGCACATGTATTTAGTAAAATGACATTCGCATCTTCAACGCTATCCGTCGGTTCATATCCAAGTCCAAGAAAAATTCCAGCCATAACCTCCGTGTCATGCTCATTCATTTGACACCCATAAGTACGGATGTAGAATTTTCTTCCTATTCCCATTCCTAAAAATTCTTCTGGAATAGCAAAATCATTATGGTATTTAACTTCTTCTTTTCCTCTTTTTTTCGCATCCTTTAAGGATGGTGGGACATAAACAGCTTCAAAGTACTTGCTGTAATCCTTTTCGGATTTTTTGTCCGAAGAATTAACAGCCTTTACTTGCTGACCTTCTAATCGTTGTTTCTCGTTCATTGAAAATCTCCTTTCTCATTGATACTTTTCTAATATGCTACTTTACTTATTAATAGGTATACACACATTATTAAAGTATAAACCCTATAGGGACTGAATACAATAGGAACCTCGCTATTCTTTATCCACTATCCCTTGTTTATAAAGCATTTCACCAACGTAAAACTTACCTTTGACGACAAAAAAACAACCCCAATAATTTGAGGTTGTTCGTATAGATATTTCGATTACATAAACTCTGCAACAAGCTTCTCAAAATGTGCTTCATCTAACTGAAGATCAGCTTGAGAAAGTGGAGATTCTGAGTAACCAGTAAGCAATTCTTGGTAGGATGGACGTTCCGTATTTTGATAGATAAGTCCAGTCACTAATCCGTTGTGCTTCATCAGTGTTTGCATTGCTTCTTCACGATTTGCCGGATCATAGTTTTCAATATCTGCTAGTTTTGTAAGGTTTTCTTTAAACCAATCATACGTATTAACCTTGTTATAAGTAACGCAAGGACTAAAGACGTTAATTAAAGAAAAGCCTTTATGCTTGATTCCTGCTTCAATTAGAGCAGTCAAATCTTTCAAATCTGTTGAAAAGCTTTGTGCAACAAAAGTTGCTCCAGCTGTTAACGCCATTTCCATTGGAGAAATCGGTTGTTCAACAGACCCTGATGGAGTTGATTTTGTTTTAAAACCAGCTGCCGATCTTGGAGAAGTTTGACCTTTTGTTAAGCCATAGATTTGATTATCCATAACGATATACGTGATATCGACGTTACGACGAATCGCATGGATCGTATGTCCCATTCCAATAGCAAAACCGTCTCCATCTCCACCAGAAGCGATAACCGTTAGATCACGATTGGCCATTTTTACCCCTTGGGCAATTGGTAGGGAACGGCCATGAATTCCATGGAAACCAAATGAATTAATATATCCTGAAATCCGTCCTGAACAACCGATTCCAGAGACAACTGCTAAGCTTTCAGGCTCTAATCCTACATTAGCTGCCGCTCTTTGAATAGCCGCTTGAACTGAGAAATCCCCACAACCTGGGCACCAGTTGGGCTTCACATTGTTACGAAAATCTTTAAATGTTGCCATTTTTAGAACAGCTCCTTGCTTTTTGTATAAATTTCATGTGGCAAGAATGGATTCCCGTCGTATTTTAAGTGATTCTTCACTTTGTTAGCATGTCCGACGTTCATCTTAAGAATATTGGCTAGCTGACCTGTTGCATTGTTTTCAACTACAAGGACATTTTTAGCTGATTGAACAAGTGGTAACATTTCGTCAGTTGGAAATGGATGAATTAAACGAATTTGAGCATGGTTCACTTTTAATCCATCTTTCTCTAGACGAGTTATCGCTTCTTCAATAGCCCCACGTGTAGAATTAAAGCCGACGAGTAAAAGGTCTGGCTCTGCGTGAGGAGTGTTCTTATAAACAGGTGTATTAAATTTAATATTTTCTATTTTACGGAAACGCTTATCCATTTGAGCATTTCGGTTAAGTGCTGATTCAGATGGTTTACCTGTTTCATCATGTTCTACTCCTGTAACATGGTGAATTCCATTTTTCATACCAGGGATAACACGTGGAGATACTCCATCCTCAGTCACTTCATAGCGCTTAAAGTAGCCTTTATTTTCGATTTCAGGTAATTCATCTTGCTGTAATTTTCCACGGCGAATTTCAACTTTACTATAATCAAGTGGTTCTACGGTTTGTTTACCGAGTGACAATTGTAAATCAGATAAAACAATAACCGGACACTGGTATTCTTCTGCTAAGTTAAACGCTTCTGCGGTATCATAGAACGCTTCTTGTACTGTGCTCGGCGCCATAACGATCTTCGGAATTTCACCATGTGTTCCATAAATCATCGCCATTAAGTCTGATTGCTCCTGCTTAGTTGGAAGTCCTGTTGATGGGCCTCCACGCTGAGTATCTACGATTACGAGCGGTTGTTCAGTTATACCAGACAACCCGATTGCTTCCATTTTTAATGAAAGACCAGGACCTGCAGATGCAGTCAATGCACGCACACCAGCATAGTTGGCACCAATTGCCATTGTTGCAGCGGCGATTTCATCTTCTGTTTGGATAACCGTTCCACCAAGTGCTGGAAGCTTTTGAATTAAATATTCCATAATTTCTGAAGCAGGTGTAATTGGGTATGCAGCCATAAAGCGACATCCACCAGCTAATGCTCCAAGCGCAATCGCATCGTTCCCAATCATGAATAGGCGTTTATTTCCATCAGCTTTTTCTAAATGCATGACCGCATTTTCAGCCAATTCACCTTTCATATGGTCAAAACCAGCCTTCACGGCATCCATATTCTTATCAACAACTTGTTGACCTTTTTTACCAAAAATTTCTTGAACTACTTCTCTGAAAACATTAATATCTAAATCTAGTACTGCACATGTTGCACCTACTGCTACCATGTTTTTCATTAAAGAAGTTCCAAGTTCTGTAGCAATCTCTGTGAATGGCACCGCATACAAAGTCGCATTGGTATCCTCTGGTTGTTTTGGACTAAATTTCGCATCAGCGATGATGATCCCTTTGTCATGAAGTTCTTTGTAATTTAGATCCACTGTCTCTTGGTCAAACGCAACTAAAATGTCTAGATCATCCGAAATAGACCGAACCTGAGTTGTACTCACACGAATCTTATTATTCGTATGTCCGCCTTTAATCCGTGATGAAAAGTGACGGTAGCCATACAAGTAGTAGCCCAGACGATTTAGAGCAATTGAAAATATCTCCCCCGTGCTTTCAATACCTTCCCCTTGTTGTCCGCCAACTTTCCAAGAAAGTTGATTGATCATGTCTTACACCCCTTCGGATACGTTAAAAAATATGTAAAAAACGTTATTTGTTTTAGATGAGTCTATTTCAAAATCGAGTATTCAGGTAGAAAACGTTTTTTTGTGAATAAAAAGATCGTGCGAAACGCTTTCTAAATGAACCTCAGGACATTGTGAAATTAACTCAATGCATAGTACGACTCAAATCCAATTTCTATTGGAAAAGTAGGGTACTAAACGCTTTCAATTCTAGCCCTATGTTGTGAAAAAAGCAACCCTTTCCGCACAAATATTGACGAAAGTATGAATATTTTTTTAGTTTTCAAAACATAATAATTACTTACTCAGTCATTGTACTTCACAAATGATTTCGATTTTTGAAAAAACATCCCTTCTCCAACCTTTATTCTCCATTTCAAGAAAAAAGCCTGCTTGCTCAGCAAACAGGTTGTAGTGATACGTATGACTGTCATTTTCGCATAAGTGCTCGTTCATCCTTTTACGGCGATTTGCCATCGCTTCGTAGCGGACAAATTCAACCTGTTTAGAGCACTTTAGTTTCCAATTTCCCCTAATTAACTTTAGCGCGGTTCAACAATTAACTTAATGGCCGTACGTTCTTCTCCATCAATCAGAATGTCTGTAAAGGCTGGGATACAAATTAAATCAACTCCGCTAGGTGCCACAAATCCTCTTGCTATTGCTACTGCCTTTACGGCTTGATTCAATGCACCCGCACCTATGGCTTGGATTTCCGCAGCTCCTCTTTCCCGCAGAACTCCGGCAAGCGCACCAGCTACAGAATTAGGATTAGATTTTGCTGAAACTTTTAATATTTCCATTCCTAGCTCCTCCTCGTTTCCCCCTCCTGATGTTCATCTATTGAACAGGTCAGGTATATATGATTCCATTGCTACTATATTCAAATGTTAAATCACATATTCCAGCTTGGACAAAATAATGGAAAATTTGATTCATCATTTGAAGGAGGAGTTAACTTGGAGAACACTAGATTTAATTATGAATAGAACGGGTGATCCTCGTTGATTAAAATACGCTCGATTTTTTTAGCGAACCCAGTTTTATCATCCAACTGAATTAATACACCACTTAGCTGTGTTCTACCTGTTTTTGGCACTTCAAAACGAACCGGTAAGCTCGTTAAAAATCTCTTTAAGACGACTTCACGATCCATTCCAAGAATGCCATCGTACGGTCCTGTCATGCCCACGTCTGATATGTATGCAGTACCTTTAGGTAAAACGCGATTATCAGCTGTCTGTACATGAGTATGGGTCCCAACGATCGCAGAAACCCTACCGTCTAAATACCAACCAATTGCTTGCTTTTCACTTGTTGCCTCACCATGAAAGTCAACAAAGATGAAAGGGGTTCTCTCCCTAGCTTCAGCTACAAGTTCATCCGCTTTCATAAATGGATCATCAATCGCAGGCATAAATGTACGTCCTTGTAGATTAATGACTGCAATCTCAATTTGATTCATCCGTAGATAAACAATGCCTTTTCCAGGATTATTTTCAGGAAAATTAGCAGGTCTAACGAGGTATTTAGCATCCTCAATAAACTCGAAAATTTCACGATTATCCCAAGTATGGTTTCCCATTGTAACGGCCTGTGCCCCTACTTCTAAAAAGCTTCGGTAAATTTTTTCGGTAATCCCTTTGCCACCTGCTGCATTCTCACCATTAATGATGGTGACATGAGGACGATATTTTTCTTTTAACTTTGGTACATACTCCGTGACCATATCTCGTCCAGGAGAACCAACTACATCACCAATAAACAGTATATCCATGTTCAAGTCCTTTCTCGAATCCAACATTCTAATGGTTCATTATAACAAAAAAGCAAAATAAATAAAACGGTGCATCTGCACCGTTTTATTTATTTTGCATATTCAACAGCTCTCGTTTCACGAATAACTGTTACTTTTATATGACCTGGATAATCGAGCTCTGCCTCTATTTTCTTGCGAATATCACGAGCAAGGCGATGAGATTCTAAGTCATCAATTTGATCAGGCTTTACAATAATACGAACTTCTCTACCAGCTTGAATGGCGAATGATTTCTCAACCCCATCATAGGACTCAGAAATCTCTTCTAGCTTCTCTAAGCGGCGGATATAGTTTTCTAACGTTTCTCTTCTTGCTCCAGGTCTAGCTGCTGATAAAGCATCTGCAGCTGCTACTAGAACAGCAATGACGGATTGTGGCTCACTATCGCCATGATGGGATGCAATACTGTTAATGACAACTGGGTGCTCTTTATATTTCGTTGCAAGCTCTACCCCAATTTCCACGTGACTACCTTCCACTTCATGGTCAATCGCTTTTCCAATATCATGGAGTAATCCAGCACGACGAGCCAGTGTTTCATCTTCGCCAAGTTCTGCCGCGAGTAGGCCAGAAAGCTGCGCAACCTCAATAGAGTGCTTGAGTACATTTTGACCGTAGCTTGTACGGAATTTTAGACGACCCAGTATTTTAATTAAATCTGGGTGAAGACCATGTACGCCCACTTCAAAAGTTGTTTGTTCACCGATTTCACGAATATGCTCATCCACTTCGCGACGAGCTTTATCAACCATCTCTTCAATACGCGCTGGATGAATTCGACCATCTTGAACAAGCTTTTCTAAAGCAAGTCTAGCTGTTTCTCTTCGAATTGGATCAAATCCAGATAAAATGACCGCTTCCGGAGTATCATCAATAATGAGGTCAATTCCAGTAAGGGTTTCGAGTGTCCGAATATTACGGCCCTCACGCCCAATGATGCGTCCTTTCATTTCATCATTTGGTAAGCTTACAACTGAAACCGTTGTTTCAGCTACGTGGTCCGCTGCGCATCTTTGGATGGCTAGTGACAAGATTTCTTTCGCTTTCTTGTCCGCTTCCTCTTTTGCTCTATTCTCACTCTCTTTAACCATTAAAGCGACTTCAGTGGATAATTCATTATCCATTCGCTCTAAAATGATGGACTTCGCCTCATCACGCGTTAAGCCTGAGATGCGTTCAAGCTCAGATTGTTGCTTCTTTAAGATCTCGTCCACTTTGCTTTCCATCTCTTCAATATGCTGTTGTCTTTTGTTAAGAGAATCGTCCCTCTTTTCTAATAGTGATTCGCGTTTATCTAACGACTCATCTTTTCGATCTAAGTTTTCCTCTTTTTGCATTAAACGATTTTCTTGTTTTTGCAACTCATTTCTTCGATCACGAATTTCACGTTCAGCTTCTGTTCGAAGCTTGTGAATTTCATCCTTTGCTTCAAGCAGAGCTTCCTTTTTTGTAGAGTCCGCATCACGCTTTGCATCCTCTAAAATTTGCTCCGCCGCATCTTTTGCACCTGCAATCTTTGCTTCAGCAACGGATTTACGAACAAAATAGCCAACAACTGCACCGACGAATAGGCCAAGCAAAATGGAGATGATTATAAATACTAAATCCATCATTTCACCTCCTCTTGCTATGAACTTTTGTTTTTACGTTTCTAAACTGTCGGCATGTACATTGTCAAACATCAATATACAGCACAAAGGCTTTTTCACGTTTTTATCATTATAAAAATTGTAAAATATACATATTAATTGTAAAGGTGTGAATTTTTATTGTCAAGTGCTTGTCTTGTCTGCTTTTTCCAGCGCAAATTCAGGTGGATATTCTATGGCCAGTTCGTTATGTAGAAGTGACCAAACAGACTTCACCCAGCTATAAAAAATGACACACAAAACAGCAAAGCGTATAAGCTTTGCTGTTTCAGATAATGTTTATAAAGCTAGCGTACTACTAGCACACACTTCATGAATTAAGTAGAAATTAATCTACAAGATCAAAAGTTTCTTGATCTTCGTCCTGTGCATCAATCACTTTAACACCATCTAAGCCGTAATGTTCGCGGATCTTTTGCTGAATCTCAAGGCGAACCTCTGGATTTTCTTTTAAATAAAGCTTCGCATTTTCACGGCCTTGGCCAAGACGTTCATCGTTATAGGAATACCAAGAGCCACTCTTTTGGACAATATCAGCCTCAGAACCTAAGTCGATGATCTCGCCCTCTTTTGAGATTCCTTCTCCGTACATAATATCCACTTCTGCCACGCGGAACGGTGGAGCTACTTTATTTTTCACGACTTTGATCTTTGTCTTATTCCCAACCATGTCATTGCCTTGCTTTAATGATTCTGCACGACGAACTTCTAAACGTACAGAAGAATAGAATTTCAGAGCACGTCCTCCAGGTGTTACCTCAGGATTTCCAAACATGACCCCTACCTTTTCACGAATCTGGTTGATAAAGATAGCAATGGTTTTAGACTTATTGATGGCACCAGATAGTTTACGAAGAGCTTGAGACATTAGACGAGCTTGTAGACCTACGTGAGAGTCTCCCATTTCCCCTTCAATTTCCGCCTTCGGTACAAGGGCGGCAACAGAGTCAATAACAAGAATATCGACCGCTCCACTTCTTACAAGCGCTTCAGCAATTTCAAGTGCTTGCTCACCAGTATCAGGTTGTGACAATAGTAATTCATCAATATTAACCCCAAGCTTAGAAGCGTAAACTGGATCTAAAGCATGTTCCGCATCGATAAATGCAGCTTGTCCCCCTTCAGCTTGAACTTCTGCAATAGCGTGCAAGGCAACAGTTGTTTTACCTGAACTTTCAGGTCCATAAATTTCGATAATACGCCCACGAGGATATCCACCAATTCCAAGAGCTGCATCTAACGCTAAAGAGCCACTTGGAGAAGTTGAGATTTGACGATCTGTTTGTTCACCCAATTTCATGATGGAACCTTTACCAAATTGTTTTTCTATTTGTTTCAACGCCATTTCTAAGGCTGCTTGACGATCACTCACTATAAATTCCTCCTTATTTCTACCAATCGGTTCATCTCTATTAAAAACCTATCTCTAATATAACTGTTTTCCGCTCATTTGTCGAGAAAAAAATCGAACATCCATTCGTTTTTTTTAACCTGAATAAATCCCTAAAATTTCAACTTTATATAGGGGAAAGACAGCATTTCAGTCCGAATTAGATCTGGATTGAAATCATTTCCTCCAATATCTGAAAATAAAAATCACAGGATCGATTAGTTTCGATCCTGTGATTCCTTTAAAGTTTTGAGGAGGAAATGACATCCATGTTTAATTGTTCTAATACGGATTCCTTCTCTCGTACCTGCTAACTGCAGTTGCTCATATATTGGCTCTTGTCCTTTTATAGAAATGCCGATAAAGACCATCCCAACAGGTTTTCCTTCTTGCTTTGCTGGTCCAGCTACACCTGTAAAGCTGATGCCAATATCTGTTTGGATAATGGAGCGAACATTTTCAGCAAGTTCCATCGCACATGCGGCACTTACTGCCCCATCCGTATCGGTTGTTTCCTCATTCACTTTAAGAACATGATTCTTCACTTCAGTAGCGTAGCAAACAACTCCACCTTTAAAAACATCCCCCGCTCCAGAGATCGATGTTATTTCCTGTTGAAAAAGACCCCCTGTCAGGCTTTCTGCACATGCAATGGATAAATCCCGAGCATCCAATTCTCGAAATAACTCATTCATCAAAGAAGTGGAATCGTATCCATAGAAATATTCTCCCACCCTTGAGAGAATCTGTTGCTCCGTATCATCGATTAGTTGATTTGCGAGCTTTTCATTGTTAGCCTTTGCTGTCAATCTGAGCGTAACCTCGCCATCTGCAGCAAGTGGCGCAATCGTTGGATTTTGTTGCCCATCAATTAGATCTTCAATTTCCGTCTCCAACGTTGATTCTCCAATTCCAAAAAATCGTAAGACACGAGAAACGATTTTGTCATTGGTAGGCTGATTCTTCAAAATCTCTTTTTCACCATATTGTAGATACATAGGTTCTAACTCTTTAGGTGGTCCTGGGAATAACATATATGTTCGATTATTAACAGTCGCCACCATCCCAGGCGCCATTCCATGATCATTTGGAAGGACAGTTGCACCTTCTAATACAAGCGCTTGTTTCCGATTATTCTCTGTCATGACTCGATTCGTCGTTTGAAAATATTCCTCTATCGACTTTAGGGCAACTTCGTCATGAACTAAAGGTTTTCCTAAGTGAGATGCGATCGTCTCTTTTGTTAAATCATCCTTTGTCGGTCCGAGTCCGCCTGTCATAATAATCAGATCGGCCCTGCTTTCAGCATTTTCAAGGACAAGCTTCAAGCGTTCTGGATTATCACCGACCACTGTATGATAATAAACATTCACACCAATGTTCGCAAGTTGCTTCGACAGAAATTGAGCATTCGTATTGACAATCTGACCGAGTAATAACTCTGAACCAACTGCAATAATTTCTGCATTCATCCAAAACACTCCTAACTATGAAAGTTTAGTATGACCTATATTCTATTACTTTGAATTGATAAAAACATGTTTGTTTTTACTAAAATAATCCCAGCCAGACCAAACTGTAAAGAATGTAGCTACCCATAGTGCGATGTCCGCAAATGGTAGGGAGAGTAATTCAAAAATCATATTATGTAATAGCAATGCTGAGATCGCAATAATTTGTGTCCACGTTTTGATTTTCCCAAGCATATTGGCTGCAACGATTTCCCCTTCTCCAGCTAATATCGCTCTGAGTCCTGTGACAGCAAATTCTCTACTTATAATCAAAATAACAATCCATGAAGTTGCCATTCCGATTTGAACGAGAACAATTAGCGCCGCAGAGACCAATAATTTATCTGCTAACGGATCTAAGAACTTTCCTAGATTGGTCACTTGATTTAATTTCCGTGCGTAGTATCCATCAATCCAATCCGTTGTTGAAGCAATAATGAAGATCAATGCTCCTACAAAATGGGCAACAGGAAGTTCCACTCCAAGAAACCTCATATCTCCCCACGAGAAAGGGTATAGCATAATAATCAAAAATAAAGGGATAAGTAGAATTCTTGAGACAGTTATTTTATTTGGCAAATTCATTTGATTTACCCTCCAACTTTTAAAAATTTACATCAATAATGTGATAATTCATTCAATTGTTATGCGAAAGCGAAAAATAGTCACCGAATCGATGACTATTCAGAAGCTTTCATGTAACGGATCGTAATGTCTTGAACAATTTGACTTTCAGGCGCAGCGTATTCAAGTTTTTCATCATTCACATAGATCTCAGTGTTTTTTGAATTTCCAACTTTAATCACTACTTCTTCTTCATTTGTTAAATCTTCTGTATGGTCGACTGTACCTTCTGTAGATAGCAGTCCTTTAAAGAATGATTGACCTGCTCCATTCTTTATCTCAACCCAAGTTTCACCAGTTGAAACGAGCTTTAATTCAAATTTATCAGCATTGTTTAGCTCATAAGTGGTCCTTCTTCCTTGAGATTCTGCCACTGTAATTTCTTGTTCTGGTGTAACCTCTTCTTCTACATCAGTTTCCTCTGTTCTTTCTTGCTCATCTGTAGCAGTCTCATCTTCTTTTGGTTCTTCTTCTGGTTCTCGCGTGAGATTCTCATCATAGGAAGCCTGCTCATTGTTAATATCTGCTACATCATTCGGGTCATTTGCTCCATCTTTAGGATAAAAATACCAAATGACAGCAAGGGCACCGATAATAAAGAAAAATACTAATATTTTCGGAAGGATATCAAAGAATTTCGAATTGCCTCCAGTGATCGTTTTTCGACTTTGAACTCGGGAAAGTTTTTCTGGAATATCATCTTTGAAAGAAGCTGGGACATCCGCTTGATATTGCTCGAACAATTCCTCTGGCTCTAAATCGACTGCTTCCGCATATTGTTTTATAAATGCTCGGACATAAAATGGCCCAGGCATCATACTATAGTTTCCTTCTTCTATTCCCTCTAAATATCTTTTTTGAATTTTCGTCACTGCTTGTAAATCATCTAAGCTCATATCTTTTTCAAGACGAGCTTCCTTCAATCGATTCCCTAGTTCTGTCAATTTGTAACACCTTCCAACTGAGTAAATTTCATTATATGTCTATTAGCACTTATCCGATTATCACTTAGGACCTTTTTAGACACATAATTTTAACCCTCTATCTTATTCTTCAGGATGAATTTATCGAAAAACCAAGCCTAAAAATCAAAACCACCAAAATCGGAGTCTGAAAACATATTATTTTTTTCAACAATCTCGTATGTAATTTCTTGTTCTGACTCATCTCGAAGTTCAATAATATAATCGAAATCATCCAAAGTATATTCAGTATTTTGCACAAATATATCAGGATGCTCCACAACTTTTACAGCAGGAAGCCGCATAATCTCCCTTACTAATTGCCAATGTCGTTCATTGGCTCGTCTCGTTGAAACAATCCCATCAATGATAAATAGATTATCTTCGCTGTATTCATCCTCAATTAATTTATTGCGGATCGTTTGTTTCAATAAAGTAGATGATACAAACAGCCATCTCTTATTTGCACAAACACTCGCAGCCACTACAGATTCTGTTTTTCCTACTCTTGGCATTCCTCGAATACCAATCAGCTTGTGACCATCCTTCTTAAATAATTCTGCCATAAAATCAACTAATAATCCAAGCTCATCACGGACAAAGCGGAAAGTCTTTTTATCATCTGCATCTCTTTGTATGTATCGTCCGTGTCGAACAGCTAATCGATCTCTTAGCTTAGGGACACGGAGCTTAATTAATCTTATTGTATCCATTGTATGTAAAATAGACTCAAGTCTAACAATTTGATCATGGTTTTTAGCTAAGATTAACAGCCCACGTCGACCTTCGTCAACTCCATTAATCGTCACGATATTAATAGATAGCATTCCTAATAGTGACGAAATATCACCAAGTAGTCCAGGGCGATTTGTAGTTATTTCATATTCTAAGTACCATTCTTGCTTTTCCATGGAAAACCTCCTTAGAAGTAGAAATAAGGAGCGCCTGTTCCAAGGTGATCATGAGGTCTTTTAATCGAATAAACTTCATCAGCTTGGAAAGAGCAGTTACTGGCATTCTCCAAATTATTCTCTTGTTCGACAAATTCACCAAAATTAAGCAAATTCATCTAGCTACTATAATAAAGGATTTTCTATGAATATGAAAGAAAAAAACAAGTTCAAGTTTAATATTAAAGCAAATCAATACAATTTTATTCGCTTCACCATGTAGAAGAGCGTTTTCTTGTTATAAAATATCATATAATTGCTACTTTTCAGTTCCTTAACGATTAAAAAGAGAGGCATTGCCTCTCTTCTGAAAAATATTGATTTTAAGCATTTCCATTGTTTTGTACTAATTTAACCATTACATTTGCAATCGCATGCTGCTCTTCAGGAGTAGCAACAGACCAAAGATCTGATAAAATTCTTTCTTGCTCGTTCTTTGGGTCCACTTGCTTTGCTAAGTAATCCCCAACTTGATAAGCAATATCACTAATAACCTGTTGATTCACGCCTTCACCTTGAGCCTGATGTAGTCGATCTCCTAAAAAGTCTTTCCATTGGTTCCAATTATCAAGTACAGACATAAAATAACCTCCTTAAATGTATTACGTGGTTATTTTGCATACTTGAAAAGAATCTTATACATGGTTTACATCTTTTTCATGCAAAATTCACATATACCAACCGCCATTGACCGCAATAATCTGGCCAGTAATATATGCTGAACGTTCGGATAGAAGAAATGAAACTGTATCGGCAATATGTTCAGGTTTTCCCAATTGCCCCATCGGAATTTCCTCAGCTATGCTCTCAAGTTCATCATCTGAAAAAGTCGTAACCATCGGAGTTTTAATCGCCCCTGGAGCGATCCCATTAACCCTAATACCATTAAGGGCCACTTCTTTACTCAATGCTTTCACAAAGGAAATTTGTGCACCCTTTACGGTTGAATAAGCAACTTCACACGCTGCTCCCGTTTGCCCCCAAATAGAAGAAATAACTATGACATTTCCACTTTTTTTCGTCAGCATTTTAGGCAATAGTTCCTTCGTAATCAACATTGGGCTCGTGACATGTGTCGTAATTAATTTTTCTGCCTCTTCTTCTTCTAAGTCAACGAGAAGACCGTATTGGCTCATGCCACTATTATGGATAATCACATCAATAGAGAAAATATGAGACACGAGTTTTTGGTAACCATGACGTGAGGACAAATCCGCTTGTATCGGGACATACTCCCCATTAAAACCCGACAGTTCCTCCATCAACTGTTGAATAGACTCTTTATTTTTATAATAGTGCAAGTAAAGATTATAGCCTTCTTTCGCTAAATTGCGAGCGATCGCACGCCCAATTCCCCCACTTGCTCCAGTAACTAATGCATATTTTTTCATGAAAAACTCCTACCTACTCCCTGAACAATAAAAAAGGCGCGGTTAATTCTTTTTTGGTACCACTTGACAAACAGATAAACGTTCTTCAGAGATAAACTCATTAGCCACTCTTTGAACATCTTCAATCGTAATTTTTTCTAGTGTTGGGACCACATCAAAGAGATCCATCTCATTGAATGCATAGCGTGTAAACTGATTAGCAATGAATTCAGGTGAGTTTACCGCCCGTAAAAATCCACCGATCTTCTTCTTCTTCGTTCTTTCTAACATTTCTTCGGTTAAACCACCATCTTTAGCGGCAAAAAGCATCCCCTTTAATCTTTCAACTAATTGCTCTGGATTGCTTGTATCTCCACCAATCATCGCAAAGCCAAAGCCATATTCTTGTGTGTAATCATAGGAAAATGTATCATCAATTAACCCATCATTATACAACTTGTCATAATTGGTCGAGCTTTTTCCAAAAAGCATATCTAATAAAACATTTGTCGTTAACTCATTTTTAAGCATCTCCATACCGCTTTGGTCATCGTGAAGGGCCTTAACCCCGAGTAAACATTTCGGCGTTTGTACATTCATTTCAAGAACTTTCTTTACTTCGTTCGCTTCTTTGATTTCAGGTTCAAATTGACGCTTTATTTCTGACTGTGCTTCAAACGGCTTTCTCTCCTGATTCTCTTTAATTTGATTCATGATTTTCTTAACGTCAACAGGGCCGACAACAAATAACAGCATATTGCTCGGATGATAAAAGGTGTTATAACATTCATACAGCATATCTTTCGTGATATGAGAAATCGATTCGATCGTACCAGCGATGTCAATTTTAACAGGATGGTTTTGATAGAGATTATCGATTAAACCAAAATATAAACGCCAATCTGGATTATCATCATACATCGTGATTTCTTGACCGATAATTCCTTTTTCCTTCTCCACTGTCTTTTCTGTAAAATATGGTTCTTGGACAAAATCCATTAATGTCTCTAAGTTTAGTTCCACATCAGACGTACTGGAAAATAGATAGGCTGTTCTTGTGAAAGATGTAAAGGCATTGGCGGATGCACCTTGGCGACTAAATTGCTGAAAGACATCGCCATCTTCCTTTTCAAACAGCTTATGCTCTAAAAAGTGGGCAATTCCATCTGGCACCTTTACATATTCATCCTTACCGAGAGGAATGAAATGATTATCAACAGACCCATACTTTGTCGTAAAGGTTGCATACGTTTTATTAAATCCCTTCTTCGGGAGGATATAGACGTCTAACCCATTCGCTAATTTCTCATAATAGAGCTCTTCTTGTAATTGCTCGAATGTAATTTTCTCCATTATTTAGCCACCTCCTGTCCCGTTAAAAAGTAAACCGTATCAAGTTGAATTTTCTGAGCTACTTGAACGATATCTTCTTTTGTCGTTTGATCCATCTGGTCCATCCAGTAATCCAATGAAATTTCTTCGTGTGAAACAACATTATGATAAAGAACTTCAACCATTCCTCTTGCTGTGTCAATCGTTTCCAGCATTTGGTTGCGAATGACTGCCTTCGTTTGTGACAATTCTTGATCGGAAAAATCGCCGTTTTTCATAGCCGTCATTTGTTCATTGATAATCGTTACTGCCTGCTCATAATTTTTATGCTCTATCCCTGACATAACCATCATTAAGCCTTTATGGCTTTCAAGGCGACTAGCTGCATAATAGGCTAAGCTTGCTTTTTCACGGACATTAATAAATAGTTTAGAATGAGAAAAGCCACCGTACATTCCATTTAAAACTTGAAGAGCATAATAGTCCTCATCCCCATAGAGGACATTAGTCCGAAAACCGATATTCAGCTTCCCTTGCTTCACATCTTGTACTTCATTGATTGTTTTGACTTCACGCTCGGCAGTTACCTCGCTCCTCTCAATGAGCTTTGGTGAACGTGGGGTAAATTTCATTTTTTCCTCGGCTATTGAAGCAACCTCTTCTTCTGAAACATCGCCGATGATATATAAATCCATTTCATCTTCAGCAAATGCCTTCTTATAATAGGAATATAAGCTTTCAGCTGTGATCCCATCGACTTCATCCATTTCCCCATGAACGTGGAGGGCATATCTTTCTCCTTTACACATTTCTTCCACTAATCTTGTACTGGAGTATTTCATTTTATCATCATAACTAGACTGAATTCTTTGTTTATGGGTACGCTTTTCCTTTTCAACAGTCTCCTGCTCAAATGCTTCATTTGTAACATTGGGATTCAATAATATTTCTGATAAAAATTCTAGACCTATCTTCAATAATGGCGTTTTATCTGATAAGAATTTTTCATTTGCCATTTCAAGAGCAAAACTGATGACATGATAATCACCCTTTTTTGCTAGATCAACATAGAAGCTAGCCCCATATAGTTCATCTAAATAAGCTCTCAACTCGGTTGATGTAGGATATGTTTTTGAATTGCTTTGTAACACATAAGGTAATAATGCACGTAGTGTGACGTCATCCTTACTTAAAGGTGCCTTCATCTTCCAAACAAGTGTGTTTGTTTTGTACTTTTCCGTTTTAACTATATGAAGATTGTAGCCTTGCATTTCTTTAACCGATTCCGAAATTACTGCCATATATTCATCCTCCTTAGCATCAAGCATACTCCTTACTTATCATACCCAATATTATTCCTTAACTTTTCAAGAAGTTATTTCTACTATACCTTGCCGCTATTTTCCATTTCAAGTAGTAGACAAGCATCGGATCAAAAAAGACCTGACAAATGTCAGGTCTACTATCGTAAATTAACGATGGCCTTTTACATATGGTATGCCAGAAGCCTTTGGTGCATCTGCACGTCCAACGAAACCGGTTAGTGCTAAAATGGTTAGCACATATGGTGCAATAATTAAAAATACAGACGGTATATTTTGAAGCAATGGAATTTGTGCGCCTGTAATACTTAAGGAAGTAGCAAATCCAAAGAATAATGCCGCTCCCATCGCCCCCATTGGGTGCCATTTACCAAAGATCATCGCAGCTAAAGCCAAGAATCCTTGACCGGCAATCGTATGACTTGTAAAGTTCCCCGAGATAGATAGTGCATATACTGAACCACCAATACCGGCGAAAACACCAGATAATACAACACCAATATAACGCATGCGATTAACATTGATCCCCATCGTGTCAGCAGCCATTGGGTGCTCACCAACGGAACGAAGACGTAAACCGAATGGAGTTTTAAAGATGATATACCATACTAAAATGGCAAAGATAATGGCAATATAGGATGTATAAGGAATACGCGAAAAGAATATGTCACCAATAACAGGAATATCAGATAAAAATGGGACATCTTCTTTATTAATACGGTAATCAACAAAATCAGTTTGCCCTTTATTGTAAATTCTTCTGATTAAAAAAAGAGTCAGTCCAGCGGCTAACATATTAATCGCTACACCTGATACCGTTTGATCTGCGCGAAACGTAATACTTGCAACAGCATGTATAAGAGAGAATATCCCTGAAGCAATCGCTGCAACGGCGATCGCAATCCACGGAGCTGCAGCACCAACACTGTCTTGAAGAGTCAAAGTTGTAACGACACCTGCAAATGCTCCAAAAAGCATAAGTCCTTCAAGTCCAATATTAACAACACCTGAGCGCTCACTCATTACTCCACCAAGAGCTGTAAAAATAAGAGGGGCAGCTGTATACAACGTAGCGGGAATAATAATCACCAAAATATCTAAAAAGCTCATGTTATTTCCCCTCCTTGCTAAAGCGTGTTAAAATCAAGCGAATGAGATAGCTTGATGCAACAAAGAAAATAATTAATGCAATGATAATTTCAACAACCTCTGAAGGGACGTTCGCATTGAAATTCATTTGTGGAGCGGCTGTATTTAAACCACCGAATAAAACGCCGGCAACAATGATTCCAAATGGATTATTTGCACCTAGAAGAGCGACCGCGATTCCATCAAAGCCTGTCCCCGTAAATGCGGAAAGTACTGTCATATTTTGGAATGTTCCCAAACCTTCCATCGCTCCGGCAATCCCTGCAAATCCGCCCGAGATCGTCATCGAAAGAACAATATTTTTGGAAACATTCATGCCAGCATATTGAGAAGCATGACGGTTAAATCCGACTGCTTTAAGCTCGTAACCTGTTGTTGTTTTCTCTAAAATGAACCACATAATAATCGCCATTAGAATAGCGGCCAAAATTCCCCAGTGGAGACGAGAACCATCCGTTAAATCAGATAAAAATCCAGACGATAGTGAAGCTGATTCTTGAATCTTATAAGACTTCTCATTACCAGCGTATAAGTATCTTTTAATAATATCTGCTGTAGTGTATAAGGCAACATAGTTTAACATGATTGTGACGATAACTTCATGGACTTTAAATCGTGCTTTCAAAAATCCAGGAATCATTCCCCATATTCCACCTGCGATAGCTGCAGCTAAAATAGCTACAGGAATATGAATAATCGTCGGCAAATTAAATGCATATCCAACATAAACAGAGGCTAGCCAACCAACTAACAATTGCCCTTCAACCCCGATGTTAAATAAACCTGTTTTAAAAGCGAAGCCAACCGCTAGTCCAGCTAGTATTAGTGGTGAAGCAGCTCGAATCATTTCTCCGATATTTTTAGGACTTCCAAACATCCCTTGAAATAGAGCACTAAAGCCTGATACAGGATCGTAACCACCCATTAACATGATGATTGCTCCCACAAGCATTCCTAAAATGGCTGAAAAAATTGGTACTACAATATTAAATAACTTGTCATTTTTGAGGAGCTTTTGCATTATGAAACACCTTCTCTTTCTCTCTTACCACCAGCCATTAATAGCCCTAACTCCTGCTCCGTAGTTTCTTTAGGGTCTACTACATCAACGATTTTACCTTCGTAAATAACGGCTATTCTATCACTTAAATTCATGATCTCATCAAGTTCAAACGAAATTAACAGCACGGCTCTACCTTTGTCTCTTTCCTCAATTAGCTTAGAATGAATAAATTCTATTGCCCCAACATCTAATCCCCTTGTTGGCTGAGCAGCTATTAACAAGCTTGGACTACGGTCTACCTCTCTCGCAATAATGGCCTTCTGCTGGTTACCACCAGATAAGGCACGCGCAGGAGTATACTCTGAAGGTGTTCGAACATCGTATTCGGCGATTAATGCCTTTGCCTTCTCATAGATCTTGTTATAATTTAGAATTCCAGAATTCGAGTATGGTTTTTGATAATAGGTTTGTAACACGATATTTTCACCAACTGAATAATCTAGCACTAATCCGTGCTTATGACGATCCTCGGGAATATGTCCAATCCCAGTTTCAGTTATTTTGCGCGTTGACAAATGAGATGTTTCCTTGCCATTTATTTTGATGACGCCAGATTTTATCTTTCTAAGACCAGTAATTCCCTCAATAAGTTCTGATTGACCGTTTCCATCAACACCGGCAATTCCTAAAATTTCTCCAGCTTTGACGTCTAAGTCAAGGCCATTAACACTTGGAATATTTCTCGCATCTGTGACGGTTAAATCCTTGATTTCTAAAACAATTTCCTTTGGCTGGGCCTGCTCTTTGTCGACTTTAAAATGAACTTCACGACCTACCATTAACGCTGCTAACTCATCTGGATTCGTTTCCGAAACATTAACTGTTCCGATTCCTTTTCCTTTACGTATAACGGTACAGCGGTCACACACTTCCATGATTTCTTTTAGTTTGTGCGTAATTAAAATGATTGATTTCCCTTCAGCAACAAGCTTGCCCATGATTTGGATAAGCTCTTTAATTTCCTGGGGTGTTAACACGGCTGTTGGTTCATCAAAAATTAGAATTTCTGCACCACGGTATAAAGTCTTCAGAATTTCAACCCTTTGCTGCATTCCAACTGAAATATCTTCAATTTTTGCATAGGGATCAACAGCTAAGCCATATCTCTTTGAAAGTTCTTCAACTTTCTTTGCCGCATCTTTAATATTGATTTTCCCTGCTTTTGTAGGCTCGCTGCCTAGAATAATGTTTTCTGTTACCGTAAAATTATGAACTAACATAAAATGCTGATGCACCATGCCTATTCCTAAACGGTTTGCTACATTTGGATCGGTAATATTCACAGGCTGACCCTTAACCTTTATTTCTCCCTTTTCCGGTTGATATAAACCGAAAAGAACATTCATCAAGGTTGATTTCCCTGCACCATTTTCACCAAGTAAAGCGTGTATTTCCCCCTGCTTTACTTGTAAGGTAATATTATCGTTCGCAACGATGCCTGGAAACTCTTTTCGAATGCCATTCATTTCGATTACGTATTCCACCAATATCACTCCCTATTTGAATGGAAATAATTATCATGATTAGATCCTTTTAAACAACAATCGATTTTCAAACGTGCAACTTCATTCATTCGAACATGAGTATCAATAATATTATGTACGTGATCATCTGGTTGTTTATTGGCTCATTTATTCTACAGACAGTCTATAGAATAAATGAGACAATAACATGTAATTCTTTCCAGCGAACGGTATACGGAAAAGTAAGGCTAGTGAGTGTTTCCACTAGCCTTAACTTTTTTTACATTTTATAAAGAAGCTTCGAATGCTTCAAATTCTTCATCAGTTTTAGGTACTTCAATTTCCCCATTAAGGATCTTTTGCTTGAATTCTTCAACCAAATCAAGTGCTTCTTGGCTAACGTTTTCAGTTGTAGGAGCAATTCCTACGCCCTCTTCAGCAAGTCCAAATACGGTTTCTTTTCCACCTGGGAAGTTTCCATCTAATGCCATTTTAGAAATTTCATATACAGCATTATCAACACGCTTAACCATTGAAGTTAATGTTACGTTTTCTGGAAGGCCTTCTTCATGTTGGTCACGGTCTACACCAATAACCCATACATCTTCACCGTTAGCTTTACGGTTCTTCGCTTCAGTGAATACACCGTTTCCTGTTCCACCAGCAGCATGATAAATAATGTCAACGCCACCACTGTACATAGTTGATGCGATGCTTGTACCGTTTTCTGGCTTGTTAAAGTCACCAGCATATTGAGAAACAACTTCAATTGTAGGATCAACTGATTTAACACCAGCTTTAAAGCCGTTTTCAAACTTCTTGATTAGTGGAGAGTCAACTCCTCCAACAAATCCAAGTTTCTTTGATTGTGTATGCTTTGCAGCAATTACCCCAACTAAGAACGAACCAGTATGCTCGTCAAACGTAACGTTAGCTACGTTATTTAACCAAACTGTTTCAAAGTTCTCATCTGATAAAAGGCTATCGATTAAAGCAAAATGTGCATTTTCGTTTTGTTCTGCAGATGTTTGTACAGCATCCTCAAGTAAGAATCCTGCAGCAAACGTTACATCAAAACCATTTTCAGCAAATTGACTTAAATTCGGGATATAATCTGCTTCTTTTTCTGATTGAAGGTAACGGTAACCTTCATTTTCTGTTAGTCCTTCTTCTTCAGCAAACTTTTTTAAACCTTCCCAAGCAGATTGGTTAAATGATTTATCATCTACCCCACCAGTGTCAGTTACAAGACCTACTTTGAAGTCTGGAGCTTCTGTTGCAGTTCCTCCATCTCCGCCGCCTTGTTCTTCATCTTTGTTTCCACAAGCACCTAAGATTGTTCCTGCAGCAAGTACGAGTGATAAAGCTAATCCAAATTTACGCTTTTTCAAGGTTTGTACCCCCTATATATTTGATTTAGTAGATTAACATCTGGGACTCATTCAGCTTATATTCTTTTTCTCAAGACATGGAAGCTAAATTTGTCTGCTCGAAAGTAATTGACCGAATACAGAATAGGTTCGTCTTTTTCATCGAAATGCATTTGCTTTAATACAAGCAACGCTGTTTCCGGGTCACATTCTAGTATGGGTGAAATTCGTTCATGATATCCAAGCGGTTCAATTTCTGCAATTGCATATGTAATTTTTCTCTGTGCAGTCTCTTCTAAAACATGGAAAATCGATTCCTTCTCATGAGAAAAGGTTTTCGGTAAATAACGATGTGGTACATGGTCCACGCAATAGACGACTGGTTCTCCGTTTGCAGTACGAACTCTTTCCATCACAAAAATTTCATCATCCTCAGAACATGAAAATCGACGAACATCCTCTTCGGTTGCACTTTGAGTATCTGAGCTTAGAAAAATGGTACCAGGCTTCATTCCGACTTGAACAATCATATTTGTGACGCTATTAAGTTGTTCAATTCCAGAAGAAAACAAAGGTTTAGCATTGACGAATGTCCCCACCCCATGGCGACGGATGATCACATTCTCCTCTTCAAGAATCCGCAGTGCTTCTCTTAGTGTTGCCCTACTAACTCCTAAAAGCTTGGCAAGGTCAAATTCAGAGGGCAGCTGTTCTTTCTCTTTATAGATTCCTTTTTCGATATCCTGCTTAATCCGATCAATCACCTGTAAATATAAATGTCTGTTATCTGATTTGATGGACATCTTTGCTTCCCCCAACCAATTTTCTCCAAGACATCAGACCTCTGATGTATAATCATTCCTACTAATCGAAAATACTATACCATTTTTCAAGTCATAAATAAATAGAGAAAGACAAGATTCTACAAATTTTACGTCAGAAATATTTACAAAGCTCAGCATTGATAAATACTTACAACCATCCCTTCCAGAAAAAAGGAAGGGATTTCAATAGTATAACGTATTTAAGAACTCGCCTCTTCTGATGGCTTGTCCATCAATACCGCACGAGGCTTACTCCCTTCATACGGACCAACCACCCCTCTCAGCTCCATTTCATCAATCAATCTGGCAGCCCTTGTATATCCAATCCGAAATCTTCTTTGAAGCATAGATACCGACGCGGTCTGCATCTCAAGAATCAATTCCACCGCTTCGTTGTAGAGTTCATCTTCTACTTCAGATGTGGTTTCTGGAATGTCGTCTGGAATCATTTCTTCTTGATATTGCGCCTTTTGTTGATCGATCACAAAGTCCACGATCTCTTCCACTTCATCGTCTGATAGGAAGGCTCCTTGGACACGAATTGGCTTTGAAGCACCTACTGGTAAAAAGAGCATATCTCCTCGTCCAAGTAGCTTTTCTGCCCCTCCCATGTCTAGAATTGTTCTAGAATCTGTTGCAGAAGAAACAGCAAAAGCAATTCTCGATGGAATATTTGCCTTGATGACACCAGTGATGACATCAACAGATGGTCGTTGTGTCGCAATGATGAGATGTATTCCTGCAGCACGGGCCATTTGTGCGAGACGTGTGATCGCATCTTCGACATCAGAAGATGCTACCATCATTAAATCTGCAAGCTCGTCCACGATGACGACAATATAAGGCAATAATGGCTGTTGGGCATCTGCCTCAGCGTTATGCTTCTTAATATATTCGTTATATCCTTCTATATTTCGTGTACCTGTATGTGAAAATAGCTCATAACGACGTTCCATTTCAGTAACCACTTTTTGCAAGGCTTGTGACGCTTTTTTCGCATTTGTCACTACTGGTGCAAGAAGATGAGGAATTCCATTATAAACATTGAGCTCAACCATTTTAGGATCAATCATCATCAACTTTACCTCGTGAGGTTTAGCCCGCATAAGAATACTCGTTATAATGCCATTTATACACACACTTTTCCCGCTACCTGTTGCCCCAGCAACAAGTAAATGGGGCATTTTATTCAATTCAGCGAGTACGGCTTCTCCTGTAATGTCCCTTCCCAAGCCAATCATAAGCTTGGAATCTGGTTTATCATTTTGTTTTGACTCAAGTACCTCTCTCAAAGAGACCATGGCCACTTCCGAGTTAGGTACTTCAATTCCGATCGCTGATTTACCGGGAATTGGTGCTTCAATCCGGATGTCTTTTGCCGCTAAAGCGAGAGCTAAGTCATCACTTAAGCTCACAATTTTGCTCACTTTTACTCCCACATCAGGATGAACCTCATACTTCGTAACAGCTGGACCTAAATGAACTTGTGTAACTCTTGCCTTCACACCAAAACTTTGGAATGTTCTTTCTAGCTTCGCAGCATTCGCATGAATCAGTTCGTATTCTCCACTCTGATCCGTATGTCTAGGAAGTTTCAATAATTTAATCGGTGGGAGCTCATAATCTACATTTTCTACTTCTGTGAACGTAATCGTCGGTGCTAGGGTCTCGTCTGCCTCTGGTGTCTCCGTCTCTTTTTTAACATTTCCAGACTGCGCGTCTCTATGTATATCTTCATCATGCTGAACGTAAGCTCTTTCCGCAAAGCTTGAAATAATTGGTTCTGGCTGTTCTAATTCATTTCGATTAGATTCTGTTGCAATTGGACTAATCGTTTCTTCTTGTTGCTCTTCAGCAACACTTCGTTGCGCGTTTGCTCGAGCAGCTTCTTTCCTAGCTTGTCTCTTTTCTTTTGATGATTTTAGATCATCAATAAATTTATGCCATTGATCTTTCATAAATCCATTTATCGCGACAATCATTTTCGCCGCAGCATCTCCAAATGTTTTCCCTGTTAAAAGAATAATCCCAATAATGATAAGTACTGCTGCGATAATTTTTGAACCTGCTTCATCAAATAAAAAATAAAATAAGGCAAAAAGAACAGAACCGATCATACCGCCGCCTAAATCAGTTGTACTCGTTTCTCCATTCACTTCCATCCAAAATAATTCCCACGTATTTTTAATAACGCTTGGATCATCAAACTTCCCATCATTTAATAGATTATTAAACAATGTGACATGACTTAATAGTAAGAGGGAAGCGACAATTAAATAAATTCCAACTAATCTTCGATGAAAATAGTTTGGAATTTCTCTCTTCCATATAAAATACCCACCTAATATGACTAAAGCTAATAAAAACAACATAAACCATTCGCCAGTGAAAAAGCGGTAAAATAACACAATCGCCCTTCCAACAGCTCCTAATCCTGCAATTGAAATGGCTGCTAATGCAATTAAAATAAGACCAATCAACTCGAAGCGAATCGTTCGCTTAAATTGGGTATTTTGTTTTGTGCTTCTTCTACGTTTCCTTTTTGCCATTCAATCACCTTATATCTTGTATTTATAGTATTCACTTTTTCAAGATAAAAGCAGCCTAAGCGGCTGCTTTTATCCCTGAGTTATACCTATTATACCATAAGTCTTTTCGCTAATACCATTGTTCTTAGGCATTAATACATCGAAATCATCGCTCCAGGAGTATAACGTTGATCGAGATAATGATTCGGGTCGCTGCTAAGGTTTCGAACCACACGATACTTGTGATCCTCTGCCTCTTCTACAATTAACGGAATACCATCACGAAGTACTTGTTTCTGTCTAGCAAATTCATTTTCGTCACGAGGAAAAATAAGTTCCTGAGGCATCATCGTATATAAAATCATTGGATCAACTCCTCTTTGTGATCCTTATTCATTTCGATAAGCTCATCAAGCTTTCTCATCGCTTGGCCAATACCACCTATCTCATCAATTAATCCATACTTAACTGCATCTGTCCCAATAACGTTCGTTCCAATATCTCTTGTTAAGTTCCCTTTTTCAAACATTAAATCTTTAAATTTCTCTTCTGTAATGTTCGAATGTCTAGTAACGAAACTAACCACTCTTTCTTGCATTTTATCCAAATACTCAAATGTTTGAGGTACACCTATTACAAGACCTGTCAGTCGAATCGGATGTATGGTCATTGTCGCTGTTTCTACGATAAACGAATAATCACAAGAAACGGCAATCGGAACCCCGATCGAATGGCCCCCACCTAAAACGATTGAAACTGAAGGCTTCGACAAAGATGCAAGCATTTCTGATATCGCTAATCCCGCTTCAACATCTCCTCCCACCGTATTGAGGATCACTAATACTCCTTCAATTTTTGGGTTTTGCTCAATCGCAACTAACTGTGGAATAAGATGTTCGTATTTGGTCGTTTTATTTTGAGGAGGCAACTGGAGATGGCCTTCGATTTGTCCAACTATCGTTAAGCAATGTATTTTTGAATCTTGCGAGAGCTGAGGGACATTTGTTTGCCCAAGCTGTTGGATTTTCTCCATTAATGGGGAGGGCTTATCCTCTTTCGGCTGCTCCTGACCTTCTTCTTGTTCATTTGTATACTTACTATTTTGATCCATTGAAAAAGCTCCCTTCTTCATAAAAAGCTAAAAAATCTAATGTTAGTATTGGACCTTACATGCGAAATCATGCAAAAAAGAGGAGGTCCCATTGGGACACCCTCTAAATTTCCATTATAATTGGCATGATCATCGGTCTACGCTTTGTTTTTTCATATAAAAATTGATTTAAACCATCTCTCATGTCTTGCTTAATGCTAGCCCAATCAAAAAATTCGCGGTTTATATTCTTTTCTACAATACCTTTTACAAGCTTGACTGACTCGACCATGAGCTCTTCTGACTCACGAACATACACAAAGCCACGGGAAATGATTTCTGGACCTGCAGAGATTTTCTTTTCAGCCTTATTAAGGGTTACAACGACAATCAGAACACCGTCTTGAGATAATAGCCTTCGATCCCTAAGAACTATGTTGCCAACATCCCCGATGCCACTTCCATCAACTAATACGTTACCAGCTGGCACTTTACCCGTAATTTTGACATGCTCCGGCTTTATTTCGAGTACATCCCCTTTATCGATCATGGCAATTCGGTCATCGGTAATCCCACATGCTTTCGCAATTTTACTATGGGATTTCAACATCCGATATTCACCATGTACTGGAATAAAATATTTCGGATTCATCATATTAATCATGAACTTAAGCTCTTCCTTACTTCCATGACTGGATGTATGAACCATACGTCTACCGGAAATGACATTTGCACCTGCGCGGCTTAACATATCAATGGTTTTGTAGGTAAATACCTCACCACCACGTAATGGAGATGCAGCGATTAGGACGGTGTCACCTTTTTGGACATTAACATGTCGATGTTGTCCTTTCGCCATCTTTTGCAAAGCTTCGAGCGGTTCTCCTTGCATTCCTGTTGCTAAAATGACCATTTCATCATCTTCATAATTCTTCAATTCATCAATTGGGATGATTAATTCATGATGGACATGAAGATAATCGAGTTCGATCGCAATATCAAATACTTGCTGTAAACTTTTTCCTACTACTACAATTTTTCTTCTACTTTCATAGGCAGCATCAAAAATGTGCTGAATTCGGTTTAAGTCAGATGCAAAAGATGCGGCAATTATTCTCCCTTTTGCATTGTAAAAGACGTCCCTCATCGCTCTGACAACGATAGACTCTGACGGAGTATAGCCTGGCTTTTCAGCATCTGTACTGTCCGATAGTAAGCAGAGAACCCCTTTTTCACCTAAAGCGGCCATCTTCCCTATTTCTGGTTTGTAGAGCTCCGTTGCCGCCTGATCGAACTTGAAATCACCGGTGTAGACAACTGCTCCCTCTGACGTATGTATGGCAATTCCAACTGAATCAGGAATACTATGATTCGTTTTGAAAAAAGATACTGTAACCGTATCAAAGTTCACAGTCGTATCAGATTGAATTTCAACAAAATTCGCTTTTCCTCTGTATTCTTGTTCTTTCATTTTTGCTTTTGCTAATGCAATCGTTAGCTTCGTTCCATATACCGGTGTTTGTACTTGACGTAAAAGATAAGATAGTGCCCCAATGTGATCCTCATGCCCATGAGATAGAAATATTCCTTTAATCCGATCTCTGTTTTGCGAAAGAAAAGTCATATCCGGGATTACGATATCTATTCCGAGCATTTCATTTTCTGGGAACATAAGACCTGCATCTAAGACGAATAAATCTCCATCCACGTCTACGATGTACATATTTTTGCCGATTTCCCCAACTCCTCCTAGAGCTGTTATCTTGATGTTTTCATTCTTTCTAGTGTTCAATGTCATACTTCCTCCTACTTATTGTTTCCGACCCAAGATCAGTTAACATTATTATACTTGAAAACTGAAACCCTTTCCAACCAATTTTGCTTAAGTCTCCTTTTCTTCATGGTTTGATTGACTACTTTTAAACAGAAAAAAGCCGACTCATTCGATGCTTTTAGCAACGTCTGAGTCGGCTTTTTAAGATCTATTACGCCTCATTCAATAATGTTATGAGGGCATTTCTCTCTTGCTCTGTCAAGGGTACCAAAGGCAATCGAACTGAGCCCACATTTAAACCTTTTAGCTGAAGAGCTGTTTTCACCGGTACAGGACTTGGTGCCTTAAAAAGCCCTTCCATCATAGGCAAAAGGGATTGATGGAGCTTTGCTGCCCGCTCGTTGTCTCCATTTAAAAACGCTTGAACCATTTCTTGCATTTCATTTCCAATAATATGGGATGCAACTGAAACGACACCTGTTCCACCGATAGAAAGAACAGGTAATGCAATTCCATCGTCCCCACTATATAGGAAGAAATCATCTGACGTATTCGCAATAATTTTCGTCATCGCATTTAAGTCCCCACTTGCCTCTTTCGCAGCTACAATATTTGGGATTTCAGCTAAACGAATCATCGTATCTGGCAAAATATTGACGACAGAACGGCTCGGAATATTGTACACCATCACCGGTAAGGTTGTAGATTCAGCAATTTCTTTAAAGTGCTGATATAAACCTTCTTGGTTCGGCTTGTTGTAGTAAGGAGCTACAACCATAATTCCATCCACACCAATTTGTTCTGCTTTTTTTGTCAACTCAATGGAAGCATATGTGTTATTGCTTCCTGTACCAGCTATGACTGGAATTCGCTTATCAACAACTTTTACCACATGTTGGAATAAAGCGATTTTTTCTTCTTTTGTCAATGTCGGAGATTCACCAGTTGTACCAGCTATGACTAATGAGTCCGTTCCATTTTCAATCAAATATTGAATCAGCTGAGTTGTTTTGGCAAAATCAATATGTCCCTTATTATCAAAAGGGGTTACCATTGCGGTTGAAACTCTACCAAATAAAGCCATATTTACACTCCCTTGTGTACATTTAACACGCTTTGAAGCTTCTACTTCCTCTATCTTTTTCAATTTGGAGAAACTTCCTCAAAACCTTAATCTAATTTTTCATATTCAAACGTATCGTTTTGAAGCTCAAAAGCATCATGCAGCGTATTTACTGCCATGACCAGATCTTCTTGCTTCACTAATACCCAAATCGTTGTGTGACTATCGGCAGACTGTAAAATTCTTATCCCTTTTTCAGATAAGGCTGTGACAATCTTGGCTGTTATACCAGGAACTCCTGCGATGCCAGCACCGACAATTGAAACCTTTGCACAATTTCTTTCTAGTTCTGGCTCATATCCTATTGCAGTTAAAATTTCTTCTGCTTTATCACTCATCTCATCTGTAACCGTATAAACGACTCCATTAGGAGATATATTGATAAAGTCGACACTTATTTTTTCATTAGCCATGGACTTAAACACTTCTGCTTGAAGATTATATTCGCCCTTTTTAGCCAACACTTTAATTTGTGTCACAGGTGCAACATGAGCAATTCCTGTTACCGTACGCTCGCTAATATCGCTTCCCTTATTGCTTCGATTTAAAGTTGTCACAAGCGTTCCTGGATTATCCGAATACGTGGAACGGATTCGGATTGGAATTTTTGCTTGCATCGCAATTTCAACTGCACGAGGGTGAATAACTTTTGCACCTTGATAAGCGAGATTACAAACTTCATTGTAAGTGACAACACTTAGCGGTCTAGCGTTTTCAGCGATACGAGGGTCTGCCGTCATAATTCCTTCTACATCGGTAAAAATGTCAACCCATTCTGCTTGTAAAGCTGCTCCTAATGCGGAAGCAGAAGTGTCACTACCGCCTCGACCAATGGTTGTGGTGTCTCCATTTTTCGAAGCACCTTGAAAGCCTGCGACTACAACTACGTCATAGTTCTGAAGCTCTTCAAGAAGACGGTCACACTCCATTTTTACAATTTTAGCATTTGTGTGATCATCATTGGTTTGAAATCCTGCCTGCGAACCTGTAAGAGAAGTCGCCTTAATGCCATTTTTAAGCAGCATTTCTGTAAACACGACACTCGAAATCACTTCCCCGCAGGAAAGAAGAAGATCCTGTTCACGTCTAGTTACTTTTGTTTTTGCTCCATTTATTAGTGAAAGCAGGGTATCTGTAGCATATGGGTCTCCACTTCGTCCCATTGCTGAAACGACCACGACCACTTTATATCCATCTGCAAGTGCCTTTTGAATATGATTTTTCGCATATTCTCGAGTCTCTTCGCTTCTTACAGAAGTTCCCCCAAATTTTTGAACGATAATTTTCATCGTAACACCTCAATTATTAGAAAGGCTCTATTCTTTGTTTCATTCATAGTTGTTTTGCAGGTGATCTATCCCGACAATTCGTTAGAGGACTTATTTAACTAGTCCGATTTTGATTAAACTTTCAGCAATCTGCACAGAGTTCCATGCAGCCCCCTTTAACAGATTATCTGATACAACCCACATATGGAAGCCTGTTTCTTCATCTAAGTCTCTGCGAACACGACCGACAAATACATCATTTTTACCTACACAATCAGAAGGCATTGGATAAATTTGATTTTCTGGATCATCTTGTAAAACAACTCCAGGAGCATCCTTTAATAGTGCTTTAATGTCCTCAGGTGAAACGCCCTCTTTTTCTACCTCAAAGTAGAGAGACTCAGAATGTCCTGTTGCAACCGGTAATCTTACACATGTTGCCGCAACCTTTAGTTCAGGTAAATGCATGATTTTCTTCGTTTCGTTAATCATTTTCATTTCTTCAAATGTATAACCATTATCCTCAAATTTATCAATTTGTGGAATCGCATTAAAGGCAATTTGATAATGCTTTTTATCTGATTTTACTGGTAAAATCTTCGGTTCATAATTTTCACCATGAATAATCGCTTTTGTTTGCTCATTCAGTTCATCAACTGCTTGCGCTCCTGAACCTGAAACAGCTTGATAGGTTGAAACAATCACTTTTTTCAATCCGAACTTTTCGAATATCGGTTGTAGTGCAACGACCATCTGAATCGTTGAACAGTTTGGATTTGCGATTATCCCATTATGATTATGCAAATCAGCTTCATTTACCTCTGGCACAACAAGGGGGGTATTTTCATCCATTCTAAATGCGCTCGTATTATCAACCACGATTGCCCCTCTTTTCACAGCTTCTGGAGCTAACTCTTTTGAAACACTACCTCCAGCACTAAAAAGAGCAATATCAACGTTTTCAAAACTTTCAGGCTTTGCTTCCTGAACCACATATTCTTGTCCTTTAAAAGCGACTACCTTCCCTGCAGAACGAGGTGAAGATAGTAAAGTTAAAGTTGAAATTGGGAAATTTCTATCTTCAAGTGTTTTCAGCATTTGTTGTCCAACTGCTCCTGTTGCTCCAACTACTGCTACATGAAATGCTTTTCTTTCTGTCATTATTGTTTCCCCTTCCCATCTATTTCTTACCATCATATGAATTGTAAGCTACACGTAAATAGAAGCTAAAAATGAACCTTACCTTCTATAAAATGAATTCATTTCATAATGTAATACTATCTTACATTTTATGATTTGTCGCTTGCCATTAACAATAGACTTATTAAAATATTACATCATAATATGATCTATTTTACCATATTCATACTTTAAAGAAATAAATTTTTGTTTCATTCAGACAGAAATATCAATTCATACATAAGCGGCAACGGAGTCGAGCTTTAGCAGAACATAAAATTCTGCAAAGTCAATTCCCTCGTCACCAATTCCTTACGTGAGGGCATTCCGATTGCCGCTATACAAGTTCAAATGCTGTCGCTATTCTTCGTCCTTAAAACGTTCAACAAGCACTGGTTGAAGTTGTTCCCCATTCATTGCAGCTTCTACAGTCTCTTGTAATAATGTCATTCTTGCCACTAGTGAATTAGGTTTTTTAATTGGGTCATCTTGACCATACGGTATAAAGTAAATATTTTTTGTCGCCATCAATCTCATCAAATTAACTCCATTCAATCCAAGAGCGTCATTTGTTGAAATTCCTAAAACGACTGGCTTTCGATTCCTTAAAGTAGCTTTTGCCGCCATCAATACTGGAGAATCGGTCATGGCATTAGCAAATTTGCTCAGCGAATTTCCTGTTAATGGTGCTATCACCATGCAATCCAATGGAATTTTTGGGCCAAGAGGCTCAGCTTTCACGATCGAATCGATCACTTTGTTACCAGTTAAGTCCTCAATACGTTGTACCCAATCTTCCCCTTTTCCAAAACGCGTATTTGTATTTTTAACGGTATGAGTAACGACGGGTAGTACTTCTGCACCAGCATTAACGAGCTTTTCTATTTCCGGAAAAACAGCATCGTACGTACAATGCGAGCCCGTTAACCCAAAACCGATTCTTTTACCATTTACACTCATGCTCTTTACCCCTTTCGTGATTGTAAATCCTCTTTTAACACTCTTGAAAGAACGTTCGCCAATATTTGCCCTGCGCTTCTCGGTGCTACTATGCCTGGCAAACTAGGTGCAAGTAGTGCTTTAATCCCTCTTTTTTCCGCATAACGAAAATCGGTTCCTCCAGGCTTTGAAGCTAAATCAATAACCAGTGTGTGTGGAGGCATTTTCGAAATGACCGATGCTGTCACGACCATGTAAGGAATTGTATTTATACAAATATCAACGTCTTTGACATGTTCTTCGAGATTTTTCAACTGAAAAGGAGTGAGCGACATTTCTGTAATACGCGCAATATGCTCTGTTTTTCTTGCCCCCACCTTCACATGGGCACCTAAAGCATCAAAGGTTCTCGCCACAGTCATCCCTACTCTACCAAGTCCAAGTACGAGAACGTTTGAACCGTGAATCGTAAAGTCTGTATGTTGAATGGCCATCATGATCGTACCTTCAACCGTTGGGATCGAGTTATAGATAGCGACGTCATCCCTTTGAAAAAGCTGAACAAGGCGGCGATCCGCTTTTTTCGTGATTCCGCTTAAATAGGAATTGGTGATTCCTGAATAAACTGTGCAATGTGATGGTGTCTCCAGTAATATCTCTTTTGACAAATATACCTTTTCATTAGAAAAGATCGTATCAACCTGACCATCTAAACTTGTTCCAGCTACCGGTAGAATTATGGCATCAATATTAGAAAAATCAACTTCGTCCATCTTCTCCTTAACTGCTCCAGTAAACGCATGATCAAGCTGTTCGAAGCCTATTAGTGAGAGTTTTGCATCAAGCTCAGTTAATCTACGGATAATCTCTAGCTGTCTTGCGTCTCCACCGATGACTGCTAAATGCAATCCTGTCAGCATAAAACATTCACCTTCTTTTCCCTGAAATCCTAAGGCAGGAATATAGTTTCTAAATGAAATTACCTTTTCTAAAAAATATCGACTACTTCAACATCTTATGTAAAAATGGGATGATCGGTGAGTTATCCGACTAAATCTCTTCTGAATTTAGACATTTAACTGGTGAAATGCCTTATTAGTAAAAATCACTTTTTCCAAATTGATTTTGTCCTCCTCACCAATCTCTTCGGTGCTCTTTATTTCGATGAGTCTTTTTAATCAACTAATCCGCACTGCGCACGATAAGAAATAAGACTTTCAAGCTCCCCTCTTACAGAACGGCCGAGTTTACTTTCTGAATTAGGAATTCCGGAACTTTTGAGCACAATTCCGGAAAAATAAAATTAATTCCGGAACTTTGAGCCTTAATTCCGGAACTTTTCCACTTTTTCCGGAACTTCGTATAATAATTCCTTAAAACATAAGAAAGGGCTGACGTGAAAAAGTCGTGTTACCCGACTTTTTCACGTCAGCCCTCATCCAAATCATCACCTGGTACATCAATGATAATCATATCTGTGCCGATTTTCTTAATATGGCGCCATGGTACTCGAACTTCTCCTCCTTGCCGTTTAAACCCAAACCACTTTAATGATGGAATTAGCAATGCTCTTATTTGCCCACTATTCTCATCAATCTCTAAATCCGTCTGTCCTAACACCCCTAACCGCTCTGCTTTCTTTACGTCGACAATTTCTTTGCCGCTTAATTCACTTAGTCTCAAGACTTCCCCTCCCATTTTCCAACGCTCTCCTTATATATGTATCAACAGTAGCTTGATTTTAGAATAGGCTCGACCAAAAATTTATGGAATTGCAGGTTATTTCGAATTAATAGCGGGGGATTTAGGTGTTTATTGCGGATTTGCCAAATTCCATTAAAAAACAACCTGCCGACAGCAGGTTGTTCATCTTTATAAATTCTTCGGAAGTTCTCCCTCTGGACTAATAAGAGAAACGGAAAATGCATTTGTGAAAATCGTATTGGCTAACTTGTCTACGCCCTCTTTAGAGACCTCATCAATCTCCTGTATAATTTCATCAAGGGTGCGATGACGTTTTAATACAAGTTCATTTTTTCCATTACGGCTCATACGACTATTCGTACTTTCTAAGCTTAGCATTAAGCTTCCTTTCAGCTGCTCTTTACAGTTGTTCAATTCTTTATCTGTAATTCCCTCTGCCTTCAGGTTTGCAAGTGTTTCTTGGATTGTATCAAATAACACATCCAATTGCTTCGCACCTGTTCCTCCATAAATGGTTACAATACCACTATCATGGAAAGATGAGTGATAAGAGAAGACAGAATATGCCAGGCCTTTACGTTCACGAACATCTTGAAATAATCGTGAACTCATGCTTCCACCGAGAACATTGTTTAAAACAATCAAATTGTATATATCCTCATGTCCTACCTGTAATCCCTCAAATCCAATACATAAATGTGCCTGTTCAGTCTCTTTTTTGCGGGACATATGATTCAAATGGAACATCGGTTTTGCCTCAGGCTGCTCTTGCTTGCCACCTTCATAGCTACCAAAGTGTTTTTCAACGTCAGAAATAAAGTCGTCAGAAATATTTCCAGCAATGGAGATGACAACATTTTCAGGAGTATATGTATAATGCATGTATTCTTTCAATGTCTCTCCTGTAAATGATGCTAACGTCTCTTCTGTTCCTAAGATAGGATAACCTAATGGATGATTTTCATATACGGCTTTGCTTAGTAAATCATGAACAATGTCGTCAGGTGTATCTTCATACATTTTTATTTCTTCGTAGACTACATTCTTTTCTTTTTTAAGCTCTTCTTCATCAAAAGTTGAATGGAAGAACATATCCGCAAGGACATCAAGGGCAAAATTCGCATGATTGTCTAGCACTTTAGCATAGTAGCAAGTGTATTCCTTTGATGTAAAGGCATTGACCTGACCGCCAATACTATCAAATGATTCAGCGATTTCACGAGCAGTTCTTGTCTTCGTTCCTTTAAAAAACATATGCTCAAGAAAATGGGAAATTCCGTTATTTTCCGGATTCTCATTACGTGAACCAGTTCCAATCCAAACTCCAATTGCAACTGAACGAACAGTAGGTATATTTTCTAGTACGATTCTTACTCCATTTTGACAAGTATATCTCTTAATCACGCAAATTCCTCCTGTTTGAAAACATGATGCTAATACATATCTCCATCGTTTCTTATTTATTAGCTTGTCTATTTATTCCCTCTTTTATCCAATTCAACATTGGAATGGTTATCTCTCTTCGCTTAACAGCTCCGAAACCGTATTGATTTCTAAATCCTTACCCTTAATTTCTTTGATTAATTGATCAAGAGCTTTTGCAGTTGAATCGGTCGGATGCATTAAGACCATTGCTCCATTATGGATCTTACTGATTACCCGATTGATCAGAACTTCAGGTGCAGGCTTTTGCCAATCGATTGTATCGACACTCCATAAGACGGTCCCCATATTTACTTCAGCGGCAATTTTCACCACTTCGTCACGGAAACTTCCACTTGGAGGTGCAAGCCACATTGGTACCTTTTCCGTCGTTGCTTTAATGACATCATTCGTCTTTTGGATTTCCTGTCTAATCATCCCTGCCGATATTCTTTTCATATCAGGATGAGTGTAAGAATGGTTCCCCACCTCATGACCAGCAGAAGAAATCATTTTAGCAAGGTCTGGATGATTTTTTACCCATCTTCCTTCTAAAAAGAAGGTGGCGTGAACATTATGCTCTTTCAAGGTCGCAAGGATGGGGGCAAGATATTCATTGCCCCAAGCCACATTAATGATGAAACTGACCATCGGTTTTTCCGGATTTCCTTTATAAATGGGATTAGGAGCGAGATCCTTGAGATGGACCTTCGGCTCAACTTGCGCGAACACAAGTTTTTCCTTTTTAAATATCCCATCGTTCTTCATTTTTTCAAAGGAAGCATCAACATCAACCTTTAAACCATTTATCCCAGGAATTGCCTTCCAGACGGGATCAATTTTTGCATCTATAGGAGCAACTTCATATTCTTTCGCCTTTGAGCGAATCTCATCGTATAAAGGATCAACCTTTTTACTAACAAAAGTACTATCTCCCTTTAATTTAACTAAATATTGATCAGTGAATGAGTTATTGACAATAAGAGTCCCGAGTAAAACAATCATAGCAATAAATACCAGCTTTTTCATCCCATAAGCCTCCTTCCTTACAAATTATGAGAAGGAAGGACAAGGTAGAACTAGCAGTTCTCACTTACTCTAGACAATTTAACCACAATAAAAAGCCAGGGCTTCCCCTGACTTTTCAAGTAAGCATAGGAGCACTTGTGTCTATACTCGTGAGTGAAACACTTACTTCTGTGCTTGTTCCTTTTGCTCTCGTTGCTCTTTTAGAACAGCTTTTCTGGATAAGTTGACACGACCTTGTTTATCAATTTCCGTTACCTTTACAAGTACTTCATCGCCAATTGATAATACGTCCTCTACTTTGCCAACACGCTCTTCTGCTAATTCTGAAATATGAACTAAGCCATCCTTACCGTTAAAGATTTCAACAAATGCACCAAATTTTTCAATTCGTTTAACTTTTCCTAAGTACATTTGGCCAACTTCCACTTCACGTACGATGTCTTCTATAATTTTTTTCGCTTTTTGATTCATTTCCTCATTGGTAGATGAAATGAATACTGTGCCATCTTGTTCAATATCAATCTTAACATTTGTTTCTTCAATAATTTTGTTGATTTGCTTACCACTTGGCCCAATAACATCGCGGATCTTATCTGGATTAATGTGCATTGTTAAGATTTTTGGTGCATATTGAGAAAGTTGGTTATTTGGCTCGGAAATCGTAGCAAGCATTGATTCAAGAATTTGCATACGACCTTTTTTCGCTTGTTGCAGTGCTTCTTCCAAAATTTCACGAGACAATCCTTCAATTTTGATATCCATTTGAAGAGCGGTTACCCCTTTAGAGGTACCTGCAACTTTAAAATCCATATCTCCTAGATGGTCTTCCATCCCTTGAATATCGGTTAAAACAGTATAATGTTCTCCAGATTTTACAAGTCCCATTGCAATCCCAGCAACAGGTGCCTTAATTGGTACACCAGCGTCCATCATGGCTAATGTACTTGCACAAATACTTGCCTGAGAAGTTGAACCGTTTGATTCTAATACTTCAGAAACGAGACGGATTGTATATGGGAAATCACTTTCAGATGGGATAATCGGCTCAAGAGCACGCTCACCAAGGGCACCATGTCCAATTTCACGACGACCTGGTCCTCTAATTGGTCCTGTTTCCCCGACACTGAAGCTTGGGAAGTTATAATGATGCATGAAGCGTTTTTCTTCTTCGATTCCTAAACCGTCTAAAATCTGAACATCCCCTAATGCACCAAGCGTACAAATACTTAATGCTTGCGTTTGTCCACGAGTAAATAATCCAGAACCATGCGTACGAGGAAGAAGTCCTACTTCAGAAGATAATGGACGAATTTCATCAGGATTTCGACCATCAGGACGTACTTTTTCTTCAGTAATTAAACGGCGTACTTCACCTTTTACAAGTTTGTCTAGAATTTGCTTCACTTGCTTCAGGTCATCAGCATCCGCTTCTTGCTCTTCATATTTTGCAATTACTCTATCTTTAACTGCCTTAATGGCATCTTCACGTGCATGCTTTTCCTGTACTTGAATGGCTTCGATCATTTCTTTTTCACAAGCTTCACGAATTTCTGCTTCTAATTGTTCGTCCACATTGAAAAGGATGACTTCCGTTTTCTCCTTGCCAACCTTTGCGACAATTTCTTCTTGAAAGGCAATTAAACGTTTGATTTCTTCATGACCAAACATGATTGCTTCAAGCATTGTTTCTTCTGGTACTTCATCGGCACCAGCTTCAACCATATTAATGGCATCTTTTGTACCTGCAACAACTAAATGGATATCACTCTTTTCCATTTGTTCTACATTTGGATTGATGACAAAGTTACCATCGATTCGTCCTATCGTAACTCCCGCAATAGGTCCCTCAAATGGAATATCTGAAATCGATAAAGCAAGAGAAGAGCCAAACATCGCAGCCATTTCAGATGAGCAATCTTGATCAACGCTCATCACAATGCTGATCACTTGGACTTCATTTCTAAAACCATCTGCAAACAAAGGACGAATTGGACGATCGATCAAGCGGCTCGCCAATATCGCTTTTTCACTTGGACGACCTTCACGCTTAATAAAACCACCTGGAATTTTCCCGACCGCATATAATCTTTCCTCATAATTGACTGTCAACGGAAAGAAATCAAGCTTTTTCGGTTCTTTTGAAGCAGTTGCATTACTTAATACAGCAGTATCTCCATATCGGATTAGTGCTGAGCCATTAGCTTGTTTTGCTAATTGTCCGATTTCAACGGTTAGTGGCCGGCCAGCCCACTCTATGGAAAAGATTTGCTTTTCTTGTCCCATTCTTTTAAAAACCCCTCTCTTACTAACACTCCTGGGAGATTTAGCTTATTCATTAGTTCTACTTTATTCATCAATAATATATTCTATCTTAAACTTCATCTCATTACTCTTGAAAGCATGAAAATGACGGTAAGTATACATTTGTTGTGTGAATTATTTAGCATATATGATTCCATAGTATTTCAAAAAAGGCGCTCTCCGCTTTATTCTATCCAGCTCCGAGTGCAATTCACTTTTCTTATATTATGTACATCTTTTTATGGACTTAAAATACGAGTTTATGTATTATTTTTCCAGTTATTTATGCTAACAAAAAAGCGGGAAGAATCCCGCTTTTGTTAACATCAGTTCTTATCGACGTAAACCAAGTCTGTTGATTAACTCACGGTAACGTTGAACGTCTTTGTTACGAAGATAAGTTAATAGGTTACGACGTCTACCTACCATTTTCAAAAGACCGCGACGTGAGTGGTGATCTTTCTTATGAGTACGTAAGTGACCATTTAAATTGTTGATCTCTTCTGTAAGGACAGCGATTTGAACTTCTGGTGAACCAGTATCGTTCTCGTGTGTTTTGAACTCATTGATAAGTTCATTCTTACGTTCTTTTGTGATTGCCATCCGTTTCACCTCCTAAATAGTTAATCCCCGAATGCTTCAGCAAGCGTCGGTGACTCGACTTGCCAAGCAAAGGTTCATTATTGATATGTGAGTCCATCCATATTTACATACGAAATGAATTCACGTTAATTAGAATACTACTTTTTGTGACAAAAAGCAAGTGTAAACAATATATTTCGCATACTTCACACAACGTATATTTATATATTACGAAAATAATCGAGCGTACTCAACTTGTCTTTTTCAATTTGTTGTACAAGCTCCTCGATCCCATTGAATTTCTTTTCTGCTCTGATTCTCTTATGCCATTCAATCACGACTTCATAACCATAAATATCCTGTTCAAAATCAAAAATATGAACTTCAACAGACGGCTTCGGAGCCTGAGTTTCGTTGAAGGTTGGCTTATAGCCAATATTACAAACTCCTTCGTACCACGTACCAGCAACAAGAATCTTCACTGCGTAAACACCGGTGGGTGGAATAAAAAACGAGTCATTGACATCTGTATTCGCTGTTGGGAACCCGATCGTTCTTCCTCTTTTATCACCATCAATGACAATTCCACTCGTTGAATAAAAGCGGCCCAACAAGTCCGGCAACCTTTCCATATTCCCTTCTCGTATATGTTTACGGATCAAGGTCGAACTTATTTTTTCAGTTCCATTCGTAAGTTTTGGAACGGTTGTAAAATCAAATTTACCACGCGAATGGAACTGAATTGTCTCCATTGTTCCCTTACCCATTCTGCCGTAACTATAATCAAAACCAGCTACGACATGAATCACATTTAAACCAATGACATATTGATCAACAAATTCCTGTGGAAGAAGATTTGCGAATTCACTTGTAAAGTGAACAACAAACAAATAATCAACGTTAAGTTGCTCTATTAATCTTGCCTTCTCTTTTAGCGGAGTGATATACTCCACATGCTGTACATCTCGACGTAAAACGACTGATGGATGAGGATCAAAAGTCATGACACCAACCTTGCAATTTTTCTCCTTCGCCATTTCCGATGCCGTACCTATCACTTTTTGGTGCCCTAAATGAACACCATCAAAAAAACCTAATGCCATCGTCATTGGCATAAATTGTTCGGGTTTGAATTCATGAGGATGATGAATATGAATAACTTCCACTTAGTTTCCCACCTATTTCTTATCAACAGAAAATTCTCGCATCGTCTATATTTTTAATACTTTCTTCGGCTTCATTATACCTTCTTTATGAGGGTGTGCCTCATAAATAGCCAATGCTAATCCATCTCCATCTTCCACGACAATCGGTCCTTTCTCATTTAGAAAGGCTTCTGGAATTGGAAGGACAGCACCGTTTTTTACTTTCTCACCTAATTTATCATTTATTTGATATTTCGGCAAATAATATAATGCCGCTTCAATCGGTCTCAGCACCTCATCCATACTGCCCTTCTCCACTAATTCTTCCACATCTGAAAAAGTAAGGCAATCTTCTAAAGAAAAGCTTGCAGACTTGATACGAGTTAACTGTGACATATGTGCTGGATATCCAAGCATTTCTCCAATCATGACAGCAAGCGTGCGAATATATGTCCCTTTACTACACGAAACTTGAAAGCGAAAGCGAATGACATCTCCTTCAAATTGCTCTCTTTCGTCAAGTAGTTCGATTGAATATATGGTTACCTTTCTTGATGGCCGTTCTACTTCCAGACCTTGCCTCGCGTACTCATATAATCTCTTTCCATTAACTTTTACTGCTGAAAACATAGGGGGAGTTTGTGTAATTTCACCCGATAGATTGGCTAGGACAGATAGAATTTCATCTCTAGAATAAGATTTTTTTTCTAAGTTTTCCTCTACGATATCTCCACCCGCATCCTCTGTCGTTGTTGAAAAACCAACTGTCACTTCTCCTACATACGTTTTCCCTGCACCCGTTATGTACTCAGCTACCTTTGTTGCACGCCCTATGCAAATCGGTAAAACACCATCCACCTCTGGATCTAATGTTCCAGTATGTCCAATTCTTTTCATCCGCAAAATTTTCCGCAGCTTGAAGACACAATCATGGGATGTCATTCCTTTCGGTTTATACAGCGGCAATATTCCTTCCATTCCTCGACCTCCGTGTTTGATTCATTAGAAAAGGGATAGACATTCCCGTCTATCCCTCCACCAACTTTTAAAAGCCTTCCATCTAATATTGGAAAAGCACTATCCTATTCTTCATGATCCTTTTCTTGACTTTCTGCTTGAAGCTTATAAAGAAGGGAATCAATGCGATTACCGTAATCAATCGACTCATCAAATTCGAAAAGGATTTCAGGCGTTTTTCTCAAGCGAATTCTTTGACCAATTTCTGAACGGATAAATCCTTTTGCCTTTGCTAGACCCTTTAATGTATTTTCTTTTTGTTCATCATCTCCGAGAACGGAAATGAACACCTTTGCCTGTTGGAGGTCTCCAGTAACCTGGACATCTGTAACAGTCACAAAACCAATACGTGGATCCTTGATTTTCCGTCCGATAATCTCACCGAGTTCTTTCTTCATTTGTTCTCCAACACGATTCGATCTAAGGCTCATTCTTGTCACCTCTAGTCATATAAAAAGTACAAGCGCTCTGTGCACATTCCTTCTACAAGGATCGAGAAGGAATGCAGACACAAAACGCTGAAAATATCTATTCTGGCCTAAAGCCATTCAATATTTGTAATCGTTCTTTCGATTTCTGGAAAAGAATCGATAAACTGTAGCGCGTTTTGCAGTTCCATTTCAGTTGAAACTTGAGAAGAAGATACGACAACCATAGCAATTTTCGTTCGTTGCCACACATCTTGAAATTCAACCTCAGATGCAGACAAATTAAACTTTTGCTTTAACCTCACAAGTATTCTTTGCAAGACTGCTCTCTTCTCCTTCAGTGAATGAGCATCATAAATGATACATTCACAAACTGCAAGACCTACTATCATTAACGTTCCACTTCTTCCATAATATATGCTTCAATGACGTCTCCTTCTTTCACATCATTAAAGTTTTTAATCGTGATTCCGCACTCATAACCTTGAGCAACTTCTTTCACGTCGTCCTTAAATCTTCTTAACGCATCGACTTCACCTTCGAATATGACGATGCCATCACGAATGAGACGAACACCACTATGGCGAGTAATTTTACCATCTGTCACATAGGAACCTGCAATCGTTCCAACTTTTGAAACTTTGAATGTTTGACGAACTTCTGCCTGACCGATAATTTTTTCTTGGAATTCTGGATCAAGCATCCCTTTCATCGCAGCTTCAATTTCTTCAATCGCTTTATAAATAATTCTATGAAGACGAATGTCCACTTCTTCAGATTCAGCCGCACGCTTGGCATTATTATCAGGACGAACGTTAAAACCAATCACAATTGCGTTAGAAGCAGCGGCAAGTGTAATATCTGACTCGTTAATTGCCCCTACGCCTGTATGAATGATTTTCACATTTACACCTTCAACATCTAACTTTTGGAAAGCTGCTGCTACAGCTTCTACAGAACCTTGCACGTCTGCCTTGACAATGATATTGAGGTCTTTCATTTCACCTTGCTTTAAGTGATCAAAAAGATTATCTAAGCTAATACGTGTCTTTTCACTTCTTTGCGCTTGAATCGCTTGAGTAGCACGAGCCTCTCCAACTTGACGAGCTGTTTTTTCATCTTCGAAAACAACGAAGCGATCACCAGCTTGAGGAACATCATTTAAGCCCGTAATTTCTACTGGTGTTGATGGACCAGCTTCTTTCACACGACGGCCTAAATCATTGACCATCGCACGAACACGACCAAATGTATTTCCAACAACAATCGGATCCCCAACTCTTAATGTTCCGTCTTGAACAAGTAATGTTGCAACTGAGCCGCGACCTTTATCTAATTGAGCTTCGATTACGGTTCCAATCGCTTTTCTGTTAGGGTTTGCTTTATATTCCTCAACTTCACCCACAAGAAGAATCATTTCTAAAAGTGAATCAATACCTTCACCAGTTAAAGCAGACAGTGGAACGAAAATCGTCTCTCCTCCCCATGCTTCAGGGATTAAACCATGTTCCGTTAATTCTTGCATAACTCGATCCGGGTTCGCTGCTTCTTTATCGATTTTGTTGACTGCGACAATGATTGGTACTTCCGCAGCCTTAGCGTGGTTAATCGCCTCAACTGTCTGTGGCATTACTCCATCATCTGCGGCAACAACTAGGATCGTAATATCCGTAATTTTAGCACCACGTGCACGCATTGTCGTGAAAGCGGCGTGTCCAGGAGTATCTAAGAATGTGATCTTTTTCCCATTCTCTTCAACTTGGTAAGCGCCAATATGCTGGGTAATCCCACCTGCTTCACCTGCTGTCACTTTTGTGTGACGGATCGAATCAAGGAGTGTCGTTTTCCCGTGGTCAACGTGTCCCATAATCGTTACTACAGAAGGGCGCTCCACTTGTTCAGCAGCATCATCTTCCGTGAAGTACACTTCTAAATCTGTTGCATCAATTTTCACTTCTTCTTCAACCTCAACACCATACTCAGACGCAATCAATTCAATCGCATCCTTATCTAGGTCTTGGTTAATAGTAGCCATGACGCCAAGTAAGAATAACTTCTTAATGATTTCAGAAGGCTCACGATGTAATTTCTTCGCTAGCTCAGCAACTGTTAATGATTCACTAAAAGTAATTTTTGCAGGAAGTTCCTTCTCTTTCTTTTTCTGCGGCTGTGCTTGAACTTGAGGTTGATTTTTCCCTTTGTTCTTTTGATTCTTATTTTTGTTTTTATGATTGCCTTGGTTACTATTATTGTTCTTGAAACCTTTATTATCTTTTGGTTGTGCTTTCGGTGCAGTCTTCACCTTCACATGAGATGATCCAGTATTCCGATCGTCATCCTCAGCTGCAGCTTTTTGCTGTGATGCATTTGTTTTTTGTTGCACCTTTTCTGCCTGAGGCTGTTTTTCCTCTTTATTGTAAAGACGATCAAGCTTCTGGATTGTATCCCCTTCAATTGTTGTCATATGATTAGAAACCTCTATGTTCATTTCTTTTAGTTTAGTGATAACGTCTTTACTTGAAATATTATGCTTTTTTGCATATTCATAAACTCGTATTTTACTCATATTTTCACCCCCGCAAGTATTAATCGAGCACTTGTTTCAGCTTATTGGCAAACCCTGCATCTAAAACAGCCACAACTACGCGGGCTTCCTTCCCAATTGATTGACCGAGCACACTACGGTTCTCAACAATTTTATATGGAATTGAAAAGGATTTGCATTTATCCGTCACTTTTTTCGCGGTATTGGCGGATGCATCCGCAGAGAGTAACACAAGCTTTGCCTTGCCACTTCTTATTTCCTTAACGACAAGCTCTTCCCCTGAAATGATTTTCCGCGCTCGATTGGCTAGGCCTAGCAATGACATCCATTGATTTGGTTTCATTAGGATAGTCGTTTCTCCTTCTCTACTAACTCAAGCAGTTCATCATAAATAGAATCATTTATTTCAACTTCTAAATGATTTTTTAATGTGTTTTTCTTTTTGGCTAAAAGAATGGCTTCCTTATCTTTTGAAAGGTAAGCTCCTCGACCGTTTTTCTTTCCTGTTAGATCGATGGATACTTCACCCTCTTTGGAGCGGACGATGCGAACAAGTTCTTTTTTAGGTCTCATTTCACCAGTCGCCACACATTTTCGCAAAGGAACTTTTTTTCTACTGTTCATCCATCTTTCACCTCTTTTTACTCACGTGTATCCTCAAAGCTCAAACTTAAATCAGTATCAAGTTCTTGCTCATCTTCATCATCAAATGTGAGGATCCCTTCATCACGTGGGAAAATTCCAGCTTCTCTCGCATCTGTTTCAGACTTTATATCAATTTTCCAACCTGTTAGCTTTGCAGCCAGACGAGCATTTTGTCCTCTTTTACCAATCGCAAGTGAAAGCTGATAGTCAGGAACAACGACTGTTGTTGCCTTCTCATCTTCATTAACGATCACATCAAGTACCTTTGAAGGACTTAAAGCATTAGCCACAAAAACAACTGGATCATTGGACCATTTTACGATATCGATTTTTTCACCTTTTAGTTCATTGACAACCGCTTGTACTCGAGAACCTTTTGGTCCTACACATGAGCCAACGGGATCAACCTCAGTGTTTTCAGAGTGAACAGAAATTTTTGAACGATCTCCTGCTTCCCTTGAAACCGACTTAATTTCAACCGTTCCATCATATATTTCAGGAACTTCAATTTCAAAAAGGCGCTTTAGTAAACCAGGATGTGTTCTTGAAACATAAATTTGAGGTCCTTTAGTCGTTTTTTCTACTTTTGTAATAAACACTTTTATGCGATCATGCGGTCGATATCTTTCATTTGGCATTTGTTCATTAGCAGGTAAGATTGCCTCTATTTTCCCTAGGCTTACATAAATAAACTTAGAGTCTACACGCTGCACAATCCCAGTCATAATATCTTCTTCACGGTCAATGAATTCAGAATAGATAATTCCCCGTTCTGCTTCTCTTACCCTTTGCGTAACAACCTGCTTAGCCGTTTGGGCAGCAATACGACCGAAGTCTTTTGGTGTAACTTCGAGTTCCACCACATCTTCAATTTGATAATTAGGATTGATTCTTTTTGCATCTTCTAATGAAATTTCAAGACGGGGATCAAATACTTCCTCAACCACATCTTTTCTTGCAAAAACTTTCATCGTTCCAGCACCTAAATTCAAATCGATGCGTACATTTTGAGCCTGATTAAAGTTTCGACGATAAGCAGATACTAACGCCGCTTCAATTGCTTCAATAATTACCTCTCTTGAAATACCTTTTTCTTTTTCCAGCAAGTCAAGAGCATCTAGCAATTCACTGCTCATTTGATTATATCCCCCTTTAAACTCTAACAAATAATAAATTCATTTTTTTAAAATGAAAGTAGTCAACTTAAGAAAAAGTAACAGCTAACCGTGCATTTGCAATTTTATCCTTAGGGATCTCGACTAGTTTCTTTCTAGTCTTAATCGTTATTTCTAACGAAAGCTTATCACTAGAATAGTCTGTTAACTTCCCTTCAAAGGTCTTCTCACCATCAATCGGTTCGTATGTTTTCACAAAGACATTATGGCCAATCGCTCGCTCATAATCCTTTTCCTTTTTGAGCGGTCGTTCTGCCCCTGGAGATGAAACCTCAAGGAAATAGTTGTAAGGAATCGGATCAATTTCGTCTAGTTTTTCGCTAAGTCTTTCGCTCACTAGTCCACATTCCTCTATATCAACACCACCGTCTTTATCAATGAAAACACGGAGGAACCAATCTTTCCCTTCCTTCACATATTCAATATCAACTAATTCAAGATTGAGGTCATCTAAAATGGGACTCACAATGTCTTCAACCACTTCAATTACCTTACTCATATGTTCCCTCCTAACTCTATCTGTCCTAAACTAGAATCAATTTCCCCTTTTAACGATGGTTAAATCAATTCACCTAGTAATGTTAAACTTCCCATTGCTATGTAGAAAGACATTTAAGATAAATCCAGTTCATCTAGTCCGCTTACTTTGTTCTCGCAAGCGGCATAAATTTTATACCTAAACAAACAAGAAAGAGCGGGGGAGCCCCACTCTTGTAAACGAGAGTTATCGATAGTATTTCCAATAAAACTATACCATAACCAATATTTTTATGCAAACGATAGTGTTCATTTTACTTGACAAATCAAGTTTTAGTTCTAGTGATTTTTTTCGTATATTTAGAACAAGGACAACTGATTTTGATCAGGCATTCCTGTTAAGCATCCGTGATTATCTAAATACTCCATTATCGTTTTAGAAACCTTCCCTCTCTGCTGCAGGTCTTCTTTTGATAAAAATTCTCCATCTTCACGAGCATTAACAATATTAATGGCCGCATTTGTTCCTAGTCCAGGAATCGAATTAAAAGGTGGAATTAATGAATTTCCATCAATGATAAATTCAGATGCGCTTGAACGATATAAATCAACTTTTTTGAAGGTAAATCCCCGTTCATTCATTTCCAATGCTAGCTCCAATACAGTCAACAGATTTTTCTCTTTTGTCGATGCTTCTAAACCTTTTGCATTGATTTCTTCAATTATTGTACGAATTGCTTGAGATCCTTTCACCATTGCATCAATATCGAAATCCTCTGCTCTAACCGTAAAATAGGCCGCATAATAATACAATGGATGATGAACCTTGAAATAGGCAATACGTACAGCCATCAACACATAGGCAGCCGCATGGGCCTTCGGGAACATATACTTGATCTTTTTACAAGAATCAATATACCATTCTGGAACCTCGTTCCTGCGCATTTCTTCTTCCATTTCATCTGTTAGTCCTTTTCCTTTACGAACAGATTCCATGATTTTAAATGCAAAGGATGGCTCTAATCCCTGATAAATAAGATAGACCATAATATCGTCACGACAACCGATTACTTCACTTAGCGTACAAATATTATTGTGGATTAATTCTTGGGCATTTCCGAGCCATACATCTGTTCCATGGGATAACCCAGAGATTTGCACAAGTTCAGAGAAAGTAGTGGGTTTCGTATCTTCTAGCATTTGACGAACAAATCGAGTACCGAATTCAGGAATTCCAAGTGTCCCTGTTTTACACATAATTTGTTCTTCTGTCACGCCAAGAGCTTCTGGTCCACTAAAGATCTTCATAACCTCTTTGTCATCTGTTGGAATGGTCTTTGGATCAATTCCACTTAAGTCTTGAAGCATACGAATAACCGTCGGATCATCATGTCCCAGAATATCAAGCTTTAAAACATTATCATGAATCGAGTGGAAATCAAAATGAGTCGTCTTCCATTCAGAGTTTCGGTCATCAGCTGGAAACTGGATCGGAGTGAAATCATAAATATCCATATAATCTGGAACAACAATGATTCCCCCTGGATGCTGACCAGTCGTCCTTTTAACTCCTGTACACCCCGTTGCTAGTCTTTCAATTTCAGCGCCACGGAGTTGCAGATTATTATCCTGCTGATAGGCTTTCACATAACCGAATGCCGTTTTATCTGCAACTGTACCAATTGTCCCTGCACGATAAACATACTCTTCCCCAAACAATACTTTCGTATAGTTATGGGCCTGTGGTTGATATTCACCTGAGAAGTTCAAATCGATATCAGGTACCTTGTCCCCCTTAAAGCCAAGGAAGGTTTCAAATGGAATATCATGACCGTCCTTTACATATTTTTCCCCACAACTTGGACAATCTTTATCTGGTAAGTCAAAACCAGAACCAACTGAACCATCATTAAAGAATTCAGAATGCTTACAGCTTGGACATACATAATGTGGTGGTAATGGATTAACTTCCGTAATTTCAGTCATGGTCGCGACTAATGATGATCCTACTGAACCACGGGAACCTACTAGATAGCCGTCATCAAGCGATTTCTTTACGAGCTTATGAGAAATCAAATAGATAACCGCAAATCCGTGACCGATGATACTTTTTAATTCTTTTTCTAACCGTGCTTCAACAATTTCGGGGAGCTCTTCCCCATAAATGTCTTTCGCACGCTGATAGCTCATCGAACGAATCTCTTCATCTGCACCTTCAATTTTCGGTGTATATAAGTCATCTTTAATTGGCTTAATGACATCAATCATATCAGCAATTTTATTCGAATTGGTGACGACAAGCTCTTTTGCCTTTTCTTTTCCTAAAAAGGAGAATGCGTCAAGCATTTCATTTGTCGTTCTAAAGTGCACATCTGGAAGCTGATGCCTATTTAAAGGATTCGCTCCCCCTTGAGAGTTCACCAATATTTTACGATAAATCTTGTCATTCGGATTTAAGTAATGAACATTCCCTGTTGCGACGACTGGAATTTCTAACTTTTCCCCAAGTTTCACAAGATTTTTAATAATATCTTCTAATTTGTTCTCATCCTGCACTAGCTCTAACTCCAACAAATGAGCATAAACTTCTTTCGGATGAACTTCAATATAGTCATAAAAACGGGCTGTTTCTTCTACCTCTTCAGCCGCTTTTTGCATCATGCCTTCAAATACTTCACCTTTATCACAACCAGAACCTACTAGAATGCCCTCACGATACTTCTGGAGTACAGAGCGAGGAATCCGTGGAACACGGTAGAAATATTCAATATGAGCGATCGAAATAATCTTGAAAAGATTTTTCAAGCCAGCTTCCGTTTGTGCTAACAGGGTACAGTGATAAGGACGTGCCCTTTGATAAGCATTTCCCTTCCCCATATTATCATTAAGCTCATCATGATACGTAATTCCTTTTTCAAGAGCTTCTTTAAGCATGATTAATAATAAATATCCTGTTGCTTCCGCGTCATAAATAGCACGGTGGTGCTGGGTTAACTCAACATTGAATTTTTTCGCCAACGTATTTAAGCGATGATTTTTCATCTCCGGATGGAGAAAACGGGCTAATTCTAACGTATCAATAACAGGATTTTGCGCTTTATCCAAACCGCTTTTTTTATAGCCAACGTTAAGGAAGCCCATATCAAATGATGCATTATGAGCTACAAGTACCGCATCATCCGCCCATTTATGGAAATCTCTTAAAACTTCCTCCACCTCAGGAGCATCCTTCACCATTTCATCTGTAATTCCTGTTAAATTGATCGTTGTCGCAGACAATGGATGGTGGGGATTAGCAAAGGCTTCAAAGCGGTCGATAATATCTCCATCCTTAATTTTAACAGCAGCAAGCTCAATGATTGTATCATAGACCGCTGACAAACCAGTTGTCTCAACATCAAACACTACATATGTGTCTTCAGATAGAAGTCGATGGGCGTCATTATAGGCGATTGGTACTCCGTCATCAACTAGGTTCGCTTCAATCCCGTAGAGAATTTTAATATCATTCTTTTTCCCGGCACTGTATGCTTCTGGAAAAGATTGCGCTCCAGCATGGTCCGTAATCGCAATCGCTTTATGACCCCATTTTTTCGCTTGGGCAACAAGACTTGCGACTGAACTTACCGCATCCATTTGACTCATTGGAGTGTGAAGGTGGAGTTCAACCCTTTTTTCACCTTCTTTTGCTGTATCCTTTCTTTCAACAGGCTTGATTTCATTAATGTCATTTCCAATCATCACTAAATCACGAACAAAGGTATCATTTTGAATGCTTCCTCGCACTTTTACCCACATACCTTTTTGCACACGTTCAAAAAGGGCTGCATCTTCTTTATCACGGGAAAACATTTTAATCATGATTGAGCTCGTATAATCCGTAACTTTGAACGTCAATAACGTACGTCCACTACGTAATTCTCTCGTTTCTGCAGCGAAAATATAACCTTCTATCGCAATACGTCTTTCTTCATCGACGATATCAATTAACTTCCGGAAATCTGCATCATCTTTAATCGTTAAACCGATCGTTAATGGACCAGATGGAAGTTCAACACCAGCTTCTTTTTCAGCTTCTTGTTTTTCCATTTCCATCAGAGCTTGTAATCCACGCTCTTGATCCTCTTTTTTCTTCGCTTCTAAAAATTGTTCATACTGTTCGTTTGATGTTTGTTCATTTATTTCTGTATCTATCGTAAGGACAGGGAAGCCCAACTGTTGATATGCCCCCTGAATCATTTCCGTATATTTTTTCTTAATGGTTAATCCTTCTAGATCGTTGTTTACTTTAACGAGCAATTTATTTCCGACAACATTTGGTGTTTGTTCGTTCAGTAATTTCAGCAATGGAGGAGCAATTCCCTCCAGTTGGCGAACACATGAATTCCAGTATTCAACGATTGACTGCTCTGATATTTGCTCATTTCGAACCTTGATGGAATGATATACAGAAGCAATATGGGAGAATGATTTCTCTAGCTGAGAGGTAAATTTATGATATACGTTGTATGGTAAGATATTTTCAAATATGAAATGAAAATGCCATTTTCTTTCTTGTCTTTCAACAATCACTTTTTCAATTTCAGCATGTTCAAAATGAGTAACGATTTGATCATCCGTTAATTGTAATTGTTGGAGCAAGTGTTGGAATGCTTCTCTTTTATCTGATGCACTGCTCATCCACTCTCTCTCCTCTCTCTTACAAAATCTTTCTTTCAAAAACTTTACGAACATCATTATAACATAAACACATTGTTCTTCCTCTTAAAAATATATTTTTATTAACGTGAAATGGCTACCTCTAAGAGATAGCCATTGTCATTTTTTATAGGAAAAATCTTTGGATGTCGTTCCAGGTTACGACGAGCATGAGGAGCATTAATAAAGCGAAACCGATAAAGTGGACCATTCCTTCTTTTTGACGGTCTACCGGCTTTCCTCTTAATCCTTCGACAGCAAAAAACATTAATCTACCACCGTCTAAAGCAGGAATTGGGAGAAGGTTCATAATCCCTAAGTTAATGCTTAATACCCCAGCCCACTTCATTAAATATAGAATACCCGATTTTGCAACCGTATCCGTTGAAACGTAAATTCCGACAGGACCAGATAAGGCATCGATCGAAAATTGACCGGTTATCAACTTACCGAGCATAGAGAAAATCTCCTTTGTCCAAACGTAGACCTCTTTAGCTCCATAAGTAATCGATTTAAGTGGGGATTTCTCCATCGGACTATATACCCCAATGATTCCTATTGTTTCCCCGTCTTCAACCTCTTGAACTTTTGGCGTAACAGATATTGTCATATCCTGCCCATCTCTTTCCAAGACGAAATCCAATTCCTTTCCAGGGTTCTTCTGGATGATTTCCACGACATCTTCCCATGTGGAAATTTCTGCACCATCTACTGAATGAACAATATCCCCTTCTTTAAGTCCCGCTTCTAAAGCAGCACCATCAGGAGTCAATTTTCCAAGCATTGGTTCATGTGTGGGCATTCCTTGGATTAAAGCAATAATAACAAAGACAACAAAAGCTAACACAAAGTTCATCATCGGACCTGCAAAAATAGCCATCGTTCTTTGTCCTAGTGTTTTCGATGCAAATTGACAATCGAACGGAGCGATTAATGTTTCTTTACCATTTTCAACGAAAGTTGCCTTCCGGCTTATTCGGAAAGTTTGTAAGCTCTCATCATCGCCTTCTTCGTATCCTTTTATGATTAAGTCATGCTCAACGTCAGCATACTCTACCTCAATCACACGAATATCAGGGTATTTTTCCTTATTATTAAGTACAATTTTAGATACTTCATCTTTTTTATCAAACAATAGACCAACACGGTATCCTGGCTTAATTTCCACCATTTCTGGGTCTTCCCCAGCCATGCGCACATAACCACCAATGGGCAGTAGACGAATTGTGTATACCGTATCATTCTTTGTAAATGAAAGGAGCTTTGGTCCCATCCCAATCGCAAACTCACGACAGAGAATTCCTGCTCTTTTTGCAAAGATTAAATGTCCTAATTCATGAAAAAATACTAACGCCCCGAAAATAATAATAAAGGCTATAACTGTACTCAAAATATAACCACCTTTTATTTTAGAAGTGAGTAAACATATGCTCTTGTTTCCTGATCAACTTCTTGAATAAGGGAAAGATCTGGATTCATTATAGCGTCATGAGCAGTTAAAGATTTTTCTATAAGCTCCTCTATCTGAAGAAAAGTGATTTTTCCATTTAGAAAAGCATCAACAGCTGCTTCATTCGCTGCATTTAATACAGTTGGGAGAGTTCCACCTATTCTCCCTGCATCAAATGCAAACCCGAGGCATCTGAATCTTTCAAAATCCATTTGTTTAAAATGCAAGCGACCAACTTCCGCTAAATTGAGTCTACTTGCTGTGCTTAAAGGGAATCTGTCTGGATATGTTAATGCATATTGGATCGGAACCCTCATATCCGGGGTTCCCAATTGAGCAATGACACTACTGTCGTGGAATTCAACCATGGAATGAATAATACTCTCTTTATGGAGCAATACATCAATTTTTTCATAAGGAATATCAAATAACCAATGGGCTTCAATGACCTCTAAACCTTTGTTCATCATCGTTGCAGAATCAATCGTAATCTTTGCGCCCATTGACCAATTCGGGTGGTTTAACGCTTCTGCAACAGTCACATTTTGTAATTCTTCCCTGCTCTTATCTCTGAAACTTCCTCCTGAAGCCGTTAAGATTAACTTCTCAATATTTTTTTCTTTTTCACCTTGTAATGCTTGAAAAATGGCAGAATGCTCACTGTCTACCGGTAAGATCGGAACACCTTTATCCTTTGCTGCTTTCATGACAAGATGTCCAGCTGTCACTAATGTTTCTTTATTGGCAATGCAAATCGTTTTTCCAGCATCAATCGCTTCAAGTGTTGGATATAATCCTACACTACCAATAACCGCATTGACAAGGATCGTAGACTTCAGATATGTAGCTGCCTCTACTAAGCCCTCATGACCATATGTAAATTTCACATGTGGAAACTCTAGCTTTAAACTAGCGACCTCTTCTTTACTCGCAACAGAAACCAATTCAGGTTTATATTCTGCGATAATTTTCCTAGCAAGTGGGATATTTCGCCCTACTGTCATTGCGACTAATTCGAACTCATTTGAATGTTCTTTAATTATATCTAAAGTTTGTGTTCCTATTGAACCAGTTGCACCTAATAAACTAATATATTTCAACGAATTCACTCCTGATCATAAAAGCACTTCCATTTTGCGAAAAAAACCTTCCATTTAAATCAAATGAAAGAAATATAATAGTGGCCAAACGAATAATAAACTGTCAAAGCGGTCTAGAATGCCTCCATGACCTGGAAGTAGTCTTCCGGAATCCTTCACATGATAATGGCGCTTCAACGCCGACTCGACTAAATCACCAACTTGACCGAATATAGATAGGAAGATCGTGATAATTCCTAATTTCAGAAAAGATGAATCTATATCAGAAAAAATACCAAATAAGATAGAAACGACTACTGCACAGATAATACCACCTAAAAAGCCTTCAACTGTTTTGTTTGGGCTAATTTCTGGCCATAGCTTTCTTTTCCCAATCTTGCGACCTATAAAATACGCACCTGAATCTGTTGCCCAAATAATAAAGAGGGAATAGAAAATATAAATCAATCCACCAGTTTCTCTTGTTTCGATAAAATATAAAAATCCCATGCCAATATAAATGATTGACATAATCGAAAAAGCAACATCATCAAAAGTAAATTTATTTTTAGTAGCGACCGTGTATGTTAAAAATAATAGAATCGCAAGTAAGGCAACCTCTACTTTTGAATATTTAAGTGCAATTAAAATATCCTGTAATTGATCGGGTAATAGAAAAATCCATAACACGATTAACGAAATAATGCCTGGAACTGAAAATAGCTTCAAGTTCCGCATCTTTAGTAATTCATATAGTGCGATTGATGCTAATAAATATGCTAGTAAAATAAGTGGTACCCCACCTATAATCACAATCGGAAGAAAGATTGCTGCTGCGATTATTGCTGTAATAATTCTTTGCTTCATCTAATATATTCAACACCTTTGTTATACTCCACCAAATCGTCGTTGTCGATTTTGGTATGCTTTTACAGCCTCAATGAAATGCTGTTCACTAAAATCAGGCCATAGCACATCTGTAAACCAAAACTCTGTGTAGGCAAGTTGCCATAGCATGAAATTGCTTAAGCGAATTTCCCCGCTTGTTCTAATCAGTAAATCTGGATCATTAAGCTTGTTCGTCATTAAATAGGAAGAAAAGGCTTCTTCATCAAACATATCTTCCTTTATTATACCACTTTTATAATCTTCTAAGACACGCTTTACGGCATCAACAATTTCACTTCTACTCCCGTAATTAAGAGCAAAGTTTAAGACAAGCCCATTATTATCTTTCGTTTTTTTCATCGCATGCTCAATTGCACCGAGCGTATGAGGTGGTAAACTTTCTTTATACCCCATCATTTCGACACGAACATTTTCTTCAACAAGCTCTGGAAGAAAGGTACCGAGAAATTCTTCAGGAAGCTTCATTAAATAGTCAACTTCCATTTTCGGACGTTTCCAATTTTCAGTTGAAAAGGCATATAAGGTGAGAGTTTTGACTCCAAGCTCATTTGCTAGCTTCGTAATCTTTTTTACAACCTTCATTCCTTCATGATGTCCTGCAATTCTAGGTAAAGCCCTTTTTTTTGCCCATCTTCCATTTCCATCCATGATAATGGCCACATGTTCTGGAATAGGTTGCTTCATAAGATATTCTATTTGTTCCCGGAGAATGGGAGAGTTTTTGTTTTTTTTCCATGACTTCAATTTATCTAACATGATTGTCGCTCCTCTAAAGAGGGGTCATTTTTTCTCCGATGCTACTTTGTTCTATTATATTCCACTTCATTTTTAGAGAAAAAACAAGCCTTCCATTCAATATTCCACTTTTTTCCCGTAACTGCCTCTATCATATCAAAAAATAAGTGAGATATCTCTATAAAAAGTATGTACGAGCAAGAGAAATTAAGACTATAAAAAAAACTTTTATATCTACCTAAGATCGTAAATGATTTCCTAAAATAAAAACCCCCTATAACTAGAGGGTCTAAATGAAGAACTATAATTATACTTCCAAAATTTCTTTTTCTTTATCCTTCGTCAAACTATCGACTTTTGCGATATATTCGTCTGTTAACTTTTGAATATCATCTGCATAACCACGTTGAGCGTCTTCTGTAATTTCGCCATTTTTTTCAAGCTTCTTTAAATCATCATTTCCGTCACGACGAATATTACGAATCGCTATCTTCGCTTCTTCAGCTTCTTTCTTAACCACCTTCACAAGCTCTTTACGACGTTCCTCTGTTAATTGTGGAATTGAAAGACGAATAATATTTCCGTCATTTGTTGGTGTAAGACCAAGGTCTGATTTTAGAATTGCTTTTTCAATTTCTCCTAAAATCGTTTTGTCATACGGCTGAATCACTAAAAGGCGGGCTTCAGGAACAGAAACACCAGCTACTTGATTAATCGGAGTTGGCGCACCGTAATACTCTACTGTGATTCGATCGAGCAATGAAGCATTCGCTCTCCCTGCTCGAATACTAGCAAGTTCACGTGTATATGATTGAACGGCTTTCGTCATTCGATCTTTTACATTTGCAATAACTTGTTTTGGCATTATTATTTCCCCCTTACAATTGTTCCAATAGTTTCACCTAGAACAGCTCTCTTAATATTTCCATTTTCCATGATTGAAAAAACAATTAGTGGGATATCATTGTCCATGCACAAAGACGAAGCAGTTGAATCCATCACCGCTAAACCTTCTTTTAACACGTCTAAATAGGATAATTCATCATATTTCTTCGCGTTCGCATCGAGTCTTGGATCTGCGGAATAAACTCCGTCAACATTATTTTTAGCCATCAGAATGACATCTGCTTCAATTTCTGCTGCACGCAATGCTGCTGTCGTATCAGTAGAGAAGTATGGATTTCCAGTGCCTGCTGCAAAGATAACCACGCGTTTTTTCTCAAGGTGGCGAATCGCTCTACGTCTAATATATGGTTCTGCAACTTGTCGCATTTCAATTGAAGTTTGAACACGGGTTTCGACCCCAACTTGTTCCAAACTGTCCTGTAATGCTAATGAATTCATGACCGTCGCAAGCATACCCATATAATCAGCATTGGCACGATCCATGCCCATCTCTTCACCAATTTTCCCACGCCAAATATTTCCGCCACCAACAACTACTGCCACTTCAATACCTAGCTCGGCTAATTCTTTTACTTGATTGGCAACTGATTTAATAACCGTTGGATTAATCCCGAATCCTTTTTCCCCGGCTAATGCTTCACCACTTAACTTTAATACTACGCGTTTGTATTTTGGGCTGCTCATGAGAACCTCCATATGTATGATTAGGATCCCTTTTTCATTGCTATTGTACATTTACTAAAGGCATCGTATTTCTTTTTGAAAATAGGGAACACAATGTGTCCCCTATCATTTTAATCTGTAAAATTATTTTTTAACTTGGTTCATTACTTCTTCAGCGAAGTTATCTTCACGCTTTTCTATACCTTCTCCAACTTCATAACGAACGAATTCACGAATTTTTCCACCTTTAGATGAAACAAATTGACCAACCTTTTGATCAGGATTCTTAACGAATGCTTGATCATTAACACAAACATCTTCAAAGTACTTGCTTAAACGGCCTTCAACCATTTTTGCAACGATGTTTTCTGGCTTACCTTCGTTAAGTGCTTGTTGAGTCAGAACTTGACGCTCACGTTCAACTTCTTCAGCTGACACTTCATCACGAGAAACATACTTAGGGTTTAATGCAGCAATGTGCATTGAAACGTCCTTAGCAGCATCTTCTTCAGTAGTTCCTTCAAGAACTGTAAGAACGCCAATACGTCCACCCATGTGTAAGTATGCACCAAATGCATCGTTGTTACCTTTTGTCTTAACTTCAAAGCGACGTAAAGAAAGCTTTTCACCGATTTTTGAAATCGCAGTGTTAATGTGCGCTTCTACAGTTGCACCATTATCCATTGTTTGTCCAACTGCTTCTTCAACAGATGCAGGCTTCTTAGCAAGAATATGATCAGCTAATTCCTGTACAAGTGTTTGGAATCCTACGTTTTTCGCAACAAAGTCTGTTTCAGAGTTAACTTCAAGAATAACTGCTTCGTTTCCATTAACTTTTACTGTAGTAAGACCTTCTGCAGCAATACGATCGCCTTTTTTCGCAGCTTTTGCAATTCCTTTTTCACGAAGTAAGTCAATTGCTTTTTCTAAATCGCCATCCACTTCTTGAAGTGCTTTTTTACAATCCATCATACCTGCGCCAGTTTTTTCACGCAGTTCTTTAACCATTTGTGCAGTAATTGCCATAATGAGAATTCCTCCTTAAGTCTATGTATACTTATTATTTTTAGCTAGACTAGCAAAAGCTAATCTACAATCGTTCATATTTTCTCAAAAAAAGGTGATAAAGAAGGGTAAAGCCCTCTTATCACCTTCATTGAATCAACTCTATGATGTCTAGTTCCGGCGCCTAGTCCCTCGAGGTCACAAGTCAATCCGTCAAAGAGGTTAAAGAACAACCTCCATGGCGGCTCGCCTTGTGCTTGTCGGGCCTGAGCAAGGCGCTTCCTTTTTTCAATTACGCAGTTGTTACTTCTTCGCCTTGCTTCGCTTCTAAAATAGCATCAGCCATTTTACCAGTTAAAAGTTTAACTGCACGAATTGCATCATCGTTAGCAGGGATAACAACATCGATCTCATCTGGATCACAGTTCGTATCAACAATACCTACGATAGGGATGTTTAATTTATGAGCTTCAGCAACAGCGATGCGCTCTTTGCGAGGGTCAATGATGAATAAAGCATCAGGAAGTTGCTTCATATCTTTAATTCCGCCTAAGAACTTTTCAAGACGCTCTTGTTCTTTTCTTAACCCAACTACTTCTTTCTTTGGAAGCACTTCAAAAGTACCGTCTTCAGACATTCTTTCGATATCTTTAAGTCGCGAAATACGCTTTTGAATTGTTTCGAAGTTTGTTAAAGTTCCACCTAACCAGCGTTGGTTAACATAGTACATTCCAGAACGTTCTGCTTCTTCCTTTACAGAATCCTGAGCTTGTTTCTTTGTACCAACGAAAAGAACTGTACCGCCATTAGCAGCTAATTCTTTTACCCAGTTATAAGCTTCTTCAACCTTCTTAACTGTTTTTTGAAGATCGATAATATAAATACCGTTACGCTCAGTGAAGATAAATTTCTTCATTTTTGGGTTCCAACGGCGTGTTTGGTGTCCGAAATGTACACCAGCTTCAAGCAATTGCTTCATAGAAATTACTGACATGTTTTTTCCTCCTAATGGTTTTGTTTTCCTCCGCCCATATCATCTTTAGACAAAAACTGTCGGACGACAGCACCGTTTGCCTAAATCCATGAACGTGTGTATTAACACCATTTGTAAATATAGCATATGTAAATGTGCGAATCAAGTCATTCTTTTTCATTTTTACGTAATTTAAATAATAATTCTATTTCCGTTTTCCCTCTATCAAGCCTTTTGGCAATTTCTTCGATCGATAGGCCTTGTTTTTGCAATAATAATGCTTGGTAATAAAAGGATTGATTATACACATTTTCTGTGCCGTTTTCCATATCGTCTGACTCTTGTTCTAGTGCTTTTTGATCTTTTACCTCTAGATCTGTCGTTTCCTTATCTTGACCTTGGACAGTTGTATTTCGATAGGCTTGTACTGCTTGAAATACAGTTCCTTTTCTAAAATTAATATGATCGCTCTTTACAAGCTGAGTGTTTTCCTTTTGGCTTTCCTTATTATCGTCTTTTTCACTTATCATATCGGTTGGCACTATCGCTTTTGCTTTACGTTGAAACTCACTAACCTTTTTTAAGAACTTCTCGTTTTCCTCTGTCATTTCCATTAAATAACTTGATATGACCTCCTCCATATCCTTCAGAATTTGTTCCTGTTTTTTTTCTACTTGCAATAGCTTATTTTGACGTAAATAAAGTATCACGATACAGAATAAAGCGACAATATTTAGGATTATACTAATAAGCAAAAATATATTCGTCATGCTACCCCTCTATCCACTATAATCCACCCGTGTCCCTTTATATGGATGGTTTTCTTTCGGATGGTGCTTATGCTTTTCTCTTTTCGTTCCATTCTGATCAGGTTGTTCCCTATTTTGTCCATCCTTTTGGAATCGTGCTGTATCCTTTTGCTCCTGTTTAATGACTGAGTTTTTCTTTTTCACATCTTCCTTTTTTACACTATCTGAGGCAAGATCTTGATGAAGTTGACCACGTTGCTGCATTTGCTCTAGTAATTTACCTGCTTCATGTGTTCTAGGAAGTGCAATCTGCATTTCGATCGCTTTAAGGCTCAATTTAAATCACTTCCCCGAAAAATTAATGGACCACGCCTAATTAAATAGGTTCAAATTTAATTTCATTATGATCTAAAAAGAATTTCACATAAGCATGTGTTTTCTGAATCAGTTTAACATACTTCCCAAAATTCAAGCTTGTGTTGGGATACACCTTATCATAAATGTATAATCCCTGTTTCCCTCGATTTAATTTTTCAATCTCAAGTCTCTTAAGTTCTTTCTCGAGTTCTACTAATTTCTGTTGTAATTGCTGCTTCGTTGTTTTTTGTTTTGTGATAAGCAATTGATCTTGTAAAGATATTTGCCCTTTTATTTTCGCCTGCTCCACTAATCTATTTTCAATCATATTAAGCTTTTTTATATTTTCTGATATTTCTCCTTGCTCCTTTTTTAGTTGCTCATCTTTTCTTTCGATAGAAGGGTCATAACCTATAAATAGCTCTGTTTTCGTAAATAGATCATTACCAAGCTCTTTCACATGTATGTCTTTACCTGAACGAAGGAGCCCACCAATAACATGTCCATTCTTACAATAAATAGATTCTTTCGCCTCGACTTTACTATGTAAAGAAGAAGTATGAATAATGACGTCTTGTCCCGCTCGAACGTCTGCTTGATTCAAATAATTTGTTTGAACACACCCACCTGCCACAACCTTCCCTCGCTGCGCAGCTGTAATTCCACCTGAAATAAGGATATTTCCTCTTGCAACGAGTTGTGCTCCTTCAACAAGTCCATACACTTTAATGTCCCCTCCAGCAATGACTTCATAACCGGTAGGAACATTGCCACGAATAACGACATTTCCAATAAAATTAACATTTCCCGTCTTTAGATCCAAATCCCCATTCACTTCAAATACTGGATTTACCGTGATCGATTTATAGGTAACGCTTACTTGTCCGTCCGTCGTGGCGATGAACTGATTCCCTTCCTTTACCACATTTTTACCAGGCTTGACCATTAGCGGCTTGCCATCACGGGCAGGGAGCAATTTCCCAGTTACTCCTCGCCCATTCATACCAACCGTTTGTGGCATCACTTTAGCAATCACTTGACCGTTCTTAACAGATGGGATATCCAATACATCTCGAAAATTTATTTTTTCCTTCTTTTTTGTCTCTTCTTTTTCGCTCTCTACTATCACGCAAGCATCTTCCCCATTTTGCGGGGGGGACCCTTCCGCGATCGTAATCGGATACTCCAATGATTTCGGATTATCTGCCATTATAAATAGCATCGATTCATTAATACCAAATACAACATTCTGCTCCTCTAGAAATGTTCTGAGGGCATTTACTGAAATAGAGAAATTTTCTGCTATCGGTTCCTTCAATTCAATAAAAGCTTTCAATTGATCTTTTGCTATGCTGACGCGAAAGGGTATATCCATTTTCTATCCCTCTTTCTATTCTTAGCTTTCCCTGATAGAATTAGAGCAGTTTACTTAATGATTGTCTCAGCTTAAATATTGCTTTCGAATGAATTTGCGAAATTCGAGAAGTAGATAAATCCATAACTTGTCCGATTTCAGTTAAGGTGAGTTCTTCTTGATAAAACAAACTTAACACCAGTTGTTCTTTCTCATTTAATTGTGAAATCATTGTTGACATTTCTTGGATCAGCTCGTTTTTTACGATTTTTTCCTCGGGAATATCAGCTTTTGTATCTTTTATCGTATAAGCTTGACCGTCTTTTTCATCCTGTTCATTTCCTCGTTCATCAATGGAAAGGATACTGGCAAAAAAATGTTCGTTCATCGTTGTGTGAACTTCTTCTTCAGGCATGTCTAGCTCTACAGCAATATCTTTAGCCGTCACATTTCTCATATATTTTTGTTCAAGTTTACCAATGGTCACTTCGATTTTTTTTGCTTTTTCTCTCGTGCTTCTTGATAACCAATCTTCTTTTCTTAAGCCATCAATAATCGCTCCACGTATTCTGAACGATGCGTACGTATCAAATTTCAATTCTCTCGTCGGGTCAAATTTTTCCAATGCATCGTACAACCCCATTAATCCAAGACTATGAATGTCATCTCTCGATACATTTTTGGGAAGGCCAACAGCTACCCTTTGTACATGATAACTAACAAGAGGCATGTATTTTTTGACTAACAGGTTTCCTGCTTCTGAGTCGCGGGCCGAAATCCATTTATCCCATATTAATTGTTCCTCAGTTGTTAATACCTGTCCCATTGCAACCTCCCAATACTTCGTAATATTTCCAACTAAATTGGTCGTGCGAAAACTCAAGCAAAGCCCTTCATTTTCGTGGACCTTGACTTTCCTTAATGAACAAAAATGCACACTATTATTATATCAAATTTGGGCACATCATATTAGATGAGTTGTTAAATTGTTTACAACCATTATTAGGGAAATGCGTCAAATTACCCAGATAATAAAAAAAACAGTCCTTCGAAGGGACTGATTTAAAATTACTAGAGTTCACAAACACCTTTATTGACTGTGCGGATATTCAATAGGCATGTTTTCGGATCGAACTCAATGGTTCGCCCACTACTACCGCCAACATCCTCACCGACTATGGCAATCTTTAATGCTGCAAGCTCCCTTTTCACTGCCTCTACATTCCGCGGACCGATTCTCATCATGTCATTAGAACTAGAAAATTGAAACATTTGGGCACCACCAGCGAGCTTTGCTTTTAGTGAATAGTCTCTAGCACCATGTTTTATAAGTCTACTTACCAGTTCCCTTACAGCGGTATCCGCAAATTTAGCGATATTAATTGTTCCACCCTTTGCCAGTTTTGAATCGGGCAACATCACATGTGCTAATCCAGCCAGTTCCTTCCCTTGATCATAGACGACAACACCGACACAAGATCCCAACCCTGATGTTCTGATATGATTAGGTGTTCTTACGATATTCATATCTGCAATCCCCACCTTAATCACCTGAACACGGTCAATCATTATCCGTTACTCCTAAAGCTCGAAAAATAATTTCAAATGAATCTGGATCTGGTAACAGGAAAAAATGACCTTTTACACTATTTGGACCATTATTATCTTCGTCATCTAATGCTGTATCTATGACAATGGCGAAATCACTAACTTGGGAAAGCTCTATTAATCCAAAACTAATAATCGCACCGACCATATCAATACTTAATGCAGGAACGGAAGGGTATAAATCTAAATTGGTGAAATCTGACAGAGAAGATAGATAAGAGCCAGAGAGAATATTGCCAAGTTCCTGTAAGGCAGACATCGCTAATTCATCATAAGGTGGTTCAGCAAATGAAAAGTGGGCATCTCCAGTCATTTGTTTAATAAAGGTAGTAGCTTGTTCTAGAGACAGTACGAAGAACATACTTCCAGGAGCATCTCCCTCAATTCTCAAGAATACACTTGCTACAATATTATCTGGACCTCCAGCCATTTCCATCATCTCGTCAAAAGAGACAACTCTCACTTTCGGTACTCTCATATCGATTTTTCTATTTAATAAGGTGGAAAGAGCGGTCGCAGCATGCCCCGCCCCAATATTGCCAACTTCTTTTAAAACATCTAAGTGAACGGTCGAAAACTTCTCAAGAAAATTCATATAATTAGCCTTCAATCTTATTGTCTACTCTTAATTCATCTCGATTCAAAACTTTCTCAAGGTCTAATAAAATGAGTAAACGTTTATCGATTTTCGCTACTCCACTTATGTACGCTACTTCCGTAACACCAACAACCTCTGGTTGTGGTTCAATCGAGGTTACGTTGACATCAATCACATCATTAGCGGAGTCAACGATCAAGCCGACCTCCATACCATCAATCGCAACGATGATGACTCTTGTGCTTTCCGTGTATTGGAATTCTTCAAGCCCAAAACGTAGCCGTAGATCAATAATTGGGGTTACGACTCCTCTAAGATTGATAACCCCCTTCACGTACGAAGTCAATCCAGGTACTCTCGTAATATGATCAACCTTTTCAATCGAGTTCACTTTATCTACCGGAATGGCGTATTCCTTTTCTTTCAACTGAAAAACAATAAATTTAATATCCTCTGCTAAAGTTTCAGTCATTATCGTCACCTTCCTTTTAAAAGGGGGTCCTCCACATAGGCGTGGAGGATATTTCTTTTCGTCTATTTATTTGATTAGTGCATTACAATCTACAATTAGCGCTACCTGACCATCACCGAGTATCGTCGCACCTGAAATAGCAAAAACGTTCGTTAAGTAGTTTCCTAGTGATTTAAGCACGACCTCTTGTTGACCAATAAAGGAATCAACGATTAATCCCGCCATTTTATCACCTTTTCTCACGATGACAACAGAATAGAATTCATCCTTTTCTTCATGACTAGGCACTTGGAAGATATCTTTCAAAAATAACAAAGGTACGACCTTGCCACGGAAATCAATCACCTTTTGATTGTGAGCATTTAAAATTTCATCTTTTTTAACAATTGCTGTCTCGATAATTGAAGAAAGTGGAACTGCGAACTTTTCCTTTTCAATTTCAACAAGCATAACTGAAATAATGGAAAGGGTAAGTGGCAATTGAATCGAGAATTTCGAACCTTTCCCTTCTATCGATTCAATCGAAATGGACCCACCTAATGATTCAATTGTATTTTTAACAACATCAAGACCAACGCCACGCCCGGAAACATCTGAAATTTTATCAGCTGTCGAAAATCCGGATGCAAAGATTAACTCAAATACTTCCTTATCGGAAAGCGTTGACGCAATCTGTTCAGTGATAATCCCGTTCTTTATCGCTTTTTCAAGTACTTTTTGTTTTTTGATTCCTGCTCCATCATCATCAATTTCGATGAAGACGTGGTTTCCACTATGGAAGGCCTTTAATACAACTGTGCCTTCTTCATTTTTTCCGTTCGCTTTACGAACCTCTGGAGTTTCTAAACCATGGTCTAATGCATTTCGGATGAGGTGAACAAGTGGATCACCGATTTCGTCGATTACCGTTCTGTCCAATTCTGTTTCTGCACCGATAATTTCCAGATTAACCTTTTTACCTAAATCACGGGCTAGTTGTCTAACCATTCTTGGGAAACGGTTAAACACGGTTTCTACAGGTACCATTCTCATATTAAGAATAATATTCTGGAGATCCCCTGTAATTCTAGACATTCTCTCGACCGTTTCATGAAGCTCCTGATTTTTTAAATCATTGGAAATCTGTTCTAATCGACCACGGTCAATGACAAGTTCTTCAAATAGGTTCAGTAAGATATCAAGTCTTTCAATATTCACTCTGATCGTTTTGTTGCTGGCTTGTTTCGTTGTACTCGTTTGCTTCTTTTGTTCCGTTTCAACTAATACAGTAGCAGTGGTCGTTACTTCTTCTACTTTATTGGTTTCTTCTCGAACGGGCACCTCCGTTAACTCCTTCTTGTTGCGAATGCCTTCAAGTGAAATGAAGTTGATCTCTACTTTTTCAACTTCAGAAACCTTCATGATTTTTTTCTGTAGATCGTCTGCATTCTCTTTCGAGACGATCGACACTGTGAACTCTTGATCAAACTGTTCTTCTTCAAGTTGATCAACAGGTGGATTCGATTTAATCACTTCTCCAACCTTTTCTAATACTTCAAAAACCATATATACTCGTGCTGCCTTAAGGAGACAATCTTCCCTTAACGCTATCGTAATTTCATATGCTTCAAACCCTTGCTCTTTTGATTGTTCAAGGACCGTGTATTCAAATTCATCATATTCACTTTTAAACGATACTTTAGTTGAAGTTGCAGTAGCTGCAACTTCAGCTTTAGACTGTGCTTGAGTAGGGCTTTCACCCTTTTCAATTAGTTTCAGCTTTTCCACTACCTCTGTTACGTTTCTTTTACCATCACCGCCATCTGCAATAGAAAATACCATTGCTTCTAAATCGTCCACAGCTTGAAATACAACATCTAACAATTCAGGTGTGACCGATAATTTATGATTACGTATAGCGTCAAGGACATTTTCCATTTGATGGGTTAAACTGGCAAGATCCTCATAGCCCATCGTCGCAGACATGCCTTTTAATGTATGTGCGGAACGAAAAATATCATTAACGATGTTTATATCTTGTGGATTTTTTTCCAGATCGAGCAAACGCTCATTACAGCTTTGTAAATGCTCTTTGCTTTCTTCAATAAACACTTCAAGGTACTGGTTCAATTCCATTTTCTTACCTCCTTTTGGCATAACTTATACATATTGCAAAATCGTTTCAGCAATCTTGTCCACATTTTGAATCTCATCAACTAAATTAGTGGCAATAGCCGCTTTTGGCATTCCATATACAATCGAAGTCACTTGTGATTCTGCGATAGCTGTGACATGCCCTTTTTTCTTTAACTCGATTAACCCTTGTGAACCATCAGCACCCATTCCAGTCATAATCACGGCAATTTTCGTATAGTCCGAAATATCACTAATAGATTGAAACATAATATCGACAGATGGGCGATGACCACTTTTAGGAGGTATGCTCATATCAAGCTGAATCTTTAGCTTTCCTCCTACCTCATTGACAAGTAAATGATAGCCTCCAGGAGCGATATATATCGTACCTTTCATGGCAATTTCTCCATCCTCCGCCTCTTTCACATGACATTCAGATAGAGAGTCCAGCCTTGTTGCAAGACTTTTTGTAAATCCTGCAGGCATATGCTGTACAACAAAGACGGCTGCATCTAAGCCTTTCGGTAACTTTGTTATGACTTCTTGTAGGGCTCTAGGTCCACCTGTTGATGTCCCAATGCAAATAATTTTATTAGAAAAGCTTTTTTGAACGGAACTTAATTTCTGTTCCTTTCTTTCTATTTTACTACATTCTTTCGATAATCGAATAGTGCTTTTTGTATATGGCTTATTTTTAATAACCCCAGCCATATTGGCTTTACTGGCAGAAAGTACTTTCTCAATTAATTCTTCCTTTACCTTAATTAGGTCTAAAGATATAGGACCGGAAGGCTTTGTAATAAAATCGATCGCCCCATACGAAATCGCTAGCATCGTATTTTCAGCACCGAGCTGCGTGGTGCTCGATAACATTAAAACTGGAACCGGATGTTCTTTCATAATAATTTGAAGTGCCTCTAATCCATTCATTACTGGCATTTCGATATCCAATGTTACGACATCTGGTCGTAAAGTCTTAATTTTATTTAATGCATCTTCTCCGTTTCGAGCTGTGCCTATTACATCTATTGAAGGATGTTCTGATAAAAAATCATGTATCAGTTTTCTCATGAATGCAGAATCATCAACAATAAGCACTTTAATTTTTGGCATTTCACGCACTACCTTTCAAAGAGGAATCTCTTTAACTTTGTGACAAAACGGAAATCATTAGAAGGTTGCATTACGTTATATTTTTCTTGTTCATATCTCTCAGTAAGTTCTATTAACGCTTTTGAAGCACTAGATTTTGCTGCTAAAATAAACGGAGTTTGATTTGCAACAGCCAATCTAATTGATTTATCATCTGGAATCATGCCAAGAAGCTTTAATTCACGCCCTAGAAATTTCTGTGTAACCGAATTAAGTCGATTAAATGTGGCAAGTCCATCATTTTCTTCGAGCGTTCGATTAACGACTACTAAAAATGGGACTTTATCATTCTGCATATGTATATGTTTTAACATGGCATAGCCATCTGTAATTGAAGTTGGTTCAGGCGTGGTCACAAGAATGATCTCATCAACAGAGAGAATAAACTGAAGAGTTTCTTCCGTAACTCCCGCTCCCATATCAAATATGACATAATCATACTCATTTAAGACATTGGAAAATTCCTCAGTGAACTTTTCCAGCATGGTTCTATCTAAATTAAAGAGTCTGTTTAGTCCTGTACCACCAGCAATATAGTGGAGATTCTTAGGTCCTTCCGTAACAATGCTTTTCAATGTTTGATCCTTTTCAAAAAAGTCAATAATCGTAAATTTTGATGACTTTCCTAATAGAATATCAATATTCCCCATACCGACATCCATATCAAATAGTAACACTTTATATCCTTTATGACATAAAGAGATGGCAAAGTTTAACGAAAAATTCGATTTTCCGACTCCGCCTTTACCACTTACAACAGCAAGAGCCTTCGTCTTCCTTAACTTAGATAGATCGTTTAGACGTCTTCTTAGCGCTTCAGCTTGATCTCTCATCCGTTTCATCCCCAAGAGCCAATTTGGTAATCACATCTGCAGAAGCAGATATCTTATCATCAGGTACATCTTGACCATTTGTTAAATAAGCTACACCAATTTGATATTTCTCGATCATATTATACATCGCACCATAGGTTGCGGTTTCATCCAGTTTTGTAAATATAAACTGTTTAATTTCAATACTCGAGAACTGCTTAAAGATTTCTTCCATATCATTTTGTTTGGAAGTCAAAGACAACACAAGGTAGGTTTCCATCTCATTTTCATAATCGATCGTGGTCTTGAGTTCCTCTACATAACGGGGATCACGAAAATTACGACCAGCTGTATCGATTAACACCACTTCATAATCCTTGAAAGTGTCACAAGCTTTCTTAAAATCGTCCAAATTATAACAAACCTCTATCGGAACAGAGAGTATTTTTGCATAGGTCTTCAATTGCTCTATCGCCGCGATCCGATAAGTATCTGTTGTGATTAATGCCACTTTTTTATGGAACTTTAATATCGAATCAGCTGCGATTTTGGCTAATGTCGTGGTCTTCCCTACCCCTGTTGGACCAACAACATTTACATATTTCTTTGTAAAGGAAATCTCTCCAAATGTACATTTGGAGATTCGCTCCGTCATGATCTCCTGGCACCATTGCTTCACATTTTCCGCTCCGGAGTTGGCTCTATTGATATACCATTTTTCTAATAGTGCGACCACCAGTTCTTTGCGAATATTGGCTTCGATTCCCTGAGAGATCAGTAAATTATTGACATACTGAATCGATTCTGGAAAGAGCCCACTTTCTATTCTAGGGGCAGACATCGTTTGAATCATTTTCTTAACCTCTGCTAATTCCTTATTTAGTTCAGTAGATAAATTTTCTTCCACTTTATTTTGAACTTTATTAAGGCTCTCGCTCGGTTTCTCTTTCGACTTGTATTTCGGTGATATATTGGTTGATTTTTCTTTTATCTTTGGTTCTCGATTAATTGCTACTTGATCCATTGCAGCGATCACTTCAATACTTCTTTTTCGAAAGAAACCTAAAAATCCACCTGTATAAACAATTTTTGAATTCAATATAACGGCATCATTACCTAATTCAGCCCGAATCTTCTTCATTGCCTCAGGCATTGAATTAGCCACGAATTTTTTTACCTTCATTCAGTATTCACCACCCCTACACTTTGTACTTCCACATTGGCCTCTAATTCGTTATAAGACAGGATTGGAATTTGTGGAAAATAACGTTCCGTTAACTGTCTAATATACATACGCACAGCTGGTGAACACAAAACAATCGGTGTTTGTTCCATTAAAGAAAGTTGCTCTACCTGTGCGGCGATTGATTCTAAAATGGATTGAGAAACGTTCGGATCAATGGATAAATAATTGCCATGCTCTGTTTGCTGAATACCATCAGCAATGATTTTCTCGACTTTACCAGAAACAGTCACAACCTTTAAAACTTGGCCATTAGAACTATATTGGTTGGTTATTTGTCTTGCCAAAGCTTGACGAACATACTCAGTTAATAAATCAGTATCTGAAGTTACTTTTCCAAAATCGGCCAATGTTTCGAAAATAATCGGTAAATTACGAATGGAGACATTCTCTCGTAATAGCTTTCCTAGAACCTTTTGTACTTCACCAACAGAAAGTGGATTTGGGGTGACTTCCTCTACTAAAATCGGGTAACTCTCTTTTACATGGTCGATCAGTTGTTTTGTTTCCTGTCTTCCAAGAAGCTCATGGGCATTTCCTTTTATAATCTCTGTAATATGTGTAGACACAACAGATGGTGGGTCGACGACCGTGTACCCAAAAATCTCTGCTTGTTCCTTCATATCTTCTGTAATCCATTTTGCAGGGAGACCAAAGGATGGTTCTACTGTATCAATCCCTTCAATCGATTCATCTTCGACCCCTGGACTCATCGCCAAATAATGATCAAGGAGGAGCTCTCCCCTCGCCATTTCATTCCCTTTGATTTTAAGTCTATATTCATTAGGTTGGAGTTGGATATTATCACGAATCCGAACAACTGGAATGACGAGACCTAATTCAATCGCTAATTGTCTCCTAATCATGACAATACAATCGAGCAAATCTCCTCCTTGGTTTGAATCAGCTAATGGGATTAGTCCGTAACCAAATTCAAACTCAATCGGGTCAACATTTAGAAGGCTAACAACACTTTCCGGACTTTTCATTTCATCTGTTTGAATATCCTCTTCCATGTCCTCTAATTGTTCTTTCGACGTTTCAGGAACTTTAGACATTCGATAACCACCGAAAAGCATTAGGCCTCCTACAGGTAGCGTTAATAAGGCACCGATTGGTGTGAATAAGCCTAATAAAATAATCGTCCCGCCTGTTACGTATAACATCTTTGGGTAAGAGAGGAGTTGTTTTGTGATATCCTGCCCTAGATTTCCATCAGATGTCGCTCTTGTAACAACAATACCGGTAGCAGTTGATATTAATAAAGCCGGGATTTGGCTGACGATTCCATCTCCTACTGTAAGGAGTGAAAACTTTGTTGCTGCTTCAGCAATTGGTAAACCTAATTGCGTGGCACCAATGATGATTCCAAATAGTAAATTGATTAACGTAATGATAATCCCAGCAATAGCGTCTCCTTTAACAAATTTACTCGCTCCGTCCATGGCACCGTAAAAATCTGCTTCACGACTGACTTTTTCACGGCGTTCTCTTGCTTCATGCTCGGAAATCATGCCAGCGTTTAAATCTGCATCAATACTCATTTGCTTTCCTGGCATCGCATCTAATGTAAATCGTGCTGCAACTTCTGAAACACGTTCTGACCCTTTTGTAATAACGATAAAATTGATAATGACCAATATAATGAATACCACTAACCCGACGACAACATTGCCACCTACCACGAAGGAACCGAATGTTTCAACAACATTTCCAGCATCCCCTTTAGATAAAATGGAGCGGGTTGTTGATACATTTAATCCTAATCGAAATAAAGTAACCAATAAGAGCAATGAAGGAAACACCGAGAATTGAAGTGGTTCACTCATATTCATTGAAATCAGTAAAATTAGGAGAGCTAGCGATATATTCACAATTAAAAGGATACTCAACACCCATGTTGGAAATGGAATGATGAGCATCGCCACTATTAAAATGACGCTTAATAATACAATTAAATCTTTAGCTCGCATGGTGTTTCCCCCTAATTGAATAGCGTAAGGCACTGACATTATGGAGAGCCTTTTTTAAACCGATTTATTAAACAGTGCCTTTTGCTAAACGAAAAGAAAATATATGAACAGGGATTACTATGTCCTGCTATGACAACAACTGCTTAAATTTTGTTCTTTGTTCGATATACAAATGCTAAGATTTCAGCGACTGCCTTAAAAAACTCCTCTGGAATAGCGTCACCTACTTCAATTTGACTATATAAAGCTCTTGCTAATGGGCGATTTTCTACCAAGACGACATCATGTTCCTTCGCAATATACTTAATTTTTTGAGCAACATAATCAACACCCTTTGCAACAACTAATGGCGCATCGCTTTTATGTTCGTCATATTTTAAACATACCGCAAAATGGGTAGGGTTTGTAATAACTACATCAGCATTTGGAACCTCTTGCATCATTCGCCTCATCGCCATTTCACGTTGTCGCTGTTTAATCTTCGACTTAATCAACGGATCCCCTTCAATGTTTTTATACTCATCCTTGATATCCTGCTTTGACATTCTGATATTCTTCTCGAAATCGTATTTTTGATAGAGGTAATCTAATATTGATAAGACGATTAGTAAAGCAGAAGCGATTAGCCCCATTTGTACGGTTAAGTTGGCGATTGTTGCTAGACCTGCTCCCACCGATTTTTCTGCCAGGATTAAGATCTCCTCTTTTCGAAACCACAGAACTGAAAAGGTAGCCACTCCTACAAAAGTAATTTTCAAAATAGACTTTAATAACTCAACAAGTGCTCTTATTGAAAAAATCCTTTTAAACCCTTTAATCGGATCTAATTTCTCCAATTTCGGCTGAATCGTTTCAGTTGAAAAGAGAAAGCCAAATTGCATATAATTGGCTGCTACACCGGCAACCATCGCCACCGCCATGATCGGCGCAAGAACAAATACTAGCTCTTGGAGAATATCTAAAAGGATCATTTGTATGTTAGTTTCCGTTAAGTCTAAGCCTATATACTGTTGGTAAGAGTGACGAAAAATATTTAGTAACGATTCAAAAAAAAAGTTCCCTGCAAATAACAGGATGAGAAAGACGGCCAGTAACACAATCGCCGTGTTCACATCTTGACTTTTTGCCACTTGCCCTTTTTTTCTACTATCAAGTCTTTTTTTCGGTGTCGCTTTCTCAGTCTTCTCCCCAGCAAAGAACTGTAAATCTACTTCTATCCATTTCATGTTATGCACCCCCAATGAGATCCATAAGACCCCTCATTGTACCGAGCATCGTTTCGAACAGCTGCGAAACAACGCCCATCATGATGGCCATAACCAAAAAAATAACGATAAAACTGACACCAATTTTCAACGGTAGGCCGACAACAAATACGTTTAGTTGGGGAACAGTTCTTGCGACGATACCTAATGCCACATCCACTAAAAATAAGCTTCCTACAACAGGTAATGACATTTGTAATGCAATCATAAACATGTAACTAAAGGATTGGACAACATAAGCTACCAGATTTTCATTCCCAAACGGGATCCACGGTTGGTCGATAGGAATAAATTGATAGCTATAATAGACGCCATCAATCATGAGATGATGGCCATTTACACTAAGTAAAAATAATAAGCTAATAATATAGAAGTACTGCCCGGTTAAAGGACTTTGTGCTCCAGTTTGTGGATCAATGACGTTTGCGATCGCAAATCCCATCTGAAAATCGATAAAGCCCCCAGCTACTTGGATCGCCGATAATACTAGATAAGCAATAAACCCGACCATTAAGCCGACTAGGGCTTCCTTCATAATTAATAAAAAGTAGGCTCCATTAATTTCGAAAGCCGGTGCTTCGATCGTATAGAACATAATCCATGCAAGAAAAAAACCAAAACCAATTTTATGACTTGCGGGAATCGTTCGATACGAGAAAAGAGGCATCATAATGAAGAATGATGTAACCCTCACAAACACAAGTAAAAAAGCAGGAAAATTGGGAAGAAAATCTACCATAACATCAGCCTACAAACCTCGTTAAATTAGAAAAAATATTGTTCGCATAAGAAAGCATCTGGCTTAGCATCCATGGTCCAAAGAAAACAATACCTAATAATACAGCTACGATCTTGGGAACAAATGCTAATGTTTGCTCTTGAATTTGCGTAGTTGCCTGAAATACACTAACAATTAAGCCGACTACAAGAGCCAATAGCAAAAGTGGTCCACTAATGATCAGAACAATCCAGATTCCTTGTTCTGCTATTGAAATGACACTTTCTGGAGTCATCAGAGTTTCACCTACTTTTTCGCTCATAAAAAACGGATGATATTCTTACTTTATAAGGTGCCGTTATATGTAATAAATTATTTAGAAGCTGTCCAATAAAGATTTGACAACTAAATACCAGCCATCAACAAGAACGAATAATAAAATTTTGAAAGGCAATGAAATCATAACCGGAGGAAGCATCATCATTCCCATTGACATCAGGACACTAGCTACTACCATATCAATGACCAAAAACGGAATAAAAATCATAAACCCAATCTGAAAAGCTGTTTTGATTTCACTTATTGCAAATGCTGGTATAAGGGTTGTTAATGGGATATCTGCGATTGACTCAGGACGCTCTGCCTGTGAATACTCGAGAAACAACGCAAGATCCTTCTGTCTTGTATGGGCACTCATGAATTCTTTTAGTGGTAAGGATGCACGCTCATAAGCCTCATCAAGAGTAATTTCCTCATTGAACAACGGGGTTAAAGCCTGTTGATTTACCTCACTAAAGGTAGGTGCCATGATAAAAAAAGTTAAAAACAAAGATAAACCAATGATGACTTGGTTTGGTGGCATTTGCTGGGTGGCAAGCGCCGTTCTGACAAAGGAAAGAACAATGACAATTCTAGTGAATGATGTCATCAGCACTAGAATGCTTGGAGCCAAGGACATGACGGTTAGAAGTAGGATAAGCTTAACTGATGTCGAAACATTAGCAGGATCACTAGTGTTAAAAAACTCCATAAACTCATTCATTTATCTTCTGACCCTTTCTTATCCATTTCATCAAACAGCTTCTTTCTTTGTTTCGAGATCTGATCTAGCTGTGTTTTCAAGAGTGAAGAAAAAGAGTTTTTATCTTTTTCCTGATCCTGCTTTTGAAAAGATTTTGTTCTTTCAATTACCTTTGTCACAATATCGCTTGGGCTAGTTAATTGTTCAATTCTTTGATTATGCTCTTCAATGATTTGGCGAACTTCTTCTTCGTCATCTACCTCTTTTAAAAGTTGGATGTTTTCCCCAACCCCAACAACAAGAATTCTTTTCCCTACTTTAATCATCTGTATGGAGCGATTCGAACCAACAGACGTTCCACCAATATTTTGAATAAGTTGAGAATCGCGATAGCTGATGTTCTTTTTATTGATAAACCTAAGTAAAAAATAAAGAAGTGCAATAACAAAAAGGGTAGCTACTATCATTTTCACAAAATCCCAAATCGTAATCCCCACTGTGCTACTTTCATCGACAGCCTCATCATCCGTAATCTCTGGTTGATCAGATTCTTCATCGACCGTTTGTTCTGGCTCAAGCCAATTCTTAACACTATCGTCCGTTTCTGCCTTAGCTACTATATTAAATCCGATAAGTACTACAACTAAAAGAAGAAGAACTCTAACGGATTGCTGAATTACTCGCAACTGGATGCACCTCTATTTATGTATTCATTTAGAGATAATGAAAGGAAAGATAGGCGGCATAAAAAGCCGCCATTTTTAACATTATCCTAATGTTTTGGAGATCGCCTCAATCACTCGATCTGCTTGGAACGGCTTTACGATAAAGTCTTTTGCTCCAGCTTGAATAGCGTCAATAACCATTGCTTGCTGCCCCATTGCTGAACACATTATAACTTTTGCACTAGGATTTAATTTCTTGATTTCTTTTAATGCTGTAATTCCATCCATTTCTGGCATGGTAATATCCATCGTCACTAAATCAGGGTTCGTTTCTTGATATTTCTCAACTGCTTGTGCCCCATCAGCAGCCTCTCCAACTACTTCAAAACCATTTTTCGTTAAAATATCTTTTATCATCATCCGCATAAATGCTGCATCATCTACAATTAAAATTTTGTGTGCCATTAATAGAATCCCCCATTGTTTATCTAAGTTTATTTAGTCTGTCACTCTGACTAATGATATCTGTTACACGGACCCCAAAGTTCTCATCAATTACAACAACTTCACCCTTTGCGATCAGGCGACTGTTTACCAAGATGTCAACCGGCTCCCCCGCCAACTTGTCTAATTCGATAATCGATCCAGGTGATAACTCCAGTATTTCCTTTACAGATCTCTTCGTTCTTCCAAGTTCTACAGTAACCTGAAGCGGAATATCAAATAACATATTTAAATTCTTCGCTTCAGATTCTTGAAGCTGATATTGATCAAAATTTGAGAACACGGCAGGTTGTACTGCTGGTGGTGGTCCACCTTGGAACTGTGCTCCATAATGCTGTGGTCCTGTTGGATGTTGTGGTGGTACTGGTTGCTGCATTGGAGGCATTTGGTATCCTGATGGTGTTGAACCCTGTTGGTTAGGTTCACCATATCCTGGCATTGTTGGTTGCTCTCCGATAGACGAACTACTAATCCCTTGTTGAGTATGTTGAGATTGAACGACTGGTTCCGCATGAACAGTTTCAGTTGTCGTAGAAGCTTGTTCCGTTACAGAAGTTGGATTCAACAATTCTGCAACTAAATCTTTCGCAAACTCTAATGGGACTAATTGCATGATGTTCGAATCGATCAGTTCTCCCACTTTCAGCCTGAAAGAAACCTTTACAAGCATATCCTCGTTCGGTATTCTTTCAGTTCCTTCACCATGTTGGAGATTAAGAATATCAATCGTAGGTGGAGAGATATCCACCCTTTTACTAAAAATCGTAGACATTGAAGTCGCTGAAGATCCCATCATTTGATTCATAGCTTCTTGGACAGCACTAAGCTGGATTTCCCCCATAAGCTCAGCGGGATTTAATCCATCCCCTCCAAGCATTAAATCAGCAATAATCGCTGCATCCTCTTGTCTAATGACGAGTAGGTTTGTTCCTGAAAAGCCTTCAGTATATTTTACTTGGATGGCTACATAAGGGTGTGGAAACTCTTCCCCTAAATCACTTTTTGAAATGACTGAAACGGTTGGTGTTGTAATATCAACTTTTTGATTTAATAAAGTAGACAATGCCGTAGCAGAACTTCCAAAGGAAATATTTCCAATTTCACCTAGAGCATCTTTCTCCATTAATGTTAAATAATCTTCCACATTGGCTGTTTTACTATTTCCACTATCTAGGTCTATTTCATCTGTTCCTCTTAATAACGCATCTATTTCATCTTGAGAGAGCATATCATCACTCACCATTGTCGTCTCCCCCCTTCAATGTCTCTAAAATTTGAACTGCAATTTTCTTGTTGATTTTACCAGCTTGACCCGAAAATTTAGGAACTTCAGCTACTTTGATCGTCAATGGGCTTTCAATATGTTGTTTTAATTCAATCACATCTCCAATGTCCATCATCAGGAAATCTTGTATCGTGATTTCAGCATTTCCTAATTCAACCGCAATCGGTAAATCTGCTCTTTTAAGTCTTTTCTCCAAAAGTGCAACCTCTTGAGGTTCTCTGTCCTTCTTATCGGTTTGCATCCAATAATGAACAGAAAGCTTTGGAATGATCGGTTCTAAAACCACGTGAGGAATACAAATATTGATCATCCCTGTTGTTTCTCCAATCGTCGTGTTGAGCGAAATAACGACTACTGTCTCATTCGGCGAAACCATTTGTAAAAACTGAGGATTCACCTCAAAATCAGCTAGCATTGGTTCAATATCTTCGAGCGTTTCCCACGCCTCACGCAAATGTTCAAAAGAATGCTCAAACGTCGTCGACATAATTTTCGTTTCAATTTCAGTTAGGTTTTCTACTTTATTAATGCTACTACCCTTACCACCCATCATTCGATCCATCATGGCATAAGCGATGTTCGGATTTACTTCCATCAGGATTCTCCCATCTAATGGAGGTACCTCGAAAACATTCAAAATCGTCATTTTGGGGATGGAGCGAATAAATTCCTCATATGGAATTTGATCGGCTGATGCAACAGAAATTTGAACATAAGTTCTTAACTGCGCTGAGAAAAAGGTTGTGAGCAACCGAGCAAAATTCTCATGAATACGAGTTAAACTTCGTATTTGATCTTTCGAAAATCGTAAGGCCCTCTTAAAATCGTATACTTTGATTTTTTTCTCATTTGTTTCTTTTTTTAGTTCATCAGCATCCATTTCTCCAGTCGAAATGGCAGATAACAAGGCATCAATCTCACTTTGTGATAAAACCTCTCCGGACATGAATCCTCACCTCCATTCACATACAATGTACATTTGTTAAAAAATTACGGGAGGAGTGATCCGGTGATGTATACTTTCTCCACTTTTCCGTCCTTCATCAATTCATTGATGTTATCTTTTAACTCTTCTTCAAGATTTGTCTGACCCTGTGAACCCTGAATTTCCTTTGAGCTTTTTTCAGATAGTGTATGAATAATAATGTTTTTTACTTGAAAATCTCTTTTATCTAATTCAACTTTTGCCTTCTTACTATCTGTTTGAATTTTAAATGAGATACGGATAAAGTCATTTCCAGCTAAATTTGTTGTGATTTCTGGAATGTCTACCGAATATTCCAGCACCTCATCAATGGTTGGTCCCTCTGTTTTTTCAGCTCCAGTAACCTTAAGGACAACTACAACAGCAACAGCCCCAACAAGTGTAATGGTGATTAGAATAATTAACATTATCATAACAAGCTTATTATTTTTCATGCTCTGGGCCCTCCATCTGTTGAAGTCCTAGCAGGTTGACAGTTTGATAGAACTTAATTACTAACTGCACTACCTCTTCTTCTGATTCCTTCACCACGTATTTACGCCCATTTGAAAGTGTAATCGTCGTATCAGGAAAGGATTCAATTGTTTCAATGTAAATTGCATTAATGATATAAGGTTTTCCATTTAATCTTGTAACATTTATCACGGTATTATTCAGGACTGAAGACTCCTTATCACTTCAGTCCTGTCCCTCCCTTAATCTATCGTTTTAAATTTACAAGCTCTTGAAGAATTTCATCAGAAGTTGTGATGATTCTAGTATTCGCTTGGAAACCACGTTGTGCCACAATCATTTCTGTGAATTCCTCTGAAAGGTCGACGTTGGACATTTCAAGGGCGCCTGCTACAATCCCACCAGCTCCATCAGCCTGAGGAGCACTTCCACGTGCTAAACCAGAGTTAGCAGATTCTCTAAATAAGTTTTGACCTGCTTTTTGAAGGCCTTCACTATTATCAAACTTAGCAATGATGACTTGTCCTGCAAGTTTAATTTGTCCATCCTCTACATACTGTACTTCACCTTTATCAGAAATACTATAGCTTTCCGCTGTGGCAGGGATTCTCATTCTAGAATAGAGAGATGTATCAATGGTATCAGGAGCAACTTCTTCTGTATCCGGATCCACTTCACCAGGAACTGCAGCAAAACCTTGTAAATAAAGACCGTCAGCATTCACGAGATATCCTTGCTCGTCTAAATAAAAGTTTCCACCTCTTGTAAAGCTTTTATCTAATTCAGCGAAGCTTGTATCAGCATCACCATTATTAGGTGCAAGGACAAAATATCCATCACCAGAGATAGCTAAATCAAGTCCTCTTCCTGTGGTTTGGATACTTCCTTGAGTGTGAATCGTATCAATCGAAGCCAATGTAGAACCTAATCCAACCTGCTTTGCGTTCACCCCACCTAGAGTTGCTGAAGGAGCGCTAGCACCTGCTACTGTTTGAGAAATCATATCTTTAAAGTTAACGCGACCCTTTTTAAATCCAAATGTATTTACATTGGCAATATTATTCCCGATAACATCTAATTTTGTTTGGAAGTTTTTCATTCCGCTTATTCCTGAGTACATAGAACGTAACATAGAATAATTTCTCCTTTCATTAGCTGCTTCAATCAGTCCGCAGCTCTGGCTTCCTGTTTAGGTCCAGCCATTTAGTTTATTTAGAGGACAATCGTCCCATTAATATTGGTAAAAATTTGTGTTGTTGCTTCTTGTCTATCCATTGCCGTTATGACCGTGTTATTTTTGGCACTCACAATCAGAGCCGCATCATCCATTAGGACAAGGGAATCTTTGATTCCTAATCTTTTCGCTTCATTCACTTTCTCTTCGATAAGCTCCCAGCGTTGGTCTGAAATATGAATATCTCGCTGTTGTAATCTCTCTTTTGCATGCTTACTCAAAACCAACTTACTATTTCCATGTATCGCCTGCTGAAAATGCATCGCAAAAGAATTACTTGGTGTAGGGTTCGATCTCTTAGTTTGAATACGCTGATTAGCAATCGGCTGTGATTGTATTGGTCTATAATTAGACTGTTCCATCCAACCAACCCTTTTTATTCAATTTTCGTCATTTGTTGTGAAGTAATCTTTGTCTCGTTTTCATCATCCAGTTGATACAAAATTTTTCCATCCTTGATCGAGACCGATTTTACAAGTGCTGATATCTCTTCCTTCGATTCGTTTAAATAGGTGACCATTTTTCCAATTAACATACTCGCTTGGATAAGGTTGTTTTCACCAGATACCGAAGAAGAGCCATTTACGCCAGAAATATTGGCTGGTTCCAGAACGGTTCCATCCTCAAGAATTAATTCGACAGTTCCATTTTTAAATTGTACTGATTCGACTTTGCCTCTTCCTTCAAGAATGTCCGGTGCAGCATTGGGATCATCATCTGAGTAGGAAAGCTTATGCCAATTTACTTCCTTTCCTATAAATTGATTGTAGGAAATTAGATTGTTCTGCTCTTGTGTACTAACAAAGCTTTGCAGGGCAGTACTCATATTCGTCATTTGCTCTAACGAAGAAAACTGAGCCATTTGCGCAATAAACTCTCGGTCTTCCATCGGACTAGTTGGATCTTGGTTTTGCAATTGAACCATTAAGATTTTAAGGAAATCATCCTTACCTAGAACATTGGAGCCTGTACTCCTTGTCTGCTGTTGAGATGATAAATATAAAGATGAATCAATTGTATTTGTCATCTGTTCACCTCCTATACTTTCTGATTTATAAGCGCTTCTTCCAATGATGTAACGAAAGTATGTTCCTCAGCGCCTGAGTTACTTCCATTATTTTGCTCTGGTTGTTCTTGTTGCTGCTGTTGCTGTGATTGTTGCTGTTGCTCTTTGTTCAAAAATCGCTCCATCGACTGATTAGCAGATTGGGCAATCTCAAGTTTGTCTACTAGAATGTTTTGTGAAGCAAACGCATGCTTTAAGCCTTGAATATGTGATTCAAGCGTCTCTTTCGCAAGCTTCGTTGTCGCTAATATCTTAGCAACCATCCCTGCATCTTTTTGAATAAGCTCGATTCTTAAAGCCCCTAAGTGTTCAGGGTTCAATTTAATCAAAAGCTTCTGAGTTCCAACAACGTTAGAAAATTGACTTTTTGCCAAAATATTTTCAAATTGCTTGATTAAATCGTTTGTTCCAGTTGGTTTTCCTGATTGTTGGAGTGTCATCGTAAATTGCTCAGCCTTTGATATTTGATGGAATTGAACTATACCATTAACAGGCTCGTTCTTTACTGACAAAGATTTAGATTCAGTAGAAGATTCTCCGAGAAGCTTGCCTATAAGATGCTTCTTATTTTGATTAAGCTCCGAAGCTACGGATGAGAATGTTTTTAGTAAATATTCCTGCCTGCTATTTTGCTTTGTGAAATCATCCTTTTGAGTTAAATTGGCTGATTCTAAAAATCCTTCAAATTTTTTCGTTAGTTGCTGGACCAAGTCTTTAAGCTGCCTTTGATCATTATTCACGTTTTGTTCTGGTGCAAGTAGCTCAAATATTTTAACTATTTTCACAAGCTGAACCATATCTTTTTGGGCAGCACCCTTAAGTTCATCAAGTGGCATGGAGTTAAATTGAGTCAAAATCGCTAACAAATCTTCTACTTTGATTTCTTCAGCTTCAGATTGATTTGGTTCAGAAATCTCACCTTCAATCGGCATGCTTGAACTTTGCTGGAATGACTGGATTAATTCCTTTACATTCACATTCGGTTCGATTGTTTCAGCAATGATTTGCAGTAATTCTTCAGGATTACTCGCTGCTTGAGCTTGTTTCAGTAAATTCAACCCATCTTCTACATCAAGAATATCCTCTGCACCTAGAAAATCAATTAGAGCAACTAGTTCATCTGCTGGGATATCAAGAGAACGTTCCTCTGCTAAAGGATTATTTATGCCTTGAGATGTGCTTTCAGATAGGAATAAGCCAACAAGACCTTTAAAGCCGCTTTCTTCCGTAGATAGCGTCCCTTCCTTTACTGATGACGAGATCGTATTAAAGAAACCAATACCTCCGATTTCCATTTTTTCACCTCCTTTCAAGTTATCACACTATTCAAACGAATAATCCATTGATTATTCATTTGTTAGCAATTCTGTATATTTCGCTGCCTCTTCCGGCTGGAGATTTTCCATAATGGCTGCTAGATTGTCTGACTTTATACTTGAAAGTATTTGCAATGCCTCTTGCTCTTGCATTTGTGAAATAATGGGAGCAGCTTTTTTTGCAGACATCGTCTCATAGGTTTTGACAATATCTTTAAAGGCGCGTTTATTTTCGTCTTGAATCGCAAGTAACTCATCGATTTGCATTTGAAGTTGCTCAATTTCTAAATTAGTCCGCTCAATCTCTGTGTCTTTTCCCTCGAGCTCTGTTTGAAGCTTTTCAATTTGAGCTTCCTTATCCTGTATTTGGCCTTCAAGCTCAATTGTATTAGCTTCTAGTTCCTCCATCGTTTGATTAGGCTCTTCGTTTATCATCTCAGAAAGAAACGGAACTTTTTGACTGTATTCCTTCGCCTTTTCAAATACATTAATGCCAGCAACAGAGAATACAATCAGCATAACTACGACCAGAAATAATAATGGGATAAGGCCCGTGTAGAGAAACCATTGAAACTTATTCGCTTTTTTTTCTACTATTTTCTCGGCTGTCTTTGCCATCAAATCACCTAGCTTCCCCGGTTCATATAGACTTGAATCGAGATATCATCCATTTGCTTATTCTCGGTTGTCTTTAAGGATTTGAGAAATTGTACGAAATCCTTTTCACGAATTTTTTCAAATTTTTTCACTTCAATGTTTTTTTCCATTAGTTTTTCTTGAAATAAACTCATTCGATTTCGAGCATTTATAACCATTTTTTGATAGTGATTAATTGTTTTTTCAAGATTCCCAATAAATTGCTGATGATGTCGAATTTCTACAATCGATAGACCACTCTTTAGACCTTTAGATTGAAAATCCTCAAGCTCTTCTTTTTTTCTTAATAGCTCATATAACTTTTCGGCAACTTCTTCAAATTTTTTAACGGCATCCTGGTAAGAAGATAAAGCCTCATCCTTCTCCCTTTCCTTCAAAGCTAGTACTCTTGCAAATTTATACTGATAAGTCATCGGATCATCTCACCTTTTCCCATTAACTCATAGAGCGCCTTTAAGCTATCTTGAAATGATGCCTTCTCATCCGTTTCCTGTTTTAAGAAGCGGATAATTTCTGGATATAAACGAATGGCTTCATCAATTGGTCTCGAGGAACCCTTTTTATAGGCTCCGATATTGATTAGATCCTCTGAATTCATATAAGTGCTCACAAGCTCTCTTAGCTTTTCTGCCGATTTACGATGTTCTTCAGGAACGACATTGTTCATAACTCGACTTACGCTTTTTAAAACATTGATGGCTGGATATTGGCCTTTATTAGCCAGGTCCCGATCTAAGACGAAATGTCCGTCCAGTATTCCACGCACCGTATCTGCGATAGGTTCGTTCATATCATCACCATCTACTAAAACGGTATAAAATGCCGTGATGGAGCCTTTCATATTTGTTCCCGTTCTTTCCAATAACTTTGGAAGTATCGCAAAAACGGAAGGAGTATATCCTTTCGTTGTAGGCGGTTCACCTATCGCAAGCCCTACTTCACGCTGTGCCATCGCTACCCTCGTTACCGAGTCCATCATCAACATGACATTCAAACCTCGGTCGCGAAAGTATTCAGCAATTGCCGTTGCCGTAAGTGCTCCTTTAATCCTCATAAGAGCTGGTTGATCTGAGGTCGCCACTACAACTATCGAACGCGCCAAACCTTCAGCTCCTAAATCTCGTTCAATAAATTCCCTTACCTCACGACCACGTTCTCCGATTAAAGCAATTACGTTTAAGTCTGCTTTCGTATTTCTAGCAACCATTCCAAGTAAGGTACTCTTTCCAACACCACTTCCGGCAAAAATACCGACCCTTTGTCCTGTACCGACTGTTAATAACGAATCGATCATTCGAACACCCACTTCTATCGATTCAGAGATAGGTGGTCGTTTTAATGGATTAGGCGGCTCTTGCTCTGTCAATACCGGTGTGAGCCCCTTTGGCAATTCTTCACCATCTAAAGGTTGTCCCATCGAATCAAGAACATTGCCGATTAAATCTGGTCCGATTTTAATTTCGAGTGGCTTATGACTAGCCTCCACGAAACTACCAGGAGAAATGTCATTGACTGTTGTATAGGGCATTAAGATAATATTTTCATCTTTAAAACCGACTACTTCAGCTTTGATTTTTCTTTTCTGTTTATGGCCGACATGGATATAGCAAACATCACCAATCGAACTTTCTGGACCTTGAGATTCAATCATAAGTCCCACAACTCGTTTGACTCTACCGTAGTGTTTGTATGTGTCTATTTGGTTTATTTGCTCTAATACGTCAGCTAATTTCACTTTATTCACTCTCCAACAATTCGAATAGCTTTGCTTTAATCTCCAAAAGCTGTTGGTCTACGCTTGCGTCAATTCTTCCATTGGCTGACTCGATGATGCAACTATACTGTGATAACTCTCCATCTGGATAAATATAAACTTCCGTCTCTTTCGGGAAAATTTTGATCAAATCTTCTTTTTGAGACAGTAAAAATTCATAATGCAGCGGATTTACATGTAATTGCACTTCACGATACTCTCTCGCTTCCTTAAGTGCTCGCTTCACAATACTTATAAAGTGCTCCAATTCCCCATTAAGATGTTCGCCAAGGATTCGCTCAGCCACTTTCAAACCTATTTCTAAAATCATTGTTTCAGATTGTTCAATTGTTCGATGGTAATCTGCCTTCGAGCTTGTGACGGTCTGTTTTGCCTGATCAATCAATTCGAGCATTTCTCGATACCCTTCATCTTTACCTAGGAGAAAACCCGCTTCATAACCGCTTTTCTTCGCCTGTTGAGTTAGTAGTACAAGCTCTTCTTCCCACCGAATTCTTTCTTGTTGTAATTGCTCCTGCAGTTGCTTTTGATGAGCATTTGCCTCAGCAATAATTTGGTTTGCTTGTTTCTTTGCCTCGTCTAACATGGCTTGTTGTTGCATGGAGATTATATTGTTGGACGGCTCTAGATTACTCTCTTCAGATTTTGTCTTAAACTTTCGAATCGAGATCACTTTATTTTCCTGCTGTTCACTAGTTGAGCAGCTAGATTTAATAAGCCTAGACAATAATATCATCCCCTCCGCCACGAGCGACTACGATCTCACCAGATTCTTCTAATCGGCGAATAATCGCAACAATTCTAGATTGGGCCTCTTCAACATCACGTAAGCGAACAGGACCCATATATTCCATTTCATCTTTAAATGTCTCAACCATACGCGTTGACATATTTTTATATACAATGTTTTTCACTTCGTCACTTGATACTTTAAGTGACAGCATGAGGTCTTCATTTTCACAGTCACGGATAACCCGTTGAATGGCTCGACTATCAAGAGTAACAATGTCCTCGAAGACAAACATCCGTTTCTTGATTTCCTCAGCAAGCTCTGGATCTTGAATTTCTAAAGCATCTAAAATCGTTCTTTCCGTAGCTCTATCTACCCCATTAAGCACTTCTACCACTGCCTCTACACCGCCAGTTTGCGTATAGTCTTGCGTAACAGTTGAAGATAGCTTTCGTTCCAAAATCTGCTCAACTTCATTAATGATTTCTGGAGATGTACTGTCCATTACCGCAATCCTTCTAGCCACATCCGCTTGCATTTCCTGTGGTAGTTCTGAAAGAATTTGCCCCGCTTGAGTAGAGTCCAAATAGGACAAAATTAAGGCGATTGTTTGCGGATGTTCATTTTGAATAAAATTCAAAATTTGTGCTGGGTCTGCTTTTCTTGCAAAATCAAATGGACGAACTTGTAAAGAGGAAGTCAGCCTATTAATGATAACTGCTGCTTGTTCCGTTCCAAGAGCTTTCTCAAGAACGGTTTTCGCATAGCCAATACCACCTTGAGAAATATAATCTTGAGCCAATGCAATATTATGGAACTCCTCCATAATTTCCTCTTTCGAATGCGAGTCAACTTTTTTAACACCGGAAATTTCTAAAGTTAATTTTTCAATTTCTTCTTCACTTAAGTGTTTATAAACAGACGCAGATACATCAGGTCCAAGTGATATGAGGAGAATGGCTGCCTTTTGCTTACCTGTTAATTCTCTTTGTTCTCTTTTTGCCAACTGTCAAACCTCCTAGTCTTCCGAGATCCACGTCCTTAATAATTTCGCAAAGTCTTCAGGACTTTCTTTTGCCATTTTCTCAAGCTGCTTTCTTCTTAAGCTTCCTTCAGTTTCTTGTTCTTCATTTACATCAGGTATATTAACTTGTGGCCCATTATCGTAGATTTCTTCCATTTCTGCTTCTTTCTCACGTTTTTTACGAGCACGTAAAAATAAGAAAATAAGAAGGATAATAATCAGAATTAATGCTCCACCTAAGGCATATACCCACCAAGGTAATACCGTTTGAGGTTCAGTTGTAAATTGTGTCTTGCCATTAAATGGTTGAACGGATACGACTACTTTATCTTGTATGTCTTCATCCGTTAATTCTCCATCGACAGTATCCTTATTGATGGTTGTTCGTACGATTGTACTTAACATTCTCGTGATATCGTCTACTCTCTCCTGTGGCAGAGAAGTTTCATCATCAGCAACTGGAGGTTCAACCATCACTTGAATTCCTATGTCTCTTATTTTATATGGACTTTCGACTATTTCTTTGCGGATTTTATTTACTTCACTATTAATCGTCTCTTCAATTCTTTCATAATCACCATTTCCACCTGCTCCAGCTTGGTACGTACCACCTAAAGCATCAGCTGGGTCTTCAGCTGCCGGAACACCACCTGCTCCAGCACCTTCACCAGTGAAAGTCTCGGTAATTCTCTGGGCACTAATCGCAATTCCTTCCATATTCTCTTCATCAACTGGAGTAACAATATTTTCTTCACGATTTTCTTGTGTAAAATCGATATCTGCTGTTACCGAAACAACGACTTTATCTTGACCCATTAAAGTACCAAGCATGCTTTGAACTTGGCGTTGTACATCACGTTCGATTTCTTTTTTAATCTCATTTTGAGCAGTGAAAATATCTCCCGAAGAATTTCCATCTTTTTTTAGATCAAAATACTCAAAGTTTTGGTTAGAGATGACGATATTATCTGTAGAGAGGTTCGGCACACTTTTTGAAACAAGATGGTATAAAGCATTGATCTGCTTTTCTTCAAATTGATAACCAGGCACGGTATTCAATATAATTGCTGCAGTAGCCTCTTCTTTTGCATCATTAACAAAGATTCCTTGAGTAGGAAGCGTGATCATCACTCGTGCATCCTTAATTCCTTCAACACCTTTTATTAAATTTGCAAGTTCTGTCTGCATAGCATCAAGCTTCATGACATTAAACTCATTATCAGTCATACCAATTCCAGCATTTTGACTGAAAAACGAATAATCAATGCCTCCTGACTTTGGCAACCCTTCAGCAGCTAGTTCCACGATCAGAGTGTCTGCTTGTTCTTCGGGAACACTAATGGTCGTGCCCCCATCCGAAATTTCATACTTTATTCCTTTCCCGTCTAGGTTTTCTTTAATTGTACCTATTTCGGTTAAAGATAAATCTTTATATAAAGGGACCATATTGGTTCTCGTTGCAAACACTATGACCAAGGAAAGAACGATGATTAATAACAGAATAGATCCGATCATGATCATCTTGTGTTGTTTAGAACGCCCATTCCAGTATTCTTTTAAATTGTTTATATATCTCTGAAACGATACTGTCATTCCCCATCCCCCGGTTGTTCTGTCTAATTGGAATAAATCACATATTCTCCACGTCTACTAAACTTGCATTCTCATAACTTCTTGATATGCTTCAACGACCTTATTTCGAATTTCCATTGTTGCTTGCAGAGTGACGCTTGCTTTTTGACTTGCGATCATGACTTGATGTAAGTCAACATTCTCTCCTTTTGCTAACTTTTCGGTCATAACGTCAGATTGAACTTGCGCTTCATTTACTTTTTCAATTGATTGTTTAAGTACGGACGCAAAACTCTTTTGTGCTTCGTATGGTGTAAGCGAAGAGGTCTTAACCTCATTATTATTTATTGGCAATACTTTCGATACATTCGGAAACGATATATTATTCATTTAGGATGGCTCCTTTTATTTTCCAATTTCTAAGGCTTTCATTAACATTCCTTTAGATGCATTCAAGACTGTAACGTTTGCTTCATAAGAACGTGTTGCACTGATCAAGTCAACCATCTCTCTTAATGGATCAACGTTCGGCATCTGCACATAGCCAAATTCGTTGGCATCAGGATGTTCTGGATCATAAACTTCTTTAAAAGGAGTATCATCCTCGACAATTCTCGAAACTTGAACTCCACTTCCAGCTTCATTCTTATTCATGGCTACATTCAAAAACGAAGAAAAACCGCCCTCCTTCGGTTGAAGCTCAACCGACTTACGACGATAAGGAACCCACTCTCCATTTACTTGAGTTGCTCTTGTGGAGTCCACATTAGCCATATTAGATGAGATGACATCCATTCTTAATCTTTGTGATGTCAATGCTGAAGCAGAAGTATTCATGCTATGGAAAATAGACATTCTTATTTACCTCCTTTTATGACCGATTGCAACGTCTGGAACTTCCCGCTAATTCTTTCCGTCAATGCGTTGTAATAGATTTGGTTTGTAGCCAAATCTGCCATTTCTTTGTCGATATCAACATTATTTCCATTATTGTTATATGCTGTATCTTTATTCGTTGTAATAGTGATTCCCGTTGATGAGCTACCTTGAAAATCAAAATGTCTCATATCCGTTCGCTTTGCTGTCATTGAAGCATGTTGTGCATTTTCTAAAGCGGATTTAAAGCTAACTTCTTTAGCCTTATAATTAGGAGTGTCAGCATTTGAGATATTTTGAGCAATTACCTTCTGTTTAGTGGAAGAATAGTTCAATGCATTCTCTAATGTTGAAATAGTATTCGAAAACAGCTTCAATTTTCTTCACCCCCGTCATTATAATTTAACCGTGTTAAGGAATTTTGTAGAAGAATGTAATATTTAGATGAAAAATGTAACACATACTTAATTGTAATGAATAAGAAATAATATGTCTATGATATAATCGTTAAAAAAAATGGGAGTTATGACCTGTTTTCGCTAATTTTTCTCAACTTCATATTAAATGGAAGAGATAACAGCCCTACTTTAGAATCATTATTAATATTGATTATGACATGATTTACGCATATGCTTACATAAATTATAAGTCCATTTTTTTACAAAATTCGACTTTTTTCAAACGTAAAAAACCCTCCTACTTGAGGAGGGTTATATGTGATTAATTTGTTCTAAGTTTGTCTAACTCAACAAGGAACTTATCATTTAATACTTTAATATATGTTCCCTTCATACCTAATGAACGTGATTCAATAACGCCAGCACTTTCAAGCTTACGAAGTGCATTGACGATTACAGAACGAGTAATTCCTACACGGTCAGCAATTTTTGAAGCCACTAGCAAACCTTCATGACCATTTAACTCTTCAAAGATATGCTCAATTGCTTCTAGTTCACTATATGAAAGTGAGCTAATCGCCATTTGAACAACCGCTTTACTGCGAGCTTCTTCTTCAATTTCTTCTGCTTTTTCACGAAGAATTTCCATTCCTACTACAGTAGCACCGTATTCGCCAAGGATTAAATCGTCATCGTGAAATTGTTCCTGTAGACGAGCCAAGATTAATGTACCTGGTCTCTCTCCACCACCAATTATCGGAACAATTGTTGTTAAACCATTTTGAAATAATTCCTTATTTTCCACTGGAAAAGCAGTGTACTCACTATCAATATCAAGGTTTGATGAAGTTTCCTTAATGTTGAAAAGATTGTTTGTATACTCTTCAGGAAATTGACGATCTTCAAGCATTTTAATCATACGGTCATTTTCAATCTTTTGGTTTACTGCAAAACCTAACAGCTTACCGCGTCTACTTACGATGAAGATATTCGCTTCAATTACTTCACTCAATGTTTCAGACATTTCTTTAAAGTTTACTGGCTTACCTGCTGCTTTTTGTAATAACGCATTAATTTTTCTTGTTTTTGTTAATAAATCCATTGTTCTTCCTCCTATTTCCTTACAACCGTTGTTGCTTCGAAAATTTTAATATTTATTACATGAGTCCTTTTTCATTACAACTGATACCCGAGAACTTGTTCTCATACTTTCCTATAAAATAAATTGGCTAAGATCTTTATTTTTGGAGATTGCCCCTAATTTGTCTTCCACATATTGCGGTGTAATCGTCACTTTTTCCATCGTAATATCTGGAGCTTCAAAGGATAAATCCTCTAATAATTTTTCAAGGATGGTATGCAGACGTCTTGCCCCAATGTTATCAGTATTTTGATTTACTTCGAATGCTACTTCTGCAATCTTACGAATAGCATCGTCAGAAAATTCAATTTGTATACCTTCGGTCGCTAACAATGCTTCATATTGTTTAATTAATGCATTGTCAGGCTCAATCAAAATTTTAAAGAAATCTTCAACTGTTAGTTTTGTCAACTCCACACGAATCGGAAAACGTCCTTGAAGTTCAGGGATTAAATCTGACGGTTTTGCGATATGGAATGCCCCGGCTGCCATGAATAAAACATGATCCGTTTTTACAGAGCCGTATTTTGTCACAACAGTCGAACCTTCCACAACAGGAAGAATATCTCTCTGAACACCTTCTCGAGATACATCAGCAGAGGACCCACCTTGATTTTTACTTGCAATTTTATCAATTTCATCTATGAAAATGATCCCAGATTGCTCTGCTCTAAATACAGCTTCTTGTGTGACCTCATCCATATCAATAAGCTTTTGAGCTTCTTCATTTGTTAAAACATTTCTTGCCTCTTTCACAGTAAGCTTACGCTTTTTCCTTTTCTTAGGCATAAGTCCGCTCAAAGCGTCTTGCATATTCATTCCCATTTGCTCCATACCGGAGCCCTGCAACATATCAAACATGGAGGGCTGTTGTTCTTCAACCTCAACTGTCACAACTTCGTTTTCCAAATCACCCATCGCAAGCTTTTCTCTAACAATTTTTCTTTTTTCCTGAATATTATATTCTTCAGATGGATTTGTTTCTTGCTCTTGTTGGTCCGCTCCGCCACCAAAAAGCATTTCGAGCGGATTCTTATAACTACTTGTCTTTTTCGTTGAAGGGACTAATAAATCGATAAGTCTTCTATTAGCATTTTCTTCAGCTCGTTCTTTAACACTTAACATTTTTTCTTCTTTCACAAGTCTCACTGAAGTTTCAACCAAATCTCGAACCATTGACTCAACATCTCGACCGACGTAACCAACCTCAGTAAACTTCGTCGCTTCAACTTTTACAAATGGCGCTGAGACAAGCTTTGCCATTCTTCTAGCGATTTCAGTCTTACCAACCCCAGTTGGTCCAATCATTAAAATGTTTTTAGGACTAATTTCATCTCGAAGCTTCTCATCCAGTAAACTGCGACGATAGCGATTTCTTAATGCCACAGCAACAGCTTTTTTCGCGTCCTTTTGACCGATTATGTATTGATCCAAACGTTCTACAATTTGCCTTGGAGTTAAGTTTTTTTCTTTTGACATCATTACATTCCCCCTAGCTCTTCAACAATTATATTTTCGTTCGTATAAACACATATTTCAGCAGCAATTTGTAAAGCAGATTTAGCAATTTCTTTTGCTGTTAAGTGATCACCAGAATACCTTTTCAGTGCTCTACCCGCAGATAGGGCGTAATTCCCTCCAGAGCCGATGGCTAACACACCGTCATCTGGTTCGATTACTTCACCTGTTCCTGATATTAATAGGATGCTGTCTTCATTCATCACAATCAACATTGCTTCAAGTTGGCGTAGCATCTTATCACTTCTCCACTGTTTCGCAAGTTCAACAGCAGCTCTTTGAAGATTCCCGTTATACTCTTCAAGCTTAGCTTCAAACATTTCAAAAAGTGTAAAGGCATCTGCCACTGAACCAGCAAACCCCGCTAATACTTTACCATTAAACAGTTTTCTAACTTTTCTTGCTGTGTGCTTCATCACAACCGCATTGCCAAATGTAACCTGACCATCTCCCGCCATTGCAGATTTGCCTTTATGTTGTACTGCGAAAATCGTGGTCGCATGAAATTGATTCATACAGATTCCTCCTTTGTGGGACTCTAAGCCCTCGGATGATGTTCCATATACGTCTTTTTCAAATAATCGTTTGTCACATGGGTATAAATTTGAGTTGAAGACAAATTTGCATGTCCCAGTAATTCCTGAACGGTTCGCATATCAGCCCCATTATTCAAGAGGTGGGTTGCAAATGAATGTCTCAATTTATGCGGGTGTATTTTCCCGTGTAAGGATGATTTCTCAACAATACTGTTTAGAATGGTTCGCAAGCCTCGAGTCGTTAGTGGTCCACCGCGAAAGTTCACTAGTAGAACATCATGTGATTTCTTATTCTGCTTCATGATGGCTTCTCTGCCTTCTACTATGTATCTTTCCAATGCCTCTTCGGCGAAACTACCGAAAGGAACGTAACGGTCCTTTCTTCCCTTCCCATGAACCAAAAGCGTAGACAAATCCATATCTATGTCCTGCAAGCGAATACTACAGCATTCACTTACCCTAATTCCAGTTGCGTAAAGTAATTCAAGTATGGCTCTATTTCTTTGACCTATCGGATCACTAGTGTCACACGCTTGAAAAAGAATCGCTAATTCTTCTTCATAGAAAAAATTAGGCAACCTTTTTTCTACTTTTGGAATCGAAACTCCAGCAAACGGGTTTTGTGAAACTAGCTTTTCCCTTAGTAAAAATTTATAGAAACTCCGTAAACTAGATATTTTCCTCGCAACAGACTTTCTTGAAAGCTTTTGATTGAATAGTTTTGTTAAAAACAACCTTACGTCCGAATACTCAATTTCCTCAAAATCAGCGATAGATTGTTCAGACATGAACAATCGAAAATCTATCAGATCCCCATGATAGTACTCGATCGTATACTGGGAATAGTTCTTTTCAATTTGTAGGTATTGTAAAAACAGCTTCGTGGCAACCTCGTCTTTACCCAACTTTATTCACCTCACAGGGCATAGCTATTCAATATTAGCACAATAATAATCCCTACGCAAGAAAATTTACAAATTTTTCACAAAGTTCTGAATTGTCCTTCGGGTTTCTAAAAAACATGCTTACTTTTCTTTATTTTGCGATTCCTTCTGCATTTTATAATACGTTTGAAAAATAATAAAGTTTCAAGTAATTTCGCAGAGGAAATTTAATTACGCGCATTTAAAAGAGTGAGCAGTTGCTCACTCTTTAGCTTTGCGGCTCTTCCTTATAGTCGCAATTGACACATTGAACTTGAATTCCTTTTTTGAGCTTCTTCTCCACTAAGAGACTTTCACATTTCGGACAGCTCCGTGGTAAAGGTTTCTCCCAGGAAATAAAGTCACATTCAGGAAAACGATCACAACCATAGAAAATTCGGCGTTTTTTACTTTTTCTTTCTATAATGTTTCCTTCATGACATTTCGGACACTTAACTCCGATTTCTTTCACGATTGGTTTTGTATTGCGACAATCTGGAAAGTTACTACATGCCATAAATTTACCATAGCGACCCATTTTATATACCATCGGGCTGCCACACTCCGTACAATCTTCACCAGCTGGTTCGTCTTTTATCTCAACCTCAGCCATTTCTTTTTCAGCTTTCTCTAACTGCTTTTCAAAGCCTTGGTAGAAATCGTCGATGATTTTAACCCATTTTGTCTTTCCCTCTTCCACGTAATCAAGGTCCTGCTCCATTTTCGCTGTAAATTCAACATCGAGGATTTCTGGGAAAAACTCCATAATCAATTGTAAGACAATTTCTCCAAGCTCAGTTGGGATAAAACGTTTATTATCAAGAGCTACATAGCCTCTCTTTTGAATCGTATCCAGTGTTGGAGCAAAAGTAGAAGGTCGACCAATTCCGAGCTCCTCTAATGTTCGGACTAACCGTGCCTCCGTGTATCTTGGAGGAGGTTGGGTGAAATGCTGCTTCGGTTCAATATCCTTTTTCAGCACTTCGTCTCCTTCTTTTAGATCTGGAAGCATATTATTCTTACTCTCTTCCGCTTGATCATCAGTTCCTTCGACATACACCTTCATAAATCCAGCAAACTTAACTTTTGAGCCTGTTGCTCGAAAGACAACATCCCCGTTTTTCAAATCGACACTCATCGTATCCATGATTGCTGGGGCCATCTGACTGGCAACAAAACGCTCCCATATGAGGCGATACAATCTTAATTGATCACGGGATAAATACTCTTTCATCGTACTTGGTTCACGAAGTGTACTAGTTGGCCTGATTGCTTCATGGGCATCTTGAGCATTTGAATTCTTCTTTTCTTTCCGCTTCTCCGTTTGTAAAAACGAATCTCCATAAGTAGATTGAATATATTCTGCTGCTTCATTTTGAGCCAATTCCGAAATTCTTGTTGAATCCGTTCTCATATATGTAATTAAACCAACTGTACCCTCTTTCCCCAAATCAATTCCTTCATATAATTGTTGAGCAAGCATCATTGTTTTCTTGGCACGGAAATTTAATTTACGTGCAGCCTCTTGTTGTAAAGAAGATGTTGTAAAAGGAGCTGCAGGATTTCTTTTTCTTTCCTTTTTTGTAACGGAGGTTACGGTAAACTTATTCCCTTTTACTTGTTTTAAAATGGCCTTTACATCTTCTTCAGACTTCAGTTCCATTTTTTCTTTCTTTACTCCATAGAAACTAGCATCAAAAGAATCTTTCCCCTTTAAAAACTGAGCATCTATCGACCAATACTCTTCAGGTACGAATTCTTGAATTTCTCTTTCTCTATCCATAATGAGACGAACCGCAACAGATTGCACTCTACCGGCACTCAAGCCCTTTTTAACCTTTTTCCAAAGGAGCGGGCTAATGTTATAGCCAACGAGACGATCAAGGATTCTCCGCGCCTGCTGAGCATCGACTAGATCCATATTAATCGGACGTGGATGTTTAAAGGACTCCTTAATGGCATCCTTCGTTATTTCATTAAACACTACCCGACAATCAGAATGGATATCCATATCTAAACTATGTGCTAAATGCCAAGCAATTGCTTCCCCTTCACGATCCGGGTCAGCTGCGAGATAGATTTTCTTCGCTCTTTTGGCCGCAGTCTTTAACTCTTTTAAAATAGGCCCTTTACCACGTATCGTAATATACTTTGGCTCGTAATTATTCTCAACGTCAACACCAGTCTGGCTCTTTGGCAAGTCACGAATGTGACCCATCGACGCCTTCACTTTATATTTTTTTCCTAAATACTTCTCAATCGTCTTCGCCTTTGCCGGCGACTCAACGATCACAAGAAAATCAGACATCAATTGTCCTCCTTAAGAGGTAATTATATTAAACGATGGACTGTTTGTCCTTTAAAAAGGTACAATGTTAATCATCCCATTTATCAGCATTTCCCATCGAAAACATACATAAAATAGTTTATTCTTATTTTTTAAATATTCACTATTATTAAACAGATAAATATCGGTTGTCAAGAATAGTGTGTATTTAGCTGATGAAAACTTTAAAATAAATATGTAACACCTGATGCAAAATGTATACCAGTTTTAAGATAATTTCAACCTTTTTTCGAAAAATTTATTTTTTTGTTCACTTTATCGTGAGGGTTTTTAAAGATTTGGGTCTATTTTCACAACAAAATACGCTTAGTTAGTAAATAAGTTCATTCAATATATCTTCCCCGTTAAATACCAGTTTTGCCCCCTGCTGAATGAGTTCATTCGCTCCAATTGAATTAGCACTAAAAATGTTTCCTGGGAGGGCAAATACCTCTCTTCCTTCATTTACTGCCAAATTGGCTGTAATAAGAGAACCGCTTTTTTGTTTCGCTTCGACGATAAATGTTCCATTACTCATCCCACTTATAATACGGTTTCTCATCGGAAATTGCCATCTGGAAGGCATCCTATTAGGCGGATATTCTGATAAAACGAGCTGTTCTCTCATCATTTTTATCGCTAGCTCTTTATTCGTCTTCGGATAAATATGAAATAATCCTCCTGCAATAACGGCTATAGTTTGCCCACCAAGACGAATCGTTGTCTCATGGGCAAGCGTGTCGATTCCAGTTGCTAAACCACTTACAATGACAACTCCGCTTTTTATTAATGAAGGAAAAATGGATTCGATCGCTTTCTTTCCATATTCAGTTGCATTTCTTGAACCTACCACAGCTAGTTTTAGAGGTTGATTTAGCAATTCGATATTCCCTTTTCCATATAAAACCCATGGGGGTTCGTACGTTTCCTTTAAACGAGCGGGATACTCCTTATCAAAAATAGTAATCATATGGACTTGATTTAATTCATACTGATGGATCTGCTCACGAATGGAATGAGAGTGAAGGTCTTGAAGAAGTTTTTCTTGTACTTGGGGAGTGAATGAAGGGATCTTCTTTTGCTCGAAAAGTGTTGAAAGTTCGGGGTCATGCTTTAAGAGATGATAAATCGTTTTCCAGCCGATTCCTTTACAATGGTGTAAGGAAACGAGTCTTCGTTTAAATTCATCCATTAGGTATCCTCCTATAAATATGATAAAAGTTAGTCCCTCCAATCTGAAGAGACTAACTTGGCTCACTTAATTAATGTGTTTTGCAACTTTCATAAAGGCCCTTTTCTTTTAGGACTTTGATTAAAGTTTCGCCCATGACTGATGGAGTGTCTGCAACAGCAATTCCACACTCATTCATGACGCGAATTTTTTCATCTGCTGTACCCTTACCACCAGAGATAATGGCACCAGCATGGCCCATTCGCTTTCCTGGAGGTGCTGTACGCCCACCAATAAAGCCAACAACCGGCTTCGTCATGTTTGCTTTCACCCATTCAGCAGCCTCTTCTTCAGCCGTACCACCGATTTCACCTATCATGATGACAGCGTAAGTTTCAGGGTCTTCATTGAATGCTTTTAATACATCAATAAAGTTTGTACCATTAACTGGATCTCCACCGATTCCAACAGCTGTGGTTTGACCGATACCAGCTTCAGTTAATTGATGAACAGCTTCATACGTTAATGTACCAGAGCGAGAGACAACTCCTACATGACCTTTTGTATGAATGTAACCAGGCATGATTCCAATTTTACACTCATCAGCTGTGATCACACCTGGGCAGTTTGGCCCAACAAGGCGAGTTTTCTTTCCTTCCATATAACGCTTCACTTTTACCATATCTAATACCGGAATATGCTCTGTAATACAGATCGCAAGCTCAAGCTCAGCATCTACAGCTTCGAGAATAGCATCTGCCGCAAATGGAGCAGGTACGTAAATAACTGACGCTGTCGCACCTGTTGCCTCAACCGCTTCCTTGACCGTATTAAATACAGGTACTCCTTCTACCTCCATACCACCTTTACCAGGTGTAGTTCCCCCAACAATCTTTGTACCATATTCAAGCATTTGTTTTGTATGAAAAAGGGCTGTGGAGCCTGTAATCCCTTGTACAATTACTTTTGTATCTTTATTAATAAATACACTCACGAGACTTATCTCCTTTCTGATATATGTAATTCGACCTCTAGAGTCGTTCACATATGTGATCAATCCAACATTTATAAAATGTTTGTTATCCTACTAAACTAACAATTTTCTGCGCACCGTCAGCCATAGAATCAGCAGAAATGATATCAATATCTGATTCAGCAAGGATTTTCTTCCCAATTTCTACATTTGTTCCTTCAAGACGAACGACTAATGGCACACTTAGTCCCACTTGCTTAGCTGCCTCAACAACACCAGTAGCGATGACATCACATTTCATAATACCGCCAAAAATATTAACAAAAATACCTTTTACGTTTTGATCAGAAAGGATGATCTTAAATGCTTCGGTAACTTTTTCAGCTGTCGCACCGCCCCCAACGTCTAGGAAGTTAGCCGGTTCTCCGCCATAATGCTTAACGATGTCCATTGTCGCCATCGCAAGACCTGCACCGTTAACCATACAACCAATATTACCATCAAGTGAAATATAGCTTAAGTCATATTTAGATGCTTCGATTTCCTTTGCATCTTCTTCTTCAAGATCGCGGTATGCCAAAACATCTTTTCTACGATAAAGCGCATTTGAATCAAAATTTAATTTCGCATCCAATGCCATAACATCCCCGTCTCCCGTTACGACAAGCGGATTAATTTCGGCAATGGAGCAGTCTTTTTCAATATATGCTTGATAAAGACCCATCATAAATTTAACGGCTTTGTTCACCAATTCCTTTGGAATATTGATATTGAAAGCAATTCTTCTTGCTTGGAATGGTTGGAGGCCGACAACTGGATCGATCTCTTCTTTGAATATCTTTTCAGGAGTTTTCTCTGCAACTTCTTCTATTTCTGTTCCGCCCTCTTCAGAAGCCATCAGAACAACACGAGAAGTGGCACGATCTAATACAAGACCAACATAGTACTCCTTCTTAATATCGCAGCCTTCTTCAATTAATAAGCGTTTTACTTCTTTCCCCTCAGGACCTGTTTGATGTGTAACAAGAGTCTTGCCGAGTATTTCGCTAGCATATGTACGAACTTCATCTAAGCTCTTAGCAACTTTTACACCGCCTGCTTTACCTCGTCCACCAGCATGAATTTGTGCTTTAACGACACAAACTTCTGTTCCTAGTTCTTTTGCTGCACTGACAGCTTCTTCCACCGTGAAAGCCACTTTTCCGTTAGGAACGGATACCCCAAAGCTTTTGAGGATTTCCTTACCTTGGTACTCGTGAATATTCATTTCCCATCCTCCTTATTGTTGTAAAAGGATCTTAGATGACAACTTGCGACCTTTTACTAACACTTTCTAAAACTGGACTGCGCTTTCATTTTATAAGACTGAAAATAAGTTGTCTACCATTATGCCAAAAATAATAATTTTCTTTCTATTTCACGAACACAAACAATGAGGTTAAATTCCAATCTTTCTATTGATCAGCTTTAGGTAGTGAAGAGGAAATCTCCTTCCTCCCTACCTCTTGATTCGTTTTATAAATGAAGGCAAACACTTCGGCTACCGCTTGATACAACTCTTCTGGAATGGTTTCATCAATATTTAGATTCCCTAACAACTCAACAAGAGCCGCGTCCTCTTGAATAGGAATTTCGTTTTTTGCTGCCTCTTCTAAAATATTGGCAGCAATCACGCCCTTCCCTTTCGCTATCACTCTCGGAGCATCTCCTTTTTCATGATCATAGCCTAAAGCGATTGCTTCTTTTCTTTTTTCCTTATTTTTTTGCTTCATACTCGAATATCAACTCCACTATAGGAATTCGAAGTGTAGGGATTTACTTTTTTCTTCGTGTCGGCAACTCTTTCAAATGAAGGTTGAAAGGAGATACTTGTTAATGTAAATCCTAGATTACGTAAATTTTCTTTCAAACCATTGATAAACGGTTCTGCAATGAACTTTATTTTTTCCGTATCATTGACAATCGTCATATTCATAATGCGATTTTGAATTTGCATATCGACAATCACTTCATTTAGATGTTCAAGCTCTAAATAGAAAAGAACCCGACAATACGCTGGATCAATTTCTCCATTTTCCTTCTTACTTCCACTCCATTGCACCGTTAAATCTGTTTTTTTCTCCCAAAACGGAAGGGGAACCTGCAGGACATAGTTCGTGAACGGCGCCGTTTCCTGTGATAATAACTGGATACCCGTAATTTTATGTAACAGCTGTTCTGCATCGCCTTTCACAGTCCCTGATGATTCCTCATTGATAACACGAAGTAAAAGCGCTTTGAGGACATCAAGCTTTTGCAATTCATTGCCATTTTCCCCTTTTAACATTGGTAGGTGCCTTGATTCGTAATCGAAACCAATCTTTGAGACTAACATTCGAAGATGATCTGCTACACTTTTCCCAAAGTCGAACTTAACCAATTCTTCTTGAGCGTTGTTGACACTATTTTGAAGCATTGTCATTTCTTGTTTCGTAAATTCAGGCGACATCTTTTCTAATAAAATGGCAGAATTATTCACTATTTGTTGCGTTTGTGGAGGTTTACCGTCTGCAGTAAATAAGGAAAGAATTTGCTTCGTTAATGGGATACCATTCTCCATCTCTCTCATTAAAGCAGCCTTCAAAAGGCTCCCCGTTAATCCCCCCTGATTTTGTTGCAAGGTCTGCTCTATTCTGCTATTTTCATTTATCGGAAGGGTTAGTGTGCTCGTTTTACTTGCTATTTTTTTGGCTGCTTCAAAAAGAAGCTCACGTTCTTCCCCTTGACGAACAAATGAAAGCTTTTGTAAAAGCGATAGAGCATTTTGTGATGAAACAGTATCTCGATTATTAAGCCACTCTTTTAATAAAGCACTAGTCACTTTTTCTGTCACTTTCTCTTGCCCTGTCTTCGTCATTTCCTCTAATAATAGCACAAGCTGTTGCCCGTCCTTTGAGAGTTGAGGTGAAGCCCTTAATTTTGTACTTAGCTCGTCCATCATTTGATGCAACGGTTCTTTCTTCAATGAGGCTAGTACGCCTGCAAAGACTTGCTTTGTCAAAGGTAAATTCCGTGACATCATTTCTTTCAACACCTCTAGTTTTTCAGGCTCTTGTTTGTATTCATTTATTAATTGAGCTGTTGCTTGAGATGTCTCCTTTGTAATCGGAAGTTTCTCTCTTAACAAGTATTGAATCATCTCTCTATTTTCTTTCGTCTCTGGAAGTCCTACTTGCTTTAATAGACTACTAACAGGCGTGTGATGGTTGTTCCCAGATTCTTCAAACGGTAATACCTTCAAATGGAGGCGACCTTCACCAGATTGAATTTGAAACCAATACTTCCCCCCTGCTGACAAAGGAACCTCCAGCTTAGCGATCACTTTTTGATTGCCAACCTGAACCTCAGCTGTCTGATTCGGAAAGAGCTTACCAATTCGCCCGTATATGATCTGTCCTAGTTGAAATGAGTTGGTTTGAGCTCGAAAGGTATGTTGTTTTTGTAATGACTGGATAAGGCTTGCGATCATCTTAATCCTCTCGTTTCATCATACTTTTAATCGGTTCAAAGCTCTTTCGATGAAATGGTGTGATTCCGTATTTTTCTAGCGCTAGTAGGTGTTCTTTCGTGCCGTAGCCCATGTTACTAGCAAATTGATAAAAAGGATATTGGCTATGCAACTCCTTCATCATTCTGTCTCTTGTTACTTTTGCTATAATCGAGGCTGCAGCAATGGAAATACTTTTTCCATCACCTTTTATAATAGATTGGGAAGGATAAGGAGTATCCAATTTCATCGCATCAATTAAAAGATAATCTGGTTTAATCGGCATTTCAGCAATGGAAGAAAGCATCGCCTTTTTAGTCGCTTCATAAATATTTACTTCATCGATTTCATTTGCTTCAATGATGCCGATACCGATAGATAGGGCATGTTGTTTAATATAGTCAAAATACTCGTCCCGTTTTGATTCAGTTAGCTTTTTAGAATCATCAATGCCAAGAAGTTGAAAATCTGTGGGCAATACGACACATGCTGCCACAACGGGACCAGCTAGAGGACCACGCCCTACCTCATCAATTCCACCTATCGTGTTAAATCCTTGTGTACCTAAGTGCCGTTCGATGCTCGACATTTGCATGAATTTCTCCATCGCCTTCTTTTTCTGTTCGAGACGACGTTCATATTTTTGGATTAATTGCTGGACCCCTTTACGACCATCCTGCTTTATTTCTTCTAGGAACGAAACATTCTCTTGCTCTATCTTTAATAGTTTTTCTTCAATTTCTTTAATCGTATATGTAGCCAAGGTAAGAAAACCCCTTTTATAAAGTCATATTATTTTTATCGGTTAGAAACGAAAAAAGTAAAGACCTCCTATCACTTAGAAGGTCTTTACTTCTTATTTAATCTTCATCGTATTGTGGCTTTTCAAAGGAGAGTGGTCCTAATTGCTCCGAACGTATGTCCCGAATCACAAGTTCAGCCACTTTATCATAATTAACCTCGCCACCACTCATAAGAGTACCACGTCGTTTCCCGATTTCATTAAAAAGCTCCACAATATCTTCTGGAATGTTTTCAAGTTGATATCGTTCTTTTAAACGCGTTGGATATTCATTTTCAAGGAAACGAAGTCCATAAATGCTAACATCTTGTAGGTTTAAGATCGTATCTTTGATCGCCCCAGTTAGTGCTAGCTTTGAGCCGACTTCTTGATCCTCAAACTTTGGCCAGAGGATTCCCGGAGTATCTAGTAATTCAAGTTCTTTTCCTACCTTAATCCACTGCTGTGCCTTTGTGACACCAGGAGTATTACCTGTTTTAGCAATATTTTTCTTTGCTAAACGATTGATTAATGTTGACTTCCCTACGTTAGGTATGCCAACAATCATCGCTCTAATCGCCCTTGGCTTAACCCCCTTAGCCTGCATCCGATCAAATTTTTCTTTTAGAATCAATTTTGAAGCTGATACAATCTCTTTCATCCCAGTACCAGCTTGAGAATTAATCGCTAGTGCTTTAATCCCTTTTTCATCAAAATAGCGAATCCATGCCTTCGTCACTTCTTTATCAGCCATATCGGCCTTATTTAAAAGGACGAGTCTTGGTTTGTGTTGAATGATTTCATCGATCATTGGATTACGAGAGGAATGGGGTATCCTTGCATCAACTAGTTCAAAAATGATATCGACAAGTTTTAGCTTTTCTGTTACTTGTCGACGGGCTTTCGCCATATGTCCTGGAAACCATTGAATCGTCATTGCTGCACCTCCCTATATATAACAACTTATTTTACCAACCGTATATCTTCTAAGGGCCAATAGATCATACTCGTATTCCCTAATACTTTTTCCATCGGAACCGTACCAATGTGGCGACTGTCTTTACTATACCGTCGATTATCCCCCATCACGAATAAATGGCCCTCTGGAACAACCTCTTGACCTGTCACCTCTTCAAGTGTAAATGGCTCTGTTAGTGGCCCATCTATGACCCGATTTTTGAATTCATCAAGATAAGGTTCCTCATATGCCTCTCCATTCACATAAAGAGTGTCGTTTCGATATTCTATCTTGTCTCCTGGTAGCCCAATGATTCGCTTTATGTAATCCTTATCTTCTGGTGCATGAAAAACGATGATGTCAAATCGTTCAGGTTTCCCTATTTTATAGCTAAATTTATTGACAATCATTCGATCCTGGTCATGTAAAGTTGGCATCATCGATAAGCCATCCACTACGATAGGGGCGAATAAAAAATAGCGTATAAATGCTGCTAACACGACAGCAATAATAAGTGCTTTTGTCCATTCCCATAATTCATTTTTTTTCTTAGCCACTATTTCAATCCCCACCATTCTTAAAGTACACGATTATCATTATTACGATTCTTATATTAAGAGTAAACTAAGATAGCCAGTGAAATCAAACGAAAACGAGCTAGAGTACATATTAGATTATCCAATAGTTAATGTTTAACATACTTTATTTAACTTTTTTAAAATTTGAACAGTGTGAAGCTGTGAACTCAGGTGAAAACCATCTCTTATGCCCCAAAACAATAAAGGAGCCTGCAAGTAAAAATCCATGATAGATTTTCACATACACAAGCTCCTTTCATTGTTAGGCAGCTGAATCAATCTGAATTCTTCTGCTTCTTTTGTTTAGCTTCAAGCATAAGTGCTCTACACTTTTGTTATTATCGGATTTCTTTAATACGAGCTTTTTTACCACGTAGGTTACGTAGGTAGTAAAGTTTAGCACGGCGAACTTTACCGCGACGAATAACTTCAAGCTTCGCAATTTTTGGTGTGTGTACTGGGAATGTACGCTCAACGCCTACACCGTAAGAGATTTTACGAACTGTGAAAGTTTCGCTAATTCCACCACCACGACGCTTAATCACAACACCTTCAAATAACTGAATACGCTCACGAGTACCCTCGACAACCTTAACGTGTACACGTACAGTGTCACCAGGACGGAAAGCAGGAAGATCAGTACGAAGTTGTTCTTGTGTGATTTCTTCGATTAATTTTTGCATCGTTTTCAACTCCTTCCAACAGACGCTCTTGCATCACTGTAGCTCACTAATTGCAGCGGAACATCGTTATAAGACAAAGACTTCTCATCTAAGTCACAAGAAGTATCATACCATATTGGGTAAGCAACTTCAAGCTTATTTTTTAAGGCTTTCTATTTCACGAAGCCATTTTTGCTGTTCTTCGGTCAGTTCAAAATTGTCGAGCAGATCGGGTCTTCGTTCATACGTTCTTCGTAAAGACTCCTTCGCTCTCCATTGATCAATTAAGCGATGATTACCTGAAGTGAGGACATCAGGAACCTTCAAACCACGAAAATCAGCTGGCCTAGTATAATGAGGATGCTCTAACAACCCAGTACTAAACGAATCTCTCAGATGGGATTCTTCGTTTCCTAGAACCTCAGGCAATAGTCGAACGACACTATCGATAACGACCATCGCACCGAGTTCACCCCCGGTTAACACATAATCGCCAATCGATATTTCGTCAGTTATAATATGCTCTCTTATTCTTTCATCATAGCCTTCATAATGACCACATATGAAAATAAGATGCTCTTCCTTAGCCAGTTCTTCAGCCTTTTGTTGGTTATAGGTTTTTCCTTGTGGACATAAGAGAATGACTCTCGGCTTGTCACTTTCCGCTTCATCCTTTAAATGCGACACGGCGTCAAAAATCGGCTGTGGCTTCAGGACCATCCCAGCACCGCCACCATACGGATAATCATCGACTGTTTTGTGCTTGTTATCAGCAAATTCACGAAAATTAACAACACGATAGTCGACAGCCTTTTGTTCCGCTGCTTTTTTCAAAATAGAGCTCCCAAATACACCTTCAAACATTTCAGGAAACAGGGAAAGGACATCGATTTTCATCATGAGAGTAACCCTTCCATCGGTTCTATCAGGATTACTTGTTCTTTCAAATCTACCTTTTTTACGACCTGTTCAATATACGGGATTAAAATATCTTTCCCGCCCTTTCCTTTGACGACCCAAACATCATTTGCCCCAGGAGTTAAGATTTCTCTCACTTTCCCAAGCTCTTCTCCATTCGTCGTAAAAACGTGACATCCGATGATTTCATGAAAGTAGAATTCATCCTCTTCCAGCCCTGTTAACTGGCTTTCTCGGATTTTTAAAATTCCGCCCTTCATCGTTTCCACTTCATTCACATTTTCATAACCTTTAAACGTTAATAGATCAAAATTTTTATGAACACGATGTGTGGCAACAATTAGTTCTACCGGTTCCTTAGCATCAGGCATGAATAGATATAGTGGATTTCCGGGAGTATATCGTTCCTCGGCGAAATCTGTTTTTGAGATAACGCGAACTTCTCCTTTAATCCCATGGGTATTTACAATTTTTCCGACATTAAACCATTTTTCCAACAGTCATCACCTCTAACGAATTTCCGCAACGACGCCGTCTTTTATGACAATTGTTTTGCTTGTCGCAATGTCCTCCCAAGCGTCTCCAATCTTAACTTCAATGATTCCTTGTATTTCCTTTTCTTGCAGTTCACTACCTAATGGTAGCATATGTAATTGTTCTATTTGAAAGTCGAGAAGCTTTATTTTTTCTTGGCGAGTATGGATTTCTTTTTCAAATTGCTTGGTTAAATTCCCTATTGAATATTTTTTCGTCTTTTCTAGCTTTTTCAACTCAAATCGAAGCTGTTCGCATTCTTTTTTGAGTTGCAACAAATTTTCTTCGTATTTCTGCTGGAGTTGTTCTCTGCTTTTTTCTGTTAGCACTTGCTTGACGACAATTTTTTGAAGAATATTCATACTCTGTGCCTCCCTCATTTAAATTATGAAAGGTTATTGCTGAATTATTAAAAGGATTTGTGTTTATACGTAGTTGATTTTTGGCTCCTTTCAGCTTTGCTAAAAAGGCGTGCGAAACTTCGGTTTCGCACGAAATAAGCCAAAAATCGCTCTAGTAACATTCCCTTACAAAAAAAAGGAGGGAATCTCCCTCCTTTTTTCGCTGTGATTCTTGTAGAGCCTTACTCAACAATTTCTAAAAAGATTTTCTTCTGTTGTGATGTTCCTGCTGCGTAGACAACAGTTCGAATAGCTTTAGCAACTCGCCCTTGCTTTCCGATTACCTTACCCATATCGCTTTTATTCACGTTTAGTTTATACGTAATACGGTCAGACTCTTCATTAACATCCACTAGGACATCTTCTGGAAAGTCGACAAGAGGCTTGACAATTGTTTCAATAAGCTCTTTCATATGCCTTACTTGCTGTACTTAGCGTTATGGAATTTCTCCATAATGCCTTGATTAGAGAATAAGTTACGAACTGTGTCCGATGGCTTAGCGCCGTCTTGTAACCACTTAAGAGCTAACTCTTCATTGATATCAACGATAGCTGGCTCAGCTACTGGATTATAAGTTCCAACTGTTTCAATGAAACGTCCATCACGTGGTGAACGAGAATCAGCTACTACGATACGATAAAAAGGAGATTTTTTTGCTCCCATACGTTTTAAACGAATTTTTACTGCCATAATTTAAAGCACCTCCGAATAGTTTCACACAAGATAAAATAATAACAGATTGTTAAATAGTTTGTAAAGTGTTTTTTCTTGTCAGTTAATAAATTAATACAAGAATTTATTGGAAAGGATTGAATGGTAGATTAAATCCACCCTTTTTCTTTCCTTTTTTCTTCCCTTTTTGCTGCATCCCAGTCATTTGCTTCATCATTTTTTTCATATCCTCGAATTGCTTCAATAGACGGTTAACCTCTGGTACAGACGTTCCGCTTCCTTTCGCAATTCTTTTTCTACGATTAGATGTAATGATTTCTGGATGGATTTTCTCTTCCTTCGTCATCGACTGAATGATCGCTTCGATATGGGTAATTTGCTTTTCATCAATTTGTAAGTTGTTTAGACCCTTCATCTTGTTGGCACCAGGCATCATTTTTAGAAGATCTTCGAGAGGGCCCATATTACGAACCTGACCGAGTTGCTCTAAAAAGTCATCTAAGGTAAACGAAGCGGTACGCATCTTCTTCTCCATTTCCCTTGCCTTTTCCTCATCGACATTTTCCTGGGCTTTTTCGATTAAAGTTAAGACATCTCCCATCCCGAGAATACGGGAAGCCATTCGTTCTGGATGGAAAGATTCTAACGCGTCTAATTTCTCTCCGAGACCGATAAATTTAATAGGCGTATTTGTTACAGAGCGAATCGAGAGTGCCGCACCACCACGGGTATCTCCATCAAGCTTTGTTAAAACAACACCGGTTAATCCTAGCTGTTCATTGAAGCTTGCGGCTACATTGACAGCATCTTGACCAGTCATTGCATCAACCACAAGGAAGATTTCATTTGGGTTAGCAAGCTCTTTAATTTCTTTTAATTCACCCATTAGTGCCTCGTCAACATGAAGACGACCGGCTGTATCAATCAAAACATAGTCATTATGGTCTTCCTTCGCTTTCGCAATCGCCTGCTTGGCAATTTCAACAGGACTCACTTGGTCACCAAGCGAGAACACTGGCATATCGAGTTGTTTACCAAGTGTTTCAAGCTGTTTAATCGCAGCTGGACGATAAATGTCAGCCGCTACAAGCATTGGATTTCGATTATATTTCTTGCGAAGTAAGTTTGCGAGCTTGCCAGTCGTTGTTGTTTTCCCCGCACCTTGTAACCCAACCATCATAATGACTGTTGGTGGACGGTTCGATACAGCAATCTTACTTTCCTCGCCACCCATAAGGTTGGTGAGTTCTTCTTTAACCACTTTAATAACCTGTTGGCCAGGAGTTAAGCTTTTTAACACTTCTTGCCCGACAGCACGCTCGCTCACCTTTTTAACGAATTCCTTAACAACTTTGAAGTTAACATCCGCTTCTAATAGAGCAAGGCGAACCTCACGCATCATCTCTTTTACATCCGCTTCAGAGACCTTCCCCTTACTACGGATTTTTTGCATGGTACTTTGCAGTCGGTCGGCTAATCCTTCAAATGCCATCTTGCCGCCTCCTAATCCAATTTCTCAAGCTCAGCTACTGCTTCCAGCAATACCTGTTTCGATGGAGTTTCATCCTTTAAAACTACTTTTAGTTCATTAAGTAGCTTGCTCCGCTTTTGGAATTTATTGAATAAAAGTAGCTTTTCTTCATACTCCTCGAGCATTGCTTCTGTACGCTTTATATTATCGTACACAGCCTGTCTACTCACACCATATTCATCAGCAATTTCTCCAAGAGAGAAATCATCAAGATAGTAAAGAGACATATAGCTCTGTTGTTTTGGTGTTAACAAGGATTGGTAAAAATCATATAAATAATTGATTCGAGTGGTCTTTTCGAGCACACCGTATCCCTCCTTGTTAAGTGAAAAGCCTTTACATTGACAGTTTACACGCATCGATAAGTGATGTCAAGGTAATATCCTTTCATTTAGGATAGTTACGGAATTATCGTGGGTTTTTGCGGAATTATGGACTGAAGTTACGGAATTATGGGCAAAGTTACGGAATTAAGCACAAAAGTTACGGAATTAACACCTATTTTCCGGGAATCCCAGCCAAAACAAAAGCCCGGCACAACATGCACCGGGCATTCTTCTCTTATTCTAGCTCTTCCTTTTCCACTAAATCAGCAAATAAGCCATAAACATATGTTTCCGCATCAAATTCTTGCAGATCATCCATTTTTTCACCAAGACCAACGAATTTTACAGGAATGCCAAGCTCATTGCGAATTGCTAGTACAATTCCACCTTTCGCAGTACCATCGAGCTTCGTTAAAACAATTCCGCTCACATTCGTTGCTTCCTTGAAAGTCTTCGCCTGAATTAAGGCATTTTGACCAGTCGTCGCATCTAAAACAAGAAGAACCTCATGAGGAGCTCCTGGAACCTCTCTCTCGATGACACGCTTTACTTTTTCCAATTCCTTCATCAAGTTAACCTTATTTTGCAGACGACCTGCCGTATCACAAATTAAAATATCTGCATTTCTCGATTTTGCTGCTTGAATCGCATCAAACATAACAGCCGCAGGATCAGAACCTGCTTCCTGCTTAATAACGTTAACACCAACTCTATCTCCCCAAACTTCAAGCTGTTCAATCGCCCCTGCACGGAAAGTATCTCCAGCGGCAAGAACAACATTCTTCCCATCAGATTTAAATTTATGGGCAAGTTTTCCGATGGTAGTCGTTTTTCCAACCCCATTTACGCCCACAAATAAAAGGACGGTTAAGCCATCTTCTTGAATATTTAATTTTGGAGTCGCATCTTCTCCACTTTGATAAATTTCTACCAGCTTTTCAGAAATGACGCTTTGTACTTCGGCAGGGTCTTGGATATGTTGACGCTTCACTTCCATTTTCAGCTCTTCGATAAGTTCCATCACTGTTTCAAAGCCAACATCTGCTTGAATTAATATTTCTTCAAGTTCTTCGAAAAAGTCCTCATCCACTTTGCGATAACGGGCTACTAAATCATTTACACGACCAGAGAAACTGTCTCTTGTTTTCGTCAGACCGTCTTTAAACTTTTCGGTTACAGCATCCGTTTGCTTTGTAATTTTTTCTTTCAATTTCTTCAAAAAACTCATCTCAAATCTCCTTTACCATTGCTATCTTCACGATTTTACTAGCTCATTTGTTTCTTCTAATCGCACAGATACTAGCTTAGATACACCAGACTCCTGCATCGTCACACCATAAAGAACATCTGCACCTTCCATTGTACCTTTTCGGTGGGTGATAACAATAAACTGTGTTTCATGACTGTACCTCTTGAGGTATTGACTAAAACGATGGACATTTGCTTCATCCAGCGCTGCTTCTACCTCATCCAATATACAAAATGGAACAGGTCTCACCTTTAATATCGAAAAGAGAAGAGCAATCGCTGTTAGCGCTCTTTCACCGCCAGATAGTAAGCCAAGATTTTGAAGCTTTTTGCCAGGAGGCTGTGCGACAATTTCCACACCTGTGTTCAACAAATCTTCTGGATCAGTGAGACGGAGGTCAGCTCGTCCCCCTCCAAATAACGCTTGGAAAACAGTTTCAAAATGGGAGCGAATGCCGTAGAACGTTTGTTCAAAACGTTTCTTCATCTCTTCATCCATTTCACTAATGACTTGGAACAACGTATCCTTTGCTTCTTGAAGATCATTCTTCTGTTCTAATAAAAATTCATAACGCTCTGAAACCCGTTCATATTCTTCGATCGCACCTAGGTTCACAGTACCGAGTTCTTCAATTGCTAGCTTAATAAGCTTTACTTTCCTTCTTGCCTCATCAACTGGGATCGTTAATGGGTACTCTTCCTTTGCACCTTCATAGGAGAGCAGGTATTCTTCTCTTAAGCGATCTAAACGGTTTTCAAGCTCCACATCAAGGCGAGTCAATTTGACTTCTTCATCCTTTAAAATGCCGATTAGCCCTTTATGCTGGCGTTTTAATTCTTTCACTTCAAGCTCAGCATCCTCTACCTGGCTATGAAGCTGGAGACGCTCTTCACGACGAGAAGAAATCAAGTTCATCGTCTCGTTTTTATCCTGAAGTTTGCGATTAGCTGCTGCTTCTAAATGCTCTTCTCCCGATGCACTATCTGTCATTTCAGAGGACAGTAGCTGTAAATCTTCTGAAACCGTCTCAAACGCTTCTTGATTTTCTTTCAACTCAAACATTGTCTTGGCTAGTTTCTCGCGAGCATTTCGAGATTGTTCATTTTTTGCGGCGAGTTTTACCTTCAGATCGCTAATTTCTTCTACTAACGTTTCTTTAGACGAAATTTGTGTATTCTTTTGCTCGGTTAAAAGGGAGATCTCACTATCTAAACGTGCTTTTTCTTTTTCGGCCACTGCTAATAGATTGGTTAACTCTAGCTTACGATCTGTCAGTTTTTCTTGCTCTTCCCCATACTGAGAAATATTCATATCATACAAGGCAAGCTTTTCATTCATGTTCTTTTCTTCTATTTCAGCCTCGCGTAAGTCACCTTTGATTGATTGCTCTTTTAAGCGGAGTTCTTCCCCTTGTCTTCGAAGCTCATCAAGATGGGCCTCTTGGGCCTGGATGCTGGATTTAACTTGTTTTACCTGAGCTTCTTTGAGCGCTGTTTGTTGCTCCATTTCTGCAAGCTTGGCAATTAAATCCTCTAGCTCTCCTTTTCTACTTAAAAGGGAAGAAGATTTTTGCTTAAGTGCACCACCAGTCATCGATCCACCAGCATTGACGACATCCCCATCCAAAGTAACAAAACGACAGCGGTATTGAAGAATTTTCGCCAGCTCATTGGCACCCTTCAAGTCCTTCGTAATGACAACATTGCCAAGTAGACTGGAAACAATTTGGCTATACTTTTGATTATGACTAATCAGTTCAGCTGCAATCCCTACATACGCTGGATGTCCACTAATAGACTGCTGCTGTTGATAAGATAAAGACTTGCCCTTTACAACACTTAATGGTAAAAAAGTTGCTCGTCCAAATGAATTTTTCTTTAAATATTGAATCGCGTTACGACCACTTTCTTCGTCTGTTACAACGACATGTTGCATCGCACCACCAAGGGATGTTTCCAGCGCGACCTCATATTCTTTTGGAACTTGGATAAGCTCAGCGATTGCCCCTTCAATACCAGACAGCTTGCTGTCTCTTGCTTTTAAAATCTCTTTAACACCTTGGAAGAAACCTGAATAATCATCTTCCATCTCTTCAAGCATATCTTTTCTTGACTTTGCCTTCTGTAAAAATTGGTAGGCTTGATAGAGGGTTTTCTCTTGCTTATCATATTGATTGCGTAAATTTTCGAGTTTGCTCTGCTCATTTCTAAAAATATGAACCTGTTGCTCTAGCTCTTTTTGCACTTCGGATAGCTTCGAAAGAATGTCCGCTCGCTTTTTTTCGATTACACGGCGTTCTGCCAAGTATTTTTCGTTATCCTCTTCCAATCGTTTACTACGATTCCCTTGTTGCCCAAGCTGCGCTTCAACATTTTGCATCTCATTTTTATACGTAGCTTGTTGGTTCAAAATCTCGATATAATCACTTTTTAAAGATTCAATCGTTTCTTCTATATTTTCACTGAAGAGCTTTACTTGATTTTGCTTATCGGATAAAACCTTTTGTAGCTCTGCTGCCTCTTGTTCAAGGGTGGCTGCCACTAATTCCTGCTCTTCTTTTTCTCTTGTTAGCTCGTCTACTTTAAAGGAAAGTGTGTGTATGTTCTTTTCAAGCTGTTCTTTGTTTTGCTTTGCGTTCTTCTTTCTTTCCTTTAACACTTCTTTTCGACCCTCAAGTTTTTCAAGTTCTTCACTAGCATGTAAAAGAACGGTTTGGAGGTCATTAATCGATTCATCTAAGGCAGCAATTTGCTCCCTCATTTCGACCACTTTTGCCTCTTTTGATTGCAAAGTGGAAGAAAGTTGCATTTCCACTTGTTTATTGTTTTCTAATTGAGAAGTTAGTTGCTCCCATTTCTCGTGCAAATCTTCAATCTCATAAACCGTAAGCGCCACTTCAATTTTTTCTAGCTCTTCCTTTTGTTGAAGGAAATCTTTAGCGATAGATGCCTGAATTTTTAATGGCTCAACTTGTCCCTCTAACTCATGAATAATGTCATGAACACGGTTTAAGTTTTCTTGCGTTTCTGAGAGCTTTCCTTCCGCTTTCTTTTTCCTAGTTTTATATTTTAAAACACCCGCTGCTTCTTCAAAAATCGTTCTTCTTTCTTCAGCCTTACTATTGAGAATTTCTTCAACTCTTCCTTGACTAATAATTGAAAAGGCTTCTCGCCCAAGACCAGAGTCCATAAATAAATCAATAATGTCCTTTAAGCGGCAGTTTTGCTTATTGATGTAGAATTCACTATCGCCTGACCGATATACTCTTCTTGTCACACTAACTTCCTGATAATCAATTGGCAGAAATTGATCTTCATTCTCTAATGTTAACGTCACTTCAGCAAAATTCAGAGGTTTTCTCGAATCACTACCTGCAAAAATAATGTCTTCCATTTTTGCTCCACGGAGGGATTTAGCCGATTGTTCTCCAAGTACCCAACGGATAGCATCCGTAATATTGCTTTTTCCACTTCCATTAGGTCCCACAACTGCCGTCACACCAGGAACAAAGTCGACCCCAATGCGTTCAGCAAAAGATTTAAATCCTACTACATCCAAACGTTTAAGGTGCACATTTGTATCCCCCTTCGCTCCTAATCATCTACCAGATACTTTCTTAAATATAAAAGCACCTTGTTGCTAATCTAGTTGTCATCTCATTTTACAGATGTGTTTTTAGTTTTTCGAGAGCCATTTGGGCTGCATGTTGCTCTGCTTCTTTTTTTGATCTTCCGGTTCCTACCCCAACTTCTTCCCCATTTAAATTGACTTGGGAAATAAATTCACGATTATGGGCAGGTCCTTTCTCTTGCAACACTTTATATTCTATCACGCCAGAGCTGTCTCTTTGTACATGCTCTTGCAACTGACTTTTGAAATCCATCACATGAGAAAAAGCACCAGCATCAATTTTCGGAAATACGACTTTTTCTAAAAATAGCACGACTGTGTCAATTCCTTTATCTAAAAACAATGCTCCAATAAATGCCTCAAAAACGTCAGCTAACAAGGCAGGTCTCGTTCTACCACCTGTCATTTCCTCACCTTTTCCAAGTAAAACATACTCACCAAAGGTCAATTCGTTAGCAAACGCTACTAAGGAAGGCTCACATACAACCGCTGCTCTTAGCTTCGTAAGTTCCCCTTCGCTCATCGTTGGATATTTATTATAAAGGAATTGAGAAACCGTTAATTCAAGAACTGCATCTCCTAAAAATTCTAGCCTTTCATTGTCATCATAAGGCTTTCTGCGATGCTCATTCACATATGATGAATGAGTAAAAGCTTGAATAAGTAATTTCACATTCGTAAATTGCACACCTAATTTATCTTGAAATTCTTTAAATTGTCTATCCCTATTCCGTAATGCCCATTTGTCCTTTTCTTTGCCACTCTTACGCATCCTGCATCCACCTTGCTATATTTTTACATTCTAGATTCAAGTGTACTTTTATTTTCTTTAAAACGCAAAGAAATTTTCTAATTGAAAATACGTTGATATAACGTACTTTCTTCAGAAAATCTCCATCCAAAATCTACTAAGTCATTCTATAGAAGAAAGCCCCGTCGCAAAACGGAGCTTTTTTTTAAAGATCTTACATTATGATTTGGCTTGTATGTAATTAACTGCGTCACCAACTGTTTGAATTTTCTCAGCATCATCGTCAGAAATTTCCATATCAAACTCATCTTCTAATTCCATCACTAACTCAACCACATCTAGTGAATCAGCACCAAGATCTTCTTTGAAAGTCGCTTCAAGTTTAACTTGAGACTCTTCCACGCCAAGGCGGTCAACGATAATTTTTGTTACTCTTTCTAATACTTCTGCCATGCTTGCTCACCTCCCCTCAAGCCATTATAGATGATTTTTTAAAATAAAACTACATAATCATTCCACCGTCTACATGCAGGGTTTGACCTGTCATATAGCGGCTGTCATCTGAAGCTAAAAACACAACCACTTTGGCGATATCTTGTGGCTCACCTAAGCGTGCAAGTGGAATTTGTTTTAACATTTCAGCTTGCACTTCTTCATTTAGTTTGTCGGTCATATCAGTTGTGATGAAGCCGGGTGCAATTGCATTAACAGTGATTCCTCGTGAAGCTAACTCTTTTGCAGTCGTCTTCGTTAACCCGATCACACCCGCTTTTGCTGCCACATAATTGGCTTGTCCGGCATTTCCACCGACTCCAACAATAGAAGAAATGTTAATAATTCTTCCGCTTCGTTGCTTCATCATTGGGCGAGTTACTGCTTTTGTACAAAGGAATACACCTTTTAGATTCGTGTTAATGACTGCATCCCAATCTTCTTCTTTCATACGCATAAGCAGATTATCTCGAGTAATTCCCGCATTGTTTACTAATACATCTATACTACCGAACCTGTCTACTACTTCTTTGATCATGTTCGAAACAGCATCTGCGTCTGAAACATTTGCTTGGATAGCAAAAGCTTCACGACCTAAAGATTTGATCTCATCCACTACTTCGTTTGCCATTTGTTCACTACCAGCATAATTGACAGCTACATTAGCACCTTGTCTCGCAAGTTCAAGGGCGATTTCTCTTCCTATTCCTCTAGATGCACCGGTAACAAGTGCGTTTTTACCTTCAATCTTCATTGTACTCCCTCCTTCAAGGCTTCATACACAGACTTAAAGCTTTCTTCATCTGAAATGGCATAAGTCGTCACATTACGGTCAATTTTTCTCACTAACCCGGACAAAACCTTACCAGGACCAATCTCGATAAAGGTATCAACGCCAAGATCAATCATTTTTTTAACGGAGTCTTCCCATTGTACAGGGGAATATAATTGCTCGATTAACTTTTCTTTTATTTCACTTGGATTTGTCATTGCTGTTGCTGAAACATTCGCAATGACAGGAATCTTAGCTTCATGAATCTCCACTTCATCAAGCACTGCTGATAATTTATCAGAGGCTGGCTTCATTAAGCTAGAATGAAAAGGTCCACTCACTTCAAGAGGCAAAACCCTTTTTGCACCAACTTCTTTTCCCTTGACGGATGCCAATTCTACCCCCTGGCGTGAACCAGAAATGACGATTTGACCTGGACAATTGATATTCGCTAATTGAACTGGATCTCCATCCTTTGTGATTTCATCTGTTACTTTTTTTAGTTCATGGCGATCTAATCCGAGAACTGCTGCCATCGTTCCTTCACGATTTGGAACAGCTTCTTCCATAAACTCTCCTCTTTTTCGGACAGCGTATACCCCGTCTTCAAATGAGAGTGCACCTGCTGCAACAAGTGCTGTATACTCCCCAAGACTATGACCAGCAACGTAATCTGCTTCAATATTCGCTTGCTTAAAATAGTCCAATATAGCAACGCTCGTCGTTAATAAAGCAGGCTGTGCATTGGTTGTTAATGTCAATTCTTCCTGAGGGCCTTCAAAAATGATATTTGATAGCGCAAACCCAAGTTTATCATCCGCTTTTTGAAAAATGGAACGAACCGACTCATCCTTTTCGGCGAGAGATTGTCCCATTCCTACTGTTTGAGAACCTTGTCCTGGAAATACGAACGCAATTTTGCCCATTAAAAATCTCCTTTCAGTAGATTAATTCGACTGTTCTTCAATCGTTTCTTTAATGGTTTTTGTGACTTCCTTTTGCAACATCTCACGGGTTTGGCGAACTGCATTATAAAGGGAGTTCGCATCAGACGACCCATGTGCTTTGATAACAGGAGCCTTTAGTCCAAATAATCCGGCACCACCGTACTCAGAATAATCCATTTTTGACTTTAAAGCTCTTAAATTAGGCATTAAAACAGCCGCTGCCAGCTTTGATTTTAAATCACTTGAAAGAGCAGCTTTAAGCATGCTAAACACTGACATCGCTGTTCCTTCAATCGTTTTTAAAACCATATTGCCTGTAAACCCGTCTGTTACAGCCACATCTGTTACACCTTCTAACAAATCGCGTGCTTCTATATTGCCGATAAAATTGAGATTAGAGTTTTGCAGTAATTCAAATGTCTGTTTGGCCAATTCATTGCCTTTTTTCTCTTCTGTTCCAATATTTAAGAGACCGACACGGGGATTGGTGACCCCTCTTACTTTTTCACAGTAGATAGATCCCATAATCGCGTTTTGTAACAAATGCTCCGGCTTCGCATCCACATTTGCCCCTACATCAAGTAAAAGAAATCCTTCTCCACCAATCGTTGGCAAGGTTGGAGAAAGGGCTGGTCTATCGATTCCTTCAATACGCCCAACAACAAATAATCCGGCTGCCATTAAGGCACCTGTATTTCCTGCAGAAATACAGCCATCAGCTTCTCCATCTGCTACTAGCTTTGCCGCTAATACCATGGAAGCATTCTTCTTTCTTCTCACTGCACGAACAGGCTCGTCCGTCCCTAAAATCACTTCTTCTGTATGTACAATCGTCATTCTTTCATCTTTAGAAAGATGTTCTTTAATCTTGTTTTCATCACCGACTAATGTAATTTCTAAATCAGAAAATGCTTCAATGGCCTTCATTGCTCCGAGAACAATTTCCTTTGGAGCATTGTCACCGCCCATAGCATCTATCGCTATTTTCATTTATGTCTCATTCCTTATATTAATAAAATTTTTGAATTAAGCATGGGAGCGATACATTTCAAAATCACCTTTAAAAACAATCTCGCTATTTACATAGCTCGTTACTTCAACAAGTGTACGCCCATTGTCCTCATCAATATGAATGACCTTTGCTTTGGCAACCACTCTTTCACCCTCTTTTACCGAGCGGGTAAATCGGATATTCGCTTTGGCGGTTAACGCAAGCTCGTCATTGATGACAGCAACTGCCAATGAGTTCGCTTGAGCAAATAGATGGTGTCCTCTAGCAATTTGATTTCGCTTGAACACATGTTCTTTGCGAATATCCAAAATAGAAATAGCTGATTGGTCTAAATCCATATCAATAATTTCCCCAATCACCTCATCTATAGGCAATGAGCGAACTTCATCTTCAAAAGTTCTTTCAGCAACATTCTTTATTCTCTCTCTTAACTCAGGGATTGATAATTCTAAGCGATCCAATCTTATCGTTTGAACACTAACGGAAAACTTATCCGCAAGCTCCTCATCTGTAATAAACGGATTTTCTTTGATTGTCTCTGTTAATAATGCTTGCCGTTCCCTTTTATTTCTTCTCATTTATGACACCGTCCAAGATATTAAGACTAGGTACTAATAGTAGTATATGATTAAAAAATGCAGATTGCAAGAAGGAAATCTTCTTGCAATCTATTCTTATAAGGCAATCTATAGGTACTAACCCTTTTAATCTAGCTTTTCTCCTTTTAATACTTCAGATTTATGAAGATATTCTCGTAAAGCTATATACTGGGGTGATTGCCAAAATTCTTCTGATTGAATCATGAGTGTAGCGTCATTTCTCGCTGTTTCCAGTGTTCGATAATCATGCACCATATCAGCAAGCTTAAATTCTGGAACACCACTTTGTTTTTTTCCGAAAAAATCTCCAGGACCCCTTAATTCCAAGTCCTTTTCACTTAATACAAAACCGTCGTTCGTTTCGGTCATAATTTGCATACGTTCTTTTCCAATTTCCGTTTTAGGGTTTGCAAGTAAAATACAATAGGATTGTTCACTCCCCCGCCCTACCCGACCACGGAGCTGGTGAAGCTGAGCTAATCCAAAACGTTCCGCATCATAGATGACCATCAGTGTCGCATTGGGCACATTTACTCCGACTTCTACCACTGTTGTGGATACAAGCACCTGAAGTTCATTTTGACTAAATGCTTTCATGACTGTATCTTTCTCGTCTGCACTTAATCGTCCATGCATTAATCCTACATCATATCTCCCTTGAAAATAGGTAATAAGAGTCGCATGCACATCTATTGCATTTTGCACGTCAAGTTTATCTGATTCCTCGATCAATGGACAAATTACATAAGCTTGCCTACCTTTTGATAATTCCTTTTCCATAAAGACCAATACTCGATCAAGCATATCATGCTTTGCCCAATAGGTTTCGATCGACTTTCGCCCTGCTGGCATTTCATCGATGATCGAGACATCCATTTCTCCGAAAACGGTAATGGCAAGTGTTCTTGGGATCGGAGTTGCCGTCATGAATAGAACATCAGGATTCACTCCTTTTTCACGTAGGACTTTCCGTTGCTCCACCCCAAAGCGATGTTGTTCATCTGTAATGACGAAGCCAAGCTTATGAAAATGTACCTCATCTTGAATCAAAGCATGAGTACCAATTAAGACGTCAATTTCACCAATCTGAAGTCGTTCTAAGATTTCCTTCCTCCGTTTTCCTTTGACAGAGCTTGTCAAAAGTTCGCATTGAATATTAAACGGTTGAAGTAGCTCTTTCAATGATTCGGCATGTTGTTCTGCCAAGATTTCTGTCGGCACCATAAGCGCGCCTTGAAATCCAGCTGAAATGCTAGCAAAAAGACCAATTGCTGCTACAACTGTTTTTCCAGAACCAACATCCCCCTGAAGGAGCCTACTCATTCGATACGGTGACTTCATATCGGACAATATTTCATTTACGACTCTTTTTTGTGCATTCGTTAACGGGAAAGGAAGTGAGTCAAGAAAGCCTTTAAGCTTTTTCAAGTCATAGTTTTGAATAACCCCTTGTGATTGTTCTCTTTCAAACTTCCTTAATGCTTGCATCTTTAATTGAAAGTAAAGAAATTCCTCGTAAACAATCCTTCTTCTTGCCTGTTTTATGTCTTGATCATGAGAAGGGAAATGAATCATTCTCAATGATTCTTTCCTACTTGGAAGGCGATACTTTGATAGAAGATGCGGTGGCAAGGTTTCAAATATTTGGTCACCAAATTGTTGAAAGGCTAATTGTAAAAAACGACGGATTCCTTTTACCGTTACGCTTCCTTTTACATTATAAACAGGAGATAGAGTCTCCTTATTGTTGGATGGACCTATTTTCATTTCCGAGGCTGTGATGGTACGACGATGCATATCCCATTTTCCAGTTACTTGAATCGTTTCATTCAGTTGAATCTTATTCTTTAAGTACGGCTGATTAAAGAAGATCACTTGAATTAAAAAATGGTCCACTAATAATTTGATCGTTAGACGGGATTTCTTTCTTCCATAGTAAACTAGAGATGGCTCACTTTGTACTTTCCCTTCAAGTGTTAACCTCTCCTCATGCTTCACTTCCGTTAAATCCTTCAGGCGATAGTCTTCATAGCGAAATGGATAATGCTCAAGAAGGTCTTCAATGGAATATATATTCATGTCAGCAAATGCTTCTGCTGTTTCATCGCCAATCCCTTTAATGTCAGTGATTGATTGTTTTAAATTTATATCTCCGCTCACCTTTTAGCTCCTCCTTGACTATTGATAATCACAAAAGCATGACTATTTTAGCCATGCTTTTTGTAGGTTATCATTTAGAAGGTTATGGACTTACTCGATGGAGAAAATAAATGCATATAATGGCTGTTTCCCATCATGCACTTCAATTTCAACATCTTCAAATTGTTGCTCAACAAATTCAATCACTGATTGAACATTTTCATCTGTCGCATCTTCACCTTTTAGAATCGTCAAGATCTCAGCATCTTCATCAAGCATATTTTTAAGTAGTTCAATAGCAGCTGCAGTTAGTTCCTTGTCCTTTAAGACAATTTTCCCATCAGCAATGCCCATGTAATCATCTTTTTCAATCTCTATGCCGTCAATATTCGTATCACGGACCGCATAAGTGATTTGTCCTGTTTTTACATGACTGAACGCTTCTGTCATACCTTCTTTATTGGCTTTGAGATCAGCAGTTGGGTTAAAAGCAAGAAGTGCAGCCAATCCTTGAGGAACGGTTTTCGTTGGAACAACGATGACATCTTCTTCAGAAACCTCTGCTGCTTGTTCTGCGGCCATAATAATGTTCTTATTATTTGGCATGATGATGACCTTTTCAGCATTGATCTCTTTAATTGCTTTTACAATGTCCTCTGTACTTGGATTCATTGTTTGGCCACCCTCAATGACAGCATGAGCACCAATACTTCTAAATAACTCAGCGATCCCACTTCCCATGGAGACGGTCACAATTCCATACTCAAGCTTTTCTGCACGTTTTGCAGGAGCTTCAGCACGGTGTTGTTCACCAACAATATTGGTATGCTGTTCACGCATATTTTCAATTTTCATGTTGATTAAGCTACCATATTTTTGTCCATAAGATAAACAGGTCCCTGGCTGCTCTGAGTGAATATGTACTTTAACAACGTTCTCATCAGCAATAACTAATAAAGAATCACCATATTTACTCAAATCCTGACGAAAATCTTCTTCCTCAAATGGATTTTGAGAGAGCTTTTCAGATTCAAATTTAACCATGAACTCTGTACAATAGCCAAATTCAATATCCTCTGTGTTAATATGCCCTTGAACATTCATATGATGTTCGGCACTAACAAGCTCATCCATGCTCGGCAATTCAGATGGATTTTCAGGTAATTGTTCACCTTTTAAGTTAGCTAAGAAACCTTCATAGACAAAGACTAGTCCTTGACCACCACTGTCTACTACTCCGACCTCTTTTAGAACTGGAAGTAAATCAGGTGTTCTTTTTAGCGATGCTTTCGCTTCTTTCACAACCTCTTCCATGATCTTGACGATATCATCGCTTTGATCTGCAACTTCTACTGCATGCTTAGCTGCATCCTTAGCTACTGTAAGAATGGTACCTTCAACAGGCTTCATAACTGCTTTATAAGCTGTTTGTACACCTGCTTCAAAAGCTTGAGCAAATTCAGTCGCATTAATTTCACTTTTTTGTTCAATAAACTTTGAGAATCCACGAAATAATTGGGAAAGGATAACCCCAGAGTTACCACGTGCTCCCATTAGGAGACCTTTCGATAAAGCAAGACCAACACGTCCGATATGGTCCTGAACATTATTTCTAACTTCCTTTGCACCAGAAGTCATCGATAAGTTCATATTCGTTCCAGTATCTCCATCTGGAACTGGAAAAACGTTTAACGCATCCACATATTTAGCATTTGTGGACAAATGATTCGCCCCAACGGCGACCATTTCTGCAAAACGTTTTCCGTCTAAAGTTTTCATAGACACTAAACTTCCTCCTCACTACGGGTTCGTAACACGAACGCCTTGAACAAATATATTTACCGATTCCACACTAAGTCCGACCGTTTTGTCCAACGTATATCGTACTTTAGATTGAACATTGTGCGCTACTTCGGAAATTTTCGTTCCATAACTTACGATAATATACATATCAATATGCACATCATCATTTTCTTGGCGAACGATGACACCACGTGTGAAATTTTCCCTACGTAGTATGTCAGTTAATCCATCTTTAATTTGATGTTTTGACGCCATTCCTACTATACCATAACAGTCAACTGCTGCTCCACCTGCAATTGTAGCAATTACATCATTTGAAATATCAATTTGTCCGTAGTTCGTTTTCAATTCAATGGACACAGGTCTTCCCCCTTTGGAAATTACTCCGTTTTGAATGACGATCCATTTATGGAAGCCATCCAACTGAGTTGATCTTCATAATGTACTATACCCTTAAAAAGCATTACTTGAACAATTATTATGAAATTATTTCAACTATAGCCATTTTACTATAATGATTTCAAATTTGAAAGTGCTACGAAGGAACACTACATGAAAAGAAGACTGGATCAAACCATCCATTTGCCATTATCCATTCACAAAACAATGCTGTCAAGGTAATTTTCTTGAAACTCTTCTATATCCCTATTGCAATCCGAATGTTTGTATGATAAATTATTAAAGTATCTTTTAATGGTCGAAAAATGTTTCTTAATTTTTCGCATTAAATTAAAAATGGCAAGATTCATTGCGCACAATGTATAGGTTGAAATGATACGCCTTTCATAGTAAGGGGGGAAATAAATATGCCACGTCAATGTGTAATCACTGGTAAAAAAACAACTTCAGGTAATGCACGTTCTCACGCTATGAACGCGAACAAGCGTACATGGGGTGCAAACCTTCAAAAAGTACGTATTCTTGTTAACGGTAAGCCTAAGCGTGTTTGGGTTTCTGCAAGAGCGCTTAAATCAGGTAAAGTTGAACGCGTATAAGTAAGATGAGAGCATCCTCATAGATGCTCTTTTCTTATGCCCTAAAATCCCTTACATCCATTAGTTAGTTTGTCCAATTTTATTTAATACATTGGATTTTTCTCAACAGGAAAAAACACCTCATTAAATTTATGAGGTGCACAAAGTTTACTCTCAAAATCGCTCTACATTAGCCCTTTTTGAACGTTCCCAACATGGCCCGGACGATGCCACCAAGAAATTTCGGAAGTTTAATTGTATAAAATTTCATCATGTCCCTCCTTACCATCTCACGCATACAGCATATACCTACGTAATGCCTTAACTATTATATTCTTACAAGTAAAATTAGTTAATCATTGCTCCTTACCACCAATAATATGCCTTTCGTAAAAGAAAAAGTACCATTATCATTAATAAGTTCATTACTAATACATAGTGTGGAAGTAAGCGGAATATGACGATCTTTTAATGGATATTTAAAACCTGTAAGCGTTAGACCTTCGACATCGCTAGAAAAGGGGATAAAAGAAATGAATTTTTTATTCGCATTCTTCTCTATTTGGTGAACTCCTGGTCCTTTCGCAAAAATAATATTTTGCTTATCAATGATTTCGATGTCACAACTTATATCGTTCAAAAAGGGTCTGATGATTAATTGAACATTGCCAAAAAAATGATCCAACCTTCCACCAGTCCCACCGAGAATGCGAATTTTATCTGGGTTCTGTTCTAAAGCCCAGCTCATCGCAAGTTCCATATCTGGTTCATCCTTTTCCGGCTTAAATGTTCTAATGTTTTTCACCTTCGAACGGATCACATCCCATTCTTGTTCTGTCACAGAGTCAAAATCACCAAAAGCGTAGTCTGGTTGGATTCCATTGTTTAAGAGGATTGTGACTCCTTTGTCAACTCCCACCCAAATACTATCCTTTGTCAACTCTGTAAGTTCTGGCAGATGCTCCACAGGACCACCTGCGACAATATTAATATTCATTCCTCCACCCTCTTAAAATGATTAATTGCCCTAATACCTTAGAAAATCTATGAAAAAAGCCAGCTTTTTGACAGCTGACTTTGACACTTTGGCTCTTTCGAAGTTTCTTATCCTCTTAATACTTCAATGGCAAGCTTTCGATCTTTTTCGTTATAGATTGCCGAACCTGCAACAAGGACATTTGCTCCAGCCTCCATACAGAGTTTGGCCGTTTCTTCGTTCACACCACCATCGACCTCTATCTCAGTCTTCAAGCCTCTAGCCTCAATGATTTCTTTCACTTCTTTAATTTTCGGAAGTACAGAATGGATGAACTTTTGTCCCCCAAAACCTGGATTAACCGTCATTAAGAGAACCATATCAACATCATCAATGATCGGCTTAATCATTTCAACAGAAGTAGCTGGATTCAAAACGACTCCCGCTTTAACCCCAAGTGATTTAATGTTTTGAATGGTGCGATGCAGATGCTTACAAGCTTCGACATGAACCGTGATAAAATCAGCTCCTGCTTTTGCAAATGCTTCTACATATTGATCAGGATTCTCGATCATGAGATGAACATCTAATGGAAGAGTTGTTACCGGTCTAATTGCCTCTACAATAAGAGGTCCAATTGTAATATTCGGTACAAAATGACCGTCCATCACATCGATATGGATATAGTCTGCGCCGCCTTGTTCCACATCCTTAATCTCTTCACCTAATTTGGAGAAATCAGCGGATAAAATTGAAGGTGCGATTTTTACCATTACTAATACCTCGGCTTTCTATCTTTGATTTCTTGCAGAAACTGCTTGTAATGCTCATACCGATATTTAGGAATATCGCTTGCTTCTACAGCTTCTTTGACCGCACATTTGGGCTCTTGCATATGCAAACAGCCTCTAAACTTACATGATTCACTTACTTTTTCAATCTCAGGAAAACAATAATTTAAATCTTCCATTTCGAGTTCCATAAATTCTAAGGAACTAAATCCAGGAGTGTCAGCTACCAATCCGGCACCAATCTCAATGAGCTCTACATGTCGAGTCGTATGCTTTCCACGTCCCAAATGGGAAGAGATCATATTCGTTTCGAGATCTAAATCTGGCTTCAATACATTAAGCAAAGAAGATTTCCCTACTCCAGATTGCCCTGCAAAGACTGAAATTTCATCCTCTAATAAGGGGAGAAGTTTTTCCACACCATCCTCTGTCACAGAGGATGTTAATAGAACATGATAGCCTGCACTTTCATAGTCTTTAACATAAGCCATAATGCGCTCCCGTTCCACTTCGTTAATTAAATCCATTTTAGATATACAAATAATCGGACGAATTCGATTAAATTCTATTAATACGAGAAAGCGATCCAATAAAGCTGTGCTAAAATCTGGCTCAACTGCAGAAAAAATCAAAATTGCTTGATCGACATTTGCGATCGGTGGGCGCACGAGTTCATTCTTCCGTTCTTTAATTTCGAGAATGTATCCTTCTGTGTCATTATCAGCTTGGAATACTACTTCATCCCCGACAAGTGGAGTTATCTTTTTCTTTCGAAAAACACCTCGTCCCCTGCATTGAACAATTCTTTTATCATTCGTTAAAACATAATAAAACCCGGCTAACGCTTTAATAATTTTGCCCTCAGGCATATATACACTCCTTTTGAAAGTATTCTTAAAGAAAAGGGAGATTTACTCCCTCTTCTTTAAGAAATACAAAGCGAAGTACAGAGGAAGAAATCTTTATTAATCCTCTGGATATGGAACTGTTTTGTCAATAATAACCCGACCATCAACAATGACTTTATAGCCCGCTTTTCGATCATGGGCAACCTTCAAGGTAATCTTAATCGTTCGAGGTTCCATAATTTCAAACGTATCGTATGGTACCGTACTGCTATTTATCATATCTTCAACAAAGATTTGTACGGTCTGCGGAGTATCTTCTTCAGTAGGTTCATAAGGGATGGCTACTTCTTCGATAACATCCTTCGGTGGGATTTCCTCTTTCCCTTTCGAAATCGTTACGGAAACTTTCTCTCCCTTTTTCAATTCTGTACCTGCTTTCGGCTCTTGGGAGATGACCAATCCTTTATCCACTGAATCATGAAATTCTTCTTTTGCAATGTCTACAAACAGCCCGACAGAAGCAGCATATTCCTCCAAGCCTTTGGCATTATAACCTGATAAGTCCTTCAATTGAACGATTTCTGGACCTTTACTTACAGTAAATTCAAGAACCGTATCCTCTGGAATAACTAAATCCCCTGGGGTATAGGATTGATTGATAATGACACCAGCAGGTACTTCATCATCATTTACTTCGTTCTTTACGATATCCTTGAATTTTCGCTCCCTGTTGTCTAATAGCTGATAAACGTCTTCAAAACTACGTCCTGTATAGTCCAATAACTCTACTTTTTCTTTTCCAGTACTCACATAAAGATCAATTGACGTACCTTCTTTATGTAATTGACCAGCTTTAGGATCAGTTCTAATCACATGTCCTTCTTCAATTTCTTCATCTGGAAGTTCATTAGTATCACCAATCACAAACCCTAACCCCACTAACTCTTCAATCGCCTCTTCCAATTCCATCGTTGCTACATCTGGTACTTCGACCTCATCAGGTGCCAACAGGTCTGGTAAGATCGTCACAACCGAAACAGCCAGTATAATAAGGACTACGAAAACAGAAACTAGAACGATAGGCCATTTCTTCCGTTTCTTTTTTTGCTTGTCTTTATTTTTCGCCTTCTTGTCCTTAGCCTCATTTTGTTGATCTGATGATTCAGGTTGAGCCGCTTCTTTTCCATGAACGAGCGTTTCGTCTAGATTTCCGTAAGTACGGTCATTCGTAATAACGGGAATCGCCTTTGTTGCATCATTATCTTCCGGAAGAATAAAACGTTCCTCATTCATTCTAGATGGGTCTAAAGCAGTTCTTAAATCATGCTCCATTTCTTCTGCACTATCATAGCGATGAAAAGGGTCTTTTGCAGTCGCCTTCAAGACAATGTTTTCAACGCTTTGTGGAATCGATGGATACCAACGGCGAATCGATGGTGTTTCTGATTGAAGATGCTTAAGGGCAATCGATACAGCAGATTCACCTGAAAATGGGAGTCTACCTGTTAATAATTCAAACATCACAATCCCAAGTGAATAAATATCGGATTTTTTGTTTGCCATTCCTCCACGTGCTTGTTCTGGTGACAGGTAGTGAACGGAACCTAGTACTGAATTTGTCTGCGTAATACTTGTCGCACTTAATGCCATTGCAATCCCAAAATCAGTTATCTTCACATTGCCTTCCCGATCAACTAAAATATTATGCGGTTTAACATCACGGTGCACAATATGATTTTGATGTGCATGGGAAATGGCCGAAGTAAGCTGCTGCATTATATCTAAAACGGTTTCGACTCTCACCGGAGAATGTTGTTGGATATATTGCTTTAATGTTTGCCCATCTACATATTCCATCACAATATAATAAATCGAATCTTCTTCCCCAACATCGTAAATGTTTACGATATTTGGATGAGCGAGGCTTGTCGCAGATTGGGCCTCACGATGAAAACGGCGAATAAATTCTTCATCATTGGAAAAGTCAAGACGGAGTACTTTCACGGCCACATCCCGATCTAGAATCATGTCATGAGCTAAATATACGTTAGCCATTCCTCCTCCGCCAATCATATCGAGGACCTTGTAGCGACCACTAATTCTTTTACCGATCAACATTCACATCACCCTCTTTCATGACCTTCGTCAAATTCTAAAATGACAAGGGTGATATTATCTTCTCCACCGTTTTCATTTGCTAGATTAAGTAATTTAGTCGCCTTTTCTTCTAGCGTCCCAGCGCCGCTTAAAATATGGCTCATCTCATCCTTTGAGACTTTATTAGAAAGTCCATCAGAACATAATAACAGATAATCTTCTTCCTCGAACATAATCGTTTTAATATCGATTTTTACCTCAAGCTCTGTTCCAAGGGCACGTAAAATGACATTTTTTCTTGGATGATGCTCAGCATCCTCTTCAGTAATTTGACCGGTGCGGACCAATTCATGAACCAATGTATGATCTTCGGTTAATTGCTTAAAACCACTCGTATTAAGTATGTAACTACGACTATCCCCAACATGCGCAACAGTCGTAAAAAGCTCTGTAACAATGACAGCCTCAATCGTTGTACCCATTCCATCACATTCAGGGTTGATCCTTGCATGCTCAAATATCTTGTTATTGACTTCTGTAATATTAGTCCTTAACCAACTTTCCGCTTGATCGGCTGTTTCAATTGCTTCACTCTGCTCCCACAATGCTTGTAGGGTCGTTACCGTCATTTCGCTAGCTACATCCCCAGCGCGATGACCGCCCATTCCGTCAGCAACAATAGCGAGGCGCTGACCATGCTTATTTTCAAACACCCCGCCATTATCTTCATTATTTTGGCGGACTCTCCCTTTGTCAGTCATGTAAATAGACTTCACTTTACCAGTCACCTCGTCTCCTCTTTTCGCTCCTTTGCACGTAGTTGTCCACATGCAGCATCAATATCATGCCCTTGTTCTCTTCTTATCGTTACGTTGACACCATGCTGCTTTAATGTTTTTTCAAATAAGAAAATTTGTTCCTTCGGAGTTCTCACATAATCTCTCTCAGGCACGTAATTAACAGGAATTAAGTTGACATGACACTTGATTCCTTTTATCAGTTTTGCAAGCTCTTCTGCATGCTCCACTTGGTCATTTACTCCACCAAAGAGACCATACTCAAAGCTAACTCTACGCCCTGTTTTATTAATATAATACTTAACAGCTTCCATTAAATCTGGGAGCTTATAAGCACGATTAATCGGCATTAATTTACTTCTGATCTCCGTATTTGGAGCATGAAGAGATATCGCAAAGTTAATTTGTAAATTTTCATCAGCAAATTTATAGATCTTGGGTATGATTCCACTTGTTGAAACCGTAATATGACGGGCACCAATATTTAAGCCTTTGTCATGATTGATAATCTTTAAGAATGACATCATGGAGTCAAAATTATCGAACGGTTCTCCAATTCCCATAATAACGACAGAGCTGACACGCTCATCTGTTTCATCTAGTGCTTGTTGTACCTTAACGACTTGGGAAACAATTTCTCCTGCTTCTAAATTCCTTTTTAAACCACCAAGGGTGGATGCGCAAAATGTACAACCAATTCTACAGCCTACTTGAGTAGTGACGCAAACGGAATTCCCATACTCATGTCTCATGAGGACGGTCTCAATCGAAAATCCGTCATGAAGCTCAAAGAGGAATTTAATCGTTCCATCGGTCGAAGTTTGCTGAATGAGCGTATTTAAAGTCGTAATCGTGAAATGCTCAGCAAGCTTTTCTCGTAAACCTTTTGAGAGATTGGTCATATCCTCAAATGTGGTAATTCTTTTTGTATAAAGCCAATCAAAAATTTGTTCCCCTCTAAATCCTTTTTCATTTCTTTCTACTAACCATTCTTTCAACTCATCTAATTGTAAGGAATATATGGATGGTTTCTGATCCGTTGTTTGTTTTTTCACTCTTGTTGTTTGTTCCATTTCCTACACCTTCTTTCTATGCCTATACATCAACATTGTTTCTGTTTATTGTCAACAATAAACGGTTATTTCAAATTAAGTCTTCTGAATTGCCGCAATATAAAATCCGTCCGAGCCAAAATCCTGCGGTAAAATTTGCAGCGTGAAATCATGACAAAGCGGTTGGATTGCTTCTGGAAGTCGTTCTTTTAGTCCGATATCTCCAATAAACTCTTTATTCTCACTCAAAAACTTTTCGACGACAGCACCATTCTCAGTTTCATCCACTGTACATGTACTATAAACAAGAATACCACCTTTTTTCAATAAAGGTGTGACAGATTTCAAAAGCTCCAACTGAATCCGTTGAAGTTGATCGACATCTGTTTCTTTTTTCGTGTATTTCATATCTGGTTTTCTTCTCATGACTCCGAATCCTGAGCAAGGTGCATCAAGGAGAATGCGATCAAAGCTTTCTTTTTGGAAATGCTCTCCCACTTTACGACTATCCAATGCTTTTGTCTCAATATTTGTTAATTCTAGACGACTTGCATTTTGAGCGATGAGCTTTACTTTATGTTCATGAAGGTCTAATGAAAAGACCTTGCCTGTTTGGTTAAGCTTTTCTGCAATATGAGTCGTTTTCCCCCCGGGAGCTGCGCAGGCATCCAGCACTTCTTCATTTTGTTGAACACCTAATGCATAAGCAACGATCATCGAACTTTCATCTTGAATCGTTAAAAGTCCGTCCTTAAAGACTTGTGAGTTAGCTAAATTTCCTTTTAAGCATCTGATGGCTTCAGGAATAACAGAACTTGCTTCAACTTGATAACCTTCCTCCTGAAGCATTTTGATACAAGTTTCCCGATTTGTTTTTGTCGTATTGATACGCGCTGTTTGGAGCGGTGCTGTTAAATTCATTTCACACATTTCTTTTGCGCGCTCATAGCCTAGTTGGTTGACCCATCTTTCCACTAACCATAACGGATGACTTGTGCTAATCGAGAGGCGTTCGTTTAAGTCACTGATCTCTTCCAGATTTGGAGCTCCCGCTCTTTGAATCGACCTTAATACTCCATTGACCTGACTTGCAATACCTTGATGACCGCGTCTTTTCGCAATTTCAACAGCCTCAAATATAGCAGCACGGTCGGGAATTTTATCTAGATAGACCATTTGATAAACGGTCAATCTCAATAATTGCCGAACCCATGACTCTAATTTACGAGCTTTTTTTAAAAAAGGTTGTAAGTAAAAGTCTAGTGTCATTCTTCGCTGTAATGTTCCATATACTAATTCGGTTAATAGTCCGATATCCTTAGGATTGATTTGATTTTTCTTGATCTCATTATTTAATAGAAGATTGCTGTAAGATTGATTTTTCTCAATCTGTTCTAAAATCCTCAGTGCACCTTCTCTTACATTGTTTTGCTGACTCATTCTATTCTCCTAATCTGTCTCCAACGGCTAGCTTCGCCCCTCTTAAAAAATCGCTAGCTTGCATTCGTTTTTTTCCGGATGGTTGGAGCTCGATGATTTTCACAGCTGTTTCATTACCTGTTGCGACAATGAATCCATCCTCTTCTATTGCGATGACCTCACCTGGTTGTTTCGTCGAAGAAGTACGATGTTTTTCAACCCACCAAATTTTCATAACGGCTCCAAAATGTGTCGTATACGCAACCGGCCATGGATTAAATCCTCTTACATGGTTATAAATAGCTTCTCCTGTTTTCGTCCAATCAATCTTCTCTTGCTCTCGTTTGATCGTATAAGCAAAGGTCGCTTCTTCTTCCTTTTGAGGAGTTGCCTTTAATTCCCCCTTCAAAAGCTTTGGTAAGGTTTCCGATAGTAGTTTTGCACCTGCCGCACTTAGTTTGTCATGCAATGTGCCAACCGTATCTGTTTCTGTAATTGGAACCTCTACTTGAGTTAGCATATCTCCAGCATCAAGTTTTTCTACCATATACATAATCGTAATCCCTGTCTTCTCTTTCCCTTGCACGATTGCATAATGCATGGGAGCGCCACCTCTTAATTCTGGTAATAGGGAAGCATGGACATTGATACAGCCAAACTTCGGGGCATCTAGTAATTCCTTCGGTAAAATTTGCCCAAATGCTGCGGTTACGATCAAATCAGGATGAAGTGCCAAAATGGGTTCTAATGCTTCCCTTTGGCGAATTTTTTCTGGCTGAAAAACAGGGATTCCATGTTTTTCAGCTTCAACTTTAACCGGTGGTGGAGTTAACACTTTTTTTCTTCCTACAGGACGATCTGGCTGTGTCACCACTCCAATCACTTCAAAGCCATCTTCAATAATTTGTTGTAAAACAGGAACAGAAAAATCTGGTGTTCCCATAAAAACGATTTTAGTCATTTTGCTCCACTTCCTCTAACTCTTCTTCTTCTAAATATCGACTAACTTTTGACGTAAATAAGATTCCATGCAGATGATCAATTTCATGCTGTATTGCACGAGCTAAATAGTCTTCTGCTTCAAATACGAACGGCTTGCCTTTACGATCAAGGGCTTTAACCTTTACGTAATAGGGTCTCGCAACTTCCCCATAAAGACCAGGAAAACTCAGGCACCCTTCCACGCCATTTTGTTCTCCAGATGTTTCAAGAATTTCTGGGTTAATCAGTTCAATTGTGCCTGTATCATCATCTATATCAACAATTGCGATTTGCTTGTTCACACCTATTTGCGGTGCAGCAAGTCCAACGCCATCAAATTCAATCATCGTTTCATACATATCATTCAATAACTTTGCTAATTTTTTATCAAATACCTTTACTGGCTCACATTCCTGCTCCAATATTTCAGCAGGATATGTCACAATGGCTTTTACAGTCAAATCATTTCCTCCATTAACGATTCATTTCTCGTAAAACTTTTTTAACAACCTGATTACATTAAAATATATGGATTTACATCAATCGAAATTTGCAAACCTTTTGAGACGATATCTTGTTGGTAATGCTCGAGCACCGTCTTTAATGTTTTGTTTAATTCTGGTTCACGTTTGTATTTTATCAAACATTGATAGCGATATCTATTTTTGATCCGGGAGATCGGTGAAGCAACAGGACCAAGGACATGAGATTCTCTCGAAAGCTTGGATTGGACGAACTTCGCAATCTTGTCTGTTGTAGAAGCTACCATTGCTACGTTTTCATGGGAAACCGTGATCAGGGCAATATAATAATAAGGTGGATATTGATGGGATTTACGAACCATCATTTCCCTTTCAAAAAAGCGATCAAAATTTTGCTCAGAAGCCAATTCAATACTATAATGCTCTGGCGTGTATGTCTGAATAATGACTTCTCCAGGCAGCTCATGCCTCCCTGCTCTTCCACTAACTTGTGTTAAAAGCTGAAAGGTTTTTTCGGAAGAACGAAAGTCTGGCAAATGCAACATTGTATCAGCAGAAAGAACACCGACCAGCGTAATATTGGGAAAGTCTAGACCCTTAGCAATCATTTGTGTACCAAGAAGGATATCAGCTTTTCCTTCTTCGAATTCAGTTAACAAACGTTCATGCGAACCCTTTCGACTCGTCGTATCTACATCCATTCTTATCACTCTTGCCTCTGGCAATACTTTTCCAAGCTCCTCTTCAACCTTCTGCGTCCCTGTTCCGAAATAACGTATATGCTCACTATTACATTCAGGACAGCGATGCGGAACAGAGGCTTCATAGCCGCAATAATGGCATTTCATTTGCTGATTAAAGCGGTGGTATGTAAGGGAAATATCACAATTCGGGCAATTGACAACATAGCCACAATCGCGACACATAACAAAAGAAGAGTGACCCCTTTTGTTTAAAAAGAGAACAATCTGTTGTTTTTTTTCAAGTCGCTCTTTCAGACCTTCGATCAAAGCTCTTGAAAACATAGAACGATTCCCATCTCTAAGCTCTTCTCTCATGTCGACGATTTGCACGGAAGGCAATGATTGATTATTCATTCTTTTAGGTAATGTTAATAGCTCATATACCCCTTTTTGCGCGCGGGCAAATGTTTCTAATGTCGGTGTTGCACTTCCTAAAATGACTGGACATTGATGATAAAGGGAACGTTCAATTGCCACATCTCTAGCATGATAACGCGGATTATCTTCCTGCTTATAACTCGTCTCATGCTCTTCATCAATAATAATAATCCCTAAATGTTCAAATGGTGCAAATATAGCCGATCTGGCCCCAACGACTACTTTTACTTCCTTACGTTCGATTCTCCGCCATTCATCATATTTTTCTCCTGAAGATAGCCCACTATGGAGAACAGCCACCGCATCGCCAAATCTCCCCTTGAATCTTTTCACCATTTGCGGTGTCAAAGAGATTTCAGGGACTAATACAATCGCTTCTTTGCCTTTCTCTAACACTCGCTGGATCGACTGCAAATAAATTTCCGTTTTTCCACTACCTGTTACACCATACAATAAAAAAACCTTTTGTAGCTCTTCTTCAATGGTAGCTAAAATAGGAGCGATGGCATTCTCTTGTTCATTCGTTAATGGGAAAGGGGCGGTTTTGGCAAATACTCGATCTTCGAATGGATCCCGATACACTTCGACGTCCTTTTCTTCTAAAATTCCCTTTTTAACAAGACTTTTAATCGTTTGAGAGGAAATATTAAGGAGTGTTTGAATTTGACGGAGTTCTATTGCTTCAGGCTTGTCGATAAAATGCTCAATGAGATGCCGTTGTTTTTCTGCAGTTGCCACTAAACTTTCTTTTGCATGTTGAAGCCCTTCCTTATCCAAAACAGGAGAAACATATTTTAACTTTTTTTTCTTCACGCGTTCCTTTACTTCATAAATAACCTCAACATTCCCCTTTGCCGCTTCCTTTTGCAAAGCACTTAGAAAACCAACAGCCTCACTCCACAATATCATGTCATCGTGTTGAAATAGCGGCTGTATTTTCGCCGGTAAGCTTTCAATTGGAGAAAGTCTTCTAATTTTTTTTTCATATTTTGCCTTTAAAGCTGCAGGGAGCATTACCTGAAAGGCAGAAATTTTATAAGAAAGGGTTTGAGCTGTTAACCAATCTCCGAGTTTCAGTAACTCTTGATTTAAGACAGGAGCTAGATCCATTGGTTCAACGATTTCTTTTAACTCCGCAAAGGATGAGTTCTCGCTTAACTCTACAACAAAGCCTTGGATCGTCCTTGGTCCAAATGGAACTACGACCCTCATCCCAGGTTTTATCACATCTTCTAAAGCCTCAGGAATTTTGTAATCAAAGGCACGATCCGTTTGTTTGGCTGGCACATCCACTATCACTTTAGCAATCATTATTTATCGTCACCCTTTAAGAATTGACTCGCTTCTATTAAAATTCTTCTCGCAACATCCTGTTTTGACATCATTGGAAGTTCTATGCTTGAACCATCTCGCTTATAAATGGTGACGATATTCGTGTCTGTTGCAAAACCTGCTCCCGACACCTTCACATTGTTCGCAACAATCATATCAGCATTTTTCTTTTCAAGCTTTGTCCGTGCATAATCCTCGACTCGGCTTGTTTCCGCCGCAAAGCCGATGAGAATTTGCTCTTTTTTCTCTTTTCCTAATTGCAGTAAAATATCTTTTGTCCTCTCTAATTCAAGGACTTCTTCCCCGTCTTTCTTCTTCACCTTTTCATCATAAGATATCTTTGGACGATAATCAGCGACTGCCGCTGTTTTAATGACGATGTCAGCTGAACCATATTCAGCCATCACTGCATGAAACATATCTTCCGCACTTTCAACTTGGATAACTTTAGCCCCTCTTGGTGGTTGTAAAGATACAGGTCCTGAAATTAAGACCACCTCTGCCCCTAAACGAATAGCTTGTTCTGCAAGGGCGTAGCCCATTTTTCCACTAGAGTGATTCGTAATAAATCGAACCGGATCAATTTTTTCTCGGGTTGGACCAGCAGTTACCACGATTTTTTTTCCACTCAGAATCACTGGTTGTGGCTGAAAATAGGCCTCTATTAATTCAACAATTCTCTCTGGTTCCTCCAGACGCCCCTTTCCAACATATCCGCACGCTAAGTAACCTTCACTTGGCTCAATAAATTGATAGCCAAAACTATGTAGCGTTTCGATGTTTTTTTTGACAGCAGGGTGCTCATACATATGGACATTCATTGCTGGAGCTACCCAAACTGGAGATGTCGTCGCTAAAAGTGTTGTCGAGATCATATTATCAGCGATACCATTGGCCATTTTTCCAATAATGTTGGCAGTAGCAGGGGCAATCAAGACTAAATCTGCCCAGTCTGCTAAATCGATATGAGCTATCACCTTTGAATCTTTTTCGTCAAAAGTATCTATGTATACGTCATTGCGTGATAACGCTTGAAAGGTCAATGGAGTCACGAACTTCACCGCTGAATCACTGAGAATTACCTTCACCTGTGCTCCCGCCTGTGTAAGCTTACTCGTTAAAGCCGCCGCTTTATATACTGCTATTCCGCCTGTTACACATAGCAAAACTTTTTTTCCATCTAACATGTATTGTTCCCCCTCAAAAACGCAATCTCTTTCTTCCATTATGCAAGAATTGTCGTTTTATTGCATCTTTTATAACCGAAATCGCTATAAAACCTTACAAGTGTTCGTATTACACATTTACCTTTGAAATAAAAAACAACCTATTTCTAGGTTGTCGTTCCAACAATTTATTCGTCTGAATAAGAGCCTTCGTGATTCACAATACGGAATGTCAGCTCATCCGCATGAATCTCTTCTAACGCCTTCCCAACTGGTTTATGGGAAACATACTTTGTTAAGTATGGCTGTGCATCTTGCGATAAACGACGAGCTCTTTTAGCAGCTACTGATACTAATGAGTACTTGGAATCGATTTTTGTTAATAGTGAGTCTATTGATGGGTATAACATATTAATTTACCTCCAGCATTCTTTTATATTTGGGCTCAACGCGCTCTCTACGGAGATGCTCAGCAATGACAATTGCTTTAATTTTCTCTACCGCGTTCTCTACTTTATCATTTTCTACGACATAATCATATAAATGCATCATTTCAATTTCTTCTTTAGCCGTATTCATGCGATTATTGATCACTTCCTCAGATTCAGTTCCTCGGGTGACAATGCGATTTTTTAACTCTGAAAGGCTTGGAGGGACTAGGAAAATAAACAAACCATCCGGAAATTTTTCTCGAACCTGCTTCGCACCCTCAACCTCAATTTCTAGAAAAACATCTTTTCCTCTATCTAATGTCTCTCTGACATAATCTACAGGTGTACCATAATAATTGCCAACAAACTCTGCATATTCAAGGAGCTTACCTTGCGTAATAAGCTCTTCAAATTCTTTTCTTGTCTTGAAGAAATAGTCGACACCATTCACTTCTCCATGTCTAGGTAAACGCGTGGTCATGGAGATGGAGTATTCAAACGCTGTGTCCTCTTGCGAAAAAATTTCCTTTCTAACGGTACCTTTCCCGACTCCAGAGGGTCCAGATAAGACAATTAATAACCCCTTTTCTTGCATGAAATGTACCTACCCTTCATCCATAATTTCATCACGGTCATTCAGACGGGCTGCTACCGTTTCGGGCTGAACCGCTGAAAGAATCACATGGTCACTATCCATCACAATAACTGCTCGAGTCCTTCTTCCATAAGTGGCATCAATGAGCACACCTCGGTCTCTCGCATCCTGAATAATTCTTTTTATCGGAGCTGACTCTGGACTAACTATTGAAATGATTCGGTTTGCAGAAACAATGTTTCCAAAGCCGATATTAATTAATTTGATTGACATGCTTCCCCTCCATAATTCAGTTATTTATTTTTACCTTGCTAGCCTATTTCTAAACTAGGACTATTCTATATTTTGAACTTGCTCTTTCATTTTTTCGAGCAAGCTTTTCATTTCGACCACTTCTCTAGCGATGCTAGAGTCATTTGCTTTTGAACCTATCGTGTTCACCTCACGATTCATTTCTTGGAGGAGAAAATCCAATTTACGTCCAATCGGTTCAGCTAATTTCGTGATTTTTTGAAATTGACTAATATGACTTTCTAATCTAGTCAATTCTTCATTTATATCTGCCTTATCTGCAAAAATGGCGATTTCATTGACCATTCTCGCTTCATCTATAAAACCATTGGTGAATTCTTCCATTCTCTTCTTCAATCTATCTGCATAGAGCTTGACAACTTTTGGAGCATGTTCTCTTAGGAGAGTGACTTTTTCACTTAAGACACTCAATTGTTTATGTACATCGCTTTCAAGGACCTTCCCTTCAATGATACGCATTTGCTTCAGTTGCAACGCTGCATTTTCGATTGCATCAAGTACAAGCTGTTCTAGTTCTGCGTTTCCTCCATGATCTTCATCAATCGAAATAAAGTCGTCTCTTTGGAGAATATCCTGTAAAGAAATTGAATTTGCAAACTCATACTTATCCTGAATCGCTTTAATCGATTGAACATATTGATCAAGTAGTTGCCAATCTACCACTACATTAGAAGATGAATGTCCCGTACCCTCAAGGGTAACAAATACTTCAATTCGGCCCCTCGTAACTTGCTCAGCAATTTTTTTCTTGATTTTGTCCTCGATCACTAATAGCTGTCTAGGCATTCGTATATTGAACTCTTGAAACCGATGATTAACAGCTTTTATTTCCACTGTCACAGAACATGTTTCGAGTTCTGCTTTACTACGGCCAAAGCCTGTCATGCTCACGATCATCGTAACACACCCAATTTTTGATATTGAATACATCTGTCTTCACTATAAAGTCTATTAACAAAAATAGCCCATTGAAAAAGGTAATAGAGCCAGCGCTCTATTACCTTTTGGATTATAACATAGTTTACTTTCTTTTTCTTGCCAAAAATGTTCCCGCCAGTAAAAAAGTTGGAGCCGCTGCTAAACCAAGAATCATAATCCAGTCCTTTGCTAAAATTGGAACGGTATGAAATATCGGTTGTAATGGTGGGTAATAGATGACGACAAACATTAAAGCAACGGATGAAATAACAGACCAAACTAAATACATATTTCCGAAAGGATTGCGGGCAAAAATCGATTTATCACTCCGACAATCAAATACATGAATTAGCTGTGCCATAACTAACGTAGCAAAAGCTACTGTTTGTGCGTAAGCTAAATGGTCTGGATTTTCATTATGCGCTATCATAAAGGCAATCAATGTAGCAACACCAATTAAGAAACCACGCGAGACGACCTTCCACCCTAAGCCCCTAGCAAAAATTCCTTCTCTTGGATCCCTCGGTTTCCGCTTCATCACATCCCCTTCTGGCTGATCAAGACCTAAAGCCATTGCTGGTAAGCCATCCGTGACGAGATTAACCCAGAGAATTTGGATAGGAACGAGTGGTAACGGTAATGCCAAAAGCATGGCAAAGAGCATAACAAGAATTTCACCGACATTTGACGCTAATAAGTAACGAATAAATTTGCGGACATTTTCATAAATATTGCGCCCTTCCTTAATGGCCGCTTTAATTGTTGCAAAGTTGTCATCTAATAGTACCAGAGCTGAGGCTTCCTTTGCCACATCTGTTCCTGTTACCCCCATCGCTACTCCAATATCAGCAGTCTTAATGGCAGGTGCATCATTGACTCCATCCCCTGTCATGGCCACAATATGTCCTCGATTTTGGAAAGCACGAACAATTTTTAACTTATGCTCAGGTGATACGCGAGCGAAAACAGCCACATCGTCTACCACATCTTCTAACTCTTCTATCGACATTTTGGATAAGGCATTTCCATCTAACACTCTCATATTTTTCGTAAGGATTCCCAATTGGGTGGCAATGGCCTTTGCTGTAATTACATGATCTCCAGTAATCATGACTGTTTTAATTCCCGCTTCCTTACACTCTTTAACCGCTTTTTTCACCTCAGGTCTTGGAGGGTCGATCATCCCTTGTAACCCAATAAAGGTTAAAGCTTTCTCCGCTTCCTTTTCATCTAGAATCATTGTTTTGGCGGGTATTTCTTTAAATCCGATCGCAATCGTTCGCAGTGCATTTGAAGCTAATTCATCGATTGCTGCCTGCACATCATTTTTTCTGTCTGTAGATAAAATCTGACGTTTTCCCTCCCAAAGAATCAATTCGCTAATACCGACCATCACGTCTGGGGCACCTTTTGTCACAATAAATTGACGCCCATTTTGATCCTTTATAATGATAGACATTAGCTTTCTAGTGGAATCGAATGGAAACTCTTGTACAATCTTAAATTGCTTTAATAGGCTTTCACGATTGTAGCCTGCCTTCATTGCCGCTACGAGCAAGGCTCCTTCGGTTGGATCGCCATCAACCATATATTCATTTTTTTCCTTTTTCTTTAATGTCGCATGATTACAGATCATTCCGAACATGAGCATTTGTTGGATCGATTTTTCTCGGCTCACATCTTCTGGTCTCTCTTGCCCACCTCGGTAGAAGCTTCCATGTGGATCATAGCCTACTCCATCTACTCTCCAAGTAGTCCCTCCACTCCAAAGATGGGTAACAGTCATCTTGTTTTGCGTCATCGTACCCGTTTTATCAGAACAAATGACAGACGCACAGCCTAATGTTTCTACAGCCGGGAGCTTTCGAACGATTGCATTTTTCTTAATCATCCGTTGGACTCCCAGTGAAAGTGCAACGGTCACGATAGCTGGCAGACCCTCTGGAATAGCTGCAACCGCTAGTGAAACACCTGCTAAAAACATCGTATAAAGATCATGTCCTTGGATGACTCCAACAAGAACGACTAAAACAGTAAGTAATAAGGCTACAATGATGAGGATTTTTCCGAGTTGCTGAAGCTTTCTTTGTAATGGCGTAATCATCGTCTCCGCATTTTGCAACAGGTCTGCAATCTGGCCCATTGCTGTCTTCATACCAGTACCGACGACAACCCCAATCCCTGAACCTCTCGTCACCATTGTGCCCATAAAGGCCATGTTTTCCATATCACCAATACCAATATTCTCTTTTCCAATCACTTCCGTTGTTTTTGATACTGGAAGAGATTCACCTGTTAAGGCAGATTCTTCAATTTCCAAACTTTTTGATTCTATTACTCTTACATCTGCACCAATTCTGTCCCCGGAGGTAAATTTAACGACATCCCCTGGAACAAGTTCCTTTGAGGGGATCTTCACCCATTCACCGTCTCTCAAGACCATCACATGTGGTGCAGACAGTTCTTTTAACGCTTGTAATGATTTCTCCGCTTTCCTCTCCTGAAAAAAGCCTAGAAAACCATTAATGATGACGATGGCAATAATAGCAATCGCATCGATATATTCTCCTAACAATCCGGAAATTAAGACAGCCCCTAATAGAACAAGAACCATAAAATCCTTAAATTGACTAAAAAATAAAAGTAATGCCGACTGCTTTTCTCCTTCATCTAATTCATTATACCCTTGCTGTTTCATTCGTTTCCTCGCATCATTACTTGATAGACCGTTAGAAAAGTCGGTATTCAAGACCTTTTCAATATCTTGTTCTTTCATCTCATGGTACTTCATCCGACCATTTCACTCCTCCTCCAGCGTTGTGTAGCCTTTCAAATCACTGTTTATATTTGTGATAGAATGCAAACTCACTCTAAAGAAAGCTTATTCAGACTCGTCCTAAAAAATGCTACAATAAACTCAAATTTGAGAAGAGAAAAAAACTACTGTTTCCGGCATTTTGAATTAAAGATTCCGTTTGGGGATCAGGTTAAAGTGGTTACGAGAGTTTAAGGACAAGACATCCAGATTCGTTTTTTCCTTAAAAATAGGCTATGATTAAGGATGAGATTTTAGAAAGAAGAGGATGTTACATATGTCATTTGACGGTGTTTTTACAAGAGCGATTACGCATGAATTTTCTTCCCTTTTAAAAGGAGGAAGAATCAATAAAATACATCAACCTTTTAAAAATGAAATTGTCTTAATCATTCGTGCCAACGGAAAGAATCACAAATTGCTTATTTCCGTTCATCCGAGCTATGCGAGGGCTCAATTAACGAATGAAAGCTATGAAAATCCAAATGAGCCACCGATGTTTTGTATGCTCCTTAGAAAACATCTCGAAGGTTTCATTCTAGAGGATATTCATCAAGTCGGAATGGATCGGATCATTGTCTTTGACGTAAAAGGACGAAATGAGATTGGGGATATTTCTTCAAAGCAATTAATTGTCGAGATTATGGGGCGGCATAGCAATATTATTTTAGTAGATAAGACGAGAAATATGATTCTAGACAGCATCAAGCATATCTCTTACGCGGTAAACAGCCATAGAGCGATCATGCCAGGACAGGAATATATCGCTCCTCCTGTGCAAAACAAGGAAAATCCACTGGAAGCAACAGAGGAAGATATTTTAAGAAAATTAGACTTTAATGCTGGTAAATTGGATAAGCAACTCGTTGAACAATTCGCCGGAATTTCTCCTCTACTTGCGAAAGAGATTGTGTTTCATGCGGGAATCGCCAATAGAGCGACGATTCCAAAAGCGTTCGTAGAAGTGTTAAGCAAAATAGAAGAGTATCGCTACGAGCCAGCGATTACGATGAAGGATAAGAAGGAATTCTTTTATCTCTTCCCACTCGAACACTTGAATGGAGAAAGCAAAAGCTATGATTCCTTAAGTGATCTACTCGACCGCTATTATTTCGGTAAAGCAGATCGAGACAGAGTGAAGCAGCAAGCCACTGATTTAGAGAGATTCATTTTGAATGAAAAAGATAAAAATGAAAAGAAAATTAAAAAGCTTCAAGCTACGATCGATGAAGCGAAGAATGCGAGCCAGCATCAACTTTACGGTGAATTATTAACAGCTAATCTTTATGCCCTTGAAAAAGGAATGAAGGAAATCGAGGTCATCAATTATTATGATGAGAATAGTGGAACGGTTATGATCCCATTAAATCCGCAGAAGACCCCATCTGAAAACGCGCAGAGATTTTTCACCCGATATCAGAAAGCCAAAACAGCTCTCGTGATGGCAAGTGAACAATTGGAAAAAGCAAAGGAAGAGGTTGCCTATTTCGATTCTCTCCTACAGCAAGTCGAAACAGCCTCAACAAAGGACATCTCTGAAATCCGCGAGGAACTGATTGAAGGTGGCTACTTACGGGATCGGCAAAAGAAAGGCAACAAAAATAGTAAAAATGCCAAGCCCATTTTGGAAAAATACACGTCTACAGACGGAACAGAAATTCTCGTCGGCAAAAATAATAAGCAAAATGATTATTTAACGAATAAAGTAGCCGGTAAGGACGAAATTTGGCTCCATACGAAGGATATTCCTGGTTCCCATGTGGTCATTCGAAGTGCAAATCCTTCTAAAGAGACGATTCTTGAAGCGGCTCAGCTCTCGGCCTATTTTAGTAAAGCGAGAAGTTCTAGTTCTGTCCCTGTTGATTTTACGCAAATTCGCCACGTCAAGAAGCCAAGTGGTGCAAAGCCTGGCTATGTTATATACGACAATCAGCAAACGGTGTATGTGACACCAGAGGAAGATACAGTGTTACGATTGAAAAAATAGAAGACAGGCACTTGCCTGTCTTCATTCATTATTGATGCACTTTCCCCCACCCAGCTGGGTCCTTTTTCCATTCTGCTAGGCTTGCTAAATCCTTCTCTTGTATATGGCCTTTTTCTTCTGCTACTCCGATTAAGGTTGAGAAGTCAGACAGAGAATAAGCCGTAATGTTTGCTTCCGCAAGGAGTTCTTTCCCTTTTTCTAGTTCATAAGTAAAAATGGATACGACTCCTAAAACTTCACAGCCTGCCTCTCTCAATGCGGCAACTGCAGTAATGACGCTTCCACCAGTAGAAATCAAATCTTCTACGACGACCACTTTTTGTCCTTCTACTGCTTTACCTTCAATTTGCTTTCCTTTTCCATGACCCTTTGCCTTTGAACGTACATAGCACATTGGAAGGTCAAGTAAGTCACTTACCCATGCTGCATGGGGAATTCCTGCGGTTGCCGTACCTGCTACAAGTTCAGCAGTAGGGAATTTCTCCACAATTAACTCTTTCAATCCAATTGCAATTTCTTTCCGAACATGGGGATAAGATAGGGTTAAACGATTGTCACAGTAAATCGGTGACTTAAGACCAGAGGACCAAGTAAAAGGTTCGTCAGGTTTTAAGGCAACTGCTTCTATTTCTAGTAATCTTTCAGCGATGATTTTTTTCATACTCGTACACCTTCCCATGATTGTTTGTAAGCTTGATAGCTTTTGAATGGATCTTCCGCCTTCGTAATTCCACGTCCAACAACGATTGCCGAAACACCGGCTGCCCTTGCTTCATCAGGTGTCGCCACCCTTTTTTGGTCCCGCACAAGATCAGAACCTAAGCGAATTCCTGGGGTCACCGTTAGAAATTCATTTCCTAGATGCTGGCGAATCATGGCCACTTCATGGGATGAACAAACGACTCCATCGATTCCAGATTCCTGTGCAATTAGGGAATAATGAAGTACAGATTCCTGAAGTGTCGCTTCAATAAGTTGCTCGCTTTTCATTTGCTGTTCTGATGTACTTGTTAACTGAGTGACAGCAATGCAAGATGGTCTCTTCTCTCCAGCCTTCGTTCCAGCCTCCAATCCTTCAAGAGCAGCCATCATCATTTCTTTTCCCCCTGCCGCATGAACGTTGACAAGGTCACAGCCTAATTTCGCTAACCCTTTCATCGCACTGTACACAGTGTTTGGGATATCATGTAGCTTCAAATCGAGAAAAATTTGATGCTCTTTTTCTTTTATTTCTTGGATGATTTGAGGACCTTCCTGATAAAAAAGCTCCATGCCAACCTTTACAAAAAGCTTCTCGTCCTGAAACTGATGTAAAAATTGGATTACCTCATTCTTATTCGGAAAATCAAGGGCGATAATAAGGGGGTTATTCAATTTACTTCCAGCTCCTTCCAGTACATTCGGAAATATGGTCATACCCAAGTTGATCTAGTAATTCTGGTAAATCTTTTATGATTTTCGGGCAAACGAATGGGTCTACAAAGTTTGCCGTTCCCACAGCGATAGCACTTGCACCTGCATAGAAAAATTCAATCACATCTTCTGCTGATTCGATGCCACCCATTCCAATAATCGGAATATTCACTTGTTGACTTACCTCGTGAATCATCCGAATCGCTACCGGTTTAATCGCTGGTCCTGAAAGTCCGCCTGTTTTATTCGCTAATATCGGCTGGGCTGTTTTTAAATCAAGTCTCATTCCAAGTAAAGTGTTAATCATCGTTAGTCCGTCTGCTCCACCATCTTCCACCGCTTTTGCCATCTCAACGATATTTGTCACATTTGGTGAAAGTTTCACATAAACGGGAACCGCTGATACTTCTTTTACTTTTTTCGTTAAGCTTTTCCCTACTTCTGGAATCGTTCCAAAAGCAATGCCTCCCGTCTTCACATTTGGACAGGAAATATTCAATTCGAGGGCATGGACATTTGGTGCAGTGGATATTCGCTTAGCGACTTCCACATAATCCTCTTCTGTAGAACCAGCGACATTGGCGATAATCGGCACATCAAACTGTTCTAACCATGGCAACTCCTTGTTCATAACTCCTTCAAGCCCTGGATTTTGCAAGCCAATCGCATTTAACATTCCTGCTGCTGTTTCCGCCACTCGAGGAGTTGGATTGCCGAAGCGAGGTTCTGCTGTCGTGGCTTTAATCATAATCGCTCCTAAATCGCTCAAATTGTATAAGCCACCAAACTCTCTGCCAAAGCCAAAGCATCCAGAAGCAGGCATGACCGGATTTTTTAAGTGTAAGCCTGGTAATTGTGTTTCTAATCGATTCATAGCACTACCTCCCCTGCTTTAAACACCGGTCCATCCGTACAGACCTTTTTGTAGGAATACCCTGTTGGATCGTCAGCAGTACGGCACACACAAGCAAAGCAAGCGCCAATGCCACAACCCATTCTTTCTTCTAAGGAAAGATAAACTTTTTTATGAGAGGCATAGCCGCCTTCTATGGCCTTTAACATAGCCGTTGGTCCGCAAGAATAAATCGTATCAAAATGTAAATCCTTAATAACGTCTGTCACAAAGCCTTTTGTTCCGTAAGAACCATCAACCGTAGTGATATAGGTCGGTCCTAAACTTTTAAATTTATCTTCATAGAACACCGCTGCTTGATCTTGAAAGCCAAGCACATGAATGACGTTTACGCCCTTTTTCACAAGTTGCTTTGATAACTCATACAATGGAGGTACTCCAATTCCACCTCCGACGAGAAGAGCCGTCTCTCCTGCCTTTGTTTCCTCGACTGGAAATCCCTGTCCTAATGGACCAAGAATATCGACTGTTTCAGAGGTCTTTTTTGAAGACAAAATGCTTGTTCCGCGCCCATCTTTACGATAAATCAATGTGAATTCCTGATTTTCCTGATCGATATGAGCAATACTGATCGGTCTTCGGAGCAATGGGTCGTAACCTTGTGCGACCTTCACATGAACAAATTGACCTGGCTCATTCATCTGGGAAGAGAGCTCACCACGAAGGATGAGCTCATAAATATTTTCTGCTATTTCTCTTTGTGAAACGATGGCACAATGTTCGTTAACTATCACAGTAAAACCGCCTCTCGTGCTTTCGTTTGTTGCCCCATTGGTTCTGCCGCGAAAGTCATCGATTCTAGGACACGAAGCATCGCTTCTGCCGTATCGAGTGATGTGAAGCAAGGAATCCCATTTTCAACAGACTCTCGACGGATTCTAAAGCCATCACGAGCCGGTTGTTTGCCCTTTGTTAAGGTGTTAATAACCATTTGTGCATTCCCATTGCGAATGACATCTAATAGGTCTGGACCATCCGTTCCAATCTTATCTACAACTTTGACTGGGATCCCAGCTGATTTTAATAATTCTGCTGTTCCACTTGTAGCCATTAATTGAAAGCCGATGGACGCAAATCTTCTGGCGATTTGAAGAGACTCTTCTTTATCTTTGTCCGCAACTGTCATCAGTACATTTCCGTGCGACTGTATTTTCATCCCAGAAGCGACAAGACCTTTATACAACGCTTTTTCTAACGTGCTGTCTTTGCCCATGACTTCCCCAGTAGATTTCATTTCTGGACCTAATGTGATATCCACTCTTCTCAACTTTGCAAAAGAGAAGACCGGCACTTTCACATACACTCCTGATTGTTCTGGTACAAGCCCTGAATCGTATCCTTGTTCTTCAAGCGACTGACCAAGAATGACCTTAGTGGCAATTTTCGCCATTGGCACCTTCGTAATTTTGCTTAAAAATGGAACGGTACGACTTGAACGAGGATTGACCTCAATGACGAATACTTCCCCTTTCGAGATGACGTATTGAATGTTCAAGAGTCCAATGATCCCTAAACCTTTTGCCAACTTTTCCGTATAGTCAACGAGCGTATTTTTGATTTCTGGCGTTAAACTTTGTGGTGGATAGACTGCAATCGAATCACCTGAGTGAACCCCAGCTCTTTCAATATGCTCCATAATCCCTGGAATCAAGACGCTCTCTCCATCACAAATAGCATCAATCTCAATTTCTTTTCCAGTTAAATAGCGGTCAATGAGAACCGGGTGCTCTGGATTGATTTTGACTGCATTTTTCATATAATGTAAAAGTTCTTCCTCATGATAAACGATTTCCATCGCCCGTCCTCCAAGGACATAAGAAGGTCGAACTAGCACCGGATAGCCAATATTAGCAGCAATTTTCACCGCTTCTTCAACAGATAATGCCGTTTTCCCTTTTGGCTGTGGGATATTTAAACGAGACAGAGCATGTTCAAACTTATCTCTATCCTCTGCTCCATCGATATTCTCAAGGGATGTTCCGAGAATGTTCACGCCACGCTCGACAAGCTTAGATGCAAGATTAATCGCCGTTTGTCCTCCGAACTGGACGACCACTCCTTCTGGCTTTTCTAAATCGATGATATGCATAACATCCTCGATCGTTAGTGGTTCGAAGTAGAGTTTATCTGAAATACTAAAATCAGTTGAAACTGTTTCAGGGTTGCTGTTAATAATGATGGCTTCATAGCCTGCTTCCTTAATCGCCCATACGGCATGAACGGTGGAGTAATCAAACTCTATCCCTTGCCCAATTCGAATTGGACCAGAACCTAACACAACGACACTTTTCTTATCCGTTACAATCGACTCATTTTCATCTTCGTAAGAACCATAATAGTACGGTGTTTCAGATTCAAACTCGGCTGCACATGTGTCGACCATCTTATAAACTGGTAAAATCCCTTGTTCTTTACGCCATTCATAGATTTCAAGCTCACTACAATTCCAAATTTCGGCGAGTGCTATATCCGAAAAGCCCTTTTCTTTTGCTTTTTTCCCTACTTCTAAATCAAAGTGATGGTTAGCAATTTCTTGTTCAAATTTGATGATTTTCTCCATTTTGTGTAGGAAAAAGAGGTCAATTTGGCTCCAGTCGTGAATCGTTGCAATGCTGTACCCTCTTCTTAACGCTTCTCCGATATAAAACAGTCTTTCGTCCCCTGCTTTGCGGATGCGCTTTTCCAATAACTCATTATTGATTTCGTCTGCATCGTTAAGAGCTAAATGGAAAACGCCTGCTTCAAGAGAGCGAATTGCTTTTAGCAATGACTCTTCAAATGTACGCCCGATCGCCATGACTTCTCCTGTAGCTTTCATTTGCGTACCGAGATTTCGCTTGGCTGAATCAAATTTATCAAATGGCCAGCGTGGGATTTTTGTCACGATGTAATCAAGAGCTGGCTCAAAGCTTGCATATGTTTTCCCTGTAATAGGATTCATCATTTCGTCTAATGTAAGTCCTACTGCTATTTTCGCAGCAAGCTTAGCGATTGGATAGCCCGTTGCTTTTGACGCTAATGCTGATGAACGACTAACCCTTGGATTGACTTCGATAATGTAGTATTGAAAGCTATATGGGTCTAACGCTAACTGAACATTACAGCCGCCTTCGATTCCCAAAGCTCGAATAATTTTTAAAGATGTGTTACGGAGAAGCTGGTATTCTCGATCGCTTAACGTTTGGCTTGGAGCAACAACAATCGAATCCCCTGTGTGAACACCGACGGGGTCAATATTCTCCATATTACAAACGACAATCGCATTGTCATTAGCATCTCTCATAACTTCGTACTCTATTTCCTTGAAGCCCGCAATGCTTTTTTCTAATAAACATTGGGTTACAGGGCTATATTTCAAGCCGCTTTGTACCGTTTCAATCAGTTCTGCTTCGTTATGGCAAATTCCGCCACCTGTTCCACCTAATGTAAAGGCAGGCCGAACAATGACCGGATACCCTACTGTTTGCACAAACTGGTAAGCTTCTTCTAAGTTGTGGATGATGTCACTTTCAGGAACTGGCTCTCCTAATTCATTCATTAATGTTCGAAAAAGATCCCTGTCTTCCGCTTGTTCTATCGCTGTTAACTTTGTACCTAATATTTCGACGCCACATTCTTCAAGTACTCCTGATTTTGCAAGTTCGACTGCAAGGTTTAAACCTGTTTGCCCACCTAATGTTGGCACGATAGCATCGGGACGTTCTTTACGAATAATGCGGCTAACGAATTCTAGAGTAAGTGGCTCAATATAGACGACATCAGCCATTTCTGTATCTGTCATGATCGTCGCAGGGTTTGAATTAACGAGAATTACTTTGTAGCCCTCTTCCTTTAATGCGATACATGCTTGTGTTCCGGCATAATCAAATTCCGCTGCTTGACCGATGACAATCGGTCCTGAACCGATCACTAGTATGCTGTTTATATCTCTACGCTTTGGCATTTGTTTGCACCACTTTCCTCAGATTCTATTAAGTTAAGAAACTCATTAAAAAGGTAATTTGCATCCTCTGGCCCTGGAGATGCTTCAGGGTGATACTGGACCGTAAAGGCAGGAACATCCTTATGCTTTAAGCCTTCGATCGTCCCGTCATTTAGAGCGATATGTGTTACTTCTAAACGAGTGTTTCTAATGGACTCCTCTTCCACTGTATAACCATGATTTTGTGAAGTGATCGCAACTTTGCCAGTTCGCAAATCTTTTACAGGGTGATTAGACCCCCTATGGCCAAACTTCATCTTTTCTGTATTGGCACCACATGCTAATGCAAATAGTTGATGACCTAAACAAATCCCGAACATTGGCACCTTCCCTAGAATTCCTTTAATCATTTCAATCGCTTCTGGAACATCCTTTGGATCCCCAGGTCCATTTGAAAGCATAACTCCATCTGGGTTTAAAGCCAAGATTTCCTCAGCTGTTACATGGTAAGGAACAACCAGCACATCACAATTTCGATTATTCAACTCGCGTAGTATTCCATGCTTCATTCCAAAATCTACAAGGACGACTCTCTTTCCTCTTCCAGGGCTTGGATAAGGTGTTTTCGTAGAAACTTGCTTCACTTGGTCGTTTCTTAATGGAGTAGTTCTTAATTGTTGTAAAACAGCTTGAACATTTTCTTCAATATGACAGATGGCACCTTTTAATGTTCCGTGTTGACGAATAATTCTTGTTAATTTTCTTGTATCAATTCCGCCAATTCCCGGGATATTTTTACTTTGAAAATATTCATTCAATGAAATTTGATTTCGCCAATTGGACGGGAAATCTGCTACTTCCTTGACGATAAAACCAGAAATCGCTGGGGTGATAGACTCAAAATCATCGCGATTGATTCCGTAATTACCGATTAAAGGATAAGTCAGTGTAACAATTTGCCCACAATAAGATGGGTCAGATAAGATTTCTTGATAGCCAGTCATTCCTGTATTAAAGACGACTTCTCCTAGTGTTCTTTTGTCACTCCCAAATCCTTCTCCTAAAAGTACGCTTCCATCTTCTAGAATTAATTGTCTTTTCATGCCTGCACTCGCTCCTTGTTGTAAACAATTTTTCCATCAACGATTGTCAGTTGTGGCCAGCCTGCACACTCCCATCCTGTAAATGGAGTATTTTTTCCTTTTGATAAGAAATTTCCTGGTTCAATTTTTTCAATATGTTCTAAATCGATTAAGGTAATATCTGCTGCTTTTCCAACTTCTAGTCTTCCATATGGTAGTCCAAAAGCATCAGCTGGTTTTATCGTTAAATAATCAATAAGCTGTTTTAACGTAATTAAGCCATCTTTAACAAAATAAGTATAGAGGAGTGGAAATGCTGTTTCTAGGCCGACAATTCCAAACGGCGCTAACGCCATTCCTTCACCCTTTTCTTCTACTGTGTGAGGCGCATGGTCTGTCGCAATAAAGTCAATCGTTCCATCAAGTAGACCTTCAATCAAAGCCTCCCGATCCTCTTTGCTTCTAAGTGGTGGGTTCATCTTGTAATTCGGGTCGAACCCAGGAATGTCATCCTCACATAATAAGAGGTGATGAGGTGATACTTCTGCAGTGACCTTGATTCCAGCTCGCTTCGCATCACGTACGACTCTCACCGATTCTTTTGTACTAATGTGACAAACATGATAATGACAATTTGCAGCTTCTGCTAATAGAACGTCCCGGGCAATATGTACGGATTCGCACACAGAAGGGATTCCGTTAATGCCATGTTTTTCGGAAAAATTCCCTTCGTGAACAGCCCCTTTATTAATGAGTGTGTTTTCTTCACAATGAGCGACAATTGGCATGTTGATAGCTGCTGCTTTTTTCATTGCCTCAAGCATCATTGCCGCACTTTGCACGCCTACTCCGTCATCCGTAAAAGCAAAAGCGCCTTCCTCTTTCAACTCTGCAAAGTTAGTTAGCTCTTGCCCAAGCTCCCGTACAGTAATGGATGCATATGGCAATACCCTGACGGATGCTGTTTCTTCAATTCGTTGATTCAGCCATTGTAATTGTTCCTTTGAATCTGGAACTGGTCTTGTATTCGGCATTGGAGCGACTATTGTAAAGCCACCTTTAGCAGCAGCTAATGTCCCACTTTCAATTGTTTCCTTCTTTTCCCCACCTGGCTCACGCAGATGGACATGTAAATCGATTAATCCTGGTGCAACAAGAAGTCCATTAGCATCAATAATTTCATCTGCTTCTTTCGAAAGAGACTCTCCAATTTCTTCGATCATACCGTTATCGATGAAAAGATCCCTTTTCTTTAATTCCCCTTCATTAGTAAGCAATTGGCCATTTTTGATGATGATTGACATTTACTTTTCCCCCTTGTTGTAATGCTCTTTTTAATACTGCCATCCGTACATAAACACCATTTTCCATTTGTTTAAAAATTCTTGAACGCTCACATTCGACGAGTCCATCCGCAATTTCCACATCTCGATTCACAGGTGCAGGATGCATGATAATGCTACCTGTTTTCATGCTTTTCTCTCTTTCCACCGTTAGCCCGAATTTTTGATGATATGTTTCTTGCCCCTCTTGCCCATCATCTTCATGTCTTTCATGTTGAATACGCAACAGCATGACCACATCAGATGTTGTAATTGCTTGGTCAATCTCTTCATATCGTCCATTTTCCAGCAGACTCTCATCAAACCATTCTTCTGGTCCAGAAAATACAACTTCCGCTCCTAAGCGATTTAAAATATTGGCATTGGAACGTGCTACTCGACTATGGCGGATGTCCCCAATTATCGCCACCTTTAATCCATAGAAATGACCAAATTCCTGTTGGATGGTTAGGAGATCCAATAATGACTGTGTCGGATGATGTCCACAGCCATCTCCGGCATTTAATATCGGGATATGAATTTTCCCTTCTAATTCGGCAAAATAGTTATCCTCATTATGGCGAATGACGACCGCTTCTACGCCAACTGATTGCAGTGTTCTGATTGTGTCATAAAGAGTTTCTCCTTTTAAAACACTTGAAGCATTTACTTCAAACGGGATGACCTCTAACCCTAGCTTTCTTTCAGCAACCTCAAAGCTGCATTTTGTTCTCGTACTCGGCTCAAAAAATAGATTGGCAACAAATGTTTGCTTTTCCGGTTTCCAAACAGCTCCTTCAGAAAATGCTTGCGCATCTTCTAAAATTGTTCTTACTTCTTCTAGTGATAAGGCATTCGTAGTTAATAAATGTTTCATTTAAGAGAACCCTCCTTTTTTTCGTAAAAAAACACCCTGAATTTTTTTCAGGGTGTTTTAAAGAACGCTAGCCTAAAGATAGCTATCTAACAAGAAAGCTATCTTTATTGCCAACCTATTCTCACCCTTGTAAATCTCTCGGATTTAATTAAAAGGTGTACCTATGCAACATCATGGTTATCAACTTCATCTTCTAATTCGTTATTTCCTTTATCTCGGCCAGGAAGGACGATGTTCAGTATCACCCCAACAATGGCAGCTAAAGCCATTCCTTCAACACTAAATGCTTCTGAAATTTCTAGAGCTGCTCCACCGATTCCTAATACTAAAATGACAGAAGAGATAACTAAATTTCGGTTGTTTCCAAAATCAATCTTACTATCGACAAGCATACGTAATCCGCTTGATGCGATGATTCCAAAGAGTAAAATGGAGATTCCACCAAGAACTGCTGTCGGAATCGTTTGGATGAAGGCCATTGCTTTTCCAACGAATGAGAAGAGGATGGCAATCACTGCTGCACCAAAAATCACATAGACAGAATAAACTCTTGTTATCGCTAATACTCCGATATTTTCTCCATAAGTTGTTTTTGGGGGTCCTCCTAAAAATGCGCTGATGAATGTTCCTAATCCATCGGCAACAATGGAACGATGTAATCCTGGGTCTTTAATATAATTGCGATTAACGACTCTTCCTAATACTAATTGGTGTCCGATATGCTCAGAGATGGTCACAAAGACGATTGGAACCATTGCAAGCAGGATGGAAGAGGTAATCGAAAATTCGTAATGAATCCCTGGGAATAAGAAGTCTGGCATAGCGAACCAATTGGCTTCTTTTACTGCTGTAAAATCAACGATACCGACAATGGCTGAGTAGATATAACCAACGATTAATCCTAGTAAAATCGGCATTGCACTTAAAATATTCTTAAAATATACGGTGAAGATAATGGCTGAGAATAGTGTTACAAGTGCTGCTGTAAAGTGTAAGAAATTATATTTCCCATCAACATTCATGGCCATATCTACTGCTGTTCCTGCTAATCCAAGTCCGATAACCATTATCACTGGTGCGACGACAATCGGTGGTAAAAGACGCATTAACCATTTATAGCCTGTTTTCCAAATTACGAGTGAGACAACCCCGTAGGTAACCCCTACTGCCATTGCACCTATCATGGCATTGCCAGGATTGACACTCATTCCGTTATCATCAAGTCCGCCAGCAGCGATTAGAATCGGTGCGATGAAAGCAAAGGAAGAACCTAGATAAGCTGGTACTTTAAATTGTGTAATGAATAAGAACAAAATCGTGGCAATCCCACTTGTAAGTAGTGCGATTGCTGGGCTCAATCCGACTAATTTAGGAACTAAAATCGTTGCTCCAAACATTGCAAACATATGTTGGAAGCTTAGGGTAATCATTTGTCCTGCTGTTGGTTTTTCATGAATGTCTAGTACTGGTCTGTTCATTTCAATTTCCCCCCATAAAAATACCTCTTTGAAAATTTCTTTCAAAGAGGCTAGGCGAAAGAGTATAAGGGTACCCCTTATACAATTCCTTTTGCTAGCCTCTCTGGACTACAATTAAAAGGTGATGCTTATTTTTCATATATGCTTACTTGTTCACGCTCATCAATTTCGGTTAACTCCACGACAATTTTTTCTGAGCTTGAAGTTGGGATGTTTTTCCCTACATAGTCAGCTCGTATCGGCAGTTCCCTATGTCCGCGGTCTACTAATACCGCAAGCTGGACTGATGATGGTCTGCCAATATCCACTAAAGCATCTAGTGCTGCACGTACTGTTCTTCCTGTATACAATACATCATCCACTAAAATGACTTTTTGGTTATTTACATCTTGAGGAACATCAGATCCTTTTACAAGTGGTTCTTGATTCTCTGTTTTTGTCGTTAAATCATCTCGATATAGGGTGATATCTATTTCGCCGACCGGAATTTCAGTTCCTTCAATTTGATGAATTCGTTCAGCGAGACGTTGGGCTAAATAAATCCCTCTCGTACGGATACCAATAAGTATACAGCCTTCTATGCCTTTATTTTTCTCGATGATTTCATGAGCTATTCTCGTTAATGCTCGTCTTATCGCTTGTTCATCTAGCACGACTGCTTTTTTAGACATTTATCCACACCCTTTTACGAACTTTTCTCTATTTTAAAAAAATCCTCTCACCGTAAAGGCGAGAGGATAGACGAATACTACACTAATGTAAATTGGACATAGTTCTACCAACTTACGATCCGTTTCCTTCTCAGCCTCTCTGGACTGTCTTAAAGGACTTATGAAACTATAGTTATCATAGCTTAACTAAAAAAATAAGTCAACGATTATTTCGAAGCTTATCCAACAATTCGACAAAATCCTGTGGTAGTGGAGCTTCAAATTCTGAGTATTCACCGCTTCTTGGATGAACAAAACCGAGTACCCCTGCGTGTAAGGCTTGGCCACCAAAATCAATCGTTTTTCTTGGACCATACTTTGGATCTCCTGCAAGAGGATAGCCAATATACTTCATATGAACACGAATTTGATGGGTTCTACCTGTTTCAAGCTGACACTCAACAAAGGTAAAATCATTAAATCTTTCAAGTACTTGAAAGTGAGTAACGGCATGCTTACCATTATCGACCACAGTCATGCTTTGACGCTCTTTCGGATCTCTTGCAATCGGTGCATTTATCGTTCCATAGTCATGAGGAATATTTCCATGAACGACTGCACGATATTTTCTTGTCACCGTCTTTTCCACAAGCTGATTGACTAGATGCTCATGGGCGTAATCATTTTTGGCAACCATCAACAATCCAGATGTATCTTTATCAATACGATGGACAATTCCTGGCCTTAATACCCCATTAATTCCTGATAAATCTTTACAATGAGCCATTAAACCATTGACTAATGTCCCCGTTAAATGACCTGGAGCTGGATGAACAACCATCCCCTTTGGTTTATTAACGACAATAACATCCTTGTCCTCATAATATATATCCAAATCCATTTCTTCGGGAATGACATCTAACTCTTCTGGGTCAGGGATCATAATTTCAATTTTATCATGTAAACTACTTTTGTAATTGGTCTTAATTTGCTTTCCATTTACAAGGACATGACCTTCTTTGATCCATGCCTGTACTTGTGTCCTTGACCATTCTTGATTCAAGGTTGAGAGAACCTTATCGATCCGTTCATTTACCTGTTCTTCATGAATGATGTGTTCCTTTTTCTCCATTTAACTTCTCCTTTGCTTGCCGCTCTTCACGGAACATTTGAATCATTAGGAGAATGACTCCTACAACTAAAGCCGAATCCGCCACATTAAAGATTGGAAAATCGTATCCGAATATATATGTATCAACAAAGTCGACTACTTCTTTTCGGAAAATCCGATCAATAAAGTTCCCAATGGCACCGCCAAGCATTAGCCCTAATGAAATTCCAAGAAGGATATTTCCCTTCGTGTGCTTCGCCATATAGTAAATGATCCCCACTATCACGACTGTTGTAATAATATAGAAAAACCACATTTGGCCTTGAAGGATGCCCCAAGCGGCACCTTGATTTCGATGGGAAGTAATGTAGAGGAAATTCTTCACGATCGTCATGCTTTCTCCAAGCTCCATATTTTTTACAATTAACCATTTAGTTAACTGATCGAGTGCAATAATGACAATTGCCAGTATGTAATATAAAAACACAAAGGTAACCTCCAGCTCATACGAAAATTGTTACCTTTGCATTTTAGCATACAACTCATAAAAACGATAGCTATTGGTATACTTTCAAACACTAATGGTAGATTGGTTTGCAATAATATTTACTGATTTCATTCACATCATCAATTGATTTAATTGTCGGTACAATTGATAAATAATCATCTGGAATCATTTCCCCAGAACTCTCGCAATAACCAAATGTTCCTGACTCCATTTTTCCGATGGTTTCTTCAATATCCCTTAGCTCGTCCTCGATCAACGGTTTAATACTTGAATTTTTATTAAGACTTTCTAATAATTCATTACGAATCATACGGAGTTCTGAATAGAGCTTTTGTTGATTTGCATCCATATCTATCCCTCCGCTCTGCAAATTTTTAAGTACTTTAAACCTTTGTTATTGCCATTAGTATTGCCCTACTTGAAAATCTGACACAGACAAACATTTGACAAGGCGAACAAGCTTTTACGATCTTGGAATATTTTTTCCCCTTTCTTTATTGTATAAAGCAAGTATAAAAAAGGTTCATCTCCTTTTAGAACTGGAAAACATTCCATAAAAAAAACTCCCTAAGACAATTGTCTTAGGGAGTTTATTCATTTAGCTTAAATGGCTATAATGATTTTCTACCACTTCTGCACAACGTGGGCAAAGGGTTGGATGTTCTTCCACTTGACCAACTTCAGTTGTCACGACCCAGCAACGCTCACATGTTTCACCATCTGCTTTTGACACAACAATGGCTGCATGCTCTAACTTGAGAGCATTCTCTGGTGCCGCATCATACGCACCTGCAACTTCAAATCCTGAAACAATAAATAGCTGTTGTAGGTTCTCAGAAATGGAATCAAGTAATTCTTTTGTTGTTGCATTTACATATAAGCTCACTTTTGCTGATAATGATTTTCCGATAACCTTGGCATTTCTTGCTTCTTCTAATGCCTTTAGAATATCATCACGGACATCCATAAACGCTGTCCATTTCTCAACCAATGCTTCTCCATTAGCAAGTTCTTTGTATTCTGGAATTGAAGTTAATTGAACACTTGCTTCTTCTACATTTGGAATATGGCTCCACACTTCATCTGCCGTATGTGGAAGAATCGGTGTCACTAATTTCGTTAAATAGATTAAGCACTCATATAAAACCGTTTGAATCGCACGACGTTCCCTATTATCCGGTGCTTCGATATAAAGGACATCCTTCGCAAAATCTAAATAGAAAGCACTTAAATCAAGTGTACAGAAATTATTAATCGCATGATAAATGGAAGCATACTCATAATTTTCATAGGAGTTTCGAACATTTTTAATCAAATGATTTAATTTTACTAAAATGAATTGATCCACTTCTCGTAGATCCTCATAAGCAACGGTATTAGCACTTGGATTAAAGTCAGCCAGATTTCCTAATAAGAAGCGGAATGTGTTTCTAATTTTGCGATACACTTCTGCCACTTGTTTAAGAATCGCATCAGATACCCTTACGTCAGCTTGATAGTCTACGGAGGATACCCATAGTCGTAAAATATCTGCTCCGAGCTGGTTCATAACCTTTTCAGGGATAATGACATTTCCGATTGATTTACTCATTTTTCGACCTTCACCATCAAGGACAAAACCATGGCTCAAGACCCCTTTATAAGGCGCCTTCCCTGTAACCGCTACTGCTGTTGATAATGATGAATTAAACCAACCACGGTACTGGTCAGAACCTTCTAAATAAAGGTCTGCAGGGCGTTGTAAGTCTTCACGTTCTTCTAACACAGCTTGGTGTGAAGATCCTGAATCAAACCAAACGTCCATAATATCCGTTTCTTTCGTAAACTTGCCATTTGGACTTGATTCATGGGTAAACCCTTCTGGAAGTAACTCTTTTGCTTCCCGTTCAAACCAAATATTTGAGCCATTTTCACGGAATAGATTGGACACATGATTAATCGTTTCATCCGTAATGATTGGCTCTCCATTTTCACCATAAAATACTGGAATCGGCACTCCCCATACACGTTGACGGGAAATACACCAATCGCCACGGTCTCTTACCATATTAAAGAGACGAGTTTCTCCCCAAGCTGGTACCCATTTTGTTTCCTTCACGGCTTCTAGAAGCTCATGACGGAAATCTTTAATGGAGGCAAACCACTGTGCAGTTGCTCGGAAAATAACTGGTTTCTTCGTTCTCCAATCATGAGGGTATGAATGGGTAATAAAATTCAACTTCAGTAATGCTCCGTTTTCTTGAAGCTTTTCTGTAATTTGTTTATTAGCGTTATCATAGAATAATCCTTCAAAACCAGGAGCTTCATTCGTGAATACCCCTTTGTCATCGACAGGACTTAATACATCCAAACCATATTTTTTCCCAACTAGGAAGTCATCTTCCCCATGTCCTGGTGCCGTATGGACACAACCTGTACCAGCATCAGTAGTGACATGGTCACCAAGCATGACAAGTGAATCACGGTCATATAACGGATGCTTTGCTATAATATATTCGAGTTCATTCCCTTTAACCGTATTAACAACAGTTGCGTCTTCCCAACCTAGTTCACTTGTTACGGACCCTAAAAGCTCTTCTGCAATAACATATTTCTTCTCTTCCACTTGAACAACTACATAATTTAAATCAGCATGAACAGTGATTCCTAGGTTTGCAGGAATCGTCCATGGCGTAGTCGTCCAGATGATAATTTGGGTATCTGTATCGAGCACTCCTTTGCCATCCTTTACATCAAAGGCAACATAGATGGAAGCTGAGCGCTTATCTTTATATTCAATTTCTGCTTCTGCAAGAGCTGACTCACTTGATGGAGACCAGTAAACTGGCTTCAAACCTTTATAGATGTAACCTTTTTTCGCCATTTCTCCAAACACTTTAATTTGCTGTGCTTCGTATTCTGGCTTTAATGTGATATATGGATTTTCCCAATCTCCACGCACTCCTAAGCGTTTAAATTGAGATCTTTGACTGTCGATTTGTTGATAAGCGTACTCTTCACATAGCTTTCTAAATTCAGCTACTGTAAGCTCTTTACGCTTAACCCCTTTATTTGTTAATGCTTGCTCAATTGGCAATCCATGCGTATCCCATCCTGGTACATATGGAGCACTATATCCGCTCATTGATTTATAGCGAACGATAAAATCCTTTAAAATTTTGTTCAATGCGTGACCCATATGGATATCACCATTTGCATATGGAGGGCCATCATGTAAAACAAACATTGGGAGAGCTTTTGTTTTTTCCTGAACGGCTTTGTAAATATCCATCTCATTCCATTTTTCTTGCATTTCAGGTTCTCTCTTCGGTAAATTTCCTCGCATCGGAAACTCTGTCTTTGGCATCAATAACGTGTCTTTATATTCCATTTCTTTTCCTCCTTACAAATCCTAACTCACTAATCATACAGTATTACCTAATTTCACATTTTAAGGCATCATTTACGTTAGCGTTTTTCAACACAAAAAACCCTCTCATCCCAAAAAGGGACGAGAAGGTTTTAGATCCCGCGGTACCACCCTAGTAGATAGAAAAACTATCCGCTCTATGTTCGTAACGTGAATAACTCGCCTACGCCTACTTATCTTAAGAAGCAAGCTTCTCGAAAATGTTCAACTAGGTACTCAAGGGTGATTTTCAATTTTTCATCTACGCCGAACTCTCACCATCTTCGGCTCGCTACAGTAAGTTTAGAAAAATTGTACTTGTCCCTCTCATTGTATAAAATATGTTTTATTCAAATATTATATTCTCTTTTATGACTAGACGTCAAGCCATTGAATCTTCTTCTTCAGCTGACTTCAACTCTGCTGCGTCAATCTCATACTGCAGAAGATGATCCCAATCGTCATTATTAAGAAGATCGAGCTGGGCTTCAATCAGCATTTTAAAACGTGTACGGAATACTTTTGATTGCTTTTTCAAATCCTCAATCTCCAATGCAATCTTTCTTGCCTTAGATAGAGACTCATTGACAATTCTATCCGCATTCTTTTCCGCTTCTCTTACGATGAGCTTTGCTTCTTTTTGTGCATTGCGTTTAACTTCCTCAGCTGCTTCTTGGGCCACAACGATCGATTTATTTAATGTTTCTTCTATATTAGAAAAATGGCCTAGACGAGTTTTCTGATCATTTAATTTTTCTTCTAATTCCTTTTTCTCACGGATAATAATTTCATAATCCTTAATGACCTGATCCAAAAATTCATTTACTTCATCTTCATCATAACCTCGGAATCCTTTATTAAATTCCTTGTTATGTATATCTAAAGGTGTTAATGGCATGAAGGCCACCTCCATATTTCTGTATAGTTGGTATGTATATACTAGCAGATATTCGACATTTACTTTCTTAATCCTGCATAATTCTAAAAAATTTTAGGCAAAGATCATGATTTTTGCTTACCAGCAACGATTCGCCACTTATCTTTTTTTGTTTTTCCTTCAATCGAAATCAATTTTAAGCGGCCAAAGCCTCTTACAGATAGGATATCGGCCATCCCACATTCAAAAGATGGATTTTCAATCGTTGTCCAGTTGACTTTCACTCTTTTACTTCTAATTAATTCTTGTGACTTCTGCCGAGAAAGATTGAGCATTGCAGCTAAAACCGTGTCTAACCGAAGAGAAGAAACGGTCGTTATCATTTCCTGCCAATGATCTTCAATGGTTAACCCTTCTTCTAACGGTAAAGCTTTTAATGTTACCGAAGCCCTCCCAATTTGGGTAAGCTGTAATGACATATAATCGCAAATCTCTTCCGCCACATAGAATTGAATTCTCTCATCATGAATGAGAATATCGCCAAATTTGCCTCTTTTCAATCCTAGAGACATCAAACTACCAAGAACTTGTGGATGCTCAATTGTAACGAATTTCACTGGATATTCTACTTCAATTAAGCGAATCTGAAAATCATCTTTATCCACTTGCATGTATTCTGGATAGATGAGTGCCCGCATACGTTCATTACTTTCTTGTCCGCCAAAAAAAGCAACTTGAATTTCAGACTGGCTTCCTACAATCGCCTGGACAATCTGTTGCTCTCTCGGGTCGAGAAAATCAGTTAACTTGGAGCTATACGTTTGCTCAACATATTCCATCCATTGCAAAGCCAGATCGATGAATTCTCTTTCTTCGATGCGAAAATGCTGATAAATATTCATGTTATCACCTGGAGTTAATGAAAAAAAGGGGGATTAGTAATATAAACCCCTTTTAAATCTTAATATGAGTGTTTGTTCAACCGCTTTTATATGATCCAATAGTAAAGTTGATGCAATCCACTTGTAGCAAATCGCAACACCAAAATAGCGACAATTGGTGAAATGTCGATCATCCCAAGTGGTGGGATAATTCTACGAAATGGATCTAAATAAGGTTCGCAAATTTTTGCTAAAAATTGACCAATCGCTGACTCTCTCGCATTAGGAAACCAAGAGAGCAAAATATAAATAATTAAAGCCCATGAATATATGGAAATTAGTTGAACCAAAATGCTAAAAATCGTTGTAAGCAACAACTACCACCTCGTATCTTCATATTCCGTTTCTTGTAAAATTTGCGATATACTTCCAGAAACCTCCACATTGTCAGGTGTACAAAGGAAAATATCGGTTCCGATTTTTTGAATGTCTCCACCTATAGCATACACAGTACCACTAAGGAAGTCGACTATTCTCTTTGCTTGTTCTCTATCAATTCTTTGTAAATTCACAACAACTGCGCGACGATTTTTTAATTGGTCAGAAATATCTTGAGCCTCTGCATACACTCTCGGCTCCACAAGAACCACTTTCGATGCTGATGATTTTTGCACACTTTGCAAGCTCACTACATTTTGCTTCTGAGTAGCTTGTTGATGCTTTTGAGACCTAGCCGGTGGTGCAGATTGCTCTTCGTACGGCTCTTCATTTTCATAATCATATTCATCGTCTAGGAAAAAAAATGTTTTGAATTTAGATTTTATACTCATGTTTTTCACCTCTTTATTCACCGACTAATGCGGTACCAATTCTAATCATTGTTGCTCCTTCTTCGATCGCGATTTTAAAATCATTAGACATTCCCATGGAAAGCTCATGACAAGGAGCATATTCTAATTTTTTACTTTGAATTTCATGTTGTAATTCTTTCAGTGTTCGAAAGCTATGTCTTAACACATTTTCGTCTTGGGTAAACGGAGCCATCGTCATTAGACCAACAACCTCTATGTTCGAATAATCACCTAATTGTTGAATAAACGAGAGTACTTCGTTTGGAAATAGACCATGTTTTGATTCTTCTTCAGATGTTTTTACCTGAACAAGGCATTTTACCTTCCCTTTTGCCCTTTTATTGATTTCAGCAGCTAGCGATAACCGGTCTAGCGAATGAATGAAATCAACTTTATCAATCATATTCTTTACCTTTCGTGACTGAAGAGTACCGATGAAATGCCATTTCGGCTTGTCCCCAAGAACCTCCCATTTAGCACTTAACCCTTCTTCTCTGTTTTCACCTAAATGAGTAATTCCTGCATCAATCGCTTCTTTTGCTCTCTCTATAGATACATATTTTGTAACAGCAATAATCTTGATTTCATTAGGATCACGGTCAGCGTTGCGGCACGCTTGATTAATTTGTTCGTTTATTGCTGTTAAATTGTCCGTTACCTTCATCGTTTGTTTTTATATCCTCCTTCCAACCTATAAATCCCAGCATACGACCGGTCTTCCCTTCATCCCGTCGATGTGAAAAAAAATGTTCTTTATGACAACTTGTGCAGAAATTTGATACTTCAATATTCTCAGCTGGAACACCTGATTGTAGTAAGATTAAACGATTTAATTCCTTTAGATTTAGATGATATTGATTGTCATTAATTAAATTATATGGTTTTTCTTCGACATCTTCTAGTATATTTTGAACTAAATCGATAACTCGATTGTCAACAATATAACATTTTTCGCAAATGGCAGGTCCGATCACAGCGAACACCTCATCGGTAGGGATCTGCTCGGTTTTAAACAACTGAATCATTTCCTTCCCGATTCCTCTCACAGTCCCTTTCCAACCAGCATGCGCGATTCCAATTGCTTGATGTTGCGGCGCATAAAAATAGAGAGGAACACAATCTGCAAAACAAAGGGTGAGCAAAACACCAGACTCTTTTGTGAAAAAGCCATCTGTGTGCTTAAAGGAGTCCCCGTATTCACTTGCGCCTTTTCCTCTATGTCGTTTTTGAATGTTCGCAATCTGTATATCATGGGTTTGTTCAGCGCCAACCCAATTTTCCATTGGAAAATCTAGCAATTGGGAAACTGTTTCACGATTTCGGCAAACTGTTTTTATGTTATCATGTACATGGAATCCTAAATTTAACGAGAAAAAATCCTCTGTACTCTCTCCCCCATTTTTGCTTGTGAATCCTGCAACAAGAGAATCTGAAGGCCAACCTTCAATCAAATAAAATTGTTCATTCCTTAAAAAGAACGGCTCCATACTTCATTACCCCATGTTGTTTTTTTTAGTTTAACATAGATAACTCCGAGGTCACAGTAAAAAATGACGTTTCTGCCAAAGCTTGCTTACTTTCTATTCTTCAAGATATTTAATTTCTGGAATATCCTTATAACGAACTAATATGACATCCTCACCAATTTTTAAAATATTCTTCCATGAAATCGTTACATCTTCATCTTTCCCAAAAAAGCCCAGAACCTTACCGGCACCCGTTATAATGATCGCTTCAATTTTTCCTGTTTTCAAGTTAATATCAATATCTCCAATATTCCCAAGCTTTTTTCCATCTGATATATTGACAACATCCTTCATTTGAAATTCAGATATTCTTATCATGGATATCAACTCCTACGATTTCTCCTTCTATGTATATGAAACAAGGTAGGCAAATAATGAACATAATTAGAAAGAGTAGGAAAAAGATTAAATCGCAGCAAAATATCTCCTGAATTGCTCCTCTGGAAAAAGGAACTTTCCTTTTTCATGGTTGCTTCAAAAAGAGTAAGTCTTAAATGCTTAATGGATATCATTTTTAAGACTGTTCCAATGGTATTGTTGAGTAACATCCACTCTTACTGCCATAAAAGAGATAGCAATAATGATCATTCCAAGCCGGTAGTTCGAGCCTTGTGCATCATTCATGGTGATCAAATCGATTAGATCCTTTATTAAAAAAAGAACACTTATCGTTAAAATTGTTTCAACTAGAATTAGGCATAGTAATCCAAGTTGTTGCTTTCTAAATTTCGTAAATAGTAAATTTAGTTGTTTATATGTCTATTAATCCCTAAGTTTTTATAAAGACTGTTTCACTACTTACACTTCATTGACTAGTACTACTCTCATCATTCCATAATTTTGAAACAAACCTACACATTATATATGAATTATTAGAATTCTAATAATTCCAACGTACTAACTCTATATACAATAGAAAGCTTCCTAAAAAAAACTCCTACAAAATGTAGGAAGCTTCGGTTTGTCTCATTCGATCCAAACATCTTTCACCCTTAAGCGGAACTTTTCCTGTTATATCATCAATGGAGACCCTATTAGGGGAAATAACGGAAGATTTTCCGCTTATGGAGGGCAAAATCGTTTATTTTGGCATTTTTTGAGGGAATAGCAGGAATTTTTCCTGTTATTTCGGCTACTTTTCATGATGCTTGCTCCTTAAGCGGAACTTTTCCTGTTATTTTTTCATACCGATGCTCCTACTGTTTATACGAACATTAAGTCGAGGGAATTTTTAAATTCTCAGACAAGAAAAAAAGCGCAAGGCGCCTTAACTATCGCCGTACAAACTCATAGGGCCTGTTCTTTCGATAAAGGAAACCTGAATTGTGATAGCAACTTATCGTAGGAAGAGGACCTGAAGTTTGCTAGGCAATGGCTGCTTGCGCTAGAGGTAGATACACTCAGTCACAAAGTTATACACAACTGCGAAATCTATAATTTCCTACAACACAAAAAAGCCGCCTATTTTGGCAGCTTCTTTGCTTAGCTTTGTATGTTTTTATTCATTTGTTTAATGGCTGCTTTTTCTAAACGGGATACTTGTGCTTGGGAAATGCCAATTTCTTCGGCAACTTCCATCTGCGTCTTCCCTTGGAAAAACCTCTTCCTCAGGATCAACTTCTCCCTTTCATTTAATCTTCTCATACCTTCCTTTAAAGCTATTTCTTCAATCCATTGAATATCTTTATTTCTTTCATCACTTAATTGATCCATCACATAAATGGGGTCTCCCCCATCATTATAGATCGGTTCAAATAATGACACTGGGTCTTGAATCGCATCTAATGCAAAGACAATTTCCTCATGAGGAACATCCAGAACCTTCGCGATTTCTGCTGCGGTTGGTTCCTTTGACGTTTCACTCATTAGTTTCTCTCGTACTTGAAGTGCCTTATAAGCGATATCTCTTAATGAACGAGAAACACGAATTGGATTATTATCTCTTAAATAGCGCCGAATCTCTCCAATGATCATCGGAACAGCATAAGTAGAGAATTTGACATTTTGACCTAAGTCAAAATTATCAATAGATTTCATGAGACCTATACATCCTACCTGAAAGAGGTCATCAACAAACTCGCCCCTATTATTAAAACGCTGAATGACGCTTAATACTAGTCGTAAATTTCCATTAACGAGTTTTTCACGTGCGGAAGTGTCCCCACTCTGCATTTCTCTAAAAAGTTTTCTCATTTCTTCGTTTTTAAGCACTGGAAGTTTAGATGTATCAACACCGCAAATTTCAACTTTATTTCGAGTCAATTCTTTTCCCTCCTCACAGGAGTTGCTGTACAAAAACAGTATCTCCTTGAGAAGGAAAAATATGCACTTTCGATCAGGTCAAGGAAGGGTGAAAAGATGGATTCTCGTCAAAAACCTTTCCCTATTAGTGTTTTATTTTAATTTTTCTCCTCCAATATTTAGATGTTTTTTAATTCAAATTATTCACACCATTTTATTAAATTCTTTCTTTAATCTTTTAATGATTCTTTTCTCTAAGCGAGAAATATACGATTGCGAAATTCCCAGCATATCTGCTACATCCTTTTGTGTCTTTTCTTCGCCACTCCCTAATCCAAAACGAAGTTCCATAATTTGCTTTTCTCTATCGGATAGCTGGTGCAAAGCTTTTAATAGTAATTTTTTATCTACAGTCGCCTCAAGATTTTTTGTAATGATATCATCTTCTGTTCCAAGCACATCAGATAACAGAAGCTCATTGCCATCCCAATCGATATTAAGAGGTTCGTCAAAGGAAACTTCTGAACGAATTTTATTGTTTCTTCTTAAGTACATTAGAATTTCATTTTCGATACATCTCGATGCGTATGTAGCAAGCTTAATTTTCTTTTCTGGATTAAATGTATTCACTGCTTTAATTAAGCCAATCGTTCCAATACTAATCAAATCTTCAATATTAATGCCTGTATTTTCAAACTTCCGTGCAATATAGACAACTAATCGTAAATTCCTTTCAATTAAAATGGAGCGTGCAGCCATGTCTCCATTTGGGAGCTTTTGTAATAACAGCTCTTCTTCTTCTTTCGTTAAGGGAGGAGGGAGAGCTTCGCTTCCACCTATATAATATATTTCATCTGTTTTAATGCCTAACTTTATTAAAAGTTTGTACCAATAGTAGGATAAGCGAAGTTTCAATCTTTTCATCTGTTGTCCTCCTTCTAAATCATGTGATAATTGGTTTCTTTCTTAGGCTCTTTTCGTTCTAAAGCTTCATAGTCATGAGTTTTTACATTAGCTCACTTTTGTCGATGTCTTACTCTTAGAACTTGTTAGCATCTTAGGATGGACGATGCACCTAAAGGTATCATCAGAAGATAGTTCCTGAGTAGTAAATGAAACCAACCCTTTTTCTACTAACAATCTTTCTCCTCCCGTTTCGATTAAAATTTCGTCTGGTTTAACGGCTATAATTAACTGATGCTCTTGTCCGACTACCTTAAAAGGAATAATTCTCAAAGTAAATTCCAAATCCGATTCCAATTCCACTTCACCTAATATAATTCTTTCTGCTTCATTCGCCAGTTTTGTTATTTCCTCAGGTAGATCCTTTAGATTTTTTATCGAAACAAACATAACAGGCATTTTTGAGATCGGATCATATAATTGATTCCCATTATCTATGAGACCTTTGATCTTCATATTGACGTTACCGAGCTTAACAGAGACATCGACGATTTTGTCGTACTGAATTTTTGTCACTTCAATCCTTTCAATGCTCGTCTTGGAAAAATGCCATGCGAGTGGAAACCCAATCAGAACAAAAAGCCAACTAATCGGATCACCAAACCCTTTTATACTACCCAATGCCACATTAGAAGCTAAATTTAAATCAAATTGGATAAAGTAGTGAGCTCCGATTAAAGTCCCTCCAGCAAGGAATGTCACTAAGTAAAGGGTAAATACCCCACTTAGAAAATAACGAAATCGCTTATAACCAAAAGCGGCAAGAATCATTAGGAAAGAGAAAAATAATTTAGTTATCGGATGTCCCGAATAGGCATTTAATGGGGTAATCGATAATAAAATAATGAATGAACCGATCAATCCACCGAGCAATAACCTATATTTTTGAGTCTTCCTCTTCAAAATGATAGCTGTCAAATATAAAAGAAGGGTATCGAACAGAAAATTTAATGCCCAAATGACATCTAAATAGATGGTCAACTGCTCTCCCCCTTTTCCCTATCACTTAAGGTAAATCTTATTTACTGTTTCTCTATTAATCTGTTACGAAAAAGTATAGCGTACATTCATGATGAAAGTGTGTCACTTCATGAAATAAAAAAGCAGTAATTTTCACATATTCGTTCGGATTTTGTCAGTTTTTCTTATATTCACATTGGATAATTTGCAAGCAACGGTGAGGGATGGTTCGTCCCCTTTCAGACAGAATTTTGGCGAAAAAAAAAGCATGACCCAATTTCGGATCATGCTTTATTACATATTGCGATTATCTTCTACGATTGCGATTTCTTAAAAACGTTGGAATATCTAGAGCATCTTCTTGTTGGCTTACTGTTCTTGTTGGCTCTGGTATTTCCTCTTCTCTTCTAACCTCTCTACGTGGTTTTTCAAAAGAGTTTGTAGGTTTCGCTTGATTTAATGATGGGCGGAATGATTTTACCTGAGCTACTTCCTCATTAAAACCAGTTGCAATAACCGTTACTACAATTTCATCTTTCAAATCTTCGTTGATTACTGATCCGAAAATCATGTTAACTTCTTGGTCAGAAGCTGTTGCCACAATATCAGCTGCCTCTTGAACTTCATATAAACTTAAATTAGAACCACCTGTAATGTTCATGAGGACACCTTGAGCACCATCAATAGATGTTTCTAATAATGGAGAAGAAATAGCTTTCTTCGCCGCTTCTGCTGCACGGTTTTCACCAGCAGAAACACCGATTCCCATAAGTGCAGAGCCTTTGTTCGACATGATTGTCTTCACATCAGCAAAATCAAGATTAATAAGTCCTGGTACAGCGATTAAGTCAGAAATACCTTGTACCCCTTGACGTAATACATTATCTGCTTCCCTGAATGCTTCAAGCATTGGTGTGCTCTTATCCACAATTTCCAATAATCTATCATTCGGGATTACGATTAATGTATCAACGGCTTCCTTCATCGCTTGAATACCGCCTGCTGCTTGATTTTGACGCTTTCTGCCTTCGAAGGTAAAAGGACGTGTCACAACCCCTACAGTTAAAGCTCCTAATTCACGAGCAATTTGGGCAATGACTGGCGCAGCTCCTGTACCTGTTCCGCCACCCATACCGGCCGTAACAAAGACCATATCAGAACCACTAAGTACTTCCTCAAGCTGTTCTTTACTCTCTTCAGCCGCTTTTTTTCCAACTTCAGGATTCGCCCCAGCACCAAGACCTCTGGTTAGCTTTCCTCCAATTTGCATTTTAACTTCTGCTTTTGATAGATTTAAAGCTTGAGCGTCTGTGTTCACAGCAATAAATTCAACACCCTGAACCCCATGTTCAATCATCCGGTTTACTGCGTTGTTACCGCCGCCACCTACGCCAATTACTTTTATCGTCGCTAATGAATCTAAATTAGTATCAAATTCCAACATGACAAATCCTCCTAATTCGTCGATATTCCTGATAGCACTATTTATCCCGCCTTCTACAAGTAAAAGAGCTTTTTTTAGTTTAGATACAAACTGAAAAATTGCTTTTCCCTTTACTTGAAGCTATCGTTTAAGCTGAATAAATCATTCAGCTATTCAAAAAAGTAACCAAGGAATTTCTTCACTCTTGATGTCATTTTTTCTTCAGGTTGTTTTTCCGTTTTTGCTTTTGGTTGCGTTTGCCTTGGAACACGTTTTTCCTTTGGTTCTGTAACGTTTGCTTGACTATCTAAACTTCTACCCTGCACCTTCGCATTTTTGTATGCAAATTTGATAAGTCCCACTGCTGTAGTATAGAGTGGTTCCCGAACACCAATATAATCAGGAATAGCAATACGAACTCGATTTTGAAAAATAACTTGAGCTAATTCAAGAATGCCTTGAGTATTTGCGACTCCACCTGTTAAGACATAGCCTCCAGGTAAATCATGTACACCCAAACGTCTAACCTCTGCTTGGATAAGTTCAAAAATCTCTTCCATTCTTGCTTCTATAATATCAGCAATTTCTAACTGATTAAATTGTTGATGCTGATCACTACCAATTATAGGTACGCTAAAAACATCTTCTTCAGAAGCATGATCATAATAAGCATGTCCTTGTTTAATCTTGATTTTCTCCGCATCCTCGGTAGAGGTACGAAGTCCTATCGATATGTCTTTTGTGATATGGTCTCCACCAATAGGAATGACACCTGTAGCCTTTAAATTACCGTTTTCAAAAACAGCAATTGTGGTAGAACCACCACCAATATCGACAAGGGCAACGCCAAGGTTTTTCTCATCTTTTGATAAAGCAAATGCCCCTGCTGCTAACGGTTGAAGAGTGATATCTAAAATTTCCAAACCAGCTCTTTCAACACATCTTAACGTATTATGTAAGATTGTTTTTGAACCAGTAATAATGGTTCCTTCCATTTCTAACCGAACACCAATCATCCCTCTTGGATCCGTAATTTCGTCCAGTCCATCAACGATAAATTGTCTTGGTATGACGTCAATGATTTCCCGTTCAGGTGGAATAGAAACTACTTGAGCAGCATCAAGGACTCGTGCCACATCATCGTTGGAAATCTCCCGATTATCACTTGAAACAGCCACTACACCATGGCACGGTTGTAGTAGTACGTGATTACCCGTTACACCGACAATCACTTGACTTATTTCCATTCCAATCATTCTTTCAGCTTGCTCTACCGCCCTTTTAATAGAATGAACCGTTTCATCTATATCAACAATAGAACCTTTCCTCAAGCCTTCAGACTTTACGTTACCAACTCCAATAATATTCAATGCGTCATTGACCATTTCACCAATGATAACTTTTACACTGGATGTACCGATGTCAAGACTTACATATATGTCGTTGCTGTTCATTCTCACTGGCACCTCCTCTTAAGCGATTCAATTTTCTCGAACAACAATACTGACCCATCTATATTTCTTTCTCTCGATTTTATAAATGATCAACCGTTGGCCGTCCATTAAAGAGAAGAAACACATCCCTATTTTACAGATAGGCTGATTTGTGCCCCTCATTAGAAGTAATTTCATCAAAGAAAAACAACTTATCTATAAAATTATTCGGCAAAATTAATATTTTCCCTTTTAATAAATTGAATTTTTTCTAATTTTCTTGTTGACTTATTTTGTTGACCATTTTGTGATTAAAATTCTTCTTATAACTGCAATGTTTTGAAACAGTCTTACACCGAATGCAAAAACTGCTGCTAAGTACAAGTCTACACCAAGATGCACACCTAGAAAAGCTAAACTTGCAGCCAAAGCAATATTAAAGAAAAAACCAGAGACAAATACCTTCTCATCGTAAATATTCTGCAGGTGGGCTCTGATTCCACCAAACAATGTATCTAATGCTGCAAGGACTGCAATCGATAAGTAATTGGAATATTCATCAGGGATACTAAAGTTGCTCATAAGCCCTAAAACAACACCAACAATTAGTCCCAATACCGGAAGCCACATTTCTAATTGCCTCCTTTATCAGATTTCACTGATTCTATATTTCTAATTCTAATGGAGTCTTCATACGCTGGAATAGAAATCTTAAGTTGAGGCTCTATAAATGACATTTTCAAATTGTCGATAAAGAATTCCTCTATTGCATTGGAAACGAGCATTCGATTGTATAAATTTTTGGCAGTCTTCATATCCTCGGTAATCACTAAAATCTCGATTGGGAAATTCCTTAGAGAGCGACCGTTAATTTTCGTTTCTCCGGCAATTTCCCTAATCACCGTCGTATTGATTACCCGTTGTCCACCGATTGAAACATGCTTCGCTCCGTACATATTGATTTCGTTTAATAATCGTCTTAACAATTCTGAAGAGAGCATTAGTTCACTCTGATCAAAAATGAGCGCATTGTCAATGACGTCAATTTCGATCTTCACACCCGGCCCTGTTACATCCGTTAAACCAGCTTCTTCCTTCAATTCATCTAACGTAGTCCGCAATGTTTGCTCCTGACCTTGCTTCCGTTCCGTTTCATAATTCGCTAGCTTTTCTTCATTCGAGCGTATTTCTTTTATCAGCTTCGATTGCAATTCCATTTCCTTCTGCAATGCTTCCCTTAATTCCCATGTGTCACGGGTGTCTCTGACAACAGGTTTTTGAACAGACTGAAACTGGATGGCTAACATAAATCCCACGATCAACGTTATCAGTGTAAAACTGATTATTTTACCTTTGCCCACCGAATCACCCAACTTTCTATACTTGTGGACAACTTTGAAAGTTTTACGAACCTAGAATTGGTTCAAGTATAATCTCTTGGTTAACCTCTAACTTGAATTCAACATTTTCATTTACAAGCCTGTCCTTTACTCCCCCCGTAATATTCAAGGCAGAAGATAGAACATCAGGTTCACCAATCGCCGTAATCACAAACGGAGCAGGATGAGGATTTCCATCAATCTCTATGACAGGACCGTTACAAACGATATAAGAGTTATGTGAAAGTCTTTGTCCATTAATCGCGACAGCTGTTGCACCTGAAACATATAATTCATTTACAACATTAAATACATGATGCTCATGTACAAGGTAATTGTTGATATTGTCTTCATTCGGGTTATACTGGCCGTCCGCTAATGTTACTGTAACCCCTTTTCCTCTCACTCGAACCTTACCAAGAAACATTCGATATTTTTCCGCATCCTCTGCTAGATTGAAAAAGACTTGCTCTTCCTGAGCTAACTCTTCTTCCGTCTCTCGAACTTTCTCCTGTTTCTCAATCAGTTCTTGTTGTAGTTGACGATTTTTTTCCTCTTGAGCGATTAATTGATTACGTAATTCGATGTCTCGCTCCCATTGACCGTTCGTTATTGCCTTATCTGTATCATTAACTTGTGTGAAATGATATGAAAATGCCATGATAAAACCTAAAACTAGACCGACCAACGAGAGAATGACATGCTTACCCTTCACCTTCAGTTTCATTCTCTTCTTCAGCACCTTCCCATTCATAAGCTTTAAAGAATGAACCAACTTCTAAGTCAATAACACCTTTAATTTCTGGATCCAGTTGGCTAACAATAGAAGGATAGTGGGCCATTTTATCGGAAAAGCTTCTTATGGATGCACTTACTTCAAACCCATCATTCATAAATAATTTAATATGATAAGGGTCCGTCTCTTTCGGATCGAGATGAATTTCTGAAATCGAGTTCAGTACCTCAACCGGAATATTATTTAACTCGTCAATCATTGCCTCCATCGCATTACCTTCTGAGAAAGAAAAAAGAATAGGTGAATTAACGGGAATTGTCCCGGACTGTTCTTCTAAAATGTTCCCATTTTCAAGAATCGGTAAAAACAGGCCATCCTTCATGATATAAGCAATTCGTTTCCATTCTTTCAAAGTGATCGCAACATTATTTGGGAACTCTACTTCAACAGTAGCTGATTTTACCTCAGTTAATTCCTCAAGCTTTTCCACTACTTCGTTTTCGTTAATCTTCCAAACGTTCGTATTCTTAGTCAATCCGCTTAAAGCGATTAACTCATCTTCAACATAAGCTTCATTGCCTATTATCTTAATTATATTTACATGACTAAGCGGTGATTGGAAATAAACGACGCAACTGATAAGCAAAAAAAACAAAAACAATAGAAAAATAAGGCGTTTATTTGCTTTCCTCCGTCTTTGTTGTTTTAGCTTAGGAACGCGATCTTCTAGCGAAACGATCTTCCCTTTTTCCAACCTATTCACCCCGATTTTCCCATTCCATTTCCATTTACTTTACGTATAAAAGGCTTGTCCAAATCTAGTATTAACATAAATCGAATTACCAAGCCGAACATATATATATCATCATAAAAAGAGAAAACAACGGCACGATAACACATGCCGTTATTCCTACTTTAATACATGTATAGGGTTCTATATAGTGTTATATTATACCATAAATAATAGCAGCAAAAGGGGGAAAAAGGACTATTTTCGTCCGATAATTTCTACTTCTGTCTCCATTTTCACCTGATATTTTTCAAAGATCTGATCCTTCACATATTGGATAAGAGAAAGTACATCCTCTGCTTTCGCTCCACCATTATTCACGATGAAATTCCCGTGCATCTCAGAAATCTTTGCTCCACCGATGGAATAGCCCTTTAATCCTGCTCCTTCTATTAGCTTGCCCGCATAATTTGGTAATGGGTTTCTAAAGATACTGCCCGCACAAGGAGAATCCCATGGTTGCGTCACTTTTCGATATTCTTTATTTTTCTTCATCTCAGCTAAAATTTTCTCTTTATCCCCTTCAACTAATTGAAAAACCGCTTTTATCACAATACCCGGACGTTTTTTCTGCAGTACGGAAGTCCGATATGAAAACTCCATTTCCTCATTCGAGATCCATTCTAGCTGCCCGTCCTCGAATAGGATGAGTGCTTTTTCAAGGATTTTCGAAATATCTGATCCATGAGCTCCCGCATTCATGTATACTGCACCGCCAACTGAGCCTGGAATTCCACTAGCAAACTCAAGCCCGGCTATGCCTTTTCTACTGATTTGGGTAGCTAATGCAACGAGTGAATATCCACCACCAACCATAATCTTTGTGCCGTCCATTTCAAGTTCATTGATCCCTGTTCCAAGCTTTATGACGACCCCTTCGATCCCTTTATCCGATACTAGAAGATTTGACCCTCTTCCAATCGCCCTCCAGCTTACGTTATATTCACGGATAAGATCCATCGTGATTTGCAAGTTTTCAACAGATGATGGTTCAACAAAACAGTCAGCAGGACCACCAATTTTTATCGTAGTGTGATTAGCTAATGGTTCGTTTTCCTTCACTTTTCCTACATTTTGTTCTATCAATTTTGTGCTAAGTTCGATCATCTTAACCTCCCTTTCATGCTTGTAGTTAATTCATTATATGTGTACTGAGAAATTTTGATTTATGGTTCATCCATTACTTAGCGAGTCAGTTCCTCCATGACGTTATAGAGACGTTTAGCGGCATCCTGAATACCAAGTTCTTTAGCAGATTTTTTCATCGAATTTAATAGCTTCTCGTCCATTAAAATGCGATCTATTTCTTCCACTAATTTTTTACTGGTCAATTCTTTTTCTAAAAGTAGTTTTGCTGCACCACGATCACTTAAGGAGAGAGCATTTTTTTCTTGATGATTATTCGTCACATAAGGGCTCGGAATGAGAATACTCGGAATCCCGAGCGATGTTAATTCCGCAAGAGTAGTCGCTCCTGCACGAGAAACAGTCAAATCAATCCCCGCTAATACTTCTGGCATATTATGGACAAATGGTTTAATGACCACATTAGCAGGATTTCCGACTAACTCCACCTCTTTGAGGACTTCGTTATAGTGGGCATCACCTGTAATGTATAAAATTTGATACGGTTTACTACCGAGCTCTGAAAGTGATTTAATCACCGCTTCGTTAATTGGTCTAGCTCCACGACTTCCGCCAAAGATTAAAACGGCTCGTTCCCCAGTCTTTAAATCGACCGACAGTCTTCCTTTAACGCCATCTTGTCCTAGTACTTCTGAAGCACGCGGATTTCCAGTAAAGACAACTTTTTCGTTCGGAAAAAAGTTCTTTGCCTCTTCAAAACAAATCGCGATTTTATTGACGTAACGACTTAAAAATTTATTTGTCAATCCTGGTACACTATTCTGTTCGTGAATGATTGTTGGAATGCCCAGTTTTGCAGCTGCATACACAACAGGTCCACACACATATCCACCAGTACCGATGACTACGTCTGCTTTAAATTGCTTGAGCATCTTCTTACTATCGGATACACCTTTTATAAATCGGTAAATGGTTTTCATATTATCGAAAGAAAGTTTTCTTTTGAATCCAGTAATATGTATAGATTTAAATGGAATATTTTCTCTCGGAACGAGTTTTCCTTCTAAACCTTTTTCTGTGCCAATATACAAGAACTCAGCTTCTTTATTTTCTTTTTGTATTTCTCGAATTAAGGCAAGTGCCGGATATATATGTCCTCCGGTACCTCCTCCACTAACAACAATTCTCATTTTTTCACCTCTTGAGTATCTTTAAAAGCCGTATCAATCGTAGTTGGTTTTCTCTATTTGGTAAAATCCTTCAAGGGAGATGGTGGTTATTTGCGCTTTACCCATTCTACTATATTATCAAGAATCATGAGATAACAACATGATAATGTTATTTATTTTTAATGTTATCGTCATAATAGGGCGTTCACTTTCATTTTACTAAAATGTGAGCTAAATATCTAATTGTAGCCTAAATTGAAAGAAGCCCTGATACCAGGGCTCTTATTAGGATTATTATATTGTTTTTTAGTACGTATTGAAATTAATATCTCGAATGGCGACTTATATTTAGAAGTACACCTATGGCAACAAGCATGAGTGTTAGAGAGGAACCACCATAACTGAGGAATGGTAAGGTTATCCCTGTTACTGGCATTAGTCCTGTCACGACGCCAATATTAATCATAACTTGAATGGCGACCATCGCAATAATTCCAACAGCTAAAAAGCTTCCAAATAAGTCAGGTGCACCTAGAGCAATTCTTATGCCTCTCCACAAAAGTAGAGCAAAGAGCAAGAGAACAAAGGAACCACCGATAAAACCTAATTCTTCTGCTAAAATCGCAAAGATAAAGTCCGTCTGAGGTTCAGGCAAGTAAAAAAACTTCTGTCTACTTTGACCAAGTCCTAACCCAAACAATCCACCCGGACCGATAGCATATAAGGATTGGATAATCTGGAAACCACTATTTTGCGGGTCTGACCACGGGTCTAAAAATGATGTGATCCGTTGAATACGATACGGTGCTGAGATGATAAGACCGACGAATCCTAGCAGCCCAATAACACCTAAGCCAACGAAATGACTGATTTTTGCACCTGCTACAAATATCATGACGATACAAGTGCCTACCATTACAGTGCCTGTCCCTAAATCAGGCTGAAGCATAATCATCCCGAAAGCGAGAAATACTAATCCTAATGAAGGGAATAGTCCTTTTTTTAATGAAGTGATATTCTTTTGATTCTCCGATAAATACTTTGCCAAAAATGCAATCATGGCCAGCTTCATAAATTCAGATGGCTGAACGGAGAAAGCTCCAACTCCTATCCAACTCCTCGATCCGTTTCGAACATTCCCAATTCCAGGAATTAGAACGAGCACTAAAAGGACAAAACAGATAATTAAAATGATCTTCGCAAATTTCCTCCATGTCCAGTAATCAATATTCATGACAAAGAACATAGCGAAAATTCCCACCCCCGCAAAAAGCATTTGTCTTTTCGCAAAGAAAAAAGAATCATTAAATTTATAATCAGCCCAAATCGCACTGGCACTATAAACCATGATTAAACCTAGAGCAAGTAAAGCAAATGTCACGATCAATAGAATAAAGTCAGGAGTAGATCTTTTTGTCGGCAATTTATCCACCTCGAATGCAAGTTTAAAGGGCCGAGTTGTGTCATGCCAAACATACGAAGTTGGACTAGCCCTTACTTAAGCTTATGCACCGCTTCGATAAAAATGTCTCCCCTAACCTCAAAAGTTTTATACTGGTCCCAGCTAGCACATGCAGGTGATAGTAGCACCACATCTCCTGGGCTAGACAGCTCAAAAGCAGCGGGTACGGCTTTTTCAACATTATCGACACGGATGATCGATTTTATTCCTGCCTCATTTGCTACTCTCTCTATTTTCCCAGCCGTTTGTCCAAACGTTACGATCGCTTTGACTTGATCCAAATACGGTCGTAATTCATCAAATTCATTCCCTCTATCTAAGCCACCTGCAAGTAATACAACCGGTTCCTTAAACGCAGCTAACGCCTTGCTTGTTGCTAAAATATTGGTCGCCTTTGAATCATTATAAAATTTTCGTCCTTCTTTCTCTGCAATAAATTGCAAGCGATGCTTAACCCCTTTGAAGGAGTTTAACACCTTAAATATGGCCTCATTGTCTACTCCAGAAAGCTTAGCAGCTGCCACTGATGATAATATATTTTCGAGATTATGTTCCCCTGGTAAGACAATGTCTCCAACATCCATAATTTTTTCATCAATAAACCAAATAGCTCCATCTTTCACAAAAGCACCATTATCGACGATTTTCTTCGTGGAAAATGGAATGATTTGTGCCTTCGATTGTTTCGCTAATTCAACAGCTTGCTCTTGATCAACATTGACAATTAAGAATTCATCTTCTGTTTGATTTTTTGTTATATTGGCCTTTGCTTTCCAATATTCACTTAAGTTCCCGTGATAGTCTAAATGCGCTTCATATAGATTCGTGATAATTGCAATAAAAGGATTAAAACGATCAATTCCCATTAACTGAAATGAAGATAGTTCAATGACTACCATATTTTCATCTGTCGCCTCTTGCGCTACATCTGATGCAACTGTACCAATATTCCCCGCAATTAGAGGAGATTTCCTTCCCTCACGAAGCATTTCAAATACAAGAGTCGTCGTTGTTGTTTTGCCATTTGTGCCTGTAATGGCGACAAATGGCGCTTCTGAAATTTGATAAGCCAGTTCTACTTCTGTAATAATCGGAATACCCTTTTCAAGTGCCCTTTCAATCATTGGATTATGGTATGGAATCCCTGGGTTCTTGACGATTAATTCGAATCCCTGATCGATTAATTCGATCGGATGCTCGCCACAAATAACGGTAATCCCCTGCTCAAGTAATCCTTGCGCCTCTGGATTCTCCGATAAAAGCTTCATATCATTTACCGTTACAAAAGCCCCCAACCTATGTAAAAGCGAGGCTGCACTCACCCCGCTTTTGGCTAGACCTAATACTAATATTTTCTTATGAAAAAATGTTTTTATCTGCTTCAATTACAACCACACCTCGATATAGATTCCAAGGACAGCAAATAGCAGTCCAACTGTCCAAAATGTAACAACTACACGCCATTCAGACCATCCAACTAGTTCATAATGATGGTGCAGTGGACTCATTCGAAAAATCCTTCGTCCAGTTGTCTTAAATGAAATAACCTGTAAAATAACGGACAAGGTTTCGATTACAAATACCCCACCGATGATGATAAGCAAGATCTCAAGTTTTAAAAGAATCGCTACTGCAGCAATCGCTCCACCAAGTGCAAGCGAACCAGTATCACCCATAAACACTTTAGCAGGATGGGCATTAAAAACGAGAAAACCTAGTACTGCCCCTACAACAGCAACTGAAAAAACAGCTATTTCTAATTGGGATAGACTCCATGCTAATACAGCAAAAGCTCCAAAAGCAATTGCAGCTGTCCCCGAAAGTAAACCATCTAGTCCATCGGTTAAGTTTACTGCATTAGAGAAGCCAACTAACCAAAAGATAATAAACAGTACATAACCCCAGCCTAAATCTATTGAGAAATTTGTAAGTGGAATCGAAACCACTGTTGAAAAATCATAATGTTGTAAGATTAAAAAGAAAACAACAGACACGATGATTTGCCCGATTAATTTCTGTAAAGAAGTAAGTCCAAGGTTTCTCTTTAAAGCCACTTTAATAAAGTCATCTAGGAAGCCTAATAAGCCAAACCCAAAGGTTACAAAGATTAATAAGTACGTATGGATAGTAGGCTGTGCATACTTTCCAATCATAATAAATGTTGTCACTACGATTGATAGTAAGATCACAAGACCACCCATAGTTGGTGTCCCTGATTTCTTCAGATGGGATTTCGGTCCCTCTTCCCGAATGCTTTGTCCAAATTTCAACCTTCTTAAGAAAGGAATAAATATAGGAGAAAGAATGACTGAAATCAAAAATCCTAATAATATCGTAAAAAATATAACTTGCTCGAGCATTTTCTATTCCTTCTCCTCTCGAAACTTCTCTATCAGTTCGTTAATTTTTGCTTCTATTACTGCCTTATCATATGTTTCATAAAAATCATTAAGAAGTTTTCCGTCTAAAAACAGGAAATTTGTTTTGTCCTTTTTATCGACTGCTTCTGCTTTTAATCTATCACGGTAAGCGTTCAAAATGTCCTTTGTTCCATTTGCAATATCACCTGTATAGAATACCGGAAAGTGATTTGGTGTATATTTAGGAATCGCTTTCCCCTTTTCCCAAACCACAGCTACCGCTCCATTAGCGATGGCTTGTTGAAGATCTTGTGTATTGGTATCTAATGGAATATAGAGGCCTTTCGGTTGGACTAAATCCGCTCTAATCGAAACGGTTTGAAAATGTAAATCGAACTCTCTGATCCCTGTTACATCTGGAAAAATTGCAGATAAGTCTTCATATGTTAAGAACATCTTATCTCTCCTTTGCCCCACTAAGTGAAGTGACGTCATTTGCCATCGATAATCGATGGCTGTCCTTCTATACACTGTAGACCTTAACTTTTTTGCAGTTGTTTAATTGCTTCTTTAGCTACTTCACGGTCATCAAAATCAAAAACTTTAGCACCGATTAACTGGTAGGTTTCATGACCTTTTCCTGCAATCAGGATAACATCACCTGGTTCAGCCATTTCGATCGCATGATATATTGCTTTTTTACGATCAACCAACACCTCAAAGGATTGGCCAGTAACCCCTGCTTCCATATCCTTTAAAATTTGTTCGGGATCTTCACTTCGTGGATTATCAGAAGTGAAGATGGAGCGGTCACTGTAATCACAAGCAACCTTTGCCATAATCGGTCGCTTCGTTCGGTCCCTATCTCCCCCGCAACCAACAACGACAGAAGTCTTGTTTTGTGCGAACTCCTTGATCGTTTTCAACACATTCTCTAAACTATCAGGTGTATGAGCATAATCTACAATTACTGTAAAATCTTGACCAGCATCGACTAATTCAAAGCGTCCTGCTACTCCTTTTATGGTTTGAATGGACGTAATCGCATTTTCGATTGAAATTCCCGAGCAAATCGCTGCCCCGATACTAGCAAGAGCATTATAAACACTAAATTTCCCGATTAAACTCATGGTGACCTTGTAAATTCCAAAAGGACTTTTTAATTCAAACTCTGTCCCTTGTGAAGTGATTTGAATGTTAGTGGCTCGAAGATTGGCGTCTTTATCGATACCATAAGTTAGCACATGGCCACTTGTACTCTCGATGAACATTTGACTGGCTTCATCATCCACGTTTAGAACAGCAAATTTGGGATTATGCAAATGATATGTATTACCCAATTGAGAAAATAATAAGCTTTTTGCTCTTTTGTATTCATCCATCGTATGATGATAATCGAGATGATCCTGTGTCAAATTCGTAAATACGGCAACATTAAAGTCCGTTCCATGGACTCGGCCTTCAACTAGAGCGTGTGAAGAAACTTCCATTACTGCCGTTTGTACACCAGCCTCGACCATTTGCTTAAATGTCTTTTGCAAAGTCAAACTTTCTGGCGTCGTGTTTTTCGTTTCTATTTGCTTAGAACCTATTTTCGTATACATCGTTCCAATTAAGCCAGTTTGCTGGTTTGCATCAGAAAGTATCTTTTCGATGAGATGACTTGTTGTTGTCTTCCCATTTGTACCCGTAATTCCTATCATATGAAGTTTATGACTAGGTTGACCATAAAATGCATCAGATAATACAGCCATTGCTCGTTTTGTACTTTCTACGACAATAACCGGAACTGCTAAAGATAATGGTTTTTCAGCCAAGACGGCAACTGCCCCTTGCTGCACAGCTGATTCAGCGTAATCATGACCGTCCACTGTATATCCTTTTATACAAATAAAAAGACTGCCTTTTACGACTTTACGATTGTCATTTTCGATTGAATCAATTTCAGGATTATCGACATTCTCACAATTAATGAAATGAAGACTCTTAAGTAAAGTATGTAAATTCAAATTGATCATATCCTCTCTTAAAGGTACGGACGCCTTGCTTTTATGTGTGGGATCCTTTTTGGTCTAAGATGTGTACGCTTTTTGATGGATGCCTTCGAGAGTACTCTTTCAAAAACTCGCGCTTTTTATTTTACATGAAAACCAAACATTTCGCTATTTTTTCTCAGGATATTGTTCTGTTTTGAAATAATAGCTAAAATTTTGAGTTATACGAAAAAAGCGAGAGGCGAATTATACTCTGCCTCCCGCCTTCATTATTCTTCTTTATCCTCTGTTTCCGGATCATCAAAATACAGTCTGATTGTCGATCCTTCCTTCAACTTTATACCGCCTTGTGGTGTTTGCTTAACGACTGTCTCACCTTCTCCACTGGCATCAATTTTGAAATTCACAAAAATCTCTCTAATATCTTTTTTCTTCATCCCGACCATATCTGGTACCTCAATCATAACAGGGTCTTCCCAACCCTTTCTAACCTTATCAATTTGATCTTCACGTGGCTCTACTCCGATAGCTCTCAAGCTATCGCCCATAATATTTCCAACAATAGGTGCGGCAACGGTGCCCCCGAACTGAAGCGTCCCTTTTGGGTTATCGACTGCAACATAAACAACTAATTGCGGATCATCTGCAGGTGCAAAGCCAATGAAGGAAACAATGTGATTGTTCTCCATATAGCGGCCATCTTTCACTTTTTGGGCAGTTCCAGTTTTTCCACCTACTCGATATCCTTCAACGAACGCTTTTCCTCCTGTCCCTTGTGCGACAACTGTTTCAAGGGCATGTCTAATCTCTTTTGACGTTTCCTCTGAGATGACTTTTCTTTTCGCTGTTGGAGAGGTTTTCATGACGACATCTCCACTAACTGGATCAACTAACTCTTTTGCTATATATGGAGTGTAGAGAGTTCCTCCATTAATTGCAGCAGACAGTGCCGTAACCTGTTGGATTGGTGTCACCGAAACCCCCTGACCAAAAGCCGTAGTCGCTAGCTCAACAGGTCCTACCCGATCTAGGTTAAAGAGAATCCCTTTTCCTTCTCCTTGTAAATCAATACCTGTTTTCTCCCCAAATCCGAAATCTTTGATATATTTAAAAAGCGTCTCTTTCCCTAATCTTTGTCCCAATTCTACGAACCCTGGGTTACAAGAATTTTGCACGACCTCTAAGAAGGTTTGGCTTCCATGCCCTCCTCTTTTCCAACAATGAAGAGTCGAACCGTTCACCTTTATAGAACCTGAATCATGAAAATGATCCTTTTCTAAATCGACTTTCCCTTCTTCAAGTGCCGCTGCTAAGGTAATAATCTTAAAAGTAGAACCTGGCTCATATGTACTCCAAACCGGCAAATTTCGATTATATACTTCAGGGGCAACATCTTGAAAATTGGTTGGGTTAAAACTTGGCCTACTGGACATCCCTAATATTTCTCCCGTATTCGGATCCATCGCAATCGCAATCGCTCCATCTGGATTATAGGTAGCCTCCGCTATGTCAAGTTCTCTCTCGATAATGCTTTGCACTTTTGAATCAATCGTTAATTTCAAGTCAAGGCCATCTACTGGCGCTTGGTAATCATCAGCTTTGTCGTTCATACGATTATGCTTTGCATCGGCATAGAACTCGACAGAACCCCTTTTCCCTTTTAACTGTTCATCATAATACAGTTCAAGCCCCATCAAACCTTGATTGTCAATGCCTGTAAATCCTAATACATGTGATAAATATTCCCCAAACGGATAATATCTCTTTGAATCTTTACCAATATAAACACCTGCGAGATCAAGATTTCGCACTTCAGCTGCCTTTTCATTTGAAATTTTTCTCCCCTCAGATAATCGCACATTTAAACTTTTCTCTGTTATCTGTTTGTATATCTTTTCTTTAGAAGCCTTCAAGACAGCCGCCAACTTTTCTGCTGTTTCAGCCGGATCCTTCACTTGTCTTGGAAACACATAAACCGTAGGCGCACTCATATTAGTTGCTAGTGCTACACCATTTCTATCAACAATCTCTCCACGATCAGGTTCAAATGGAATTTCACGGCTCCATAAATTTTCAGCCCCATCGGTTAACCAATCTCCAAGAAAAAATTGGACATAACCAAGCCTGATATCAATGATAAAAAAAATGAGAAAACCAGCAAGCAATGCAATTGTTAACCTTTTTCTAACTGTTACATTCGAAACTCGCATATCGAACGAACCTCCCTTATGTTTGGCTCGTTCAAATATATGCTTGTACAAAAACAAATAGAACGAACCAATTGTTAAGGTGCGTTCTAGATTGTCTTTTTGTCATATTTAGATGGAATTGCGGTTAAAATCCGTTGATTTTCACACAAGCAGGTGGCCAATTCTTCTGGCAGCTGAGTTGATAATTCGATATTATAAGAACCGTTTTCTTTCTTCTGGAGATGGTAACATACAACTGTCTTTTTTCCCGAACCATTTATATCTATTTTTAGCGATCATTCCATAAAAGAAATCTCTTAAAGGTTTCGGGATAACTAATAGGAAATACAGTAACTTCCACGCTCCTTTTAAGTTCTTACAAACACGAAGAGCTGCCGATGATTTAAAATAACATTGTTCACCCTCTATAAGAACAAAACTATCTATCTCACTTGAAGCGTTATAATTATTCAATAACTTTTTCCCGATATCGCTTTGCAACGAAGCAAACTTAAAGACACCATCTGGGTCTCTTTTGATGATAAATTGTACGCTTTGGTCGCAAAAATTGCACTCACCATCAAATAAAATAGTCCTTCCCATATCCACCCCACCTTTTTAAGTAATTCATTTATTACTTATAATTCGTATTATACCTGACTTTCATAAAAACACCTTTTTCAACCGGAAATTCTCCGCATATTTTTAACAATAGAAAAGACTGTAAACAAATTTTGTCTACAGCCTGGAACGCACCAAATTGTTAAAGTGCTTGTATCTAGCTATTCTTTCATCCACCTTTAGGAAGTAGTTCCTCTTCTTCCTCCACGTCAGCGACTTCTTCTTTCGTATCAGGAGTCTGTAGTTGAACAACTAGGTAATCCCCTTCTTTTAATCTTGTACCTGCTGCTAAATTTTGCTGGCTCACATAACCACTACCCGTTATATTTAATTGAAGCTTTGCTAAATTCGCCACCTTCATGACATCTCTCAGTGACCAACCTAACATATCAGGTAGTGTTATTTCACCATTTGTTTGCACGATTACCTTTTCACCTTCTAACAGCGGTTGTCCTTTTGCAGGGAGCTGGTTCACAATTTCGGAACCATTTCCTAGGACTACCGCATTAACACCTAGATCTTGAAGTGCGCTCACACCATTCTCAACACTGCGACCCAATACATTTGGAATCTCGATCGTCTTTGAAGCTTCCACTTCAGTGGGCTGAATGCTTAAATACTGGAGACTATTTTGCATCACCTGTTTGAAAATCAAGGAAACTGGTTTATATCCATCAGAAGAATTATCGATTTGTGGTTGCTGAACCATGACGTAGACAATTAACTCTGGATCATCTGCTGGCGCCATTCCCATAAAAGAAAATACATAATCATTTTTCCCATGAAGATATACACCATTTTGCGTTAAGTTTGCCGTTCCTGTTTTTCCAGCAATATCATAGCCTTCTATGTTATATCTCTCATATCCAGTTCCTTTAGGAGAAGTGATAACCGTTTCCATAATTTCCCGCACTTTTTTTGCTGTTCCCTCAGATATTGGATTGCCTACCACTTCTGGCTCTGACTTTTTGACGGTCTTATTCGACGTTGGATCGACCACTCGATCAATAATTTGCGGCTTTAACATTCTGCCATCACCGGCAATAGCTGTTGCTGCCTGGATTTGTTGTAGCGGTGTAATCGCTGTCCCTTGACCATAACCTGTTGTTACTTTATCAAGTGGATAATTGTAAACAATTTTCCCTCCTGTTTCATTAGGGAGCTCAATTCCTGTTGGATCTTCGAAACCAAACTTTGTTAAGTACTCACGATACGTATCGAAACCGAGCTTTTCTTGAACAATTTTCGCAATAGCTACGTTTGAAGATCGCTGAAAACCCTCTAAATATGTGATAGGTCCCCAACCGACTTTGTTATGATCTCGAATTGCATCGGAATTTTTCGTAGGTTTATATGAACCAGACTGATATTGTTCATTTAGATTTAACACTTGCTCTTCAAGGGCTGCTGCAAGGGTAAAAATCTTCATCGTTGATCCTGGTTCATATGATACTTCAACCGCTTCATTCAACCATGTTTTCTCAATACCCTCTCGCGTTTTTGGATGAAAGGTAGGTCTTTGCCCCATGGCCAAAATATCACCTGTTTTGGGGTCTGCGACAAGGGCAACCATTTTTGCAGGCTTATATTGTTCATCAGCTTGATTTAACGCATCCTCCAAAAATGTTTGGATTTTCTTATCTAAAGTTAAATAAACATCTTGACCATCTTTGGCTGGAGTAATTTTTTGTTCACTATCAGGGAGAATATATCCCCATAAATCACTTGAATAGTTAATAGAACCATTTTCCCCTGTCAGGATCTCATTTAAGGATTTTTCAAGTCCTAATTGTCCGACTGGTATCGTCTCTCCTTCTTTCGTATCCACATACCCAATTAAATGAGACGAAAACACACCATTTGGATAAAAACGTTTGGATTCTCTAACAAAAGTGATACCCGGTAATTTCAATTCTTCTATCTCTTGCTTCGTTTGTAGAGGAATATCTTTTCCAGCTCGACCAAATTCAACCTGGAATAAACCTTCCTTTGATAAAATTCTTAGAATCTCTGATTCTGACAAATCGAGATATTTTGCTAGCTCTCTGGCGGTTTTTTCTTTATCGGAAACGTAATTTGGTTTCATGCTTTCATCTAAAATCGCAACCACCGTGTACGAAGAAGTATCTTCTGCGATTACTTCTCCATTTCGATCATAAATCGTTCCTCTTTTCGCCTCTAATACCCCATTCTTGTTATAGATCTGCTGTGCCTTCGCTGCCAACGGTTGCCCAGCAGCTTCTCCTGTTACTTGAATAGAGACGAAGCGAAATATTAAGACAAAAAAGAGCAGGCAAAATAAAATAAATAAAATTGCTGCTCCTACATTCATATTTGGCTGTTTCCTAATCATTGCCCTTGCACAACCTTGACGTTATTTTCGTTTAACTTCAAACCAAGTTCTTTTGCTTTTGCCCATATTCTTTCATATGTACTCAGTTCCTCTACTTGCATGGTCAGATCCGCGTTCACTTTTTGTTGGGACTCGATCGATGCTGAAGTCACTTGGATATCTTTGTTAATTTCGTATATGGACGCTTGATTTGAAATAATTTGAACAGCACCAATGCAAAGAGCCGCACAAAATACTACCCCTAATATTTTCTCACCAGGAGAGAAACCCAATCTATTTTTTCGTACGATTTTCGGTGCTTGCACCTGTTTCTGTTGTTGTTCTTGTTGAAGCTTCCTTGCTAAATTTCCCATTCTTTTCCCTCCTTGGATTTGGATATTCACTAAAGGCTATAGCTTTTCAGCAATTCTTAATTTTGCTGATCTAGCCCGATTATTTTCTTCCAACTCTTCTTCTGTTGGTAAAATGGGTTTTCTTGTAACGAGCTTTAATACAGGCTTGTACTCATCTGGGATAATCGGAAGTCCATGAGGTAAATCTGGTATCTCACTTGCTTTCTTAAAGGTCACTTTACAAATTCGATCCTCTAAGGAATGGAAAGTGATCACACTAATCCTCCCACCTGGAGCTAATATTTCGATGGCTTGCTGGAGTGATTTCTCGAATACTCCTAATTCATCATTGACGGCAATACGAATCGCTTGGAAAATCCGTTTTGCTGGATGTCCACCCTTTCTTCTAGCCGGTGCAGGAATTGCATCCTTAATAATATCGACAAGTTCCCCTGTCGTTTCAATTGGTTTATTTTCCCTGGCTGCTTCAATTTTACGAGCAATTTGTTTTGAGAATTTTTCTTCTCCATAACGGTGGAAAATTCGTAATAGATCATTGAAACTCCATTCATTCACTACATCATAAGCAGAAATAGGTGCTTCTTGATCCATTCTCATATCAAGTGGGGCGTCGTGGTGGTAACTAAATCCTCTTTCTGGAGTATCTAGTTGCGGGGACGAAACTCCAAGGTCATACAAAATTCCGTCTACCTGATCGACTCCTCTTTTGGCAAGCTCTTCTTTTAAATATAGGAAATTGCTTTTAATGATCGTAATCTGCTCACCATATTGGGCCAACTTTTCTTTAGCATTGGCAATGGCGATATCATCCTGGTCAAAGGCGTACAGCTTTCCCTTTGACGAAAGCTTTGAGAGGATAAGTGAACTATGTCCTGCTCCCCCCATCGTACAATCGACATATATTCCGTCTGGGTTAATATTTAGTCCATCTACCGTTTCATGTAATAACACTGTTGTATGCTCAAACATGCTTGTCCACCTTTCCAATCGTAAGACTTAGGAGTTAATAATTTTTGATGCTATGTGTGATCGAAATTAAATATCAAATCCAATCATATTTTCTGCAATCTCTGCAAAAGATTCTTCTGACTCTGAAAAATAGTCTTCCCAAAGATCCTTACTCCATATCTCAATTCGATTGGAAACACCTAACACAACACATTCTTTATCTAGTTTTGCGTATTGCATCAATGGGGAAGAAATGTTGATCCTTCCTTGTTTATCAAGTTCACATTCAGTGGCACCTGAAAAGAAAAATCGAGTAAACGCGCGGGCATCTTTTTTCGTTAATGGTAATCCTTTTAATTTTTCTTCAATAAGGGACCATTCAGATAGCGGGTAACCAAATAAACATTGATCTAGGCCTCGTGTCAAAACAAAGGTTTCGCCTAAATGATCACGAAACTTGGCGGGCACGATAAGACGACCCTTCGTATCAACATTATGATGGTATTCACCCATAAACATACCCACTACCCCCACTCTCTAACCTAAATGTACCACAATCCCCCACTTTCCTCCACCTTAATTTATAAAATTCTTTATTCGATTAAAAAAACCTTCCTATTTAATGAAAATAGGAAGGTTTTACTAGATAGAAAAAAGACTTTATCTTAAGATAAAGTCTTTTTTTATTTATCTCTTATATTTTTACGATTTTATGTGTCCCATCAAATTCAAAGGAGAGCTCTGATAATCGCTCCACAAAATCTAATCCGTATTTATTTAAGAAATAATAAATATTCCACATTCTCTCCTGCGGTCCACCAAATGGCCTAATAGAATAGTCGATATGATCAAGTTGCTTTATGGCTGTGTCATGCTTTAAAAGCAATGCTTCTTCGATTTTTTCTTCCATAAACCCAATTTGGTTCAACAGAATCGATTCATTTTTCTTTAACAGAGGTAGGAGACCTTTATACTCCTTTTCTGTCTGCTTTTTAATTGCTGAATAATTTTTAGTTAGTTGTTCTTTCGTTTCAGAGAATAAATGCTCAAAACTCGTATCTTTGACAGATTCTAAAAATGACTTTTTATGTTCGGAAACACCACTCTGTATAATATCCAGTAAGTCAAATTTCCAATCATTCATACTTGATTCAATTTCTCTCTCTAAAAGAGTAATATTGATTCTCGGAATGATCGGCGGCATTTTCATGTCGAAGACTTCAAACGCACTCTTCAATTCCGCCCAATAAGATATTTCCCCTGGTCCAGCTATAAAAGCTAATGTTGGAAACAGTTTTTCTTGCATGAGTGGTCTTGTCACCACATTATTACTCATTTTTTCAGGCTGTTCACTGGCAATCGTAAGCAATTCTTCCTTCGTGAAAGAAATTGTGCCATCCTTTCCAACAAAAACGTTCGCTTCCTCGTCAAATTCAAGGAGCACTCTCTCAAAATGTTCTTCATCATAGTAAAACAAGTTTGCAGCCTTATCTGAAAGCTCGATTGTTCTCGAAAATCCTTTTTTAGCAAGTTCAGTCTGTTCATTTTCTACTGCAGAAGTAATCGTTACAGCATTGTTAATTTGCTCAACTAATATTTCCTTTTCTAGTTGTCGCAGCTTTCGATTTCCTGAATCGACAAGTAATAATCCTTGTTCCTTGAACAATTCCATGACGATATAAGCGAAAATGTCAACAAACGTTTCTGAGTTTTCCACAGCCTTTTTAGAAAACTCAAGTAAATGGTTCGTGTGGTTTGTTTCTCCGAAGGTTTCAATCACAGCTTCTATCCATGATTGACAGACCTCTTTATTCAGAATACAGTCCGTAACCATTCTTTTATCTAACACTTTGCTTGGATACACCCATTTTTCCAATTGATTTCGATTCTCTAAGTATACATGGTTTACTTCTGCGTAATCGTGATCCTCACCAGCAATCCAAAATAAAGGGACTACAGGAACTCCTAGTTCTTTTTCCTTCTGCTTGGCGAAGGAAATGATTGAAATCACTTTATGTATAGAATATAAGGGACCCGTTAAAATTCCAGCCTGTTGTCCACCGATGACGACAACACTATTATTGTCCTTTAACTTTGCTATCGATTCGAATACTTTATCCGAGCTTGGAAATGGCTTCATAAACTCTTCAATATGACCCGCCAACTCCTGCCTCATAAACGAACGCTTGGACAATTCCTCCAACCTTTTTTGGTAATGAGAGGGATTTTGATATTGATAATGAAAAAAATTCTTTACCTCGTCAGTCCCATTATAGTAAGCCGTAGCAAACTTATTCGTAGCTGGGAGATTGAGATTCATCATCTCCATTTATGTACTTCCTTTCTAAGCAACAATTTACTACGTATGAGTATATCACTGAATAACCACAAATAAAAAAACTTTGCTTATACGAAAAGTGGAGGCGGCTTGTTAAGGCCCGTACAAACTGGAAGGGCCTCGAAGGAGATAAAGGAAATCCGATGAGCGTTAGCGAATCGTGATTGACTTATCGCACAGAGGGGACCTGAAGTTTGATAGGGACTAGCCTACCGTTCATGAAATCGCGTTAGAAATGCTGCGTACAATCCCGATGATTAATAAAACGGTATATGCAGAGAAGAAAACAAGGAAATTAAAACGCCAAAAACCTCGGAATACTTTATGATAATCGATTTCTTCTTTCACCTTCCAATGTAGAAAGACAACTAACACCCCTATTAAAAGAATGAGGATCAATATTAACCACAAAAATGATTTATTCCAAATGGTCATAATTAAATAATGAACAGAAATCATAAATAATACCGTGCTCCCATCCAATGCCATCTGAACGGCTCGACGATGTTGTTTTGTCGCTTGCTTACATATAACAAAAATAATGATATACCCTAAGATAGGAATGGTGATAAGTGCTGCCGCAACATTTGAAAAGACATTTGACATCTTACTTTCCTCCTCCCTCCACTTCACTCCCTTTAATGAGATGAAAAAAAGTGGTTATGAGTGGGGCGTGAATATTCTTCTTCTCTGCTTCATCTATTAAGTAACCTAAAATAGCCTCGACCTCTGTCTCTCGTCCCGCGTGCAAATCTTTCAGCATGGAGGACTGATTATGGGCCGTATTTCGACAAATTCGCTTTACATTTTCAAAATATAGTTGTTCTTCTTCAAGCACTAATATGTTGCTAATCTCTTTAAATAGAGTAGTAAAGGCTTGATAGTAATGAGGATTATCTAAAAGCATACCATTTTGCACCTCTAAAAGAGCAGTAAGCGGATTAATCACCGCATTGGCAACGAGTTTTTTTTGCAACATCTTTTTATAGTCATCTTCGAAAGAAAATGGAAATTTCTTTACAGTACTACCCATTAGCTCACGAATGATTTCTTGGTTCCAACCTTGATAGACTGCTATTTTTGTTTGACCTTCTCCTGTATGATAAACAATTTGATCGTTCTCACGATAAGCACCGTGTTCAACCGAACCAACTAGAACATGCTCTAACTTATACTGGTCAATGATTTTTAGATGTCCCATTCCATTTTGAATAAATAGAACGGTCTGTTCTGTCGATAAGCTTATTTTTTCAAGCACAGTTTGGAGCTGATATTGTTTTACACAAACGATGACAAGATCAAAAGGAGCGTCTTTTTCCCATTCTCCAAATCCCTTTACATCTAAATATGTATGAAAAGAATCCTCCCGTTTCCTTACAACAATCCCTTTTGCTTCTATTTCAGCTTTTTGCGATTGTCTTCGAACGTATAGAACGACATCGTGCTCCTTCTTTAAATGGTAGGAAAACAAAAGACCTATAGCCCCTCCGCCAATAATGGCAACTCTCATTCTATCGCCTCATTAATCATCTTTTTAAACCTATTCATATTTTACCAAAGACAAGGTCTATTTTCTCAGATTTTGTTGTTTTTCCACGAAAAATTAATTGTACAAGATTAACAAGACAAAAAAAGAAAGCCTAAAAATTTTTTTAAGCTTTCACACAGTTCTACTTATTTGCCTAGACTGGGTACACAGGATGCTTCTTTTCGTTCAACTTTACATCCTTCTTCTCATAAATAGTCAGTCGATTAATGAGTGATTTTCTTAATTGAGAAGGGGCAACGATGTCATCGACAATCAGCTCTGAGGCAAGCTTAAAAATATTGATCTGTTCTTTATATTCTTGTTGTTTTGCCTCGATAAAAGCGAGCTTTTCTTTTGGATCAACGATCTCATTTATTTTATTTGAGTAAACTGCATTGACAGCCGCTTCTGGGCCCATGACTGCAATTTGAGCAGTCGGAAGAGCGACACAGTAATCTGGCTCAAATGCTGGACCTGCCATTGCATAGAGGCCCGCTCCATACGCTTTTCTGACAATCACCGAAATTTTTGGAACTGTAGCTGAACTCATCGCTGCGATTAGTTTTGCTCCATGGCGGATAATCCCCGCTCTCTCCACTTTCGTTCCTATCATAAAACCTGGAACATCAGCGAGAAAAAGTAAGGGAATATGGAATGCATCACAGAGCTGAATAAACTTAGCCCCTTTATCAGCTGAATCAACCAAAAGCACTCCACCCTTTACTTTCGGTTGGTTAGCGATAATCCCAACCGGTCTTCCGTCTATTCTTGCTAACCCAGTAATGAGTTCCGCTGCAAAAAGTTTTTTAATTTCAAAGAAACTCCCCTCATCTATGATCGACTCAATACAATCATACATATTAAAGGGAGCGTTTTGATTTAATGGTATGATTTCTTCAAGCTGTCTACCTTCCTTTGGCAGAAGCGACTTTTCAATCCTTGTTTTTTGTTGATAATTTGCAGGAAAATACGATAAATACATTCTTGCTGACTGAATGGCTTCTTCTTCATTAGATGCAAGAATATCACCACAGCCACTGACAGTACAATGCATTCTCGCTCCTCCCATTTCTTCCAGGGTGACTTTCTCCCCGATCACTTTTTCAGCCATTCTTGGTGATCCTAAATACATAGAAGCGTTCTTGTCGACCATGATGACGATATCACAAAAGGCAGGGATATAAGCGCCCCCCGCCGCTGAAGGTCCAAACAAAAGACAGACCTGTGGGACCATTCCCGAAAGCTTAATTTGATTGTGAAAAATTCTCCCTGCTCCTCGCCTGTTCGGAAACATTTCCAATTGGTCTGTAATTCTCGCTCCCGCTGAATCAACTAGATAAAACAAAGGAACTTTTAGCTTTTCAGCTACTTCTTGAATTCGTATAATTTTCTCGACCGTTCTCGCTCCCCACGATCCTGCCTTTACGGTTGAATCGTTTGCCATCACACATATCGTTTGGCCATTTATTTGGCCGATAGCTGTTACAACCCCATCAGCAGGTAAATGGCCATCTTCACAATTGGCAAATTTACCATCCTCTTCATACTTCCCATCATCAAAAAGCAATTCCAGTCTTTTGCGAACAAAGAGCTTATTTTGAGATTTTAATTTCTCATGGTATTTCGGCGCTCCCCCCTTCTCAATTTCCTTCTGCATTTGTACAAGATTTGCCGCTAATTCATGAACTGTATCCATATTCCCCTCCAAATATATTTTTGTTACTCTAGTACGAGCAGTACGTCCCCATCATTAATAAAATCGCCTGTTTTTACCTTGACCTCTTTTACAGTTCCTTCAATCTCGCTCTCAATCGGAATTTGCATCTTCATCGACTCTATCACGATAACTTCTTGTCCAACCTTTACCACATCATCCTGTTCCACCAAAACATTAGAAATAATTCCAGCGATTGTTGCAGTGATCATTTTCATTTTAACCCCCTCCTTAAACCTTCCTTTTTCCTGTAAAGTTTTCTTCTTCTCATTCGCTAACTATGTGATTCTTAATAATTCCCTGTAATCGCTTACTCTTTTTTGTGAGTATTTTCTGTCTTTTTGTTATATAATGAAATATAGTGATCACCATACTTCAAATTAAATATATGAAACTACAAAGTTATTCATGATTAAAGTTGGCTGGGGGGAGTTAGATGGAATATAAAGTAGAGAAATTAAAGGTGAATTACAAAACATTAGAGGAATTCAAGCGATTTAAAGAATATGGTTTACAGGAACTTTCCATGCTTGAGGACTTGCAAGCAAACATCATTGATAATGACAGTGAATCCCCTTTTTATGGGATATATTTTGGAGATTTATTGGTTGCTCGAATGAGTCTATACAAAGTAGATGCAAAATTCAATCGATATTTTGAACCACCAAATGATTTTCTCGAGTTATGGAAGCTTGAAGTAATTCCTGATTATCAAGGGAAAGGCTATGGAAAAGCACTAGTAGAATTTGCAAAGAAAATGAATTTACCAATTCGAACAAATGCTAGAATGAAATCAAAAGAATTTTGGGAAAAGATGGAGTTTGAATCTGTGACCTATGATATGGCCAGGGATCGAGGGGAAAACCCACTTTTCTGGTTCCCTGAAGACTTCTCGCAAAAAGAAATTTAAACCATATACAAAAAGAAGCGGACAATGTTTCCGCTTCTTTATTCGTTTAAGCTGTATTCTATTTTTCTATCCTTTCAAGATTCCCATTTTTATCCATCTGAAATTTTACCTTCTGTTGTCGATCTTCCTCTTGAAGAACAACCATCTTCCTTGCTCTTTCCATAATTTCGATAAGGGCCTTATAATCCTGTTCAATGGTCTGTAATTCTTTCTTCAAACTCTCATTTTCCGCAGTTAAAAAAGCTACTTTTTTCTCTAATTCTTGAATCTTTTCCTGTGATTCAATGGATTCTTCAAATTCTTGATAAAGGATCTTTATAGTGCTGACCAAATCTTCGAAACTAATCTTCGGCTTTTCAACCTCTTGAGAAGCTTCTGTTGCAATTTCCTTTTCATTCGCTGCTGGTTCAGCAACTGATTGCGCCTGTTTTCTTAACTCCTTACGCTGCTTTTTTGCCAATTCTATTCCAGATTTATATTGCTTGCGAACATAGGAATTCCAGCGAAACCCACAGGCTGCAGCAGTTCTTGAGAGTTGTATTCCCACCTCTTCAAACGCTTGAAGCTGGGTACCCCCTTCGCGTATATGCCTTAAAACTACTTCAGCTAGTAGCAAGTCTTCATCATTTGACCAAGCATCTTGACGATTCGTGGGCATAGGTCAATCCCTCCTAGTGTATTCTTTTTATTCATACATATGCAACTACTAGAAGAGATAGACTGATAATACTCAAATATCAATTTATATTAATCATGTATGGTCAGTTTTTACGATTGAGAAATTTTTCAACTTGCTTGTGGTGAGCCTCTTTTTCCCAAAGCTCAGAACATTGACGAACTTCATGTTCTATTCTTTCTTTTAATGCAACCTTCTTCCACTTCCGAATTAAGATCTCTTTATATGCTGTTAAGACCGTTCCTTCCATGTTTAAAGTGGACCCGAAATGATCTCGCAGTCCTTCCCAGCGATCACCTTCATATATGTATTGGACAAACCCTAAGTCCAGTAATTCCTCAAACTCAAATAGTTTTGCCTCGAAGAGCATCTTCATCCCCATTGCATGAGGTATCCTTTCCAATAAAATGGTTCCACCCCCCCACCCCGTTGTGATGGCTAATTTCCCTTGGACAAACCCTGCCTTTACTCCTTTTTTAGCAATTCGAAAATCACAAGCTGCAGCAATTTCACAGCCACCACCTATCGCAACCCCATTTATCAGTGCAATTGTAGGCTTTGGGAGCATCATTAACTCATATAATAATTCTCCCATTTTAGAGAGCATTTGATAGGCTTGTTCTACTGTTCGTAGTTCATGGAATTGAGACAAATCTCCACCTGAACAAAAAGCCTCATCTCCCTCACCTGTAAGGACAAGAGCTTTTATATTAGATGTTCTGGCTAATTGCAGCGCCTCTTTGAGCCCATCCATCACTTCAAAATTGACGGCATTTCTTTTTTCTGGTCTAGTGATTGTAAAACTTAGGATGCCATTCTCCCGCGCATGAATATCATAAGACTTTGACATCTCCTACCACCCCTCTTTCTTTCATTAAACTTCTAATTTGTCCAAAAAACAAGAGAGAGAGAGGTAATCTAAGACTAGCTTTTCTATTAGGAATCTCCATGAACGACAAAAGCACAGGAACAAGTTCGTCCTGTGCTTTAGATCTCATATTGAGTATTAGTCGTTTACTACTTCTTTTCCTTTGTATGTTCCACAAGCTTTACATACACGGTGAGCAAGCTTCATCTCACCACAGTTTGGGCATTCTACCATACCTGGTACCTGTAGCTTAAAATGAGTACGACGTTTTCTCTTCGCAGTTTTAGAAGTTCTTCTAAAAGGTACAGCCATTATTCCCACCTCCTTAAAGAGTATTAAGAAAGTCATGAAAGCTAGTCTAGCTAAACTTTCAACAGTTTCTTGTCTTCTTCAATCACTATGAATTGGAAGAAGGATCATTTTGATCAAGTAATTTTGCAAGCCCTGCTAAGCGAGGATCGATTTTATCCTTCTTTTGCTCATGAATGACCTCCCAATCATTACCAGATTGTGGAGCTCCTTCTTCGCTTGATCCATCGTCACAGAAAACTTGTATAGGTACTTCAAGTAAAAGGATTTCCTGTAAGACCGGATTAAGGTCAATCACATCACCTTTGACTTGATGAACTTCCTCATCAGTTTCGTATTCCAAACCTTTTAAGAGGAAGGTTTCAGTTGTTTCTACATCGATCGGATAATTCACGTCAACTAAAGTACGAGAACAAGGAAGAATTAAATGTCCTTTAATCTTCAGATGAAACGTTACTTTAGATGAGTCAATATCTGCTCGACCAGTGATATGCATTGGTGAAACCGAGCGTATCGTTTGATCGACTTCTTTTATCTCATCAAGGTTTACCATCTCATCAATTGGGTATTCCTTGCTTCGATGTTTTTGTAACTGACTTATGGTCCATTTCATAAGAATCACCTCAAGGCAACAAAGGTTATTATAGCTTTCCTATAATTATTTGTCAATATTTTTTCTTTACAGTCCGAGTAGATTATAAGCGATACTTTAGACAATAAATCATTTCGGATTAAATGTCCATTTCCTAGTATTATGGACATAATCAGATATTTTGAAAAGGAGAAAATTAAATAATATTGTATATGATGCACCATGAAAAATTTTGTACAATAAATATAGAGAGAAAGACGATGAAAAATGTATTGGATTCATTGATTAGCGAAGATAAAAATAGAGAAAATGAGAAATAAGAAGAATTCTTAAGGGTGTAAAGGGAGAAGAGAATATGAAAGCCGTTGGCATTGTTGTTGAATATAATCCTTTCCATAATGGACATGCATATCACGTTGAACAAACTCGCAGGATAAGCAATGCGGATGTTGTGATTGCTGTAATGAGTGGACAATTTTTACAAAGGGGAGAACCTGCACTTCTTCCGAAATGGCATCGTGCAGAAATGGCTTTATTAGCTGGTGTTGATATAGTCATTGAACTCCCCTATCAATTCGCCACCCAAAAAGCAGACACTTTCGCTTTTGGTGCGATCTCTTTATTAGGTCATATTGGATGTAGCAGTGTCTGCTTCGGAAGTGAATCTGGAGAGATTGAACAGTTTTTTACGACCTTACAATTTTTAGAACAAAATAAAAAGCCTTATGAAGAAAAAATTAAATCCTTTATCAGTCAAGGTATGAGCTACCCATCTGCATTATCATCAGCATTTCTTGAGCTTAACCCGACCGAAGAGATTGTTGATCTTTCAAAACCAAATAATATTTTAGGTTTTCAATATGTAAAAGCGATTAATGACTTAGACTTTAATATCAGTGCATTAACGATACCAAGAACAATAGCAGGGTACCATGATCAACATTTCATTTCTGAATCGATCGCTAGTGCTACAAGCATTCGCAAAGCCTTATTTTCCCCTAACGGTTCACTAGAAGAGATAAGTCATTATATACCAAGCACCACAGCGACGATATTAGCTGACTACTATAAAAGCTTTAAACAATTTCAGCATTGGGAAAACTATTGGCCCTTTTTACAGTTTAAATTGCTGCATACGACTACAGCAGAATTACGAAACATATACGAGGTTGAAGAAGGTTTAGAACATCGGGTTACCGAGGCTGCCTTACAAGCAACTTCCTTTCAAGATTTTATGACCAAGATTAAAACAAAGCGTTACACTTGGACAAGACTTCAACGGATGTGCACACATATCCTGACAAATACAAGCGTCAGTGAAATGCGTCAAAAAATGGCTCAAACTAGCTACATACGACTTTTAGGAATGAATGAAAATGGAAGAATGTATTTAAACAAATGGAAGAACCATACTTCCATTCCGATTGTCTCAAAATTATCATCCTATCAAGGTGAAGATATCAGCCTTGATATAAGAGCTTCTAGAGTTTATGCTCTAGGCACAAGAAAAGAAATGGCACCAAAGCTTCTTAAAATGGACTACAAGCAACCTCCAATATATGTGAAAGCCTAAAAAGGGATTCCAAAAAGTCAGCAACACTAACTTTTTGGAATCCCATTATTTTTTCGGCTCTAATTTCATTAAATATTCGATTGCCTCATCAAATGTATCAACTGGTACAATTTTCATATCCGTATTAATATCTTCTGCTGTTTTCACAGCCGCATTGTAATTGGATTCTGTTATTCCTTCTTCATTGGGAGCAAAAAAGATTTCAGCTCCTGCTTTATCAGCTGCGACAATCTTTTGTTCAATTCCTCCGATTCTGCCAATCTTTCCATCAGGAGAAATTGTACCCGTTCCAGCTATTTCATAGCCCTTTGTTAAATCCTCTTCGATAAGTTGATTATAGATTTCAAGGGAAAACATAAAACCAGCTGATGGGCCACCGATATCATCCGTCTTAATGTCAACGTTTGGATTTACATGTAATTCTTTATCATCGACAAGTCCAATCCCTACACCAACTCGAGTTTTATCATCAGGAAATGGTTGAACTTCTATAACTGTTTCCATTTCCTCTCCACTCCGAAGGAAAGTGAGAGTAATGTCAGTTCCAGCAGCTTGATTACTTACGAATTCTATGAATTCCTCCGATGATGTAAAATCATCTCCATTCACTTTGAAGATGTGATCTCCTGGCTCTAACTTACCAGCTGCAGGCATATTGTCGACAACATTTAAGACATAGACACCTTTGTATTCATATTCTATTGGAATTTCTGCTTTCTTATAAGCAACTTCAATGGCTGATTGTTTTGAACTAGCCATGAGATGAAGTTGACGTACATTGTACTCCTCTTCTGTTTCTTCTTCACCACGAACTGCATCTAACGGATAGATTTCTTGATAATCATTTAATGATGCCAGCAAATAGGAATAAATATTTGCTTTTCCCATGCGAATGGTTGTGAGCATAAAAGTGCCTTCTTCATCATATCCATTTTCCACTTCAATGATCGGTTTCAGTTCCTTTGCCATTCCTGGCTTTGATACGTAATAAGGCAAAGAAAAAAACGAAGCAATAAAGAGAAATAAGGCCGTTAAAATGAAAAAAAATCGAAAATAAAACCGCTTGTTCATCTAGTGCTGCTCCTTCCACTCCTCGATCAGTTGCTGAATTTTTGCAATGTATTTATCTGTTTCCGTTTCTCCAATTTGAATGATTTCATCAATATTTGTAAAGGCTCTCGAACTATACATTTCAAGAGCAGGTTGTATCATAATATCAGAGGCAATTTCTCTGTTGGCAACAATCTCCATTTGTAAGATATCGATACTCTGCATGATCACATCATAGATAGAAGTAATTTCTGTTGTACGATTTACCCGGGAAACATCAACAGCAATAATGATATCCGCTCCCATTTCTTTCACAACTGAGACTGGTACTCTATCCACCACTCCCCCATCAACTAATAGTCTTCCTTCATATTTTTCCGGAACAAATATTCCAGGGATAGAAATACTGGCTCTAACTGCTTCAGCAATAGGTCCCTCTTTGAAAATCACTTTCTCCCCTGTCATTAAATCAGTCGCCACGACTTGAATAGGTATATCCAATTGTTCGAGATTTCTTCCATGGGTAAAAATCCGAATAAGATCTTTCACACGATTTCCAGCAATAAAACCCATTTTCGGAATCGTAAAGTCTAAATAATATTTTCTCTTAAAGACTCGAGATAATTGATATAAACGGTCAATATCCAAACCAGCCCCAAAAAAACAACCAACCATCGCCCCCATACTACTTCCAGCAATAAGATCAATCGAAATCTTTGCATCCAGTAATTTCTTAATAACGCCTAGGTGAGCAAACCCTCTTGCTCCTCCTGACCCAAGCGCAAGACCAATTTTGGGATGGTGCAAAAATGAGCGCCTCCTTTGAAAAGGAATCGTAAGGGGGAATGAAATTATCTTCATTTCCTTCCCTTACTTTTATATATTCTTATGGTCTATTTTATTTTTCTATGAGTATATTGATCTATATGAGGACAAGACCTTTGTGCATAGTTAAACGTTTTTAAAGTTGTCATCATTTAATTTTTTTAGACCAAAGCGAGCGCCACTTCACGAGTTAACAATCTCTATTTTAGCATTGTTTTCTAGAAGATGCACTTTGCTTGCGTCATAAGTAAATCTTCGAGGGAGGATGCATGGGTGGTAAAATCCAAACTTAAAACCATTATTCTTGCTTCAGCTGTTTCCATAATGGCTATTTCTCTAATTTCTTTCCCACAAGAATCAGTGAACGCGTCCATTAGAGGATTGGATATGTGGTGGAAAATCGTCTTTCCCTCATTACTTCCATTTTTTATTGTATCTGAACTGCTAATTGGTTTTGGTGTAGTAAAATTTATCGGTGTGCTTTTAGAACCATTAATGAGGCCGCTATTCCGGGTCCCTGGTGTCGGTGGCTTTGTCTGGGCAATGGGAATGGCCTCGGGATATCCAGCAGGAGCTAAATTAACGGCACGTTTGAGACAGGAAGGTCAACTTACCAAGACTGAGGCGGAAAGGCTTGTAACCTTCACGAATTGTTCGAATCCATTATTTATTTTTGGCGCAGTCTCTGTTGGCTTTTTTTACAATGCACAGCTTGGGATTATTTTAGCATTAGCCCATTATCTCGGGAATTTCACCGTTGGAATCATCATGAGATTTCACGGAAAGGACAATTCTATAAGCACTAGTAAGTTTTCCTTAAAAAACGCATTTAGAGAGCTACATCAAACAAGGATTAACGACAAGCGACCGATTGGAAAATTACTTGGTGATGCCGTCATGTCCTCGATCCAAACATTATTGATGATCGGTGGATTTATTATCCTATTTTCGGTTTTAAATCAGCTTTTATCCAATCTACATATTATTGAATTTTTCGGTTCCTGGGTGGCGATTTTACTACAACTTGTACATTTACCAGAATCCTTTAGCATTCCACTAATATCAGGGTTATTTGAAATTACACTAGGAAACAAGCTTACCAGTCAAGTGGAGAATGTAACACTGTTACAGCAAGCGATTATTGCCAGTATTATATTGGCCTTCAGCGGATTCAGCGTGCAAGCTCAGGTAGCAAGTATCCTAGCTCAAACCGATATTAATTTTAAGCCATATTTTATTGCACGGCTCTTTCATGGAATCTTTGCTGGTTTATATACATGGATACTTTGGAAACCTATTTATGAGAATTTGAATCAAAATGACCCTTACTCTAAGACCGTTCCAGTAACGTATTTTGAAGATGGTCAGTGGGCCTTCAATGCGATGGAATTTATGAAAGAAACTGGTCCTATACTAACGCTTATTTCGTTAATGATTTATATTTTGATATATGCCAAAAGAATGCAAAGAAACGAGCACTAATCCATGCTCGTTTCTTTATTATGTATTTAATTTACTTGTTAAATTTTGCTCGAAGTGCTTCCTCCACACATGGGGGTACTAGCTCTGAAATTTTCCCGCTATATTGGGCCACTTCTTTCACAATACTGGAGCTTAAGAAAGAATACTGGTTATTTGTCATAATATAAAATGTTTCAATTTCATGGTTAAGAAAGCGATTCATGGATGTCAACTGCATTTCATACTCAAAGTCTGAAACAGCTCTTAAGCCTCTAATAATCGCGTTCGCGCCAATATCCTTAGCATACTCAACTAAAAGCCCATGAAAGGAATCAACCTTAACATTGGGGATATCTTTTGTCACTTCTTTAATTAATTGAACTCGCTCTTCTACCGTAAATAATGGTTTCTTAGATGAATTGTTGAGGATGGAAACATACACTTGATCAAACACTTTTGCTCCTCTTGAAATAATATCTAAGTGACCAAAAGTGATTGGGTCAAAGCTACCTGGACATACAGCTATACTTGCCATAATGATCCCCCTTTCAAAAATGGGCCTTTTCATATATAGATATGGTAATGATTCCGTAGGTTTCTTGTTTGAGCCGCACAAGACCCTCAATTTGCATCGGCAATTGAACGTCCGAACTATGCTCACAAACAATTACCCCTTTATCATTCAACAATGTATGCTTGTCTATTGTTTCTAAAATCTCTTTCAATTGTTGTTTTGCATAGGGTGGGTCGAGAAAAATATAATCAAAACGAAGTTCCCTTTTAATGATTGCCTTTAGTGCTCGACTTGACTCATTTCTATATACTTCAGCCTGCTCTTCTACATTACATTGCCTTAAATTTTCATAAATCGTTTGAATAGCCTTTCCATCACGGTCAACGAAGATAACTTTATCCGTTCCCCGACTTAGTGCTTCGATCCCTAGACCTCCACTACCTGCAAAAAGATCAAGACATAATCCACCTTCAAAATAAGGACCAATCATGTTAAAGATCGCTTCCTTCACCTTATCTGTGGTCGGTCTCGTCGATTTTCCTGGTACAGCTTTTAACGCTTTCCCTTTTAAACTACCTGAAACAACTCTCATGGAAAAATCACCTGCATTGTAAACTTCTTTACCATCCTATCATAATCGAATGAAAGTGCCAATTCTTGAAATCCTCTCCAGCCATTCTCAATCATTTTGACAATATAATATGGCAAAAAATAATCCCATCCCATGTATATCCCTATTTTTTGTGGAAATACTGTAAGTAACAACATCTATTCGAGGATGTTGTTGCCAACCGCGGAGAAGACTTACGTTTCCCCATAAGTTCTTCCTCCGGTTTCTCCTCTCCCTTTGCCTTCTTTCCTTATAAAGGAGATGGAAGGACCCTGCAGATATTTTTGCAGGGTTTTCTTTTTTTTACCGATTAAGATACATGCCCTCTTCGTCTTCCATAAATGAAAGTTGAAATAGCGACAATAACATGCTTGATTTCATATAAGGTTTCCCATTAATCATTTTTAATGGGTTTTCCAAAAGACCATAATGTACTTGATTGTACTCATAAATATTTTGATTTACATAAAAACGATAATAATTATTCTCCAACTCCAAAAGGACGCTCTCATGATCCTCTAATAATGATGCGCTATAGCCAAGTGCAGTCATCGTTTCAACAAATGGCAGATACCGTTCGTTGTTCACAATGAATACATCTAGCCCTTCGTTATCCTTATCGCCGATGATTAGTGGACGAGAATCATAAAAATAGAGCGGGCTCCACTTTGCTTTTTCATTTTTGTTCAAAGTAAAGAAATCCGTTCTTTTATCAATTGTATAACCGAGAAGCTCATCTAATTTTTGAGGTGTAATATGGTCCTCTTTATAGACAAGTGATACAAACTGTTCCAATTGATCCTTTGAAAAATAGCTGTTCAGTTCATCAATCAGCCGGTTCGCTTTGACAATATTACTTTCCTGTTCATCCACAAGAGAGGTTAAAACCTCCAAAAGCCATCTTTCTTCTACTGGAAAATGCGAAGCTTTTTCAAGAAAATAATGGGATATCATTCTTCGCTCCAATGCTTGATCATCTAAACTAGGATTGACGATCATCAGACCTGCTCCATTTGTGCTTGAATAACTATCCGAAAATACAATCGCTACTGGTCCATAATTTGGTATTTTCATTAACGACGGTAGGGAAAGAACTGGATGTGAACCATTTGTTGTATAAAATTGTATTCCATGCTCTACATCTATCTTCTCCAATGGAGTTGGTTGCCAATAAAGTGCTCCTCTATCCCCTTTTCCCTCGAAAACATAATAATCAATGTACTCCAGTTTGCTATAGCCTTTCAGTGGAAAACCAGTTACCCATGAACCCTCTCTTCGTGATGTAGCAATGAGATTAATGGTTGTATGGGTAATGTCAACATCTTGCAACTGAAGCATCCAATCTTTTAGAAGGATTACTGACTCTTCATCCCTTATCTCGATTTGATATTGAAAAGTGAATGACTTATTTTGCGTCTGTAACATATGAGGGTTATCTTCAGCAACTTCACAAGTCTCTCCGTTTTCCTCGGTACACTCCCAATCAACTATGATTTGGGGCGTAACAATTGAATAATCGGTATCATTTTGTAAGCCTTCAATTACTTGTGTAATAAAAAGAAGGCTACCGCTAGATTCTACTGTAATACGCTGCACCGCTTTTTCATCATTATTTAACTCAGCTGGATTATGATATTCAGAGTATGCGTGCCATTGCCAAAATAACATCACCCCGATAATACTGCATAAACCTATTAATAATGTGAACGCAACCTTCCACATATATATTCCCCTTATAACCGTTTCTCTTATATTTACTTCTCTAGTAATTCATCTATCTTAACAATATCAGAACTAAGAAATGACGTCATCTGTATTATTTAGGAAAAAATGATGCGATACACATAATTGATTTTTGGCTCATTCTAGCTACACAAAAAAAGGGGTGTGAAACCTTGGTTCACACGCAATGAGCCAAAAATCATATGACGCACTATTTAATTTCAAATGATCCATCCATAGCCATTCGTCTTCAAGCGTGTTAAAGTATTCTTGGTACTAGAACAGAGGAGGATTTATGAAATGATTCAACGATTTATCGAATTAGGAGAAGGTTATTCTGATATCTATGAATTAATAGAGCTTGCTAGAGCAAACAAAGAACGGCTTTTACATATGATGGCTTACCATACTATCGTTAATAACAGGGAAGTTTCCTCGTTAGTTGTCGTTCTCAAACCAACAACACCTGGGGATTTCCAGCCCTTATACATTTGCCGTGAAGGAATTTCCAATCCAAACATAAAGCCAAATAAACGATTTGAGCTTTTTCAAGAAGCTGCTAATGAGCTTAATAAAGAGATTATTCAACTTGAGGTAAAACCTTCCGTCCAATTCGCAGAGAAAGAGCTTTTTTATCAATATTTAATTGGAATATTAAGAATGAATCATTATATTCCACCGTTATCTTAACAAGCATAGAAAAAGGTGAAGCAACTGCTCCACCTTTTTAAATACCCATTCGATAATCATACTCTTTTGCCTTATCCGGTTTAGAGTTTTCGTATTCTGTTTTTAAAAACGGCTTGAAAGAAGGCTCAACCTTTTTCACAAAGGAATAGTTTTCTATTTTATTCATAATCGTTTCTACATCCTCTAAATCACAATAGAGAACAACGTATTTTAAGCGCTTGGAAACAAAGTGAACGTTTCCGAACTTTCTTAACATTTTGGCTTGTTTTAAAGAATACAGCCATACGATAATCCCCTGACGTTGTCCTAACATACTTTTTTCCCCTTCGACCACATTGTTTTTTTTAGTCTAGCAGACAAACCCAGATATTTCAATCTAAAAAAGGCTTAGGCGTATCGCCTAAGCCTATTATGAACAACCACAGCTTCCGCCTGTGCCACATCCGCCACCACAGCTGGAAGAGCTATCAAAGAAAGGATTTCCTGTTGGAACTTTAATTTTTTCAGACACAGATTTCCCGATTAATACACTCACTTCATCTAATAAAGACTGGAGGTCGTTTTCCGCTTTTTTAAACTCAGCAACGTGAATATCCATATCCATTTCTCTTTTTAATTCCCGAATACTTTTCATCACCTTTTGATATTCAGGGTGATATCGACCGAAACGTTGAACTTCTTCATAAAGCTCCTTTTCTTTTGAAAAGGCTCTTATTTTACGCTGTGTATCTCTAGTTGTCTTCACTTTATTTAAACAGATCATGTAATACTCAACAACTTCCGATTCCATAATCATCATGGATAGCTGTTCTGCCTGATCCAAAATTTCCATTCTTTCTAAAGTAGCAAGCAAGATTAGCTCACCTCCGCTACCTATTTTAACATGGAATTATGGAAAAACGAAAGTTTATTGAACAATTATGACCTATGGAATGGAAACGGTGAATTCTTTTTCAAGATGATATGGCTCATTATTAGGCTTAACTACTTCTAATTTAACTTGGTGAGTTCCTCGTTCCAAACCCTTTATAATAAAAGCAGCCGCCGTAATCTCTTCCTTTTTCTCTCCATCAATATAAAGAATAATTTTCCCTTGTTTCTGGTCACTATCATCTCGGAAAGAAATGTCTTGAATCATACACTCCACGAACACACTGTTTCCTCTTATATGATGTTGAACGTTAAAAGGTTCATTATTCTGATCGATTGTTACAGGCATATCATGGGCTGTATTTACAGTACTCATTGGGATAACAGTAAACCTGACTTCAGGTTCGGGCATATCCTTTTGACATCCTACTAGTGTCAGTAATAACAAACAAACACTAACGATAATGGTTCTCATCCGTATGTCCCCCTTCCAATTCTTGACTTCCAACTATGTAAATGTAGTAATATTGTTTGCTAACAAATCTTTTTTTACTCTCTTACAACATGAGAACATGAAAAAACAACCTTCCCTTTAGAAGTGAGAAAGTTGTTTTATGAAAGATTTTGATTCATTGCTTGAAACATGCTCATCATCATCGATGCCATATAAACACCGTTGGAAAATTTTTCAACGCGATGGGGTATGGTTTTTTGATGATAATGTAGGGATGCGATTTGAAATACTTGAAAATCATTTGGATTTCTTGCAAGCTTTCGATACCAAACAGGTTGTTCACGTAAAAATCTCTTCAAGTCAGGATCCGCATAAATTATTTCCATCATATCTTTCCTCATATCCATCCCCCTTTATTAATCTTTTCTAAACTGGAATGGATTTGGTGCCTGATTCGTTGAATGATTATTCGTTGTATTTCCCTGTTTTCCTCCTTGGAATTGTAGGATTAAACCTTGTATAGCTCCAAGTGCTTGACTTAAATTCGTTATATGTCCTTGCAGTTGATTGGGATCAACGTTCTTCACAGCGTTCATAACTTGTGGGATCCATTCTTTCTTATCTTGCTCTTTTTCCTTAGTTCCTTTAAATTCATTCCAACGTGAGTCCTCTTCTCCAAGTAAATACCATTCCTCAAAAAGCTCCTGCCATGTTGCTTTTCCTTTTCTTACTTCCATCACCATTTCCGGATGTTCTTTGACAAATTCTTTAAATTGTTGAACAGAAGGATGGAGTTGTTTCTTTTCCATGCTTTCTCACCTCAAACAAAGGGCATGTATACATTTATCAATTTCAAAACGGCGCGCTACAAGTGGTCATTCACCTTGATACTTGTGAAACTCAACTCAATGATTGTTCGTTTTTTCTATATCCAAATAAGTCTCCTATGGTACGATATGATAAAGTCATAAAAGATGTGAATCATACGAAAGAACAAATTGAGTGGGGTGAATTTTTTGCAAGATAACCTGAAAGAACGTTTCCAAAAAATCATAGAAAATGGTACTGAGGAAGAGTTAACAGTATTAGAACACATACTTGAAGGATTGGATGATAAGGAACATTCCTATATCAATCGTTTGCTCCATATGAATTATAAAATTACCGAGGATGGATTGGAAATTAAGATTCCTTTACACCCAATGGTTAACAATCCCTTAAAGATTCTTCATGGAGGCATAACTGCGACCGTCATTGATACGGCGATGGGAGCTTTGGTTCATCAAACATTACCAAATGACAAAGCGGGAGTCACAACTCAGCTAAATATCAATTACATAGCACCAGGCATTGGTAATGATATTACATGTAAAGCAAAAATCAGTCATCATGGTTCAAAAACATTGTTAGTAAATGCCGATGTCTTTCGCTCTGATGGTCAAAAAATCGCCCAAGCTACCGGCAGTTTCTTCATTATTGAAAGGAAATAATAATGAATTATGAAAAGGTGAGGACTTATAATATGCCCTCACCTACATTTATTCATCATGCCATTTTTGGATAAAATTCTGCGTATAATGGAGATTATATACTCCGACACCAATATGAGTAAACTCTCCATTTAGAAGGGTTTCCCTGTGTCCTTTACTATTTAGCCAGCCTTCCATTACTGCAGGTGCGTCTGAATAATTGGCTGCAATATTTTCCCCTGCTAGCTGATAAAACACTTCACCTGCTACTAATCGATCAGATAATTCACCAGATGTTTTTGAAGTATGGGAGAAATCTTCGCTTTCAAACATATCTATACTATGGGCTAACGCTACTTCCGCAACCATTTCATCTTTTTCCAATGGATTTAATTGATGCCTTACACGCATCACATTGGAAATATCAAAGATCTGTTCCGCATTTCCTCTAGCAATCGCAGATTCGCTCCCTATCTCCCAAGGCTTGACCTCTATCAACTCTCCAACATAGACGAGTTCATACGGTTGTAATTTGATTAATGTCTCCGCATCCATAAATCTTACACTTGAGAAGGTTCCATCGAATTTGTCGATGTAAAATTGAACGTAAAAATCTCCCATTTGTACAAGTGGACGAGTATTCATATCATTCTCTGTTAACTCAAAACGATATGAGCTCCCATCGTGCATCAGGCTAATATACGGCCCAATGGGTACGGACGCATAAATTTCTTCAACTGGTTGGCCTAATTTAAATGGAGTGATATCGACATCATTGCCAATTGCATATAGTGTTACTACAGTTTCGTTACGAACACCTACTTGAATATACTCTTGAAAACTCTTCTTATAAATCCACCAATCATAACCATATGATGACTCATCAACTCTTGAAGGCTTACCTAATCTTTCTTCTAAAAAAGACACATCTTCGCCAATTAATGTGGCTAATCCTGTGGAGGGAGCCTCGATTTGTGGGTTATCTGTCTCGTCTTTTGTTTCCTCTACTAGTGTTTTATCTTCCTGCGGAGTATCTGGATATTCGTTAACTAACACTTCTTCTCCGAAGGATAAATTTAAGTAGAATACAACTGCTAATACTGCCGCAATTAATACAAGAATTCGAATAAGGGCTCGCAGAGGTTTGCCTCCTCTCTTTTCTTTTAAATAAGGAATTTATTTTATTTCTATTATTCTATGCCTATAGTAGATAATAATATGATTATATCATCTATTATTTTCTTTGAAATCTTTCAAATTGAATATAAATAGAAATAACCCCATAATGTTTCATGGGGCTAGAGTGTCGACAAAAGGCATCGAGAGGACTCTCTCGGTGTTTTTTCTCATTTCTGGATGGAATTGTGGCTGAAATACGTTGATTTCCGCTCCAGGTGCTTGCTTTCCGGGGGGCGTGCGCCGAGCCTCCTCCTCGCTGATCGCTCGTGCGGGGTCTCGCCTGTCACGCTACTCCCCCAGGAGTCAAGCACCTTCCGCTCCAATCAACTAGTTTGGCTCTCACTTAGGGCAGGTTGCCAAGTCCGATTTGCCATTTTTTCAAATTCATGGCAGCAAATGTAAGCATCGCCTGCATAGACTTGTATTTAAGACCTCGTAAGGTTGTCCATCGCATACCCTGCTTTTCCAACGCAAACACAAAGACACGTTCAATCGTCTCTTTACGTTTCGCGTATATCTGTTTGATTTCATCGTTGTGACGTAGATGTTCTGCCTCTTCTAAGTAAGCTTCCCAAATATGACGTTGTATAAGCTTTTGATGGTTTTTACTCTCCGTACACTGTGAGAGCAATGAGCATTTGGCACAAATGGATGAATTTGAGGATACTTGGACGACCGATTCCTGAATAGAGGTTTTCAACCAAGGGATAGATGAACGAAAAATCAATGTCCGACTCTAGCTTACGTACTAAATGATCTTCAGGAAGTTACAATCAACCTACCAAAGAAAAAAGACTGTAGGAAAACTCGAAAATCTTCGAGTTTTCCTACAGTCTGGGGGCTATTTCTATTTATGTTCAATAACATCCTACTTTTTAATGTTGCACATCACTATCAGTGGATTCCGAAATCTCTGACAACGCTTTACCAGCTTGGTAGTCAATCATTTTTCGAACAGCAAAGTCGCCCAGTGAAACGATTCCTATTAATTTCTTTCCTTCGACTACAGGTAACCTTCTAATTTGGTGCTCTGCCATTAGATCGGATGCTTCTTTTGCAGTCATATCGGCTGTTACAGTAATCAAATCATCACTCATCACTTCTTCCACCTTTGTCGAACCAGGCTTCTTCTCAGCAATGCCTCGAATGACGAGATCTCTGTCGGTAATCATTCCAACTAGTTTTTCTCCATCCACAATTGGAATCGCTCCAACATCCCATTCTTTCATTTTAACAGCTACTTCATATACGTTATCGAGTAAGGTACAGCACTCCACCTCATCACTCATAATCTCTTTCACTCTTTGCACTTTTTTTCCTCCTAAATTCATTCGAATTTTTCGATGTAATGATAACCTCCATACATAGTCTTTCCAAACCAGAGAAAAACATAAATATAGAATGCATGAAATGTGAAAGAACTGTGTTTTCTTTTACGTTGTCATTGCAACTTTTCCACTTTTCCACTATTATTAGATTTGGGATTATTTTAGTAAAATTCTACATATGATATTCAAATCGAGTTATGTTTCACTTGTTTTAGGAGGGATCTAGATGAAATTTGAGAATTTAGGATTCGATAAAGTAAAAGCTGATCTAAAACGTTTAGATGACGTAATGGCAGATTATGGATTAATTCGCGCTGAACAGTGGGATTATGAGAGAGTATCCTACGATCGAAAGTTCGAATTAAAAGAGGGCGTATTTTACCTTCGCATTCTAGGCTATACAGTTGAAGGGGATGTCGGTGCTAACAGAGGGATTCTACAGCTTCTTACTCCATTGTTAGGCAAGCACTATTACCCACATGGTGTAGAGTATGGAGAAGGCGAAAATTTCCCTAGCTCTTTAGTAAGCCAGTGTGAAAAAATCTTAACAGAATTAAAAGCCGAAATAGACAAGTTCGCAAATTAATTCACTGTTACCTTCAAAAAATACTAAAGAAAAGACCCACTCACTTGAGTGGAGTCTTTTTCTTTACGTCCATTAGACGATACATCTATAATAGAAAAAAAGAGTAGACAATTCGTGTTGTTTAAATGATGTTTTATATACTATAATTTAATTATACGTTTCTAAAATAAAGTTTCGCGTGCATTAACCTCCGTTTTATTTTCTCAATCTTCAACCAATCTTTGTATTATTGTTATTTAGAAAGGGGTTCTACCTTGTCCAGTTTTTTCACAAAGCGGATGGCAATGATTGTGTTAATCGTAATCCTCGTCGCTGCCCTTCTTTACTTCATTCTACCTGTATCAGTTCCACTGATAGTAGCTTTAGTTACAGCATTGTTCTTGCATCCAATTGTTAAATGGTTACGCAGAAAGACGAAATTAAATCAACAACTAGCCGTATTGATCGTGTTCCTACTCTTTCTACTATTCATTGGAGTTAGTGGATATTTTGTGACAACCAAAGTCATAACCGAAATCATTAAGCTAGTTGAAAATGCACCAATGTATATTAACGAGATTACAAAAGCATGGCTTAATATAGAAAAGGACTTTGCTAACGCAGCAAAGGATATGCCAAAAGAAGTTGTAACTGAAATTAGTCAACAAGTACAAAGTTTTCTAAATAAAACAAGGAATGATTTGGTCGCGTACGTCAATATTGACAACGTAAAGTCATTGTTAACAAATATTCCAAACTATTTGGTCAGTTTTCTTGTCTACTTGATTGCCCTATTCTTGTTCTTACTAGAGCTACCAAGACTTCGTGAAGGAATGTATTCTTTCTTGAAAGAAAAAACAGCTCAAAAGGTACAGTTTATGACATCAAGACTCTCTTTCGTTATTTTCGGATTCTTTAAAGCTCAATTTTTAGTAAGTATCATCATCTTCATTGTCTCTCTCATTGGTTTATTATTTATTAAACCTGAGATCGCCTTTATAATGGCACTTATACTTTGGCTGATTGACTTTATCCCAATCATCGGATCAATTGTGATTCTGGGTCCATGGGCTTTATTCCATTTGATCACTGGTGATATATCACTTGGAACACAATTAGCTGTTCTTGCAGCGGTTTTATTAATCATTCGCAGGACGGTAGAACCAAAAGTAATGGGAAGTCATATCGGATTATCGCCATTAGCCACATTAATCGCTATGTATCTAGGTCTAAAAATTCTTGGTATTCTAGGATTCGTGATTGGACCATTATTGCTCATCGCCTTTAATTCTGCCAAAGAAGCTGGCATTATTAAAATGAATTTTAAGATATAGAAATAAGGCAGTATCAATGTCTCATTCAATGACATTGGTACTGCCTTTTATTATAGTCCTAATATAGCTTTAATGACTGAAGTCGTTTCCCCACCATGATAGAATACATAAAGTAATAAATAAACCGCGACGCCTGTTATGGCTGTAAAGAACCAAATATAACTTGTAATTGGCCCTAATTTACGATGAAATGCAAACTTTTTTTGATATCCTGTAACAAGAGACATAATCCCTAGAACCGCCCCAACTGTGGCTAATGTGATATGAAAAATTAAAAAGATTGTATAGTAAATTTTAATATCATCTGGACCACCGAAAGCTGTATTTCCAATAAAAATCGTTCTAGAAGCATAAATAACAAAGAAAATAATCGCAAATATTGCACCTAAAAACATCGTCTTTTGGTGAGCTTCTCTTTTTCCTCGTCTAATTTGGCTCCAACCAATCGCCACTGTGATCGCACTCAAAACAATAAAAGTCGTGCTTATAGTTGGTAAAATAGGTAAATTAAAATTCATCACTTTATTCCTTTCTTCATATCCAAATAAATTATGTATCGGAACCGATATTCCAAACTTATCTACATAAGAATAATTTTAGTAGACTATCCATACATTTTCAATCTTCAGATGGCAATATACGAAAAATGTGCTAATTCTGCCATATTTATTCTTAAAAATGTGATTTTTTTAATAGAATTTATTGCATTATATCAGCAACACTCTTTTTATCACTGATGAGCGTACTTTTTTAAAAGAAAAAAAGCACCTGGAAAAGGTGCATAATATCATTACTTAATTGTCTGAGGGTCTAGATGAAGAAGTTCAGCCTCTGACTCCTCTTGTTCTTTTTTATACCATTCAAAAAAGACTTGGAATAGAACAACACCATAAACGATTTCTTGAATGACTTTCATCAGTACTCCACCCAATTGCTGATCATGAAGCAAGGACATGGAGTTAAACATTTCCGGACCACTTAAACTTAATCCAGTTAAAACAGTTGGCGAGACACAAAGCTCTAGAGCCTTGGCCCAGGCACTAGGATCAGAAAATGTAGCATACATCGGTACATCAGCGAAAATAATTAAGGCACACGCAGGTGTTAATAATACTCCATCAGCAAAGATGTAGCCAATCTTCTTCACACCACTTAATCTCTTTTCCCCTTCCACCTGGTTCACGAGTGGCCACCACATAAAAATAGCCATCAAGAACAATAGAACCGTGTATGAAGCATGTAAGAGCATATCAGTCTTGATCACATCAAATATTAACGGAATATGGTAAAAGGAAAAGATACCATTGAACAAAATTAAAGCAATGATTGGTTTCGTAAAAAACTTATAGAGCGGACGCACAATTGGCATACTCAACACTTTCTTCCAAATCCATTGTGGAATTCCCACAATAAAGAGTGGAGGAATGATTAAATATAAAACTCCCATTTGAATCATATGCGCATAAAACATTAGATGGCTCATTAAATCTATCGGCGAACCCTTAATCACATATAAAAGAATGACAGCTGTGGAAAATAGTATTCCCTGCCTCATCGTTAAAGGTTCTGAATCCTTAAATCGATTTCTCCAAGTTACTGTAATGAGAAAGTAGATAACTAAAAGGGCTACCATTGCCACAAAGAAAAAAGGACTCCACAACGCTTGAAAGCCAAACATATTTAAAGATAACATGAATCCATCACCTCTATTCATTCCTTGATTTGAGATTGAACGGTTAACATTGTATTTCTTGATTAGTACCCCTCAAACTTATTATAACTTAAAAAAGAAAATCGGCCTAATATAGCCGATTTTCAAGTAAACTTACCACCAAACAATTGTCATAAATGCAAGGACGGTAATTAATCCTACAAGCAAACCAGAGTACAAAAATAACGCTGGTGCTTCATGCCCTTTATGGCTCATATGCATGAAATAATAGAGCTGAAAAATAACTTGAATCGCTGCAAGTAACAGAATGAATGGAACAGTAAACCAACCGGTCATTCCGGAGCCGACTGCTACAAAGGCAACGATTGTGAAGAAAATCATCATGGCAAAGGTAATAACCTGATGTCTCATTTCCTCGGCATTCTTTTTACGACGATAAGCGATATCTACAGTCGCATTTCCCGTATTCGTCTGATTATTTTCCATAGTTTATCCCACCATTCCCATTAGATATACTACAGAGAAGATAAATACCCATACAACATCGATGAAATGCCAGTATAGACTAGCGATATAGAACTTTGGTGCATTGTATAGACTTAATCCTCTATTCGCATTTCGAACCATTAAGACAATAATCCATGATAACCCAAATACAACGTGCCCTCCATGAAAACCAACTAATGTGTAAAATGCTGAACCAAAAGCACTACTTGTAAATGTATGCTCATAGTGATGTACATAATGATAAAACTCATAAATTTCACAGCCAAGGAATCCAAGTCCAAGAAGGACCGTAACACCAAGCCATAACTGCATTTTCTTAAATTCAAAGTTTTTCATGTGATACATTGCATATACACTTGTTAGTGAACTTGTTAATAGAAGCATCGTCATTAAAAAGGCTAACGGTATTTCGAATAAATCCTTAGCTAAAGCATGATCTGGCCCTGGAACCTTATCCTTTAAGGCAAGATAAGTTGCGAAGAGAGAGGCAAACAGTACCGTCTCCCCCCCTAGAAATAACCAGAATCCAAGGAATTTATTCTTCGCTTCAAGGGTTTGCTTTTCAGGCGCCGCAGGCCATTTTTCAAGTGTCATTTTTTCTTCAGCGTGCATTATGCCTTAACCCCCTTATCATCATCTTCATCAATTAAGTCTTCCTTATGAATATGGAAGCCGTGGTCATCCTTCACAGAACGTAAGAACATAGAACCGAATGTAATCGCTAGACCGATAATTAAGACCGGTAATCCCCATGCATAGTCAAGTCGGTACATCGCTCCAAACGCTGCAACAAATAATCCGAATGAAATAACGAAAGGAATAAAAGATGCATTTGGCATGTGGATATCTCCTAATGGCTCTGCTGGAGTCATTCCTTTTTTCCCTTCCATCTTTTCAATCCAAAGTGGGTCTAAGCCACGGACTAATGGAAGCTGTTTAAAATTGTAAAATGGTGGTGGAGATGGGATTGCCCATTCAAGCGTTCTTCCATCACCCCATGGGTCATTACCCACTCTTTCATTTTTAACCGTTGTGATAATAATGTTAACAACTAACACAATCGTTGCAGCAGCCATAAAGAATGCGCCAACAGTACTTACAAAGTTCGCAGTTTCAAAGCCTTGCCCTTCAAGGAACGTAAAAATACGTCTAGGCATTCCCCAAAGACCTAAGAAATGTTGAATAAAGAAGGTTAAATGGAAACCAACAAAGAATAACCAGAAAGTGATTTTTCCTAATGTTTCATTTAACATCGTACCAAACATTTTTGGCCAGTAGAACGCTGTACCACCAAGGATAGCAAATACAACACCACCGACAATTACGTAGTGGAAGTGAGCGACAACAAAGTACGTATCATGGTACTGATAGTCAGCAGCAGCACTTGCTAGCATAACCCCTGTAACTCCCCCCATTAAGAATGAAGGAATAAAGGCTACTGCATAATGCATTGGAGTGGTAAACTTAATACTTCCTCCCCACATCGTAAAGAGCCAGTTAAATATCTTTATACCGGTTGGAACAGCAATAGCCATTGTTGCTACTGCGAAGATTGCATTGGCAATTGGTCCAAGTCCAACTGTAAACATATGGTGAGCCCAAACCATGAATCCTAAGAATCCAATTAAGACCGTTGCAAAAACCATGGATGAGTAACCAAAAAGTCTTTTTCTTGAGAAAACTGGAATAATTTCTGAAAAAATACCAAATGCAGGAAGTACCAGAATGTATACTTCAGGGTGCCCAAAAATCCAGAACAAGTGCTCCCAAATAACGGTGTTACCACCAGCAGCAGTTACAAAGAAATTGGAGCCAAATAGTCGATCAAACATTAATAAGAAAATCCCTACTGTTAATGGAGGGAATGCGAATAGAATTAATGCTGATGCCACAAATGTTGTCCAAGTGAATAAAGGCATACGCATATAAGTCATTCCCGGTGCGCGCATATTAATGATCGTTACGAGGAAGTTAATCCCGCCCATTAATGTACCAGCACCAGATATTTGTAAACCTAATAAGTAGAAATCAATTCCATGTCCCCCAGATTCAAGAGCAAGCGATGCATAAGACGTCCATCCAGCATCAGGAGCTCCTCCTAGAAACCATGATAGATTTAAGAATACTCCTCCAAAGAAGAATAACCAAAATCCAAGTGCATTAATGAAAGGAAACGCAACATCACGAGCACCTATTTGTAACGGCATAACCGCATTCATAAACCCAAATAACAATGGCATTGCTGCCAAGAAAATCATCGTTGTACCATGCATCGTTAATATTTGATTAAAAAGACCAGCACTTACGAAATCGCTATTCGGCACTGCTAGCTGAATTCGGATAAACATCGCTTCGAGACCACCGACAACAAAAAAGAATCCTCCGGCTATAAAATACAGGATTGCAATTTTCTTGTGGTCAACGGTTGTTAAATAGTCCCAAATTGTTGCTCCGAACCCCTTTTTCTGAGCGTACGTACTCACAATTTTACCTCCCTTTGAAAACTAATCCCCTAGCTATACAAAGAATATAATTAAGGTCATATATCGTTGTAATTTGTCATTTACAGTAAGTAAATACGGTTATTCCTCTACTTTTAAGCTCATTAAATAAGCAGTTAAAGCATCGATTTGCTTAGGTGTTAAATCTCCGTAAGTTTTACTCATTTTGTTTCCTGGCTTCACTGTTTCAGGGTCAGCCAACCATTTTTTGATATTCGCTTCGCTATTTTCTAAAATTCCCGCTACATATGCACGCTCACCAAAATTAGTTAAATTCGGCGCAATACGAGCTGCTTCTGGTGTATCATTTCCTGGTGTAACAGCATGACAGCTAATACAGCTTTCATTGAAAAGCGATTGACCTTCTCGCGCAAGAGCAACTTCTGTTTCAGCAGGTTCTTCAATTGCTTGCATGGAAGCAACCCATTGATCGAATTGGTCACTAGGAAGTGCTCTTACTTTAAAGTCCATTAATGCATGAGATGGACCACAAAGCTCTGCACATTTTCCATAGAATAGCTCTCCAGCTTTTTCAGCACCTTCAGAATCAAAATTCAACCAGAATTTATTAATGTTATCAGTGTTCGTATCCATCTTTCCTCCAATCGATGGAATCCAGAATGAATGCTTCACATCAGAGGCTTTCAAGTTAAAATAAACCTTTTCATCTGTTGGTACAACTAGTTCCTGACTTGTTACGATCTTTTGATTTGGATATTCAAACTCCCACCAATAAAGATTTGCACGAACATTTATAACAAGTGCATCTGTTTCGCCTTCTTCATTAACCTCGTCCATTGCGGACACATCCGCAAGTCTGAATGTTTCCACTACCGTTGGGACAGCCAAAACAAGTAATAATAAAATTGGAATAACAGTCCAGATAATTTCTAATTTATGACTACCTTCCACTTGCTTAGGAATTTGTTCATCTTTCCGCTTAAAACGGAAAACAACAACTAAAAAGATGATTGTTACGATCGCAATTACCCCAACCATTATGATCGTACTTAATTTCATCAGCTCATATTGACTTTGAGCAACCTCACCAGCCGGTTGAAGCGTTGATAAATACGGTTTGCCACAACCAGAAAGAATGAGCGCCACAAACGCTAATAATGAGAACAGACGCCATTTTGCTAGCTTTTTCATAGCTTGAACATACCCCTCTTTCATATAAAAAATATTTGAATTTGGATGAGAAAATTTCACAAAGTCTAATCATCGTTTGAAAACGAATACGATTCCAATGGAATGTCAAGAATTCCATAAACACTTCATGCTAAAATCAATGCCTTTTTTGGAAGTCGTTGTCATCAGCAGGTGCTTTATGAAATTAACTCTCTTGAAAAATATTTATAGATAAATCCCCTTTACTTAATACGTAAAGAAAAATTCTCCCAATAATTGGTTGTTGCTTTGGTGTCTACTTAATTTTCACTAAAACTGAAACAGTAATTCTTATGTAAGAAACTAATAATGAAAAAAATCTACACAAGTGTGACAATTACCATAGCTACAAACATAATAGTCATATATTGTAATGAGTATACAAACATAGACTTGGCCCACTTGATGTCATCCTTTTTCCGATAACCGTTTATTCCAATGAATAGCCAGCCTATATTTAATAGGGTAGCTAGTATTAAAAAAGGTATACCTAAGGAAGTTAATAAAAACGGTACTGGAAATAATATGATGACCCAAGCTAGTATATGTTTCTTTGTCACATCAAAACCTTTAATCACTGGAAGCATTGGAATACCTGCTGCCCTATATTCTTCAACTCTTCTCATTGCTAATGCATAAAAATGAGGAGGTTGCCAAGCAAACATAATTAAAAATAAGCTCCAAGCAATCATATCGAGACTTGGATCAATGGCTGCCCATCCAATTAATGGGGGAACAGCTCCTGAAATACTTCCTACTATCGTGTTGGAAACAAATTTTCTTTTACTCCACATCGTATATAAAAATACATAGCTTACAATACCGACAATTCCAATCAGTGTGGCTGTAAACGTTGTCAGTAAAAGAAAGATAATACCGACTGCGACAAAACCTACTCCCAACAACAAGGTTGTTGTCCCACTGACCTTTCCAGTGACGGTTGGTCTTGACTTAGTTCGTTCCATTAAAGGATCGATATCTCGATCATAGAAATTATTAATGGCACAAGAACCTGCAATAATGAGAGCGGAACCCGCTAACGTATAGAAAATAATGTCAAGACTGGCTAAAAAACTCGTGTTCGTAAAATAAAGCGCTAGCCAAAGGCCAGTAAAGGTAGTAATCATATTGGAATTGACAATTCCAACTTTGATTAGAGCTAAAAAATCTTTCCAAGCATTTGTCTTCGGCACAGTTCCTTGTATACCTTGTTCACCATTAGGTGATGGCATTTCACTTAAAGCCCTCAAATCACTCATTTTTCTTCCTCCTAAAAAACCTATCACAAATAAAGCGTTTAGAAACTCGACTACATCACTATATTTGCAACGGAAACGAGGCTACTCTGCAAATTTTTTTCAGGATAATTTTTTCACTATTGACACAGTGTTAATGTTATTAAATATCGTTATTATATAAGGCTTTCTGTCTCTTTTATTAAACCATATTTTAGCATGATCTGTGAACATTTTTTGAATATTTTTTGGCTTTTTTGTGAACTTTGAATAAAACTTCATATTTTCTCTGTTGTTTTCTTACGATAACAATAATACATTCTCCAAAAGTACCATGATCATATATGTATAGGAATGAATCTTGACTTAAATATCTTCACAAAAAAATATAATGAGCTTGCGATCTTTTTTAAGCGAAATGAACTCTTATATATTTCTAGCAAACTCTTATACATTTTGCAACCTTTTTACTATAATAATGTTGATAAATTCATATACCATTGTAAATTCCATTTTTTTTGTGTACTATCAAAAAAGCGGTATAAAAAAATGGGAAAATCTATTCTATTGATAAAATATTCGTGATATGGTTTACAGGATGACAAATTGATTTTTTTAAAGTAGGTGTATTATATTGAGAAAGTCACTAAAATGGTTTGCTGTGCTCACGACAATCGGAATGTTATTAATTCTTCTTGGCGGGGCACTAGTGACTAAAACAGAATCAGGGATGGGCTGTGGGCGGTCATGGCCATTATGTAATGGTCAACTCATTCCTACTGATATAACGATAGAGTTGGTCATCGAACTAGCACACAGAGTGGTATCTGGAGCAGTCGGTTTGATGGTACTTATTTTGTCTTATTGGTCCTGGAAAGCAATTGGACATATACGAGAGACGAAATTCCTCTCTTTACTTTCTTTCTCCTTTCTAGTGCTACAGGGCTTAATCGGTGCAGGAGCTGTCATTTGGGGGCAATCTGATTTCATTCTAGCGATTCATTTTGGCGTCTCCCTCATATCATTTGCAGCAGTATTTCTACTAACGCTATTGATTTTTGAAGTAGATAAGAAATTTGAAGCAGACAAGCTTATTTTAGATAGTAGAATGCGTAAGCATATTATTGGAGTTACATTATACAGCTTTGTTGTTGTCTATACGGGAGCATTAGTGAGGCATGTAAATGCGAGCTTAGTATGTAGAGATTGGCCATTGTGCATTAACTCGGAACCTAATATCCCTAACTCCTTTCACGAATGGGTGCAAATGGGCCATCGTTTTGCAGCAGGCCTTATCTTCATTTGGATTGCCTATATCACCTATCTAGCAATTAAACATTATAAACATCAAAAAGTTGTGTATTGGGGCTGGATCGTAGCATTTACCCTTGTTTCTCTTCAAGTAACATCGGGGGCACTAGTTGTCTTAACAAGATTGAATTTATTTATTGCTCTTTCACACGCATTTTTTATTTCCTGTCTTTTCGGTGTCTTAAGCTATTTTATTCTTTTAACATCAAGAAGCAAGAAGAATGAAATCTTATTAAAACAAAAAGACACCATTACGATTAATCCTGAACAATAAAACATACTGGAACATAACTAGCTTCTAATAAAGAGAAAGGTGAATCCTGAGGGTACTCGAATTCACCTTTCTCTATTTTTGTCTGTTCATTTAGCCATTAACGCAAGCCCATCGATTTTCCTCGTACAAAAAAATCGAGTGAAACGCCAATTAGCTTTCAAGAATCCAATCGATTTTCGCTTTGTCTAAAAAGACCCTATTTTGCTCCAATCATCTCTCGCCCTTAAGCGGAATTTTTCCTGTTATTTCCTCAACGGAGTCCCTTTTAGGAGAAATAACGGAAGATTTTCCGCTTATGGAGGGCAAAAGCGTTTATTTTGGCATTTTTTCAGGGAATAGCAGGAAATTTTCCTGTTATTTCGGCTCTTTTTCACGATGGTTGCTCATTAAGCGGAATTTATACGAAAATTGATGCTGGTTGCTCAAAAAAAGCAAAAAAAGACCCCCTAAGGTCTAAAATTGTACTTTTTAAAAATGGGTTATAGGCAGCTAGCTGGTTTGTACTTGCTCTAACTGTATCGCATAACCCATTTTTTCTATTTGTTTTTTTAATTGTTCTAACGTTCTTTCTTTCTTATTTGGTAAATAATGCGTGCCTAATTCACTGTACTCTACTTTATCTGATAAGATGTGATAAATGATGCGAAGGTAGAGATGAGCGGTTGCGATAGCTGCTTTCTTTTCCCCTTGTCGTCGCTTTACTCGATGAAAGAACGCTGTGATTCTACAATCTTTTTTTCTATTTATTGCCCAAACGGATTGACAAAGCATCGCTTTTAAATGCTTGTTCCCTTTACGGGACTTCGATTTTTTTTTTACACCTGCACTTTCGTTATTTCCTGGACATATTCCAGCCCATGAAGCTAGATGGGCTTCTGTTTCAAATAGCTCCATGTTGGTTCCGATTTCTGCAATGATGCACGCCGCGACATCAGTATTAATGCCAGGAATCGTATCCAGGAGTTCAACTTCTTCTTCGTATGGTTTCAGTAGTTCTTGAATGGATTTCTCAAGATGTGTCACTTGTTCTTCTAAAAAAATGATGGTGTTCATGTGCATACGGATCATTTCTCGATGATGCAATCGTACCTTTCCATTTAAAGCATCTAGTAATTGAGGAACCTTTTTCTTCAGTTTTGTTTTAACCAAGGATCGTACTTGTTCTTCGTCTAGCACTTCGCCATTCATTAGTTTTTCTAGAAGAGCCCGTCCAGAAACGCCAAACAAATCAGAAACGAACGTAGTTAGTTTGATGTTGGCATCTTGTAATAACTTGTGAATACGATTCTTTTCGGATGTAATCATATGGACAAGTTTTTGACGATAGCGCGTTCGGTCTCGTAAATCTCGAATCTCCTGAGTTGGTACCATGCTCGCTTGAACGAGACCACATCGATGCAGTTGAGCGATCCATTGAGCATCCTTGATATCAGTCTTACGCCCTGGCATATTTTTAATGTGAGCTGGATTGGCAAGCGTGAGTTGACAAGATGATTCAAGAATGTTCCATACCGATTTCCAATAAACACCGGTACTTTCCATAGCTACCTCCGTACATTTGTGTTCTGCTAACCAATCTTGCAGTTGAAGTAACTCAGGAGTTGTGGTTCCAAAATTCTTGATTAACGGCTTAGGTTTTCGATCTAATGGACTGTTCAAAATACAAGCCGTAATCGATTCTTGATGAACATCTAAACCAGCACAACATTTTCGAATAGCATCCATGAAGATTCCTCTTTTCATTAATAGACTCACAGATTATACACTTTTAAGTAGTTGTAGTTTTATACACGTGCTCGAGGCAACAATCGGCGGTACTCGTAAGTGCAATAGGCCGGATTTTTCCTCGGGTTTAAAAACTCCAATATTCCGACGGCCTTTAATCTGTTACTAATAGTCTAGACAAAAAAATGGAAATATAATTCATTCGTGTGCTGTACACCATACCAATTTTCATATCTCGCGGTGACCATTAGGTCATGTTTGATTTTTCCTGTTATTCTTTCATAGCGATCCGCCAACTGCGAGGGAATTTATACACTCCAAACTACCATCGACTTTTTGACCTAGCATTTTTATGCTTCTTATTTCGTTAACTCGATCAATAAGTCTCCGGTCTGTATCGCTTCCCCATTGGAAACAAAAATATCCTTTACAATACCCGAAAATGGAGCCTGTACAGTCGTTTCCATTTTCATTGCTTCTGTAATCATGAGATGATCTCCTCTTTCGACCTTCTCCCCTTTTTCAACGATCACCTTAATCACTGTGCCAGGCATCGAAGCAGCAATATGTTGTTCATTTTTAGGATCAGCCTTTACCTTAGATGCAACCGTTGATTTAATACTTTCATCCTTAACGATTACCTCACGCGGCTGTCCGTTCAACTCAAAGTAAACGACTCTTGTACCATCTGGTTGCGGTTGTCCAATTGATACTAATTTGACGATTAATGTCTTTCCTTTTTCAATTTCGACTTCAATCTCTTCACCAAGTCTCATTCCATAAAGGAAAGTAGGCGTATCTAATACGGAAACATCGCCAAATTTCTCTACCGTTCCCATATATTCTTTAAATACCTTTGGATATAGGGCATGCGCGATCGCTTCAAAGCTTGTTACAGGTCTTCCAAGTTCTTTATTTAGATCAGCCTTGATGGCATCAAAATCGACCGGCTCTAATAATTCACCAGGACGAACGACAATCGGTTCCTTTCCTTTCAAGATGACTCGTTGTAATTCTTTCGGAAATCCACCAGTTGGCTGACCGAGATATCCTTCAAATAATTCTACAACAGAGTCTGGGAAATCGAGGCTTTCCCCTTTTGCAAGTACATCCTCTTCAGTTAGTTCATTTTGAACCATGTATAACGCCATATCGCCAACCACTTTTGAAGAAGGTGTAACTTTTACGATATCTCCAAACATTTGGTTAACACGGGCATACATTTCCTTTACTTCATCCCATCTTTCACCTAAACCGACCGCTTTAGCCTGTTGCTGGAGGTTACTATATTGCCCACCAGGCATTTCATGCTGATAAATTTCCGTATGTGGAGCCATCATACCACTTTCAAAATCTTGATAGTATTTACGAACATCCTCCCAATAATGGGATAACTGTTCCAAGGCAGCGATATCAACATCTGGCTTCCGATTCGTCCCTTCAAGGGCATAGTACAATGAATTGGCACTTGGCTGAGACGTTAAGCCTGCCATCGTACTTAAGGCCACATCGACGATATCCACTCCAGCTTCAATCGCCTTTGCATAAGTAAATATTCCATTTCCACTTGTGTCATGCGTATGAAGATGGATTGGAATATCAACTGTTTCCTTCAATTCAGAAATCAATGTGTAAGCCGCCTGTGGTTTCAAGAGGCCTGCCATATCTTTAATTCCAAGAATATGCGCTCCTTGTTGTTCCAATTCCTTCGCTAAGCTCTTATAGTAATTTATATCATATTTTTTTCTAGAAGGGTCTGATATATCTCCTGTGTAGCAAATAGAAGCTTCTGCAATTTTCCCAGTTTGTCTAACCGCATCAATTGCTACTTCCATTCCTTTAACCCAGTTTAAGCTATCAAAGATGCGAAAAACGTCAATTCCTGCATATGCAGATTTCTCGACAAATTCTCGGATGACATTATCTGGATAATTTTTGTAACCTACCGCATTTGAAGCTCTTAAAAGCATTTGCAACAATACATTTGGGACTTGCTTTCTTATTGTTAAAAGTCTTTCCCATGGATCTTCTTTTAAGAAACGATAAGCGACATCAAAGGTTGCCCCGCCCCACATTTCAAAACTGAACATGTCTGGTAGAAGCTTTGCTGTCGGCTCAGCGATATGTTTAATATCCGTTGTTCGAACACGAGTAGCTAATAAGGATTGATGAGCATCTCGGAACGTCGTATCTGTTAGTAACACTTTCTCCTGCTTTTTGACCCAATCAACAAGACCTTCTGCACCTTTTTCATCTAAAATTTGCTTTGTTCCACTTTGATATGGAGTTGTTAACTTAAGCTTTGGTATTCTTGGTTTTTCAAAAACTGGGCGCTTTTTCTTTTCTACCCCTGGGAAACCGTTAACCGTCACGTTTGCTATATATGTAAGCATTTTTGTACCCCGGTCCTTGCTCACAGGAAACAAAAACAGTTCTGGCGTCTTATCGAGAAAGGAAGTATCATATTCACCTGAACGGAATTTTTTGTGTTTCACTACATTCACTAGAAATGGAATATTCGTTTTAATTCCACGAATCCGAAATTCTTGCAGATTTCTCACCATTTTTGATGCTGCATGCTCAAAAGTCATGGCATGTGTCGATAGTTTCACAAGTAAAGAATCGTAAAATGGAGTAATAATCGCTCCTGCAAAGCCATTCCCTGCATCTAAACGTACGCCAAATCCCCCACCGGAGCGATAAGCATTAATTCTCCCAGTGTCAGGCATAAAGTTATTTAACGGATCTTCTGTCGTAACACGAGACTGAATCGCATAGCCATGGATTTTAATATCCTTTTGTTCTGGGATAGCAACGATTTCAGAATGAAGTGAATGACCTTCTGCAACTAATATTTGTGACTGAACAATATCAATACCCGTGATCATTTCTGTAATCGTATGCTCTACTTGAACACGTGGATTGACTTCAATAAAGAAGAATTCATCGTTTGCTACTAAAAACTCAACAGTTCCAGCATTTAAGTAATGAACATTTTTCATTAAGTGGACAGCTGCATCACAAATTTCTTCCCTTAATGAATTGGAAATACTAACACATGGGGCAACTTCAACCACTTTCTGATGCCGACGTTGTACTGAGCAGTCACGCTCATACAAATGGACAATATTGCCGACTTCATCTCCTATAATTTGAACCTCGATATGCTTCGGATTCTCAATAAATCTCTCCACATAGACTTCATCATTTCCGAATGCAGCTTTTGCTTCTGACTTTGCCCGATCATAGGCTTGTTCAACTTCTTCTAGGCTTTTAACAATCCGCATTCCGCGGCCACCACCGCCAAGAGATGCTTTAATAATAATCGGAAAACCATACTTTTCTCCAAATTCAATAACCTCAGCCACATTAGAAACAGGTCCATCGCTTCCAGGAATAACAGGAATTTGAGCCTTTTGTGCTTGTGTACGTGCTTTTACCTTGTCCCCAAACATATCCAAATGCTGAGATTTTGGTCCAACAAAAATAATGCCTTCTTCCTCACATCTTCTAGCAAAATGGATATTTTCTGATAAGAAACCATATCCAGGATGAATGGCATCTACATCACTAGCCTTTGCAATTTCAATAATTCCATCTATATCGAGATATGCATCAATTGGTTTTTTTCCCTCACCAACGAGATATGCTTCATCTGCTTTGTAACGGTGGAATGAACCTGAATCTTCTTTCGAGTAAATAGCCACGGTACGAATATTTAATTCCGTACATGCACGGAACACTCGAATGGCAATTTCTCCTCTATTTGCAACTAAAACCTTGTTAATCTTTTTCACCATTAGAACACCTCATTTTTACGATATTTTTTCTCTGAACGTCTTAACCATCATGCATTTTATAGCATACTAGCAATATATATTATCGTGGTATATTTGGCCTTTAATAAAAAATGTGACCAATGTTGCAATTGTGAAAATATATAAAATTTTATTATTTTATTCTACTATAGGTATACTGTTTTTCACAACGATAGAAAAAAAAAACAAGCCGAAAACTTGTCTTTTTTCATCACAAATCGGTCATAATTCACGCGGCCCATTCTCAACTATTACGCCTTAAACCCTCTATTTTTACTAGAAGGCACTACTTGGATTTCATTTGTATCCTTTGATTTATACTTATCTTCATAATTTACAAACATGGAGACATTAACTAAAATCCCCATTGCTATGGATAGCTGTATTAACGATGAGCCGCCATAGCTGACAAATGGAAGTGGAATCCCCATTAGAGGGAATATTCCTGAAATCCCTGCCAAATTAATAAAAGTTTGAATCCCAATCATACTGGCTATACCGATCGCCAGTAGACTTCCAAATGGATCTTTTCCTTTCAATCCAATAAAGATCCCCTTTAAAACGATGTAACTTAAAGACAAGAGGACAAATCCAACTCCAAATACTCCTAGTTCCTCAGAAATGACGGCCATAATGAAGTCGGTATGTGGTTCTGGTAAATACCCTAGTTTCTGAATACTTTGCCCTAAACCAAGGCCATCAATTCCTCCCCCTCCAATTGCATAGAAAGAATTGATTAAATGATAGCCACTTTCTTCCGCAACACCTTCAGCAAATGGATCTAACAGGACTTTAAATCTATCTAGACGTGTTTCAGAGAAAATTTTATCACTTAGGAACAGAACGAGCGGAATGGACATGACTCCACCTAGAGCACCTAGCTTAAGGATACTTTTAAAATTCATTCCAGATGAAATGATGATCGTTCCCGATATTAAAAGAATGATTGCAACGGTCCCATAATCTGGCTGTTCCGCAATCAAAAAGGAAACGAGGATGATAAATACTAACGGAGGAAGTACTCCTTTATTAAATTGATTTATGTACTGTTGTTTTTTGGCGTATACAGCAGCCAAATAAACGATCACGGCCACTTTTACAAATTCAGATGGTTGTAGTCGAATAGGCCCAAATTCAAACCAACTTCGGGCATTCCCAGCAATCGTACCAAATTTTAATACTCCTATTAATGAAATGAGTGAAAGTAAGAAGATTGGAACTAATACCTTGTTATTAAGATAGAGCTTGTACGGAACAATAGCAAAAAATAAAAACACGACTAGTCCGCCAAGTAAAAATATTCTTTGTCTTATGAAAAAATGATCACTCTCAAAACCATATCTTTGAATCGCTGTTACCATACTTGCACTATAGACCATAACAAGACCAAATATAGATAGTAATATAACGACAATTATGAGTGAATAATCGTATGATTTAAGTACTTTCTTTAGCATACAATCCTTCCTTATCTCCATTATTCTATTAAACATTCATTCAAAATTTTAGTAAATGAATAAAGCGATATGTAAAAAAACTCAAACGATCCTACCGTAACGTTTGAGTTTTTTATTTAGTCTATTTCGTGTAGATACACGTTTTTCCTACCGCTTCATATAAAACAAAGAAGGAATGACTATTTATTTTTTTTGTGAAGCTTCATGCAGAGCTGAAAGTTCTCTTTCTAATTCATCTAGAATAGCTTTTCCTACTCTATCCTCCACTAAACCGAGGCGAACGGCAAAATCTATTTCTCGAGATAGCCCAAACATTTGCGTATCCAACACCTCTTCATACAAAGGGCATTGTGGCATTGTTAGATTATCCATTTGCACTTTAATGAGCTTCAATATTTTATCAGCATCAGCCTTTAACAGGGCATTTGCCTTTTCACGATGATCGATTATCATTTCTGACGCCAACTTGATCCCCCCGTTTCCGAGCGATTATCCTTCTATAAATTCTAACCTTATAAGAGGAAAAATGCAAGTAGATTAAGATAGACACCGCATTTTCCTACGAACATTCAAAAAAACTGAAAATATGACATATTCATTTATTATCAGTATAATGACTATGTAAGCACAGAGGGGGGATATAATGGAATCAATCGTTATGTTATCTGGCAATGTAAAATATACTATTACGTTAGATCCTAGTGTTTGGATTTTTGATGATAGACGCAAAGACTTACATACTTATTTCCACGAGCAACAAGAAGAACTGGATACGCTTGAGGAATATACGAAGGAAGTCTCCAAACATTGGGATCGAGAAATTATAGAAGGTGCTGTTGTACCTCCTACTTTGAAAACAGAAAAAAAGTACTTAAAGGAAGAGCTTTTAACTGGTACTTTTTGTATTCCATTTAAACCATTTTTGAAGAACGCAGAAGTTAGTGAGAATGCTAAAACTCTCATGATTGAAACAATTGATGGAACGGTCACAATTCCTTTAACAGAAGCAGAGAAAATGGTTCTTGGATTCTCAAAGGATGGGAAACCACTTAAAGAGGATGGACCAATCCATTGCTATTATGGAGATGGTTCAAACTATGAAAACCCAATAAAGAACGTCGTATCATTTCGGGTGGAATGATAAAAGACGATGTCCTGTTCATGCATTAGGACATCGTCTTTTATTTGTTTTAAAGTAAATCTGCCGCTAGCTGTGCAAGTCCTGATCTTTCCCCTTTGAAGAGTTTTACGTGACCTGCTATCGGCTCATTTTTAAATTTCTCAACAACATATGTAAGACCGTTGTTGTACGCATCTAAATACGGATGATCAATTTGTTCTGGATCTCCCATTAACACAATTTTACTTCTGTCCCCTACCCTTGTCAGTATTGTTTTCACTTCATGCTTTGTAAGATTTTGGGCCTCATCGATGATGATGAATTGATCAGGAATACTTCTTCCACGAATATAGGTTAGAGCCTCTACCTCAATTGAACCCATACCAGCTAGAATGGCATCCAATTCCCCAGGCTTTTTAACATTAAATAAAAATTCTAGGTTGTCATAAATCGGTTGCATCCATGGACGAAGTTTTTCTTCCTTTTCTCCAGGTAAAAAGCCCAAATCCTTTCCAACAGGGACGATCGGTCTTGCAACTAGCAATTTTTTGTAATCTCCATAGTCCTCTGTCTGCATCAACCCTGCCGCTAAAGCTAATAATGTTTTTCCAGTGCCTGCTTTTCCAATTAACGTGACCAAAGGGACGTCTTTTCTCAGTAAGAGTTCAATTGCCATTGTTTGTTGCGCATTGCGCGAACGAATGCCCCAAATGTGATCATGGTCAAAAATAAGCTTTTTTACGTAAGTCCCGGTTTGATCAACCATTCCAATAGCAGAAGTGGAGGAGCCTAGTGTGTCCTTCATCAGTAAAAACTGATTTGGGTAGAGAGATATATTCCCAAGTTCTGAAAGAGGAAGCTCCTTTTTCTCATAAAAGCTATTCAAAACAGTGATGTCCACAAATTGTTCGACGATCCCTGTATAAATATGGTCATTTTCGATTACCCGATCACTTAGAAAGTCTTCTGAATAAAGGCCAATCGCGTCTGCTTTTACTCTGACAAGTGCATCTTTGCTAACTAAAATGACTCGCTTTCCATCTAATTTCGTTTCTTCTTCTAGAGATAAATTTTTCGCAACCGCCAATATGCGGTTATCATTTGTTTTTTCCACAAAAATATCCTGAAGCTGATGAAATGAGCGATGATTCAACTCAATTCGTAAAGCACCGCCATTTTCAAGAGGTATTTTTTCATGTAGCTTACCGGCTTGTCTTAAGCCGTCAATGAGTCTTGATACTTGTCTCGCATTCCTTCCAATCTCATCCATATTGCGTTTTTTTGAGTCCACTTCTTCGAGTACAACTGCTGGAATAACCACTTCATTGTCTTCAAATGAAAATATGGAATATGGGTCTTGCAACAAGACATTTGTATCTAACACATAAATTTTTGTCAAGTCTATGCCTCCTGCTCCTCATAGGTCTTTTTTTAGGCTTTAATCTTTTTAGCAACCTGTTTGCATAAGCCAACCGTTGGATAGGTAGAACTTTGTAAAATATATGTTTTCTCGCATAAAGATAGAAGAAATTTTGCACAATAATCATAATGATTCCTTTTTCAGGTTGAATCACATGGAGAACTAGTACATCAATCTTATGACTTTCAAATCATCTAGGAGGTGCCATTCATGATGAAAAAAGGGGTTATCATGATCATTCTATTACTCCTAATCTCAGGTTGTGGAGCAAATCGAAACGATGCAAACGAACCGAATAACGGGCAACAACAGGCACTTAATGTTAAAAACTCTACGATCCAAAATGTAGACCGCAAAAGTGGTCAAGAGATCTCTCAACATCTTGTCGACTTAGCTTCAAGTATCCCAAATGTAAATGATGCCACTGCCGTTGTACTTGGAAATTATGCCGTTGTCGGCATTGACGTCAATGAAGATCTCGAACGTTCTGAAGTGGGCTCCATTAAATATTCTGTAGCAGAGAGCCTGAAAAAAGATCCTCATGGTGCACGTGCCGTTGTGGTAGCCGACCCAGATATGACAGCAAGAATTAGAGAAATTGCCGATGATATACGAGATGGCAAACCGGTTCAAGGGATTTTTAATGAACTTGCTGATATTTCTGGAAGACTAATGCCTGAGATCCCTGCCGATATGGTCGAGCCAGATACGAAAGAAAACACAGTCGATAAACCAAAAGATAAGTTAAACAATAAACAAACTGATCAATTAGAAGAAAACCAGGAAGAACAATCGAACCATCATTTAGATTAATCATGAAAGAGCTTAGCCCTCAATTGCGGCTAAGCTCTTTTCATCTCATCCATGACTTGACGGTCTAATCGTAATGCAGCATCAAGATCATAGGTTTTATCATATTGTGGCTCTACAATTATTTTTGAGCCGTAGAACATTACATCCCTGACTTCTAAAACATTAATCATCGCTAAAGCTAACTTCAGCGGTACATTTTCCATTGTATCTACCACAAGAAGCGCTTCTCCACTAATGGAATAAGTACTTTCATTGACGATCACATTAAGTACGACCTGATTGTTTTCTTGAATATTTTGCACAATTCTAGAACGACTATCGACAGCAAAGAAGATCGTATTTTCGTCTTTTGCATAAACCCATGAAATTGCATTAACGTTTGGTCCACCTGTCTCATAATCAACAGTCGCTATTGTCACAAAGCGTTCTTTTTTCAATTCATCAAGCAATGGTTTGATTAAAATGGGCTCCACTTGATTGGCCATTCCTATCCCCTCCTACCGTTCCATTCCAATATTATATTATATCCATGTTATCATAAATCTTAATTGAAATATGTTAAAAAACATACATTTGATAATGAATTTTGTAAAAGCTTGCTCTTCTTATTCATCACAGTTCATCTAGAAGATAAGACATTTGCTTCTGAGAATGGTATACTAGGAACATTGAAACACTGCCGTCTAGTAAAATGAAGAGGTGTAATCATGAGAGTAAAATGCGTAATTTGTGACCAAATAGAATCCATTGAGGATCATTCTGTCCAAGCAAAGAAATTAAGAAATCGTCCTATCCATACATTTATGTGCAAACCTTGTGAAACAAGAATTACAGAACGAACAAATGAAAGGATTGCGACTGGAAACTTCAAACTATACCGGTCCAATAATGAAGAGGACGATTGGTGAATCGACTTAACTGCATGAAAAACTCCGCTCAAAATCTTGAGCGGAGTTTTTTTATTGTGGATAGTTGCGATATTTTTCTGGTTGTTGATTAATTTGATTTAACATCACATCAATTAATTCTCGGGGAAATCTCTGCTTTTTTCTTTCACCCTGCTGCTCAAAGTGTACATAATACATGTCTTCATCTTGAGAAACCTCAATATTAGAAAGAAAATGCTTTTCTAATAAAATGTCATAGAACATTTTTTCGGTCTCAACAGCAGCCGTATCATCTGGTCGTGCATCAATGACGACTTTAATCGTTAACCAATTATAGATTGCATCTTGTATTGAATCCATACGCTTCCCCTTTACGCTTCATTTCCATGTTCTCGATGTTTT